>NZ_BCQI01000020.1 GCF_001544355.1 Alicyclobacillus acidiphilus NBRC 100859
GGAGGTGCAGGAGCAAATAGGCGGCCCAGAGACGCTTATTTCGGTGAAATGGCCGGATCGAGGGAAAATAGGCGGCTCCCAGACGCCTATTTGCCTCCGCCGCCCTCGAAATGGAGGGGGTGCAGCCATTTAAGCGGTCCTCGACCGCTTATTCCGTGCAAATGAGATGATTCGACACACTTAAGCGGCCAGGGGAGGCTTATTTTCCGCTACCGCTACCGTCACCACTACCATCACTACCATCACCGCTGCTCCGATTCGTGTCCACTGAGAACTGTTCCTCTTTCATTTCTACCAAACGATGACTCTGCATAGCGCTTGCATAGAAGAATACAGCCTATCTCTGTACTCCCTTATGAATCGAAAAAGAAGATGCTCTTACAATCCCACCCTACACCCCCGCGGCGCTGGACACGACACTGATCAGTGTCCTATGATAAATCATACGTCAATGGGCATTGTTCAAACCGTGGCAGTAAAGGGGGCGTGATTTTGAGTCATACAAAACCCGCGAGGGATGTGTATGAGGCGATTGCCGACCCGACGCGACGGGAATTGCTCCGACTCTTGGCGGATGTGGATGAATCGCCTCTTCACGATTTAACAGTTCACTTTCAAATGGGGCGAACAGCGGTTTCGAAGCACTTGGCCGTGTTGAAAGAGGCTGGACTAGTGCTGGATCGGAAGGTTGGCAGGGAAACAAGGTACAAGCTCAATGCTGAGCCGCTCCGAGAAATTCAAGATTGGGTGGCTTTCTACAGCAAGTTTTGGAATTGCAAAATGGCGCGGTTAAACCAACTGCTGCAAGAGGAAGAGTAGTTTTTTATTCGATCCCGTGTGGACGGCTGATGAACAGTGGAAGAGGGGTTTTCCGTGGAGACGGATCGCAGACTGAATCCGAAGGTTGATGATTTTTTAAGAAAGTCTAAAAAGTGGAAAGAAGAATATGAGAAGCTGCGGCAGATTGTTCTGGATTGTGGGTTGACGGAAGAATACAAGTGGATGCATCCATGTTATACATTCGAGAACAAGAACATCGTTTTGATACATGGTTTTAAAGAATATTGCGCGCTTTTGTTTCACAAGGGCGCTTTGTTGAAAGATCCCTATGGAATCCTCATTCAACAGACGGAAAATGTGCAGGCGGCGCGTCAGATTCGTTTCACGCATGTGCAAGAAATTATCGATATGGAACCCATGTTGAAAGTCTACATTGAGGAAGCGATTGAAGTTGAAAGATCCGGTTTGGAAATCCAGTACAAAAAGAACACAGACTACGCTATTCCAGAAGAGTTGCACCACAAATTCGATGAAATCCCCGGCTTGAAGACTGCCTTTGAAGCCTTGACGCCGGGACGGCAGCGAGCCTACATTCTTTACTTTTCGCAACCGAAACAGCCCAAGACTCGAGTGTCGAGGGTTGAAAAATACGTAAAGCAAATTCTTGATGGAAAGGGACTCAATGATTAGATCGAGGCTCAAAAACAGGCGTGGACCACGAAATGGACAGGATGCCGAACACCGCCATGGAACTTCGCTTGTTTGGTGGTGAGAGGCAGGGGCTGGACGCCCCTCCTACTCGATGAGAACAGTTCTGTGCGAACAGGAACGGGTCAGTCCACTTTGTTCGACAGGGTGAAAATCGGACGCAGTCGAACGCCGACTAAGCTGCCGATGAATCCAAAAACTGCCCAAGCCCATCCATGCAGGCTGAATGACGCAATTCCGTCAAAATATGCCCCGATGTTGCAGCCAAAGGCGATGCGTGCCCCGTAACCCATCATGATGCCGCCGATGATGACGGCGATCGTCATCCGAGTGGGAATACGCCGAAAATACGGTTTTGGAAAACGACCAGACATCGATGCGGCCAACAGCGCGCCCAAGATAATGCTGACATCCAATGCCATCGTCGAATTGGCGAAGACATTGGCGTGAAGCGCGTGGGCGTTTGTAGGCGTCTGCCAATATCCCCAATGAGTCACGGGAATGCCGACAGCCTGTGCGATTTTTGCGCCCACGAGCGCAAAGGCAAAGGTTACGCCCCACGCGTTGCCGGTGATCATCAAAACCACTGCGTTGCCGATGGCCAGGATGACGCTTCCGGCCAGCAGTGACCAAGGGCCTTTGAACACTCTCCGCCAGCCGAGTCCATCGCCGCTCGCGAGAATCGACTTTACATTGCCGTTTCTGCGGCGTTCCCACAGCAATGTGCCAAAGAACACAATCGCTAGGAGCAGCAGGTTGAACAGAAAGCCGCCGGCCGCGCCAAACGTTTGGATGAAGGAGATAGGCTGCAACTGCCAAGTGGACTGCCACCAGCCAAAGTTCCAACTGCCTAGCACCGATCCGACGATAAAACCAAGGATGGTGAGTGCGCCGCGAACATCTCCACCGCCGGAGTGAAACAAGGTGCCTGACGCGCAGCCGTCGGCGACTTGCATACCTAAGCCAAACAAGAACGAGCCAGCGAAGACGGACAAACCGACTGGATCGACGGATCCCGTCACGGGGTGCCCGAAAATATGTCCACGCAACAGGAGTGGAAGAAACAGAATGTTGGCAATGAAAAACATCACCATATGCGATCGCAGTCCTGCGCCGCGCCGCGCAACAATGAAATTCCGCCAAGCGCTGGTGAATCCGTAGCGAGCTTGGTACAGCGTGATGCCAAGAATGCCGCCAACCAAAAAGAGCAAGGCTTGGAGCCAAGAGATGGAAAAGCCAATATACAAAGTACCGACGAGAAACAGGATGATTGCGAATACGAGAAGCCCCTTGTTGGAACCGCGGCGTTCGTTCACGGATTTCGCCGTTGTCGGTCCGTCAAGGTTGACCACGTGATTGGATACTGCCAAAACGTTCACCTCCCCTAACGAACGTCATCTTACAATAAGTAAGCAATCTAATCAAGTTTAATAATACCGGAATTGTCGGAATTGACCGTTGACGCGAAATCGCCTTGGCGTGAGCAGCCAAGGCGATCGAAGTGTCTTGCGGGGGGCTGCGCGTCATTCGCTCAATGACCGGGGGCGATTCGCTTGCTTCGCGCTTCGTCATACCCGCCGAGATACGTTGTCGCAAGGCCGTCTTCCAGCCAAACCGTGACGTTGCAGACGCGGTTGAGAAAGTGCCGATCATGCGAGACGACCACCAAGGTGCCGTCATAGTCGTCCAGGGCGTCCTCCAAGGCTTCACGCGAGTCGATATCCAGGTGGTTCGTCGGTTCGTCGAGCAAGAGCAGGTTGACGTCCTGCTGCATCAGTTGTGCCATGCGCAACCGCATCCGTTCGCCGCCGCTGAGAGACGCATACGATTTGAACACGTCCTCACCGTAGAACAGAAACTTCGCCAGAATGTTGCGCGCCTGTTCTTCGCTGACCGCGACTTCGCTTCGAAACATGCCGATCACGCTGGTTCGCAGGGGCTCATCCAGCGCCTGCTGGGACAAGTAGCCGGCGCGAACGGACGAACCCAATCGCACCTCGCCTTCGTCCGGCTGCAGTTCTCCGATCATCAGCTTCAACACCGTCGATTTGCCAGCGCCGTTGTGGCCGACGATACCCACGCGATTGCCCCAGCGCACTCGCAAATGGACATCCATGAGCACGATCCGCTCCCCGAACCGTTTGCCGACACCATGCATCGTCACCACGTCCTGCCCGCTGCGCTCTCCTACCTCAAACCGCGCAGCCATACGCGCACGCTCCAACACGGGTCTGTCGAGTTTCGCGATCCGATCCATCGCCCGCTGCATATTGGTAGCCCTCCGATGCAGTCCAGCGTTTGGCGGATGGGCACGGTTCGCCCATTCACGCAGCCGTTTGATGGCTTTGCGCATCTGTTCCAGCTTTTTCTGCTGCTCCTGATACGCGTGAAATTCGGCGAGCAGTCGCGCTTCGCGTTGCCGCATCGCACTCGTGTAGTTGCCGTGGTACACTTCCAGCTTGCCAGCATCGAGATCGAACACTTTTGTTGCGACCCGATTCAAAAATTGCCGATCATGCGAAACCACCAGCAGCGCCCCACGATAATTGGCCAGAAACGTCTCGAGCCACTCAATGGCGTCGAGATCGAGATGGTTCGTCGGTTCGTCCAGCAGCAACAGATCCGGTTCGCGCATCAACAGTGCCGCCAGCTCGACTTTGGATCGCTCACCACCGCTCAGCGACACGCACGCGGTGTCCAGCATCGCCTCGGCAATGCCCAGGCCGCCAGCCGTGGACCGAATTTTCGCGTCCACCTGATAGCCGCCGGCTTCCTCATAGCGTTGCTGCAGCGTCGCGTACTTGGCCAACAGTCGGTCGAGTTCCCCCGATTCCGCCGCTGGATCGGCCATCTGCGCTTCAACGCGCTCCATCTGCCGCTCGATCTCGCCGATGTCCGCAAACGCCCTCTTCAATCGCTGCCACACCGTCAAATCCGCGTCATACGCTGGCAGTTGCTGCAGATAACCGATTTCGATGCCGCGTTTCACAGCGACCGTTCCGCCGTCCGGCTTGCGCTCTCCGGTCAACACCCGCAATAGGGTCGATTTGCCGCAGCCGTTCGGGCCGATGAGTGCGACGCGATCGCGATGGTGAATCTCCAACGAAACGTCCTCAAACAGCGGCTCTTTGTAAAAAGCCACCCGTACATGTTGTGCCGAACAGTAGATCATGTTCACGCGCTCCTTGAGCGCCCGCATAAACAAAAAGACTGTGGGCGTAAGCTCCCACAGTCCATTCAAGTCCGATATCCGCTTGGACGAAGGAAGGCCTGCTTATGCCGAGACGCCGATTGTATGATGAAAATTGGACAAAGCTATCCCGTTCAAGCTGACCGTGCCCAATTTCACGTGGCGTTCACACATGCACCACGCATCAAACAACCTTGCGCTCGTAAGCATTCCTTCACCTCCTCCACAAGTTCAATTGTCCCCATTGTATGCGCTCAGTCTCGGCAGCGCAAGACCCGTGTATCGTCGTCCCCGCCGCATGACGCTGTAACATCGAACTTTCACCGCTGTCCGCCCATTGCCGGACGACAAAGTGTCGGAGGATGCCGTAACATAGTCTCTATGAGAATCGCATGTGCAGAGAGCTTCCATGTGTGACGCAACGGGTGCGAAGTGACTGAGGTGTTCGCTGGAGGCAAACGTTCTCATGCCCAATCCAGGAATCGAAGATCCGATGATTGGAAACAAGCACGCAGCTGGCAAATATCCCTGTTACAGCGACGGGCTGCAAGTTTGGCCTTACTGGAGATAAGACGTTCCAATGGGACGGAGAAGGAAGCGGAGGAAGCGGAGGAAGCGGAGGAAGCGGAGGAAGCGGAGGAAGCGGAGGAAGCGGAGGGTCGCCTGCGCGATCGCGCTGCCGGCCGGGCGATGGGGCGACCGACGCGAATAAGCGGCGCTAGGCCGCTTAAGTGTGTCGAATCGTCTAAGTTGCGACGAATAAGCGGCGCGCAGCCGCTTAAGTGACTGACGCCGCGCCATTCTAAGCGTAACGGAGGCAAATAAGCGTCTTTGGGCCGCCTATTTGCTTTTGGTCCGGCCATTTTGCCGAAATTGGCGTCTGAGAGCCGCTTATTTGCCTGTCACCTTCGACAGCCATCGACAGCGGGGCGTCACCCGCGCGATCACGCTACCGTAAGGGAAGATTTGTCCGCTATGTCTCGGGAGTCGCGTGCCCGCCCGCGCGATCACGCCGACGTAAGGGAAGATTTGTCCGTTATGTCGCGGAAGTCGCCTCGCCGCCCTTCGCGCCCTTGCGTGCCCTTCGTGCCCTTGCGTGCCCGCCCGCACCTTCGCCGCAAGGCTGCAACACGTTCAGATTATAATCCACCGTTGAAGGAGCCTCAGCATGGTTTACTTGGCTGTAACGTTGTTCATCGTCACATTGGTGTTTGTCATTTGGCAACCGAGGGGCTTGTCCATTGGCTGGAGTGCGATTGGCGGCGCCGTTCTGGCTCTGGTTTTCCACGTCGTGTCGTTTCACGATGTCATTTCCGTCACGAAGATCGTCTGGGATGCGACGCTCGCATTCGTAGGGATCATCATTACGTCGACCATTCTCGACAAGACAGGGTTCTTCGAGTGGGCTGCGTTGAAGATGGCGCGGGCGGCGAATGGAGACGGGCGCAGGGTGTTTCTGTTTGTCATTTTGTTAGGGGCGATGGTTTCCGCCTTTTTCGCGAATGATGGTGCTGCCTTGATTCTGACACCGATTGTGTTGGAGAAGGTCAAGTTGTTGAAGTTTGACATGAAGAAGATGATTCCGTTTATCATGGCGTCCGGATTCGTTGCCGATACCACTTCGTTGCCGCTGATCGTAAGCAATCTGGTCAACATCGTGTCGGCGGACTACTTTCATGTCGGTTTTCTAACGTACTTGGCGCATATGGTCGTGCCTGATCTGTTTTCGCTCGGCGCCAGTATGCTCATGCTGTATCTGTTTTTCCGAAGAGACATTCCGGAGAGATACAATCCGAACGATTTGTCCGATCCGTCGAGAGCCATCGTCCATCACGGCATGTTTAGGGCTTCCTGGGCGATCCTTGCGGTTCTTCTGGTTGGCTACATATTGACCGAATTGTTGCATATTCCGGTGTCGTCGGTGGTGGGTGTCATTGCGATCGTGTTTCTTATCGTCGGCAGCCGGACGCGGGTGATTCGACCGTGGAACGTGATCAAGGAAGCTCCGTGGGCAATCGTGGTCTTCTCGATTGGCATGTATGTGGTGGTCTACGGACTTCGGAATGCGGGATTAACGACGCTTCTCGGTCATGTGATTGAAGGGGCGGCGCATGACGGGTTGTTTGCCGGAACCATGGCAATGGGCTTCCTTGCGGCGATCCTCTCAAGCGTCATGAACAACCTGCCGACGGTGATGATCGATGCGCTTGCGATCCACTCGACGACGGAGACTGCCGCAACGCAGCATGTCTTGGCTTACGCGAATGTGATCGGCTGTGATCTGGGACCGAAAATGACGCCGATTGGTTCGCTGGCAACACTGCTTTGGCTGCACGTTCTTGGGAAGAAGGGTATCACGATTTCGTGGGGGCGCTATTTTCGAACTGGGATCGTGTTGACGATTCCGACGTTGTTCGTGACGTTGTCTGGGTTGTATGTGTGGAGCGTCGTGATTGGATGACTGGGAGGTACGCATGTGGAAGACGAGGGTATTCAGGTGATCACAACCCGTGTCAATAGTGTATCGTTCGAACGGCGCACGGTGGTCAACTCCCTGCGCCGTCATGGAGCGATTCATTTGAGTCGGCGCGTTTCATGAGATAGAAGAACCTGACCCAGGTGGATTGAACCAAAAGATAAATCACGAACGAGACTTGCAGTTTATAGCCATGATCATAATGGAAAATGCCGATCTTCACTGCAGCCCATTCGCAGCATGTCGAGATGAGCGCGGAGCACAGAATGTATATGGGAGAGAACTTGGGCTTTACATGGAAACGGTCGTAGACATAAAAAAACAAGTAACTGATGGGCCCGTACATCCAGTACGAAATGAAGTCCATGATTTGGAACTGAGATGTGTCGTTGACATCGTAAAAGCTGACCGGCATCACGCTGATGACGTGATCGAAAAGGAACCCACAGGTCACGCCGCACATGAAGAAGACGATGGAGAGCTTGCGCGAGAAGCGGCGCGGGAGCAGGTAGATCAATACCAGCCCGACGCAGAGCCCAATCATCACGGTCCATTCGTTTTGATTGAATTGAGTATCGTACACTTTCACGGGCTCGTTCATAGTTGGACATTCTTCCTGTCAGAGCTTCTGTACCACCGCGTTAACCCCCACGAAATGACAATGAATCCCAGATAAACGATGGATGTGGTTAACGCGTGCCAAACAAACGAGTTGCGATATGTGATGATCTTGAGAAGATCGAGCACCCAATCGAAAACTGTGAGCACCAGCCATATCGCGATGGCGGTGAGCCAATTTGGTTGCCTCCCTTCAGAGGGCTGTAATGCGTCGACTGCCATCATAATAAGCACTGGGATGGTGACCAGTCGAGTTAGAATCGTTGCAAAGGAGATGGAAGGGGCTCTGCTGATCGTTACAACGCGCAGGTTCACATCAAATATGGTATACGATGCGGTCGTCAAAATGAAAATGACACAATACAAAAATACGAGGTCCAAAATCGACAACCTCTTTGGGACGATGGAAAAGAGAATGATCGCGAGCCAGGCGAACAGGGCGCTCAATGCGAGTTGCATGTGTTAGACCCCTCAGTATACCAATGTGTAGGTACCTGTATACTACCCTTTCCAATCATCCACCATGTATGGCAAGGGTACGGATGTTGGATGGAACGAACGCGGGGCTCGTGATCGACAAGGACTGTGGGGCGGTGCCGCCACAGTCCTTGCGCAAACAGAGCGATTGTCTTTACCTCAGCGGCCGATTCCGCACGCTCACTGGTACATTTGGCCGTTGTAGATCACGAAGCCGAATGGGTGGTGCGTTTCGTCGATCACGGCGTATCCAGGATTCGCCGCGCTCGGATACGCGTCGGCTGCGGGAATGTAGCGGCCTTGCAGCGTGATCGACTGCCCCGGCGCGAGTCCAGGCACTTGGCTCGGCAGCCCGTCGGCGTCGCCGTAGCGAATGGCGACGTACGCTTGGCTGTCGATATCCTCCTGTGTGCCATTCCACACCTTCAGCACCTGGACGTCCCGGACCAGGAGCTGTTGGTGGCTGCCGTCGCTGGTGTGTTCATCCGCTTCCACCTTGTCGATCACGGCCTCCACACGCACCAGCACTCCCTTGTCGCTTCGCGGCGGCGAAGGCAGTGTGGGATTCGCGCCGCCGTCTCCGCGCAGCGGTGCCGGTTCGGGAGTCGCTGGTTCCGGATTGCTTCCGGACGGATTCGATGACGTGCTTGGGGCAGGCGAGGTCGGCGTGCGTCCAACGTTCGGCTGGCTCAGGTAGTTGATAAGCGCTGTCGCGTCGAACGAGCCGAACCCGGTGCAGGCGTCCCATCCGGGCGCAGCGTCGTAACCCTGCACACCGTTGAACGAGTTGTTGCCTGTCGTAATATCGCGGAACGCCGACTGCGCTTCCGATGCGTAGAGGGCACAAGCCACACCGGACAAAGGTGGCAGTCCGTTTTGCTCGCGCTGTTGATTCGCGAGCGCAATGACCGCCGCGAACACAGGGCACGACACCGAAGTGCCGCCGACGACAGCAGGCTGCCTTTGGAAGATGATTTGATATCCGGTCGCTGGATCGGCGTTGCACGCGATGTCAGGCAAGCCTCGCATCGAACCGGAAATGCCGTTTTGATACGCGGGTTTGTCGAAAATGGCGCTGAAGCCGCCGCCAGTCGCTCCGCCGTTTTGCGGACCGAGGTAGGTCCATGCGGTCTCCGTGCCGTTCGGGTTGAGAGATGTGCCGCCGACCGCGATTGCGAAGGGCAGCGAAGCTGGTGCATCCGCATGCCGCGTTTTCGGCCCGGTCGTATCGTGCAAGCCGTACGCGCCCTGATCGCCCGAGGAAATGCAGACGGTCACTCCTTTGGCGTCCAGTTGCTGAATCAACCGCGCCCACGCGTCCATATCGCTTTGCTCGAAGGAAGATTCGCCGTCGCCGTAGGAAATCGACAGAACGCTCGGTTGGTACTGCGTATCGTCGAGGATATATTGCAGCGTGCGCGTGATGGCAGCCGCAAATTCCGCATACGTGCTGCCGCCGTTCGCTTCGTATACCACGATGTGCGCGCCCGGCGCGATTGCGCCAGCCCATTGGAGGTCGAGCGTCGCTTCTTCATCGTCCGGACTGGACCCGTTGTCGTTGCGAGTGCCATCGACGGAGACAAACGAGACCTTCGGCGGCGTGATGCCGTGGCTTTGCCAGAACTGCGTAGCGTCTCGAAGGTTGTAGCCGTTGGAGAATTCCAGGATGCCGATGGTCTGGCCGCTGCCGTCCAGATTGGAGGGAATGTTGTACGCTTTCTTGATGTCGGCGGGGAAATAGCCCTGCCCACCGTTGGGTGCGGCAGCGTCACCAAACAAAATCGTGCGTCGCGTCATGTTCGAGCCAACCTCCTTGGGGATCGAAAAGTTTGGGACTGCGTGTCCCATATATACGAATTCGATCACGCCGACAGAATTGTGTTGGATCTGTTCCGGGTTTTCTAAAAATGGGCGTGCGGCGAGGCCGCGGGGCCTTCGTCTGTAAGCGTCCAGGAAGCCGATGGGACGTTGTAATCCACGTGTACTGCCGCGTGGCGAACGACATACAATTTTGCCATATGGGCACCTCCAGACGGATTCCGACGATTTCGAAGAATTCGTGCTCGTTTCGAATTCTATGCGGTATACTGTAGCTCGGCCGTAGTCTTGCGGTCGAACTCAGGAGGAAACCTATGATTGTCCGAGTGCTGCGGAAGTACGTGTTCCGTCGCTATGCGAAGTTTCTTCTCATCGGTGTGGTGAACGCGTGTATCGATTTGATCGTGCTGAACGGGTTGTTGTTTTTGATTCCCGTGCGATCCAGTTTTCTACTAACCATGTACAATACGATTGGCGTCATCTGCGCCATCTTGAATAGCTACTTCTGGAATCGATATTGGGCCTTCAAGGACATCGCCCGCGGCGGTCGCACGGAAAGGTTCAAGTTTTTCGCTCAGGCTCTGATCAATATTGCGCTGAATGACGTGATTGTCGTGGTTGCGACGAAATACCTCACGGCGAACCGCTCCATCCCCTTCGTGGTCAGCAGCGATCTCGCCAAAGGCCTCGCCATGCTCCTCTCATCGTCACTCACTTACATACTTCTCAAGTATGTCGTTTTTCGCGGCGCGCGTACATCGGGAGCGCGGAAAGATTGAGCCGTTTTGTTATGATGGTGGTACAAAGGCGGCCGGACATCGCCGTCACAGGCACGATGCTGCACATTCACTTGTTTCTCAGAGGGAGGGCATTCCTATGGATCTAGGCGTGAAGGGCAAGGTCGCTCTCATCACCGGCGGCAGCAAAGGCATCGGTTTCGCGACCGCGCTGGAATTGGCGAAGGAAGGTGCGCGAGTTGCCATCTGCGCGCGAACGGAGGCTGATTTACAGAGGGCGGCGGCCGAGATTCAATCCGCGGCACATGGCGACGTGTTTTACGTGCCGGCTGACGTGCGCCAGGCGGACGATTGCGCGCGGGTTGTGCAGGCGGTCTTCCATCACTATGGCCGCCTGGATATCTTGATCAACAATGCAGGCACGTCGAACGCTCGACCGTTTACCGAGGTCGGCGAGGAAACGTGGCGGGACGACATCGATTTGAAGGTGTTCGCGGCTATCCACTGTTCGAAGGCGGCAGTGCCCCTGATGAGGCAAAACGGCGGCGGATCGATTGTCAATGTGACGGCCATCGGCGGCAAGGCGCCGTCCGCGAGCTCGGTGCCGACGTCGGTCAGCCGCGCCGCAGGGCTTGCGTTGACGAAGGCGATGAGCAAGGATCTGGGACCCGATGGCATCCGTGTGAACGCGGTGTGCATCGGTTTGGTTCGATCCCATCAAATCGAAAAGATGGCGGCGCGGACGTACCCGGATCTCGCGTGGGAAACGTATGCCCGCTTGCCCGAACATGGGGTGCCGCTCGGCCGCATCGGCGATACGGAGGAAGCGGCGCGCGTGATTGCGTTTCTTGCTTCCGACGCCGCGTCGTACGTGTCAGGCACCGCGGTGAACATCGACGGCGGCAAAGCGGCCGTCTTGTGACACGGCCTACATCCAAGTACAGGAGCGTCGATAGCGAGTGACTTTGAGAATCGGATTTCTGGCGTCGCACAACGGATCGAGCATGCGAACCATCCTGCAAGCCATCGACGACGGCGCCATCGACGCGCAGCCGACCATCTGCATCAGCAACAACGCGTCGTCCGGGGCCATCGCTTATGCCAAGGATCGAGGCATTCCGACGCGCTGCCTGAACGCGAAGGTTTGCGGCGGTGAGGAAGCGGTGGATCGAGCCATCCGCGACGCCCTTCAAGCGGTGCGTACAGACTACGTGATTCTGTCTGGGTATATGAAGCGAATCGGTCTGCTTACGCTCGCCGCGTTTCCGGATCGGATCTTCAATATTCATCCCAGTCTCCTGCCCGCGTTTGGCGGCGAAGGCATGTATGGCATGAACGTGCATCGCGCCGTGCTTGCCGCAGGCGTCCCTGAAACGGGAGCGACGGTTCACGTCGTGGACGAGGTGTACGATCACGGCCGCATTCTAGCCCAAGTTCGCGTCCCGGTTCTCCCGGACGATACCGAAGAGACCATCCGCGCAAGGGTGGCCGCCGAAGAAGGACCATTGTACGTCAAGGTGTTGACCGAATTGGCGAAAGGCGAAAACGCCCAAAATATGTTAAGCTGATTCGGAATCTGGAAACGTGTTGACCTGCGTGATGGGAGGTTGCGAATATGCTGGCAATTACCACGCCATCTTTCGGCGCTCCGGAGGTGCTCACCATCGCCGAGGTGGAGACACCTCGGCCCATGCCCGGCGAAGTGTTGGTACGCGTTCGTGCGACCGCGCTGAACCGTGCAGATCTGCTGCAGCGACGGGGGCTGTATCCGCCGCCCAAGGGCGCGACAGACATTCTCGGCCTGGAGATGGCGGGGGAAGTGGCTGAAGTCGGCGAGGGAGTTGGTGGTGTGGCCAATGGAGATCGCGTCATGGCCCTGTTGCCAGGAGGCGGTTACGCCCAGTACGTCCCAGTGCCGGCCGGCATGCTGATGAAACTGCCGGATTCCATGACTTTTGCCCAAGGCGCAGCCATCCCGGAAGCGTTTTTGACGGCTTATCTCAACTTGTTCCCAATCGGTCGGCTGTCGCCAGGCGAAACCGTGTTGGTGCACGCTGGTGCAAGCGGCGTCGGGACGTCCGCGATTCAGTTGATCCGGCTGGCGGGGGCGAGATCGATTGTCACAGCCGGCTCCGAGTCGAAGATCGAACGTTGCTTGGCCCTGGGTGCTGAGGCCGGTTGGAACTACCACGACGGATCGTTCAGATCCTTCGTCGAGGAGCAGACGGCAGGTGAAGGTGTCAACGTGATCTTCGACTTCATCGGGGCGCCGTATTTCGCGGACAACCTGGCGTCGCTCGCCGTCGACGGCCGTCTGATCATCATCGGCACGATGGGCGGAACACAGGTCGAAGACATCAATCTCGGCATGCTCCTGTCGCGGCGTTTGGAAGTCATCGGGACGGCGTTGCGATCCAGATCGCTCGCCACCAAAATCGAACTGACCGCGGCGTTTCAGACATTCGCCGGGGATGCCTTGGCGCGTGGGGAGATTGCGCCGGTGATTGATTCGGTCTTTGACTGGAAAGACGTGCAGGAAGCGCACCGATATATGGAGTCGAACAAAAATGTCGGCAAGATTGTGCTGGCTGTCGACTGACGCCTGACAGTGAGGGCTGACCGATGACCGGTCGGCCCTCAGCGTTTTTCACACACCGACAAGACCAGTACGGCGGTCGTCGCGACAAGACCGAATGCGGTGAACCCAACATCGCGCCATGTCCACCGTCGCCGCGGCGCCGCGTTGGTTGGGAACGGTCGAATAAAGATCAGGCGGGCCGCCATCGCGTCCGCGGTCGTCTCGCCAAATTGGATGAGGCGAATCACCAACGGCGTCAAGATATGGACGATGCGCAGCCACGCCCACGCCCGTGATGTTCCGCGCGCGTGCGAACGGCGGCCCAGCGTGCGTGCCTCGTAGGCGCGAACCTGTTGGCGATACATCGCGTCGATGGCCGATATATACCGCGTCACCAGCATGGCGATCACGCCGGTCGTCCGCTGCCATGGCTGTGGCAGACGCAGTGCGCCGAACGTCCGAGCAAAGAGCGCGCCGACTTCGAGTGGTGTGAACCCGGTCACGTACAATTGGCTGAATTGCAGATAGCACCAGTACGGGACGATTTCGCGCAGATCCTGGACTGCAGCCTGCGCATGAAACGCGGGGTGCGCATGAAACGGCGGACCGAGCTGCAAGGCGCTTACGGCGAGCGTGAGTATGGCGAAAACGGCCCAGCCAGCGGTCAAGCGCATGGTCCTTCGCAATGGAGTTCGCAAGGCGATGAGGATACCGATGGTGGCCGCGACCGCTACAGCCAGCGGGGCAGGCTTGCCCGCGCAGGCGATCGCGATGGTCAATGCGGTCAGAACGAGCCAGCGCAGTCGAATGTCGATGTCGGCCGCAGGTGTTCGGCGGCCCTCGCCGCCCTCGCGGTCGTCGGGATCGGACCACCGCTCTCCGCGATCCAGCGGCTGCGGCACGGCTTTCGACCTTGGCGCCTGAAAGTCTCCGCTCGCCAAGGCAATCCGGAGCTTGGCGCCGAGTTGCTCTGGCGCGGCGTCGTCCAGTGTTCCCGCTGTATCGCCGGGCAGCAGTCCGGTCTCGCGGAGCATCGCGCGCAGTCGCAGGCCAGGTGAGAGGCCAACGCCCGCTTCAAGCAATCGTTCCGGCTCCGCGCAGATTGCCTCCGGTGGGCCGTCGAACACGATGCGGCCACCATCCAGCAGCCAGACTCGGGTTGCCATGGGCAGGAAGTCGTCGAGATCGTGCGTGCTGACAATTGCCGTTTGCCCGTTCGCCACCTGTCGCTGCAACTGGCACAGCACGGCTGATCTCGCCTTCGCATCCAATCCGGCCGTCGGCTCGTCGAGGAGCAAATACTTGGCCGACTGCGCCTCGGCCAAGGCATACGCGAATTTTCGTTTCGTCCCCGTACTCCACGTCGGCGGCAGCGAGGTCGGCGACACATCCAGCAGTCCGAGCGGCGACAGCGATTTCGCCTGGACGATTGGCCATTGTCGCACGATCTCGTCGACCGATCTCCGCAGCGTGAACGCGAATTCTTCGCTGGCATTCGTTCCGAACAGGCTCGTTTCCGGCGTCTGGTAGAGATAGGCGAGCGAGGTGTTCGATGAAGGCGGCCTTGTTGACGCGTCGGGACCAGTTGTGTCGTCGCCGTGATGAAGCGTGATCGAGCCCTCCGTGGGTGCGGAAAGCCCTGCCAATACGTCGAGCAGGGTTGATTTGCCCGCACCGTTCGCGCCAATCACGACGACCAGTTCACCCAGCCCCACACTCAGCTCCGGTACGTCCAGGCGAACTTTTCCATTCGTTGTGACGCGAACCTGCTCAAGCTTGATGGCCATGCACGAGTACCTCCACCAGTTGTTCTTCCGACAACGGCGACACCTGCCGCGCCCACACGGGGTGGATGCTTTTCGCCACCCGCACGAGATATGGCGGCTCGAATCCCCACTGTTCGCAGGGCGACTCGCCGTAGAAAAACTCCGCGGGTGTCCAGTCGCCGACCATCGTTCCCGCGTGGAACAGCAGCACTCTGTCGCAGGCGAGCACGTCTTCCATGTGGTGCGTGATCGACAAAATCGTCTTGCCCGATTGCGTCAGTTGTCGCAACAGGACGGATATCCTGGCGCGCGCGGCGGGATTAAGTTCCTGCAGGGCTTCGTCGAGGATCAGCACGTCCGCCCCGGACATGATGCACTGTGCAATGCACAAGCGGGCGAGCTGTCCGCCGGACAGATGATGGATTGGGGTGTCGAGCGGAATGTCGAGATCGAAGTCGCGGCAGATGCTCCGGACCGCTTCAGGCCGAACCTGTGCCTCCGAGGATGCGGGGGAGGCTGCCAAGGTCATCGCCAATTCTTCATAGACTGTCGATCCCAGGACCTGCGCCGCCGGCGGTTGAAACACCATCTGGACGCGAGCGCTCGGCTGCCGCCGGATGGGTTCGCCGAATACGCTCACGTCGCCGGATGCGAGCGGGATCAACCCAGCCAGCACCCTCGCGAACGTCGTCTTGCCTGCGCCATTGTGTCCGCAGATCGCCACGAACTGACCCGCGTCCACCCGCACATTGACGCGTTGGAGTGTCGATTTTTGCTGACCGATTCGACGCACCACCGCGTCCCGAACTTCAATCGCGATTTCTCCCAAACCTATTCCCTCGTTTACGTCTCTATGGTATTCTTTCGATTGTTAACTTTACGTATATAATAAGTTAACAATATGGATTCAGTAAAGGAGAATGACCATTGCGATATCGAGGTCTGATCTTCTCGACACTGTTCGCGGCTTTGTTCGCGGTCTTGAGTCTGGTCGAGATTCCCATCGGCACTGTGCCGATCTCCCTCGAAACACTCATCGTCATGATCGCCGGGGGCCTGCTCGGACCTTGGTACGGAGGGCTCACATTTCTCATCGTGATCGGCCTCGATCTCGCCGGCCTTCCGCTCATCGCCGGCCACGCTGGCCCGAGCTTCCTCGTCAGCGCCACTGCCGGCTATATCTGGGGGTGGCCGTTCTGCGCCTTCTTCGCAGGACTTGCTGTCCGACGGGTACGCGTCGGAGCAAGAGGCGAGTGGATTTGGCTGCTGCTGATTCTCTTTTTTCTCGGCGACTTTCTCTGCTACTTTTCGGGGGTGCTGTGGCTGCGCCACGTCGTCGCGGCGGTTCGTCCGTGGGGATCCGCCTTGGCGGCAGGCTTCTGGCCTTATCTCCCAGGGGATGCGGCCAAGGCCGTGATCGCAGCCATCATCGTCGCGCGCGTTCGCCGCATCTATCCGATGGACTCCATCACGCGCGGCGAGCAGTTCGTTCAAGGCGATTGAGCAGAATTGGTGTTGACGGACAAGGGGCGGAGCGCCGCCCTGATCCAGGTGACTGGCGGCGGATGAGAGGTTGACCTCCGCCAGTCACGAGTCCTCAGCAAACTCGACTATCGATTGCATCATTCTGCGGAATTCGCGTACTGGTAGAATCCTTTACCTACGCGTTGAATGAGACCGTTTGACTTGATCATTAAGTTGGACAATTTCACAGCTGGATTACTGCCCCATTTGATTTCAGGCAACAGAGAACGCAACTCGCCCGCTTTCACCGGGCGGCGAATTTCCTTCAATACTTTGAGAAGAGCCGATAGTTCTTCAGTAAGTCGATCACTTTTTTCAGCGTTCATACCGGTGCTAGGTTTGTCCGCCACCGGCCCCCGAACCTCTTTCGCATGTTCCCTTGAAACAGCTCGATCCGCGCTTTCTCGCGATTGCGAAGTCAACATGCTCCGGAGCTCTTGGATTTCTTCTCGCAACGAAATCATCTCTTCGCGCAACTTGGCGTCGACAGCCTTTTCGATCACCTCAGGCAGAACTCGGGAGATGGCAGCCTCCACGGACGTTGCAAATATCTTGGAGAAGGTTTCCAATCCTTCCTGGGTAAACGTCGCAGCGACATTGTCCGTTCTTGCACTGCGCGGATTGCCGCTGTCCTTTTGACTTGAATGACGAGAGTTCGGCGTATTTGTTCGCTGATTGGCATTGCCCAAGTTCGCTTTTGAATTTGGCCCATTTGTCCAACTCACTCATCATGACTCCCTTAGTATTTTGTCATCCATCGTACCATAAGAAAGTCAGTCATTGGCGACAGATTCGCACGGTGCGCCAGAAATAGGTTTGTCGATTCTATGCGGAAAGGCCCGTGAAGGCGCAGGGAGTTGATGTATACTGGTTTTGCAAACCGTTCAATTTTTCTAGACTCTCATATCTAGCGGACAGGGGCGACAACCAGAGTGGAAGTCCGGGATTTTTTAGCGGGGCTGCTGTTTGCGTACATACCACTTATTTTGTGTGAATTTTGGTATACCAGAAGAGCGCACGCACCCTCTACAAGGTATTTGACAAGTTCGGGTTTGGTCGTGTTGATCGGCGTTTTTTCGTCATTGTGCACTTTGTTTACGTTTCAAATCGGGCCAGGTACACCGCTGAATTTCGCCTTGGTGTGTCTGACATGGGGATTCTTCCTGCTCCCTTGGAGCAGAGCGCTCGTATCCCTAGTGATATACATGCTGTGCCAAATCACCATGTCGTTTGTGTTACTCACGGAAAAAGGCGATTCTGCGCAACAAGTGACGCACATCGTCGTATCCGGGTTAAAACACTCGATTCTCACCGTGATCGTGTTTGCTGTATTCATGTCGATCACGTCCTGGATCCTGCGCAATCAGTCCGCATTTTACAGAGGCATGGGCATGGTCGTCGCTTTATGTTGTTACGGCGCTTTTGATTACATTTATACCATGCGCACGTTGATGCGCGCTCCGTTGAATGCGGGCGATTTTGCTTGGTTTCTTGCGATCGTAGGTGCGGCGGTTGCGAGCGCCGTGAGGGTGACCGTAGGAGGTTACAACGCGCGGATCATGGCGGAGAATCAAGTGCGTCTGGAGAAATCCGAGCTAGTAAGCCAATTGGCGGCGTCGGTTGCTCACGAGATACGGAATCCCATCACCGTCGTTCGTGGATTTACTCAACTCCTCGCGAGCAAGGAGTTTGACCGTAAAACGGCAGTCGGTTTTTACAGCACGATGGTGGAAGAACTGGACCGGGCGGAGTCTATCATTGGCGAATATTTGAACATCGCGAAATCGCCTCTCAGTGATGACGAAACCAATGTCAATTTGTCCGTCTTGGTAACAGGTGCCGTTCAGGCATTACAGCCGTATGCCTTGAACAAGAATGTGGATCTTCAGTCGACAGTGTGTGAAGAAGCGGTGATTCGCGGGAATTATTCGACGATCTTACAGGCGGTTATCAATGTGATCAAAAATGCGATTGAAGCATGCACGGACAAAGAGTCCGCGTCCGTCAAAGTCCATTTAAGCAAGGTGAAGGCGAAGGCTGAACTGACCGTGGTGGATACAGGCAGTGGCATGTCCAAAACGACGTTGGACAAGCTGGGCCAGCCGTACTACTCAACAAAGTCTCAGGGAACGGGTCTCGGGTTGACATTGACCTATAAGGTAATTCACGAACTGGGCGGCAAAATCGTTGTCCACAGCGAAGTAGGGCTGGGAACGACATTCTCAATCATCTTTCCATTGGCTGAAAACGTCTTGTTCAAGACGGCCAGTGTAGGCGTCGCTCAATTGCAAGCGGACAGCTAGTCGACGTTCTGCGATTCGGTATCCGAGATAGTTCTTGATCCCGGTGGCGGGCAAGAGGTCGTACGTGCCCTAAGTCGGCATCGAGATCGCCTGCCCGCGACTTTCTCGGAGGACAAAGGAGTGGACGTGTCACACAAGGCCATAATGTTCTCGCAATGTGGTCCCTTCGTATTCCGTACGGAATAGCCCGCGTCGGCGCAACTCCGGAATAATATGCTCTATGAACTCTTCGAGTCCTCCAAACATGAGCTGGGGCATAACGTTGAACCCATCCGCTGCACCATCACAGAACCACCGCTCCATCTCGTCGGCAATATCCTTCGGGGTGCCCGTGATGGTCTTGTGCCCTCTGCCACCCGCCAGGCGAACAAGTAAATCGCGAATCGTCAGGTTTTCCCTCTTCGCTAAATCAGCGATCAATTCCGATCGACTTCGATGCCCCTCGACCTTATCCATGGGCAGCTCAGGAAACGGGCCGTCTAAAGGATACGGAGATAGATCGAATCCAATCCGGTTCGATAACTGCGATAAACTGTATTCTGGCGTTGTTAAGGTGTGTAGTCGGCGCTCCTTCGCTTTCGCCTCAGATTTTGTGGTACCAATGATTGGGCAAATGCCAGGCAATACTTTCACTCGGGCTGGATCTCTGCCCGCCTGGGCGACGCGGGTTTTTATGTCTGAATAAAACTTTTTCGCGTCGTCGAATGTTTGCTGAGCCGTAAATATTGCTTCCGCCCACTTCGCAGCAAATTCCTTCCCATCCTCGGAAGAGCCAGCCTGTACGAGCAGCGGTCGTCCTTGAGGCGAACGCGGCATGTTTAAAGGACCACGCACAGCGAAATACGTGCCTCGGTGCTGAATTTCACGTACGCGATTCGGATCGGCGAATACTCCATTCTGTTGATCGAGAATCAGGGCGTCAGGAGACCAACTGTCCCACAATTTTAATGCTACCTCAACAAATTCATTTGCGCGTTCGTATCGCTCACGGTGCAATGGACTTGAATCGTAGCTGAAATTTTGCGCTTCTACGTCGGTTCCGGAAGTCACGATATTCCAACCAACTCGTCCCATGCTCAATCGATCAATTGACGAAAATCTCCTGGCGAGATTGAATGGGTCGTTGAACGACGTCGACACAGTTCCGATCAGGCCGATCCGATGGGTTACCACAGCGAGCGCAGACATCAGGGTGAGAGGCTCATAGCCAGATGCAGCGCCATGCGCGACTGCTTGCGGGGATATGGATAATCGATCCGCAAAGAAGATCGAATCAAATTTCGCTTCCTCAGCCAACTGTGTAAGACGCTGGTAATGATCAAATTTGTAAATTTGCGACAAGTCCGTGTCGGGATGTCTCCACGCTGCTTCGTGATGTCCGACATGGGTCAGGAACAGGTTCAAGTGCATAGTCCGTAAGGCAGTCATCGGTTTTCCTCCTCGACAGGAATGGATGCGCGAGAACTTCATGCAATCAAAAAAGACTTCCCTGATCGCGCTCCAGGCGGCGCGATTTGAGGGGAGTCTTTGGACGACCAATCGACTCGGCTCAATTTACTTGAAAAATCTACCTATGCTTATCAAACCAACTTACAATGTGTTGTAAACGTTCCACTCGATGGCGGGGTCTTCCGCGGGTTGCTAACCCATGGTGTTCATTCGGAAAGCGGACAAATTCGACATCCACGTTACCCAATCGCTTCAACGCCACGAACCATTGCTCAGCTTGTTCAATGGGACATCGGTGGTCTAGTTCGCCGTGGATGATTTTCACATCGGCAGTAACGCGGTCTGCATAACGTATTGGTGAACGCGACATGATGAACTCCTCGTCGCTCCACAACTCCGCATCTGCCAATTCGGATTTATTTGTGTAAAAGCCGTTGTCACTTGTTCCATATTTGCTGTACAGATTACATATCGAAGCTTGCGCGACCGCAGCGCGAAACAGATTCGTTTGAGAAACGAGCCAGTTCGTCATATAACCACCGTAACTCGCCCCGGTGACGTACAAGCGATTTGAATCCACAAACGGCAGATTTGCAACCTGATGGATGACACACAGCAGATCTTGATAGTCTCGTCCTCCCCGACTCGATAGGAATTGAAATTCGTGATGAAAATTGTATCCGTAAGCGACGTGTGGTCCTCCGTGAATTTCTAAAACCACTGGATACTTTTTTCCTGGCTCGAAATCCACGGGCTTGATCAACCAGGTATCTATCGCTGTACCATCTTCTGCGATGATCTCCACGGGTTCAGGTGCGACGATACTCATCTCGTTTAGGTACGATTCATTGTATCGAGTCAGTGCCACACTCTTCCCGTGATTCAGCCAACGTAATTCGCCGACTGACGCAGCTTGCTCCAAGATGTACACCAGGGTGTCATACTTCACGTCGAAGGAGGAGACGACAAATTCTTCACCAGGGATCTCTTTGCGCAATTGCGCATCCAGCGATGTACTGAAGAGAAAAACGTTTCCCCGATCTGTGACGGGGAAATAGATTCTGTCACTGCTTGCTGACCATACTGGACGGGCAATGCTCAAATCGTACCTCGCGTCTGTCCCTACATAATTACCGACAGGTCTATCGAGTGCCGACGTTACATTGCGCGGTTCTCCGCCGGCAGACGGTATGATCCACAGGTGATTGTTGTAGGAGGTGGTTTCACCGTGCGTGTGGCCGAAGTAAGCAATCCAATTGCCATCTGGGGAAAACGAGGGAGCAGAGATCACGCCGTCGACCTCTATGAGAAGATGCAGACTATGCGTGGATATATCCGCAGTATAGAGTGCTGGCCTCAATTTGGATTCGTCCTGACCGTCAAACGAGACAAATGCGATTGTCCTGCCATCCGGGGAAAACGCTGGCTCGTGCGCGGCGTATATCCCTTGTGTCAACTGGCTGGTTTGTCCTGATTCGATATCCACAAGCCATAAATGCGTGGGAGCGTCACCGAAAATCCCCTCTCCATTCAGCTTATAGCGCAACCGACGAATGACCTTCACATCGGAAGAAGATTCTGGCGCGACACGTGCGACTACGACCAACGATTTCCCATCAGGGGCCCACTCAAACGACTTGACCCCATTCGGAAAATCTGTCACCTTTCGAGGCTCGCCGACCGTCCATGGCATGACATACACCTGGGGTTTCCCGGATCGCGTAGATAAAAACGCAAGTCGAGAACCATCTGTTGAAAATTTCGGTGAATAATCGCGAACCATTTCCATATTCGGGCCGATCCCGTGTGTGACTACCGTGTCTTGCCTGGTCGCGAGGTCGATCTTATGTATCGAGGATTGATACCGATCTTCTTGCAGAAGAAGCTTGGTGCATACATAGATGACCTCTTTCGCATTGGGTGCGATTTGCGGTTCTCCAATGAACACGAAGGATTCGAGCGAACTTTCGAGAACAGGCTTCCCCATGCGATCACCCCACTCTGGAATGAGTAGAATACTGAGAATCGGGTCGCGTAACGTAGCGTTGTGGAATGTTACTTCTTCGTGGGTCACTACGCTACATCAACAATTTCAATTTTGTCAAGCGAACACAATCCTCTCGCAATTGGATTGACAATGGCAAATTGGCGATATTAAGATAGCCATGGAATATTGCTCGTTCCGAAAAACGGTGAGTCGACTGTAGACACAGAGACCCAGACTGCATCTTGCAGTTTTGGGTCTCTTTTTGTTTATGGTCCGTCGTCACTGACCAGTACAATTCTAGGGGAGTGGATCGACATTGAAACAGACACTTCTGGTTTCCGGGATTGCCGCAATTTTTGCCACTTCAATGTCTTTTGGTGAAGTTTCTGCGGCAACGACAACATCCCAGGGGGGCATCGTCGAGGCCTTGCCGGCACTGACGGATATCAATTGGTATCTGCCTTTGCGCCCGAATTCCACCAACACAGTTTACAATGCGTGGGCTTCATCACTCATGTACCAAGATCTTTTGAACATCGGACCAAATGGTAAATTTGATTTCTCGCAGAGCGTCGCGAAGAGTGTGCAGTGGAATTCGAAGGGTACGGTTTATACGGTCCAGTTGAACCCGAAGTGGCACTGGTCCAATGGCAAGCCAGTCACGGCAAACGACGTCGAGTTTACGTGGAACCTAATCAAGGCCGCATCCTCGCCGAAGGCGCCAGCCCCATGGCCCTATGCAGGCGCGGACACAGGTGGGGTTCCAAATATGATCAAGTCGTTTAAAGTGGTGAATTCATATGAATTCCAAATTACGCTGAACCAATCGGTCAATCAGCAATGGTTCGAATACAATGGTTTAACGGATTTCGTGCCTCTCCCTGAAGCCTCATGGAACAAATATCCGAACGACGTAAACAAAGAGCTCAGCTACCTGGCGTCCAATGCGAACAACCCCAAATTTTTCACCGTGATCGATGGGCCTTTTGAAATGAGCTCAGTCGTACCAAATGTTTCGTGGAAATTTGTACCTAATCCGAAATACGATGGGCATAAAGCATCGATCACCAGCTTCACCTTGGCGTACGAAACATCTGATTCGGCTGAGGTCTCGGCGCTGCGTACCGGGACGGTTCAAATCGGCTATCTCCCTTCCTACATGTACGCGAGCCGATCCCAATTGTCCGGCACGGATACGCTTATTCCTAGCTACAGTTTTGCCATGGCGGTTACGAGGCTGGATTTTAAAAATCCCAAGTTGGGCAAAATCTTTGACGAGCTGCCCGTGAGGCAAGCATTGCAAATGGGGATCGATCAAAACAGCATTATCAAAGATTTGTATAATGGCATGGCTGTGCCCGGCACAGGCCCGGTACCGCAAAAACCTTCTACATTTCTAGCCCCGCAGCTAAAATCGCCCTTGTATAAATTTAATCCGGCCGCCGGAAAAGCGTTGCTTGAGAAAAATGGCTGGCATGAGGTCAACGGTGTCATGACCAACGCGAAAGGCCAGCAGCTTGCGTTTGTCGACCAATATCCATCTGGCAATACAACGACAGCGGCGTTAGTACAGCTATTACAGCAAGATTGGGCGAAGGAGGGGATCAAAGTCACACTGCAACCTCTCCCGTTCGCGACGCTGGTCCAATATCATCAAAATCCGGCCCAGTGGGAGGTTCAAACCGGAATCAGTTGGAATTACGGAGGGAGCTATCCTTCGGGAGATGGCATTTATCAAACCAATGGGGGCTACAACTTTTTTGGATACAGTAACGCACACATGGATCAATTGATTAAGGCAACACTCCAACCGCACGCGACGGCAGCGGAAGCTCAAAAGGACCTCGACGCATACCAAATCTATGCTGCCCAGCAACTGCCCAATCTTTGGATGCCGCTCGCAGCCTCACTGACAGAAATATCAAAATCGCTGCATGGATATGAGCAAGCTGTGAACTCGTTCACAGGTGGAATTTCCCCTGAGTTCTGGACCATCTCGTAATGTTCGTGTTTCGAAGAACCCGGCTCACAATACCGGGTTCTTCTCCTGCTTCATTTGTTTGTGAGAGGTGACCTGATGAATACGCAACTACGAACACAGCGCAAGGATGGCATAGTCAATCTGGCGATCCCCGCCAGTTCTTCAGCAGGATGGTTCCGACTGGCTTTGCGACGCTACGCTCAATCGTCTCTTGGACGTGTCGGCGCCTGCCTTCTGGTGGTCTTGGTTCTATTCTGCTTTCTGGGACCAGTCCTTGATCCGGCCTCTCCGAATCAAATCAATTTGATTGCTATTCTCCATCCACCTACATGGGCGTTTCCTTTTGGGACTGATGAACTCGGGAGAGATCTTCTGATTCGAACGATGATAGGAGGACAAGCGTCGTTAGAAGTCGGGTTCGCCGCAGCGATCGCCTCTATGGCTGTGGGAATTTTCTACGGGCTCGTCTCGGGGTATTTTGGAGGCTGGCTCGATCACCTGATGATGCGCATCGTCGATGTTTTGCGTGCAGTTCCCACACTGTTTCTGCTGGTGTTTTTCGACTCGGCATTTCGGCCGAATGTGGGTCTTCTCATTTTCCTGATTGCGATCACGTCGTGGCATGGGGTCAGTCGCTTGGTGCGAGCGGATGTACTGGCAGTTCGGCAAATGCTGTACGTCGATGCCGCGAAAATAAGCGGAGCATCTCATTTTCGCATCTTGGTACGTCACATTCTGCCGAATATCATGGGAACCGTACTGGTTTCGTCCACGTTTATGGTTGGCGACGCCGTGCTGCTCATTGCAAGCTTAAGTTTTCTAGGTCTTGGCCTTCCGCCTCCGGCTCCAAATTGGGGTTCCATGCTATCAGACTCGATGTCGTACTTCTCGCAAAATTGCTGGTGGTTAATTTATGCTCCCGGTGCCGCTATTCTAACCACGGTGCTCGCGATCAATTTTATTGGAGATGCGCTTCGAACCGCGTTTGACATGAGATTAGAACAGGAGGGGGATTGATTCCGTGGTTCATTACGTCATCCATAGAATATTGCAAGCCATCCCTACCATGTTTGGAATCACGGCGCTAAGTTTCCTTCTTATGCATATCATTCCAGGCGGACCCGCTGTCGTGATGTTGGGAGATAAGGCTACCCCACAGTTGATTGCGCAAATTAATCGCTCGTTAGGTCTAGATAAACCGCTGTATGTTCAATATGCTATTTGGCTTTGGCATCTTCTGCACGGCAACTTTGGTTATTCCTATACGTATCATCAAAATGTGATCAGTCTTATCGTGGAAAATCTGCCTCGTACGCTCATTTTGGTTGTCGTTGCGATCACGCTTTCCCATATTGTTGCAATTGGTTTAGGTGTGATTCAAGCAATACGGCGAGAGAAAATCGTCGACAACCTAATCACGATCGTCGTCTACTTTCTCTATTCCATGCCGACGTTTTGGCTTGGAATGATTCTCATTTCCATCTTTTCAATCAACCTGCATTGGTTGCCGTCAGGCGGTGTAGCCAATTCGCCAGAACAAAATCCAACCTTGCTTTCCGAGCTCGATCACATCGTCCTTCCAGGCGTGGTGTTGATTTTGGTTACCATCCCTGGATGGAGCCGATATCTTCGTTCGTCGATGATTGAAACGTTAATTCAGGACTACATCAGGACAGCGCATGCGAAGGGACTGAAGCGCTCCCAGGTATTGTTGAAGCATGCGTTGCGCAACTCCCTGCTCCCGTTGGTTACACTCGCCGGGATGAGCGTGCCGTCATTATTTAGTGGGGCGCTCATCATTGAGATGATTTTTAATTACCCTGGCATGGGGCTCCTATTCTGGAATGCAGCTCAAAATCGGGATTACCCTATTCTGTTGGGCATTGTAACGCTGGTTGGTGTGATGACGATCGTAGGGAATCTTTTAGCGGATTGTGTATACAGCGTCTTGGATCCGAGAATCAAGTACAGTCATCAGTAACGTGAAGCTTGAACCGAGGTTCCTATCGGTGTTAGCATGATACGGAATTGACATTCAAACACTGGCATGAACCGAGGATTGGGTGAGTTTATGAGAATTGCTGTCGTTGGCAGTCTGAACATGGACATTGTAAATCGGGTTGAGAGAAATCCAGTGCCTGGGGAAACTTTGAAAGCGGAATCGACGGAGTACATGAGCGGTGGCAAAGGCGCCAATCAGGCTGTTGCAGCCGCCCGGGCAGGGGCAGATGTGATCATGGTCGGCGCTGTAGGGACTGATGGGTTCGGCGGGGAATTATGCGACTCGTTGAATCGCGAGGGCATTGATACTCAATATGTCTTCAAGAAACCGGGCAGTTCAGGACTTGCGTTTATCACCGTAAATGCGGATGGAGAAAACAGTATCATTTTGTCCGAAGGGGCGAATGGAAAACTCGACAAGACCGATGTTTTCATGGCGGAATCCGTCCGAAACGCGGATGCCATGTTGGTGCAAAATGAGATCCCCATGGACACGGTACAAGCGGCGATTGAATTGGCGCGCCAAAATGGGATTCGGGTATTTTATAACCCTGCGCCAGCAAGTGCAGCCTCGAAATCTTTCATAAACGGGATCGACGTATTGATTTTGAATGAAAGTGAAGCTAATATCATCTTGCAACGAAATTTGTCGAATCAAAGCGACTTGGAAGATGCGGTGCATCAACTGTTGCATTTGGGCGCGAAGTCGGTTGTTTTGACACTCGGGGCGCAAGGACTCATGTATGGTGACTCAAGAGCGATTGTCCGACTGCCTGCGTTTTCTGTGAACGCGCTTGATACGACTGCCGCAGGAGATACGTTCGCTGGCTATTTTGCCACGGTGTTCAACGTCGAAAATGCGATGGAAGCGCTAAGAATGGCTTCGGCAGCGTCGGCGATTTGCGTCACTAGAAAAGGCGCCCAGAGGTCAATTCCATATTGCGACGAGGTTTCGGCTTTCTTGGAAACGAACTCTATGTAGTTTGTGCGGTGTGGAAACGTTACCACAGGCCCTGCGGCGGTTGATGATTGGTCAAAGAAGTTGCTCGAATCGCCGATGTGTTTGCTTCTCCATGGTGCCAGCGTCATTCATGAGAGCGGATACTTGGAAATCAAAGGCGCTTTCGGGCTGTTTAAAACGACCGTTGTTGGAGAGAACTGTTCGGGGATTTCGCGAACGTTCCGGCTACCTTGGTCGCGAACTCATTTTATCTCGCGATATGGAAACGTTACCACAGGGGGTGTGAGGTCTTGGCGACAATCAAAGAAGTTGCCCGACTCGCTGGTGTATCTGTTTCTACGGTGTCTCGCGTGATTAATGAGAGCGGATACGTGGAGAAGAAGACGAAGCAAAAGGTCTTGAGTGTGATGAGGGACCTGCGCTTTACCCCGAGTTCTGTGGCAAGGGGATTGGTTAGCGGGAAAACTTCTACGATTGGTCTGTTGATTCCGGACGTCTCCAACCCGTTCTTCGCGGAAGTCGCTAGAGGCAGTGAAGACGCAGCGATTGAGGCCGGTTTTACGGTGTTTCTTTGTAACACGGATTGGAAATTAGAGCGAGAAGAAATGTATTTACAGGTTTTGAAAAACAAATCTGTCGAGGGCATCGTATTTCTCGGAAATCGATCCGACGAAAGCACACTACTGAAATCTGTCGGGGACATACCTTGTGTTTTTGTGGACAGACGGCTGTCCAAGCAGAGGAACTATATCTGGGTCGATCATGAGTACGGGGCTAGGTTGGCAACCGAAAAACTGATTTCGATTGGGTGCAAACGCATCGTCCATATTTCAGGCCCGGAAAATTCCAATTCAGCAAAGCTTCGAGAGCGGGGCTTCACTAAAACCGTAAAAGAGCATGGTCTAGATAATTGGCAAGTCGTTCAGGGGGATTTCTCCTTTGCGGGCGGTTACGATGCGGCCAAAATCCTTCTGTCGGGCGATAATCCTCCGGATGGAGTCTTTGCGGGAAATGACATGATGGCATTTGGCTTCATTCGAGCGGCGAACGAACTGGGTATCCGAATTCCCGATGAGGTGTCTATCATCGGCTACGACGATATCGAGATGGCAAAGTGCGTTTCTCCAGCCCTGACGACGATTCGCCAACCGGCGTATCAAATGGGACGAACGGCCTTCTTATCGTTGAAGGATTTCGCGAGTTCCGATGTTGTTGAATTCCAACCAGAACTCATCCTTCGGAATTCAACCAAAGCGTGAGCATTTTTACATACGATGTGGTAACGTTTCCACATTATTGGGAGAGAGAAGAGAAATCATGAAGCGTAGCGGTATTTTACATGGGAAGCTTTCTCAGGTGATCGCTGAACTCGGGCACGGACAGACCATCGTAATCGCCGATTATGGATTGCCTGTACCAAAGGGGATTCCATTCATCGACTTGGCGGTTCGAAAAAATGTCCCGTCCATGACGAGTGTGCTCGAGACAGTGCTTCACGAACTCCGAGTGGAGAAGGCGGTCGTCGCAACTGAATTAGAAGCGACGAATCCCGGTTTGCATAAGGAGATCTGTTCCATGCTCGGTATCAATGTGGAACAGGTTTCTCATGATGACTTGAAGGCTATGACCGAGACAGCAAGCGTGATCGTTCGAACTGGAGAATGGACGTCTTACGCAAACATCGTGTTATTCGCAGGCGTTGTCTTTTAACCAGGAGGTGGTCAGGCATGGGACAACTGAAAATGCAGGGAATCAGTAAAGCGTTTTCGGGCGTACAGGTTTTGCAGGATGTCGAACTTGTCGTGGAAAGTGGAACGGTTCTGGCACTGCTCGGTGAAAACGGGGCCGGGAAGTCGACACTGATGAAAATCTTGACTGGAGAGTACGAAGCGAGTTCCGGACAAATTTTGATTGACGGCGAACCGGTTCAAATCAAGAACGTCGATGACGCTCGCAAGTATGGCATCGGGATGATTCATCAGGAACTCAATTTGTTCCCGAATTTATCGATTGCTGACAACTTTTTGATCGGCAATGAAAGCGATTTTAACAAATCGGGGTTCCTAGAGGGTAAGAAACTGAACGAAATGGTTGCGAGCGTGCTGAAACGCATCAATCTAGCTCGGCATCCTTCTGAGTTGGTTGGGAATCTGGGAATAGGCGAACAGCAATTGGTGGAGATCGGGAAATCTCTCCTGCGGGAAGTTCGGTACATGATCATGGACGAGCCAACAGCAGCGCTCACCGAGAGCGAAACCGAACGGTTGTTTGAAATTATTGAGTCACTCAAGCAACAGGGTGTTGGAATCATCTACATATCCCACCGGATGGAAGAGCTCTATCGGATAGCCGATTACGTGTCTGTCTTACGGGATGGCCGTTTCATGCGACGAGGGACATGAAGACCGCGGATGAGAAGGAACTCATCGCGATGATGGTTGGACGGACAGTCGAAAACCGTTATCCGAGAGTTGCCGCCAACCCAGGCGAAACCATTCTCAAGGCGGTGAATGTGCGGACTGACCGCGTCAAAGACGCTTCCATAGAACTGCGTGCGGGCGAAATCGTCGGACTTGGTGGATTGATGGGGGCAGGAAGAACGGAGTTCGCAAGGGCGCTTGCTGGCGTTGATCGGGTGCTGAGCGGAGAAATCGAATTCCGCGGCGAACGGGTGTCGTTTAAAAATCCTGGGGATGCCATTCGCAAAGGCATCGCATTTGTCACTGAAGATCGGAAATCGCAGGGCGTGATTTTGCAGTTTAGCGTTCGCGAGAACATGGCGTTGCCTACATTGAGCCAGAGACAGCGAATGGGATTTATCAATATGAAACGCGAGCGGACGTTTACAGCAGATATGATCGAGAAACTTCACGTTCGCCTAAGTTCGATGGAACAAGCGGTGGAGAGTCTAAGCGGCGGAAACCAGCAAAAGATTGTGATTGCGAAGTGGCTGGCAAGAGATCCAGCTCTGCTCATTTTGGACGAACCGACACGCGGCATTGATGTGGGCGCGAAACGAGAAATTTACGACTTGATGAACGAGATGAAATCCGAAGGCAGAGCGATTCTCATGATCTCGTCTGATCTACCCGAACTTCTTGGCATATGTGATCGGATCTACGTCATGCACGAGGGGAAGACAATGGGTGAGCTCGAAGGCGAGTCCATGAATGAAAGTAACTTTATCAAACTAGCAACGGGGAGAGATTTGGCATGGATTGGGTAAGGAAATACCGCTTAGGGCCACTCATTGGTTTCGTTATTTTATTCATTGTTTTATCGATTCTCTCGTCGCAATTTCTCACATTTGACAATCTGCGTAACGTGGCTCTTCAAACCACCGTTAACGCTCTGCTGTCAGTAGGCATGACTTTTGTCATCTTAACGTCTGGTATCGATCTCTCAGTCGGCTCAACCCTGGCACTGAGTTCAGCGATCGCAGCGCAATTGATGGTTTCTCACGTGAATGTCGCTTTGGCTTGCATAGTCGGAGTGGTCATTGGTGGATTAGCCGGCGCTTTAAATGGACTTTTGGTGTCCTATGGGAACCTTGCTCCTTTTATCGTAACCCTTGGTACTCAACAGTTGTTTCGAGGTCTGACAGAAGTCTACACGCAAGGTATGCCGATTTATAATTTGCCAACTTCGTTTACCGACTTTGGAACCGGAACAGTCCTAGGTATACCGATACCTGTCATTCTAGCTGCGATCATGTTCATTGCAGGTTGGATTGTTCTCCGGAAAACGGTGATTGGCCGGAAAATCTACGCTTTGGGTGGGAATTTGAAGGTAGCTCACCTGGCGGGCATCAAGGTAAAGCGCTACTTGGTTTGGGTTTACGTGGCGTGTGGCGTCCTAGCTGCACTTGGAGGCCTGGTGTTGACGGCTCGCCTAGGTTCAGCTGAATCAACCGCCGGCACCGGATACGAACTGAACGCGATCACTGCGGTCGTTCTCGGTGGTACCAGCTTGCTTGGCGGTGAAGGCAGTGTCATCGGTACGCTGATCGGCGCGCTGATTTTGGGGGTGATTGATGACGGACTTAACTTGTTGAATGTGAACTCGTTCTGGCAAGACGCTGTGACTGGTTTGATTATCTTGATCGCGATTCTGTTAGATCGAAAAAAATCACGGTGAAGTTGACTAAAATTGGGGGAATCAATGATGAAGATGTGGAAGTTGGCTGCGATGAGCACAGTAGCAATTGGAATGCTGGCGACAAGTTTTACGACCGCATATGCTGGAACCGCGAAGACCGCCTCGGTGTCGGGCAAAACGATTGGATTTGCTGATTCGACACTGACGAATCCGTACTTTGTCGCACTGCAAAAAGGCGTGGATTCTGAGGCTAAGAAGTATGGACTCAAGGTCATCAACGACAACGCAAACAACGATGACTCGACTCAGCTCAACCAGGTTGAGGACCTCATCCAACAACACGTCAGCGTGATTCTTTTGAATCCTGTAGACAGCCAGAGCCTGTCCAGTGCGGTGAAGGCTGCGAATAGCGCTGGAATTCCAGTCATCACGCTGGATCGCAGCGTCAACAGCGGCAAGGTTGCGACGTTTATCGCCTCCGACAGCGTCCTGGCGGGCAAGATGGCCGCCCAAGAACTGATCAAGGCACTGCATGGCAAGGGCACGGTCGTCGAGCTTCAAGGGATCCTGGGCGAATCAGCTGAGATTGACCGGGAGCAAGGATTCGATAAGGAAATTGCAACCGCTCCTGGAATCAAGGTGGTCGCGAAGCAAAGCGCCAATTTTGACCGCGCTACGGCCATGAACGTGATGCAAAACATCTTGCAGGCGCATCCGACTATCAACGGCGTGTTCGCTCAGAACGATGAGATGGCTCTGGGAGCTCTCGAAGCGATTCAGCAGGCCGGCAAGAAGAATATCAAGGTTGTCGGCATCGACGGGGAACAAGAAGCGATTAACGATGTGAATAAAGGAACGATGTATGCAGACATCGCTCAGCAACCCACAGAAGAAGGTGTGCTTGGCATCGACTACGCTGTCAAGCTGCTGAAGGGCCAAAAGATTCCGAGCAAAGTCAATTCGCCTTTGCATCTTGTGACGAAGGGCTCCAAGTTCAAAGGTTTCTAATCACCATGCGGAGCGTTTGATGAGAACCATCCTCGCCTGAACGACACGGGCGGGGATGGTTTTTGCTTTGATCGCAAGTCAAAATCTCCTGTCGTCCGCTCATTTCGGGAGGGGAGATTGGTGGATGAGATCTGTTAAAGCGCGATGCCACGCTACATCTCTCCACATTCCGACAAACTGAGGGCCGCAGAAGTTGCTCGTCGCCATCGCCATCCAACGGCCTGTGCCTGCGGCGGAGCGAACGCCTGCCTCGCATAGTTCTTTCACCCAGTCCCATTTCAGAAGAGGCCAGTCTTTGTAGTCGACGACTCCCCAGCATTCGGTGGTGACAAGCGGTTTTTGGCTGGCGATGGACCATTTTGCAATCTGTTGGATTTGCTGTTCGAGACAGCCGATCCAATGAGCTGGATTACTGCGATAGAGCTGTTCGGCAGATGCGACCAAGTTCTCGTAGCCCGTCATGGAAAAGCGTTCGTAGTGATATCCGACGCGATCGTAGAAATCGCTCGCTTGAGCCATCCAGATGTGCGGCTCCAAGAGATCCATAAAGGAAACATCTTCGGTCGCGAGTGTATCGTATTCGGACGTGATCGAATAGCAGTAACGCAATTGTGGATATTTCGCGCGTACGAGATCGATGGAGGTCTTCATCCAAGCGTTTCCTTCTGGCGTATTTCGCCTCACTTCTGTGCCAACCGGTTTGCCAAGCGCGGGGGCAAGGAACGGGGCCCAGCAGCTGAGAGGAAATTCGTTGCAGAGATCGACATAGAGAATGTGATCCAGAAGTCCAGCGTCGGCAACGTGGTCGAGGGTTCGAATCCATCGGGTTGCCATGTCCTCCGGCGAGTGAATGTTCATCCTGTGATTCTCCAGGTCTTCGCGGAACCACGTGGACAGCGCGACATAGATGTTCCGCTGAGCACACTTCGAAATAAACTCAATCAGATGATCCTTGAGGTGATGGATTGTGTTCAACGCGGGCGATCCCCAGTCTTGCACGCTCCATTCCGGCTTCAGGGTCCATGGTCGATCGGGATCGACAGCGATCAGGTGGGGGAACGCGTCGATGCGCACAGCGTCGTAGCCCCGCTCCTGAAGTTCGTCCAACACTTGGTCCCAATCTTCGTAACCGGCTCCCGGCCAGCGCCGCTCAATCCAGGAAAAATCCCACATGGTGATGGCTAGTGGATGTTTGATGGCCATGGTCATATTCGCAGGCTCCCCTCGTCCTTGTTGAACTTGCCTCCCACGCATTCCGCACCGACACTACGGCTGCAATGGGAGCCGCAAACGACCGAGTGTCAGGTGGGGGATATAGGGGCGCGATCGATCCAGATACGACTCCAATACTCCGGTGTACAGTCGATCATGCAAACTCATGATGTCATCTTTGCCAAAGTCACGTGAGGGGGAATCAAATCCGCGAGCGGATCGTACTTGGCCCTCAGCGTATGAAGGGATTGGGCATTCGGAAATTCCGGAAACAGATGGATTGCCCTCAGAACCATATTACATCACCACTATCGCGCTTTTTGTCAAGCCGTGGGCGCGGACTTCGAACGACTGGCAGGACGCGGCCGATTGACGAAGTAGATACTCGCAAGGATGAGCAAAAGGCCAAGGATCAGCGAAATGGTCACCCGTTCGTGCAAAAAGACAGCGCTCACGAGTGCGGAAATGAGAGGAATCAGGAAGGTGAAAGAGCCGACTTTCGTCGCTTCGCCTGATCCAATCAGCGTGAAGTAGACGAGCCATCCCGCGGCGATCACGAGCAGCGCAATCACAAGCAACAACCAAATGAACGCGCCGGTCCAGTGAATCGCCGACCACCGCTCCACACCCGTTCCGATCCCAGTCATGAACAGTCCTCCGACGATCAACTGCACCGTCACGAGCCATAGTGGTTCGATGTGCTGTGCCGCCTTCTTGACGTACACGGTACCGATGGCCCAGGCGAAGGACGTCCCGAGCGCAAGAACGATGCCAATGGGCGAACTCACACCGGCGAGGCTGCCGAGGCTGATGACGGCGACGCCAACCACACCGAGTACAAGGCCAACGATTTTGAGCCCGTGCATGCTCTCGCCGAGCCACAACCAGGCCATGATACCAAGTAGGACCGGCTGCAGGAACACGATGGCGGAGAACAGTCCGGCTGGCAAATAACCCAGGCCCACCGTCTGCAATCCATAGAACAGGACGATATTGAGCAGGCACGAAATCAGGTATATATACCAATTTTCTCGAAAGCGAAGCGATTTTAGGCGCGGCAACGCGATGATCAGGAGGGCAAGCCCGCCGAGCAACGTTCGAATGCCGGCGAACAGAATAGGCGGCGTATATTGCAAGGCTGTTTTCGACAACGGCCAGTTGATGCCCCACATCACGACGAGAAAAGCGACGAGCAGCACGGTTTGCTTGGTGGAAATCTGCTTCATGCCCCAGCCTCCTTCTATCTCTAACTTGAGTATCATAGCGCGATTGTGCCGGGATCGGAAATCGGAATGGGGTCGGGCAGGGGGCGAAGGCGGCCTGTGCCGCCGCAAGGGACAAAAGTTCCCTTGCGGCGGCGCGATCGATGGGGTGGCGGTGAGGGTGGCGCGGTGAGGGTGGCGCGGCGAGGGTGGCGCGGTGAGGGTGGCAGATAAGCGTCCCTCAGCCGCTTATTTCGGATAAATCGCCGGACCGAAGGCAAATAGGCGGCCCCAGGCCGCTTATTTGCCTCGCTGCTTCCAAAATGGGGCGGCAACAGCCGATTAAGCGGCTGTGGACCTCTTATTCGTCGCCAATCTGCGGATTCGACACGAATAAGCGTCCTGGGGCCGCTTATTCGCCCCGCCCCATCTCCGCCCCACCTCCACCCCCGCCCCATCTCCGCCCCACCTCCGCCCCATCTCCGCCCCATCTCCACCGCACCTCCACCGCACCTCCACCGCACCTCCACCCCGCCTCCACCCCGCCTCCACCCCGCCTCCACCCCGCCTCCACCCCGCCTCCACCCCGCCCTCGCGCTGGCGCAATAGTGACACCTCTGGCAAGATGATACAGTATAACCGAGAAGAATGAGGAGGCAGATGGCTATGAGACATCGCTGCGCGGTTCTGGATGATTACCAAGGCGTCGCCTTGGCGATGGCAGATTGGTCGTCCCTGGCGGCAGAGGTCGACGTGCGAGTGTACCGGGAGCGCTTTGAGACGCCGGAGAAGCTGATTGACGCTGTACACGATTGCGACATCATCGTCGCCATGCGGGAACGGACGCCGTTTTCGGATGACGTCATCGCGCGGTTGCCCAACCTGCGCCTGCTTGTCTCCACGGGCATGCGCAACGCTTCTATCGATCTCGACGCCGCACGAGACCATGGCGTCACGGTCTGCGGCACCGCGAGTCAGTCCGAGCCGCCCGCCGAGTTGACCTGGGCGCTCATCCTCGGGTTGGCCAAGCATGTGATGGTGGAGGCGCAGGCGATGCGGACGGACGGGCCGTGGCAGCAAACCATCGGGATCGATCTCTGCGGCAAGACACTCGGCCTGCTCGGACTGGGCAAGATTGGCGCCAAGGTGGCGCGGATTGGCCAAGCGTTCGACATGCGTGTCATGGCATGGAGCCAAAATTTGACGCGGGAACGCTGCGATCAACTCGGCGTCGAGTATGCCCGGACCAAAGAAGCGTTGTTGGAAGCGAGCGATATCGTGTCGATCCACTTGCAGCTGAGCGATAGGACGCGCGGTCTGGTGACGAAGGAGGATTTGCGACGGATGAAGTCGACCGCCTTTCTCATCAATACGTCTCGCGCACCGATTGTCGACGGGGCCGGATTGATGGAGGCTTTGCAGGCAGGTTGGATCGGCGGGGCAGGACTCGACGTTTACGAGGAAGAACCGCTGCCAGATGGCCATCCGCTGCGCCAAATGCCGAATGTGCTGGCAATGCCGCATGTCGGCTATGTGACCGAGGCCAATTACCGAACATACTACGGCGAGGCGGTGGAAGATATTGCGGCGTTTTTGGCGGGAGCGCCCATCCGGGTGATGAGCTAGTCGTGAATGGGCAATGTGACCTTGACGGTTGTGCCGTGCCCCACTTCGCTGGAAAATTCGATTCGACCATTGTGGCTCTGCACGATGTTCATACAAACCACCAAGCCCAGTCCGGTGCCGGATTCCTTGGTCGTCATGAACGGCGTGCCGAGCTTCGCAATGCGTTCGGGCGGAATGCCTTCGCCCTCGTCCTGGAAGACAATCGCCGCGTTGTCACCTTCGCGATCGATACGGACCGTCAGCGTACCGCCTTGTGGCATCGCCTCGATGGCATTCTTCATGAGGTTGACGAACACTTGCGTCAAGCCGTGGGCGTCGCACAGCAGAGTCGGAACCGGGGCGACGTGTGTGGCCAGTTGCACGTTTCGCAGAGCCATCTCCGGCTCAATCAGCGTGACGGCGCTGCGCAAAATATCCTCGACATCAACAGGCGCTTTCCGTCTGGTATGCGGCTTTGACAGTGTCAGCATCTCGGAGGACAACAACTCAATCTGCTCGATCTCGTTCTTGACGAGCCGGAGCAGGTCCGGTGTCAGCTCGATGGAGTCGTCCGCGAGCATCTGGAAAAAACCTTTGATAAATGTGAGTGGATTGCGCACTTCATGGGCGATGCCAGCCGCCAATTCACCCACGATGGATCGCCGCTCGGCGCTGACAAATTTCGTGATGTCGGCGGATCGATAGACCGCCAGCGGCCTTCCCGAGATGATCAGTTGAGTTCGCTTGACATCGATCACACTGCCATCAGGCGCCGAATAGGTGAAATCGTGGTTGGCCAACAGCTTGGTCTTCTCAACAGTTCCTAAGTGGCGCCTGAATGACTCGTTCTCGTAGACGATCGATTCGCCCTGAGTCATGCAGTAACCCATCGAGGATTGATCGATCAAACTTCGAAACAACACTTCGTTTCGTTGCCTTTCGAGCGACCATGACAAGAGGCCCGCGAGCGACTCGACCAACGCGATCTCGTCCCGCGTGAACGGATGTGGCGTAAAGCCGAACAGGCACAGGGCACCGTACGCATCTTCGTTTGACCAACGAATCGGAACGCCGAGGAAACAGCCCCGCAGGGGCAGTCCAGCCCAAGGTTGATTCGGCAGGGACTCGGATAAATCGGGAATCACAACGGCTCGCGGGGATTCGGATCGACCTCCGTGAGCCAGGCTGCAAACGTGATCGATCAACGGACGCAGGTCGCCCAACGGCGCGGCCACTTCACTATGATGGCTGACGATGGCTACAGAGTTCGTCTCACCGTCGCGTTTGGCAACAAAAATCGAGTCGACGTGGACGTAGGCGGACAACGCACGCAGCATCCCGTTCGTTATTTCGAACAACTCCGACTCTTCGGCAGTCCACACTTCCGTTTCCCGACGGTCCATGTGCGTCCCCCAGCACAAATGTCAGACGTATGTAGATGAAATATATAACAATTATATAGCACACAATTCTGTCTGTAAGCCACTACTTCATCGGTTAAAGGAATGCAGCGAGGGGAAGCGGCGAGTCTGGGGCTGGGGCGGCGGGGCGAATAAGCGGCCTGGGGGCGCCTATTTGCCTCCTCGATCGCGCGCCCCCTCCTCGATCGCGCCGCCGCCGCCCGCCCCGGCCCTCGCGCTCCAGCAGGTTTGTGACCCACCCAGATCGTCCATCTGTCGCGATCGACAATCGGCAGTCGCCGTTCAACCGCTCGTCCATGTACGAAATCAAATCCTCCAACTCGACGTCTGACAATTCGTGCAGGATCGAGCGGCCCTTGCGAGAGCGGATGTCGTTGAAGAAAGCCTCGCGCGAGGCATAAACCTGGCGTGTTTCCCAAAGCTGAACCAGCCGCGGATGTGTTCGGCGGAGCCGGGAAGCGAGACGTCCTCCGGGGTTCGATCCTGCACGATCACGAGGCCGCCTGGCACGAGCAGCCGAAATGCCTCCCGATCCCGACGACTTCGGCCGCGCCGAGATCGAGCCAAGCCTTGGCGTAGATACCACCTCCACAGCCGATATCAGCCACGCGCAGACCGTCCGGGGTGATCCATTGGTGCATGGCGTTTTGCCACGTCGCGCAGCCTGACGCATATCCGCGGATGGAATGGCCCTATCGCAAATCACGATTGCAATTCGATTTCAATTCAATTTCAAACTTTTCAGGCTAGATTGGCAGGAAGACATCCTATGAACTGAGAGGTGAGGTGCGTTGTGACGAAACGGCACCTGTACGAAGTCGACTTCATGCGATCCGCCATCATGTTTGCCGTGGTTTGCGTCCACACAACCACCATGTTCCTATCCATGGAAACGGACAAGACGAAAGCCTTCTTGGCGTTTGGCGCTCTGATTACCTCCCTTCACTTCACACGCGAATCGTTCATGTTCATTACAGGCCTTGTCCTCGTGTATACATACAAGAAACGCACGGATTGGGTGTTTGGGTTCTGGCGAAAGCGGTTTTTCCTCATCTGCATTCCATATCTCACGTGGACCGCTGCGTATATCGTATTCAAAGGCGTCTATTACTCGATTGGGGATTATTGGAGCCTGACCAATCTCTGGCACACCTTTCGCTATTCCGTTCTGACCGGGTATCAATACTACCTGTACTATTTATTTGTCACCATGCAACTTTACGTCGTATTTCCATTGCTCGTGAAGGGACTTCAGAAATTTCGGCGGTATCATTGGGCGATTTTGGTCGGGAGTTTTATCGTTCAGATGGGCCTCATGGCCTTGTGCAAGTTCGTACTGCCGTTTGTGTCTGTGCAAACACTTCCCGTTTGGCTCGCGCAACTGGACAAATTCCGCGAATCCTTCATTGTAACCTACCAATTCTGGTTTGTACTCGGCGGGATCGTGGCGTTCCACTATGAACGTGTCGTCGCCTTCACGGCCCGTCACTCCAAAGCGATCATGGCCGCGTTGGTGCTGAGCACGCTTGCCGTCTGGGCGCACTATTTCGTGGATCGGCTGATCGTTGGAGAAGCGGAAGGGCGGGCGCAAATGGTCGTACAGCCTATCATGATTCCGTACAGCGCCATTGTGACCATTGCCATGCTCTACGTGGGCTCCTTGATGATGAAGGAGCGCGGCAGGGTGGCTTCAGCAGCGATTGGTCGTATCGTGGCGAAAACATCCAACGCGTCGTTCGGCATTTTGCTGTTTCAACCGATTCTGATTGTGCTTGCTCAAGGCGCGATTACTCGATTTGATCAGATGGGCATCTCCCGGTGGGTTCACTTTGGCCTTTGGCCAGTGAGCATTCTTTTCATTTATGTCGCGGGCGCACTGTTGTCCGACTTGGTTGGCCGAATTCCGTACCTATCCTACATCGTTGGACGAAAGACAAAAGGCATACGGCGATCCGACTCCGCGTCGGCCGCCGCATAACTTGCCATCGCCGGTACCCTTCGTCTTTTTCAGACTCGCACTTTCAACTCGACGAGAGATCGGAACAATGGCGAAGGGTGCCATTGCACATCGTCTGTCGCGAGCGATATCGCCGCGAATTTCTGCACCAAGGCTGCAAATGCAATCGCGCCTTCCTTACGGGCCAATGGTGCGCCGAGACAGTAGTGGATGCCTTGGCCAAACGCGAGGTGGCGATTGTTGGTCCGCGTGATGTCGAAGTGATCTGGGTTGTCGAAGACGGCGGGATCGCGATGGGCGGCAGCCATCCAGACATCCACTAGGTCTGCCCGTTTCAGCAGGTGGCCCTTGTACTCCATATCCTCGCCGATTGCGCGGCTGGTGAACTGGACGGGCGGTTCGTAACGCAGAACCTCTTCGACGGCGGACTCAGCGAGGTTGGGGTGTTCACGCAGAAGCGACTGCTGGTCAGGAAATTGGGTGAACAAATAGACGCCGTTGGCGAGCAGATTCGTCGTCGTTTCGTGACCGGCGACGAGAATGAGGATGCACATGTCGAGGAGTTCTTCTTCCGACAGTCGATCCCCGTCCATACCCACCTGAATCAGTTCGCTGACGAGATCGTTCTGAGGATGGACTCTCCGTTGGCGCGAGAGCTCGCGGAAGTAATCTCGGAAGTCGATGGTGACGCGCTCACCTTCCATCAACGTGTCCATCGATGGGTTGTAGTCGATGGTGCGGGCAAACGCGGTCGACCACGCCTTGAACAGGGCCCGATCCTCCGTCGGAACGCCAAGCAGCTCCGCGATCACGATGACTGGCAGCGGTATTGCCACGCTCTGGACGAAATCGAACGTCAGGCCAGTCTCGATCGGTCCCAACAACTCGTCGACAACAGCCCGAATGCGAGGTTCCAGGCTCGCCACCATGCGAGGCGAGAACGCTGTGTTGACCAGGGAGCGCAGGCGGGTGTGATCGGGGGGATCGCGGAACAACAGCATATTGCGCTGCGATGCGCTCAAGGTTTGGAGCTGCGGCGGCGGGGGAGGCGTTGCGCCATCAGACAGCAGCGTTCTGGAATCACGCACGAAGCGCCGATCCCGAAGTGCGAACAGGACGTCCTCGTACGCAGTGAACACGAACGCCGTGCACGCGCGTCCTGCGGAGTTTTCGCCTGGATAGCTGTGAATGGGCGTCGTGCTTCGCAACTCGTTCAGCACCGTATACCGATCTCGCAGAAATTTCTCCGACTCCGGATCAAATGCAACACTTGGCTGCGTCAACGCAAACCCTCCCAACGATAGGATTCGATCCATTCTTGATACGGTCGATGCGAGCAAACTTTGGTAACATGATATTCAGCAGGTTGGATGTGAAATCCTGCCACTTCGATTGTTACAGAAATGGAGCGAATCAGATGCCGAAAAACGACTGGAACGACGCGCAGACAGCACAAGCCTGGGACGTCAACGGAGATTCCCGCAATCCTATCCGTGCAGAGCAACTGGACATACTCGTTTCCGTCCTCGCCGACGCTTTGCAGCCCGACGATTGGTTTGTCGATCTCGGCTTCGGTTCCGGCAAAGTGGAGGAACTGATTTTCTCGAAGATCGCGGGGGTGCGCGGCATCGGGATCGACATGTCGGAAGCCATGATGAAGTTGGCCGAAGACCGCCTCAAACCGTACCGTGGGCGCTTTGAAACCGTCGCCCGCAATCTCGCCGACTTGTCGACACTGCAGTTGGATAAGCCAATTCGGGCCGCCGTCGCTGTCCAATCACTGCACCACCTGTCGCAGGAAGCCATGTACGCGGCGTACCAGTGGATCTATCAGACCTTGGAGCCGGGCGGGGTGTTTTTGCTGTCGGATCGGATGCAGGTGGCCAGCGCGGCCCAGTGGACGTTGCTGCGTTCGCTGTGGAAGCGCCAGGATCGCCTGTACCATTCCCATGTGACGCCTCACGAAGGCGACAGTTTTGAGCACCACCAGCAAACCGTGATCGATCGCGGCGATTATCCCATTCCGCTGATCCAACAGTTGACGTGGCTGCAGTCCATCGGATTTGACGCCTTTTGTCTGCACGTTCACGCGCACAGGGCATTGATTGCAGCGGTCAAACCCGCAGAGGGGCCCAAGGTCGCGACGACGGAATGAGTGCTGACGAATTGGAACGTCTCCCTTACGCGGGGCGTGATCGACAGAACCCGAGCCTTGGTCCCCAAAACCTTGGTCCCCAAAATTACCACTGTTGCGCGACGTGTGAGCACTTCGCAAGCGGCCGCGAAGACGGCCGCGTGTACACGCGCTGTCGGCGGCTTGGCTACGATACGAAGTCGTTCTATCGGTTCAATTGCTGGTCACCAAGGCCGGACGTCATCGCCAGGATGAAAGGGCGATGACGTCGGGCGGCAATACGTAATTCGATTGCCGCCACAGTTATTTGCCACGGCGATTCGGTTGTCGAAGCAGTGGTATCGCAATCAGGACTGCAAACACAGATGCTATGATGCCAAGCGAGAGTGGACTCGGCACGCCAGAATGAATCGTCCAGTGGCGCCACGGGGCGGAGATCGGGATGACGATCACCGCCGCGATCCCGCCAAGGATGAGTCCCAGTACGTTGACGCCCAACCGGCTCGATCGTCCAGGAATGTGACGTTCGGAACGCCAATCGCTCGCAATGAGCCGCGGCACTCGTCGAACGTGTGCGTACACATGGACCGCAAGCAGTGGGAGCCAAAGTGCCACGCTTACAGCGTGAATCTTCAGCAGCAGGCCTATGTGAAGAGGTCCAACCAACGCAAGCGCAAATCCACTGATGAAGACCAGCAGCGTGACGACGATGAGGAACGGCGCCAGCAATCGCAGCCAGACATTCGGCGCACCCTTTTCGAGAAACGCGGGGTGTCCCGTGTAGAATCGGAAGAAGCGATAGCCGACACTGGACATCTTGACCATCAGTGGGCCTGCCAGGAGTACGCCGATGAATATGTGAAATGAGATCAGCGCGTGCAAATTCGCCGTGATCGCAAGTTCTATCACAATAAGAACAAGAAGAATAGCGCCCGCGAATGCAGTGAGCCGTTCATTGCGAACGATCACGGTTTGGTTCTTGGTTTGGTTCTTCGTCTGATTCAACTGGCATCACCCCACCTGGATTCAAGTTTATCCGGCTCATATGGAGAAAAGGTTGAGGTGATGTGGTTTTTACGTGCGTGGAACGAGTCAGTATATATTCTTCGTCAATTGAAATTGGATTTCTCCTATTGAATTTCTCCTTGAAATCGGATCCATCTGTAGGCGTGGACCACGAAATGTTCAAGGTGGTGGGAGAGGCCCACTCCGAATCCGTGTATGGAAATGTGCCGAAGTCGGGATCGACAAAAGCCAGTGAACACGTGCCAATCAACCGAGCGCGTGGCACGTCGAGAGAATGGACAAGTCACTGACAGGGCGGGACAGGGTTTATTTGCGGCGGAGCATCCGCCGCAAATAAGCCCCTCGTGGCCGCTTAAGTGTGTCGAATTGTCTGAGATGGTAGGAATAAGCGGCCCACAGACGCTTAAATGGCGGCGATCGCTCCATTTCGAGGGTGGGGAGGGCAAATAAGCCGCTCGGCACCGCCTATTTGCCTTCGATCCGGTCACTTCACCGAAATAAGCGGTTCAGGGCCGCCTATTTGCCCGTACCCCCGTACCCCCGCACCCCCGTACCCCCGCATCCCCGCCAACCTCCACCGATCGCGCCCCCCCGCCGTCCGTCTGCCACATCCGTTATCCCCAAACGTCGTGCGCGATTTCGACCACCCGTTGCAATTTGGCCCATTGCTCGTCTTCGGTCAGCAGATTGCCTTCTTCCGTCGACGCGAAGCCGCATTGCGGGCTGAGGCAGAGTTGGTTGATGTCGGCAAACTTGGATGCTTCGTCGATCCGCCGCTTGACGTCGTCCGCATCTTCCAATTCGCCGAATTTGCTCGTGATGAGGCCAAGCACAATCTGTAAGTCTTTGCGCTTCACGAAGCGCAGCGGTTCGAATCCACCAGCGCGATCGCTGTCGTATTCCAGGAAGAATCCGTCAATGTCGATGCCTTGGAACAGTCGCTCGGCAACTGGTTCGTAGCCGCCGGACGCAATCCACGTGGAGCGGAAGTTGCCGCGGCAGATGTGCATCGTGATGGTGAGATCGGCAGGGCGGTCGGCAACAGCCTCGTTGATGGTCTTTGCGTATCGCTCGCCGATTTGATCCGGATCGAGCCCATTCGCACGCAACTTACCGCGCTGCTCTTCCGAACACAGGTACGCCCACGCCGTGTCGTCGAGCTGCAGGTAACGGCATCCCGCGTCGTAAAATGCCGAGATCGCCGATTTGTACGCTTTGGCCAAGTCGGCGAAGAATTCGTCCGCGTCCGGATAGACTTCGGCGTTCATTTCGCCGCGAAAGTGCAGCATGCTCGGGCTCGGGATGGTCATCTTCGCGACGTGCGATCCGGCGATGCTTCGCAGGAACTTGAAATGATCCAGCATCGGGTGGTTGGAGAAGCCGAGCTTGTCGATCACGCGGATGGCCCGTGGCTTGGTGGTCACATTGTGGAACTGAATGCCGCCCGTTTCCGCATAGTAACCTTGGACGCCGTCGAGCTCTTCGAGGAAGTCGAAGTGCCACCACGCGCGGCGAAATTCGCCGTCCGTGACGGCTTGCAGCCCGATTTCCTTCTGCTTGGCGACGACGCGCTCGATTTCTTCATGTTCGATTTGTCGCAGATCGTCTGCAGAGATATTGCCAGCTGCGTACCCTTCGCGGGCAGCCTTCAGTCGAGCCGGACGCAGCAAACTTCCTACCTGATCCGCGCGGAACGGCGGGCGCTCCCGTGTTGTGTGGTTTGCCATATGCATATCACCCTTCTCATGAATCAAAAATATCCGCCCTGGACCGGGCGGATCGTGATCATCCTGAATTTCCATGTCATTTCCGCGATCGATACAAATCGTACCACAAACCAGGACTCAATCGATAGGCTTGAGATTCGCGAGAATCTCCTTGCGGTGCGGCTCCAATTGGGGCGCTAGAACGACCTTCTCGCCGAGCGTCTCGACATCTTCGTCGACCGCGAATCCTGGTCCTTCCGTGGCGATCTCGAAAAGGATCCCGTTGGGTTCCCGGAAGTACAGGCTGCGGAACCAGAATCTATCAACAGGGCCGCTGTTCGGCAGCTTGAACGATCGAATGCGGTGGATCCACTCTTCGTACTCGTCGTCCGGCGTCCGGAAGGCGACGTGGTGCACGCCGCCCGCCCCCGGCTGCGCGGTGGGCAGTCCAGGCTGCACGGCGACATGCAGTTCCGCGTGGGCCCCGCCGTCGCCCATTTCGTAAACGTACACGGTGTCGCCGCGATCGACCGGATGCGGATAACTCCGCACCTGCCGCATATTCATGACCGTCGTGAGCACCACATCGGTGTATTTGAGCTCGGGCACGCTGATCAGAATCGGGCCCTGGCCGCGAATCGTGTGCTCGGCCGGAACAGGGCTTCGTTCCCATGGATCTATGGGATCACCCTGACCGCCGTCATCGACGATGGCCAGCCGTTGGCCCTCGGGATCGTCGAAGAGGAGCGTCGCCCGACCGTCGATCACGCCGATCTCTCCAACCTCGACACCCTTTTCCTTCAGCCACTCGGCCCACCACTGTACACTTGCCGCCCCGTTCACTCGCAGATAGGTGCGCGTGATGCTGTGTGTGCCGCGCCGCTCCCGCGGAACGTTCCAATCGAAGAAGGTCAGGTCATTGCCGGGGATGCCGCGCTTGTCCCCGCTGTAAAACAGGTGGTACGCGCTGACGTCGTCCTGATTGACGCTGCGCTTGACAAGCCGCAATCCCATCGTCTTCGTGTAAAATTGATAATTCTCCCGAATCCGTGCGGACACGGCGGTCAAATGGTGAATCCCGAGCAAATTGAAATCCTGATGTTCGCGTGATGCCGCTTGGTTGTCCATGAGTTGTCCTCCAGATACAAATGAGATGGCGGTGGCAGGATCCACTTCCTATTTCGCGATCGCGATAGGTACTATGTGAAATGTGAACGAATTACTTACATTAGGTAAACATCTTACTATAGTGTAGACCATTGTCCGATCCGTAGCAACGTGCAGATTCCTCGGCATTGCCCAATTCGCGTCCATGTCCCAGGTCTTACGTGGGAGTGTGTGGAAAGATACGTGTGTTCATGTATCATGGAATCGACATTTGTGGAAGGAGTTTTTCTGCCATGCAAAACAAATCTGCTCGTACAGCTCTCCTGGTCATGGACATGCAAAATGGCATCGTTTCGAGGTTTGCGCAAGATGAGCGTGTGTTACAACCTTTTCAGCGTGCGGTGGACGCGGCTCGCCGCTCCGGCATTCCGGTGATCTTCGTGCGTGTCGCTTTCCGTGAGGGGTATCCAGAGGTGAGCCCGCGCAACAAGTCGTTTTCGGCGATCTCGACGCGGGGCGGCATGACAGTGGATGACCACGCGACCCAGATCCACGATTCGGTAAAACCGCAGCCGGGGGAACCTATCGTCACGAAGCTGCGCGTCAGTGCGTTTACGGGCAGCGACTTGGAAGTCATCCTTCGCGCGAAGCAAGTCGAGACGTTGGTTCTGTGCGGGATCGCGACAAGTGGTGTCGTGCTGTCCACGTTGCGCGAAGCTGCAGATAAGGATTACGAAATCACGGTGCTTTCCGACGCCTGTCTCGACGCTGATCCAGAAGTCCATCGCGTCCTCACCGAGAAGGTGTTTCCGCGGCAGGCCGATGTGGTCACGGTCGACGAGTGGATCGGTAGAATTGGTTGATCCAACGTGGCATCTGTTCACGCGCACCTGGGAGGCTTCAAGCTTTTTTTGAAGTTGGTCGCATATGTTAGTCTCCTGAGGGGGTGGACGTATTATGAGTCTTCACAAACATTGGGAAGTCGACTCCGTCTGTCCAAAGTGCGAACAGGTGAATCACGTGACGCTTCCGGAAGGGGAACACGTCGTCCGCGTTCAATGTGTGCATTGCGAACACGGGTACGAATATACCCACATCGTCCGCGAATACACGGAAGTCGAGGATGAAGAGTAGTCCACATGATGATCTCCATCATGTGAACTTCACTTCATGTGAACTTCACTTCATTGCGACGCGATGGCGGCCGGACCACTGGAATCGCTGGCGATTTTTGCAGTTCATTGTTCCGGTAAGATCAATTGGTAGAAGTCCACATCCTGCCATTGGCCAAACTTGTGGCCCACCTCGCGAAACCTCCCGACAAACTGGAAACCCAGTCCTTCGTGCAAGCGAACGCTGGCTTCGTTGCCGCTTGTAATGCCTGCGATCACCACATGGTGACCGCAGGTTTTTGCACGCTCCAGTATATCCACCATCAACGCTTTTCCAATGCCTTGACCGTGAAACTTCGGATGTACATACACGGAAGATTCGACAGTCCGGTCATACGCCGCCTTCTCGCGGTAGCGAGACAGTGAAGCGTACCCGGCGATCACGCCGTCCTGTTCCGCGACAATCAGCGGATAATGGCCGCCGTAGTGGGAGAACCATTCGCGGCGCTCGTCGAGTGTGAATTCGTCGAGATCGAACGTGGCCACGGTTGTGCGAACCGCGTGATTGTAGATCTCCAGCAGGCTCGGCAGGTCGTCGATGACAGCGGGCCGGATTTGCCTCCCCGAGACTTCAGGATTCATTGATTCGCCAGCTCCTCAAACAAGATGCAGAATCCCTCTTGACCCAGCGGAAAATTCTTCAGCTTGAAGAATTCGTTGGGGGCGTGGATATTTTCGTGATCGCCCGAAAAACCATACGAAATCGTGTGGACGCCGAGAAGACGGTTCATGATGCCAAGGAATGGAACCGTTCCGCCGCTGCGCGTCAAGACGGGTTCCTGCCCGTTGTAGACGCGTTTCAACGCGCGAATCGATGCTTGGGCGCCCGGGTGATCCAGCGGGAGCAAGTACGGAAACGCCGATCCCGGCAACCGTGTCACGGTACACTCCACGAGCGGCGACGCGTGTTTGAGGATGTGTCCTTTCACGCGTTCAAAAATCTGGTCAGGCGTCTGTCCCGGCACAAGACGGCAGGTGATTTTGGCGTGCGCTTCGGCCGGAATGACCGTCTTCACGCCGTCCTCCTGGAAGCCGCCCCAAATGCCGTTGATCTCCAGCGTCGGCCGCGCGACGCCGCGTTCAGCCGGCGTGTAGGCAGGCTCGCCAATGGTGCCTTTGATGCCCGCGTACTGCACGAACTCGGCGACGTTGTCATTTGCCGCGATGCGTTTGCGCTCTGCTTCGTCGAGATCGATCACGTCGTCGTAGAAACCGTCCACCAGAATGGTTCCATCGGCCGCCCGCATGGAAGCGAGCAACTCGACCAAGGTGTGAATCGAGTTCGGCGCGATGCCGCCGCCCGAACCGGAATGCAGGTCCGTCTTCGCGCTCCGCACGTCAATTTGCATGCCGACCAAACCTCTCACCCCGTACGGCAGCTCCGGCCCCTTGTCGCTCTGGCCGGAATCGGCGGAAATGACGAGATCACAAGCCAGCAGGTCCTTGTGGGCCGCGACAAACGACTCCAGGTTTGGCGAGCCAATCTCCTCCTCGGCCTCAATCAGCAACTTTACGTTGACTGGCAGACGGCCCTCCGCCTTGAGCCACGCTTCACACGCGATCACGGCGGTCAACACGCTGGTCTTCATATCCGAGGCGCCGCGCGCGTAGATGCGCCCGTCGCGAATGGTCGGCTCAAACGGCGGCGTCTCCCACAGTGCCAGCGGATCGATCGGCTGCACGTCGCAGTGCCCATAGATGAGCACCGTCGGCGCGGACGGCGCGTTCAGCCACTGCGCGAAAAGCACAGGATGGCCGCCCGTTTCGAAGATTTGCGTATCGTCAAAGCCAGCTTGTTTAACGCGATTCTCTGTCCACTCGACCGCCCGTCGGACGTCTCCGGAATGAGCCGGACTCGTGGAAATGCTCGGTATTTTCAAAAATTCGATAAGCTCGTCGAGAAAGCGCGGCTGCGCCTTCTCCAAATACGTCTTCCAGGACATGGTCTGCCTCCCTTGTCTTACGCCGATGAAAGGCGCATCGACCCACTTTGTCCTATTCTAGCGGAACGGGCTGCCGAAGGGATAGAGTGCTCACGACAAATGCTTTCGGTTCGGGCGGGAAGGGAAGGAGCGGGAAGGAGCGGGAAGGGAGGCGCGATCGCGAGGGGCGGCGGGGTGACCGAGCAAATAGGCGGCCCAGAGCCGCTTATTTCGGAGAAACGGTGGAATCGAAGGCAAATTAGGCGGCCCCAGGCCGCTTATTTGCCTCCGGTACCCTCAGAATGGAGTGGTTTCGGCCAAATAAACGGCTGTGGGCCGTTTATTTGGCACCTATTCGATTATTCGACACACTTAAGCTGCCCCAGGCCGCTTATTTGCCCCCGGTGCCCCGGGCCGCCGCAGAATGGAGCGCCCCCGGGGTCGCTTAACCGTCCCGTTCTCCCCGGTGCGTGGAATCATTCACCTGACTGCGGGCAGACGGCAGCGCGATCGCGAGGGGCGGCGGGGTGACCGAGCAAATAGGCGGCCCAGAGCCGCTTATTTCGGAGAAACGGTGGAATCGAAGGCAAATTAGGCGGCCCCAGGCCGCTTATTTGCCTCCACTGCCCTCAGAATGGAGTGGTTTCGGCCAAATAAACGGCTGTGGGCCGTTTATTTGGCGTCCATTCGATTATTCGACACACTTAAGCTGCCCCAGGCCGCTTATTTGCCTCCGGTG
>NZ_BCQI01000021.1 GCF_001544355.1 Alicyclobacillus acidiphilus NBRC 100859
TCCTGTTCAGCAAGCACCATCCCGTCGCTACACGTGTGTACGAAGACGTCCCGATCGCGCCTGCCGCCGACACCGTCGTATCAATGCCCACATTCTCGATGGTGCCAGTTGCGTCACCGAAGAAATCCACAAAAGCAGGAGTCGACCGTTTGTGGATCGCGCAAGCAACCGGATTTCACCTTCATGCTCGCGAGTCATCTGCGCTTGTCGGCGACAGGGACTTGTAAAACACCCGTTCTGTGAAACTTGCCAATCCGGCACAACATCAACTCAGATGCTGCGCGATGAAGAGTGCTGCTCGATCCAGCGCTTGATCGGCTTCCTCGAGGACACCTGCAAACGCTTGGAAGACGTGCGGAACATCCGCGGTCACGTCGAGGATCACATCCACGCCTGCCGCCATGGCGCGGTGTGCCATCTGCGTGGAATCGTCAAGCAGGACCTCATTGGTCCCGACCTGGAGCAGGAGCGGCGGGAATCCGGTCAGATCCGCGAACCTTGCGGGGCTCACAAGTTCATGATTCGGGTCCTGTCCAGCGAGGTACATCGCATCTGTGCGGTCAAAACTCTCACGGGTGAAGAACGGATCGATCCCGGCTTTGCTGTCCATGCTCGCCCCAGAATGCGTCTTGTCCAAGCCTGGCGAGAACGCGACCACTGCCGCAGGCATGGGCAGACCCGATTTTCGTGCCATGAGGCACGTCGAGACTGCGATTCCTCCGCCAGCGGAGTCACCAGCGAAAACGATGGACGCGGCTTCGATCCCACCGTCCAGGATCTCGCGATAGGCAGCGAGCGAGTCTTCCAGCGCCGCAGGAAACGGATGTTCCGGAGCAAGACGATAATCAAGCGAAATCGCTCGGATACCTGTCCTGCTGACAAGGTTCGCGGTGATTGGCATGGCGGTTTCGGGAGAGCCGAATATAAACGAGCAGCCATGAAAATAGAGAATCGTTCCCGGACGAGCAGTCTGTTGAAATTCCACGAGCACACCAGGCCGATTCCCCAGGGTTGTCTGCGTTGTCCGCACGTTCTGAGGCACATTCATCGTCGCCATCATGGCGGCAAAACCTGCTCGCATCTCCTCGACGGTTTGCGGCTTGGACGGTCGGACACGCCGAAGCATTGCGTCCACTGCTTTACGCTGTTCTCTACTCATAGGTTTCTCTCTTCCTTTCCACGACCAATATGAGGCCAGTCCGATGCGGCGAATTCCTGCTTGCTGTCATTTCGTCCTCATCCCATACTCATTCGTAGCGTAGAATACAATAGTGACAAAACACGTCACTATTTTTGGGGTGAACTCTTGATGAGCAAGTCGCGGCGCCTCATCGAATTGATGATGGCGGTGAATCGGAAACGAAAATTCACGGTCAAAGAACTCGCCGAGGAATTTGGCGTGTCTACCCGAACCATGCTGCGTGATTTGCAGGAACTGAGTGGTATGGGTGTGCCCTTGTACTCTGAAGTGGGCGCGGGAGGAGGATACCGGGTCCTTACGGAGCGAAGCCTTCCGCCGATCTCGTTTACGGAAAATGAGGCATTCTCCATATTCTTTGCCTGTCACGCGTTGAGACACTACAGTTCGCTCCCCTTCAAGGCGTCTGCCGAGTCCGCGCTTCGCAAGTTCTTCGCGTATTTGCCGGATGACCTGAAAAATCGCATCGATGACATGCGACACCGTGTGGACTTCTTTACACACAAACGTGCGCAACGGGCTGAATACCTTGAGATATTGCTTCAAGCATCCATGGAAAGGCTGCCTGTAACCATCGATTATGGCGTTCGGACGGATCAAACCACACGCAGGACCATCCAGCCTGTTGGAATCTATGCGGATGAGGGATACTGGTTCTGCCCAGCATACTGCTATCTGCGAAAGGCATACCGATTGTTCCGAGTGGATCGAATATGGTCAGCCGCTATAGCGAATGCCGAAACAATCCCGGAGCCGGTTGATGTTCGCGAGGTAAATTTGTCGAACTTTGGCTTGTATTTTCAAAGCGAATCCGAAAGCGTAAACGTCAAAGTGAAACTCACAGCGAAGGGAATTGAATTGTTCCGCGACAAAAGCTGGTTGTTCCCTTGGGGGAAGATTCGTGTGTCCGATGCCGGGACAGGTGTGCTCGAGGCAGGTATTCGCGCCTCAGAAATACCATTTTTCGCCGAATACTTTTTCTCGTTTGGAGCGGAAGCGATCGTGCTGGAACCGAACGACCTGAAAGAAGCGGTTAGAGCGAAGTTGATCCATGCTCTGAAAGAGTACGACCTCTCAAACGCCTAGCGTTCTGTTCCCTCGCCTTCTATGCCAACCAAGCCACTGCAAACAATGGCGAACGGCAGTATAATCAGCCTAAACCAACAGGATGTACGCCCTGCCGGGTGCAGCGCTTCCTGTTACCGGACGATATTTCTCGAGCTTTCAAACCGAACGCCTACGTCAAAGGGGAGAGTCACGTGTGGAATGACACGTCAGTCACGCGCATGTTGGGTATCCAATATCCAATTATCCAGGCGCCAATGGCAGGTGGCCCATCCACACCTGAGTTGGTTGCCGCGGTATCCAATGAAGGTGGACTCGGTTTTCTTGGAGCTGGGTACATGTCGGCTGATTCGATCCGATCAGGTATTCGCAGGATACGAGAACTGACAGACAAGCCATTTGGGGTGAACCTATTCATTCCGGATGAGAACATACAGCTTGATAGGGAGATCATCAACTCCATGAAACGTCAGCTAAAGTCGCTGGGGTCGTTTGCAGAGGAATTTGCGGGCGAGATCGACAGCATTCAAGTAGAACATACCCCTGGAGCCGACTTTGCAAAACAACTGGAGGTTATCATAGAAGAACGGGTTCCTATCTTTAGCTTCACTTTCGGGTGCCCTACACGGGAAACCATCGAGGAATTGAAAGCAAGGGGAACCTGTGTCATCGGTACTGCAACCACAGTTGCGGAAGCGATGACACTTGAACGCGCAGGCGTGGATGCCATCGTGGCTCAAGGTTATGAAGCCGGTGGCCATCGGGGCACGTTTCTAGGGTTCGGCGCGTCTTCCCTCATCGGCACGATCGCGCTGGTCCCTCAGATTGTGGATACGGTACACTTGCCAGTCATCGCGTCGGGCGGGATCATGGATGGCAGAGGCATCGCAGCTTGTCTTGCCTTGGGGGCGTCTGCGGTTCAAATGGGTACTGCGTTTCTCGCCAGTTTGGAAAGCGGAGCCCATCCAGAGCACAAGCATGCCATTCTCCATAGCCGAGACGCGGAGACCGTGATCACGACGGCTTTTTCGGGAAAACCTGCCCGTGGTATTCGAAACGACTTCATGACGATAATGGAAGCATATGAGGCACCCATACCGCCGTACCCGGTCCAAAATACGCTGACTCGTCCACTGCGAAACTGGGCCGCACGACAGTCCAATCCAGCGTTTATGTCTCTGTGGGCAGGGCAGGCTTTTGCCCTGAGTCGGGAGGCGAGTGCGAGTGACCTAGTCCGGCGGTTTGTTCAAGAAGCACAGCAGGTTTTGAGTCCGTTTCATGATGAACAGCCAAAGACGTGAGGGAAAATTTAACCTCATCGATACTCCAACCTTCCGCATCGAAATTCACCTCGGTCGCTTTCACTTGCGATTTGCGTCATGGTAAAGGCCAGTCGCGGTCAGTGCACGCCCGCGACTGGCCCTTGCGCCTCCTCCAAACGTCATGCAAACTGTTCCTGCCCGGATGTTCCAGGCTCCTCTTCCTCCAACAACTTGCCGTGCCACAGCTTGCGCATCTCAGAACTGGTCTGCAGCAATTCATCCAAGGTCCCTTGGGCCTCGACACGCCCATCCTTGAGAACGATAATCCGATCCGCTTGGGCCAATGCCGCCCGGCGGTGCGAGACGGCGATGCAGGTCGCTCGATTCTCCGCAAACAACCGCAGCCACAATTGCTTTTCCGTCTCTGCGTCCAAGGCGCTCGACAAATCGTCGAAGATGAGCAGCTCCGCTTGCGTCAGGAGCATTCGCGCCGTTGCCGCGCGCTGAATCTGTCCGCCGGAGAGCATCACGCCGCGCGGTCCGACGAAGGTGTCGAGGCCGTGTTCGAGATCGACCAGGTCCTGCTCCATCACCGCGTGCCGAATCGCCGTGTCCAAGGTCGTCTGGGATACGTCTCGGCCCATGGTGATGTTTTCGCGCAGCGGATCGCTGAACAATCTCGGCACCTGGGACGTGTAGGCGGCGTGCGGCGGCGTGAAAAACGCCGCTGGCTCGTGAATCGTCCGGCCGTTCCAGCAGATGGTCCCGGCCGTTTTCGGGAGCATGCCGAGGAGCGTGCGAATCAGTGTCGACTTGCCCGATCCGATGCGCCCCGTAATCACGAGGAACTCGCCGCGCTTGATGCGAAAGTCGATCCCGGCAATCCCGTTCTCCGATTCCGGATATCGGTAGGTCAGTCCGCTGACCGTCAGTTCGGCAAACGGCTCGGCGGCAGGCTCAGCGTGCTGCGGTTGGGTCTGACCGGGTTCGTCGTAGAGGTGGATATCGGCGTGATCGATCAGTCTGTCGCCTTCCCCAGGCTTGAACAGAATGCGCATCCGATCCAGCGCGACCCGCAGCCGTTTGTGTTGATACACCATGTACGCGAACAGCGAGACGCTGTTGCCGAACCACGCCAGATAGGTCGTGAACAGGGCGAAATCGCCGACGGTGAAATGGCCTGCCCGCATCTGCGCCGCGCACATCAGCAGAATGATGCCGGTCGAAATGTTCAGCACGTGCTGGTTCATCGACTGCACCCATTGGCGAAACAAGTTGTCGCGCAAGGCTGCCTGGCGGCGCTGTTCGTTCAACTCCAGGAACCGACCCAGCACATGATCCTCAGCCTGGCCCAGTTTGACGGCCTGAACCGCGCCGAACACTTCGGCGATGAACCCGGTGATACGGCCGGTAGCCTCGCGGTTCAACCTGCTGTACTTTCGAGCCCGGTTCCCCGACAAATTGTTCAGCAGCGTGACAATGAGCAGTGGAATCATCGCCACCAACGTGATCTGCCAATTGACGCGGACCATGATGGCGATGGAGACAACGGCAAAGACCAGGAATCCCCAGAAATCCGTCCACGACTCCACATATTCAACCACTTCCTGCACGTCTTCTCGAAACCGCGTCATCGCCTCTCCGGGCGACGCAGGCAAGTGGCGGCCCGGCCAACGCAGGATGCCAGCCAGCATGTTCGTCCGAAGCACGGCCTGCACGTGATAGATATGCGTTACCCAGGTGAAAAACGCGCCAAGAAACACGCCGACGCGCGTCCACCGCACGATCGCGACGAGCAGCAACGGCACCGCCATCCACCACATGCTGTGCGAATGATCTGTCATTCTATCAAAAAACCAGTCCATTCCAATCCCAATGCCAAGCGGCAACGAGTGGAACACGCACCACTGCAGTCCGTCGACGACGTACAGCAGCGATCGGAAGCGAATCAACTTCCACATAAACTGTGTGACTGTCACGCAAATTCCGCCTTTCCATCGGCACGCAAGAGCGCGGCATAATGCGACGACGGATCGACCGCCAACGCGTCGCGTGCTCCAAATTCCACAATGCGTCCGTTTCGCAGGACCATGATTTTGTCGACTCGCTCCAACGTCGACAGCCGATGCGCGATCACGATACCGGTACAACGCTCCAGCAATTGCTCCACTGCGGCTTGAAGCGTCGCTTTCGTGGCGGGATCGAGCCGAGACGACGGTTCGTCGAGGATGACGAGGCTCGGCTTGGTCAGAAACACCCGCGTCAACGCGAACAATTGCGCCTCGCCGGCAGACAACGAGGTCCCGCCAGAAGCCAGGTGCGTATCCAGGCCATCTGGCAGGCTGTCAATCCATATCTTCAATCCCAATTGCTCCGCGATGTCGAGAATATCCCCATCCGTCATGTTTCGGTTGAACAAGGTCAGGTTGTCGCGAAGCGTCCCGTCGAATAGTTGAACGTCCTGCGTCACCATTCCGACGCGGCGATACAACGCCTCAAAGGTCAGGCTCCGGATGTCGACACCGCCGACCCGAATCTCACCGCTGTCGAAGTTGTACAAACGCAACAACAATCGACTGATACTCGATTTGCCGCTGCCTGTGCGACCGACAATGCCGAGCCGTTCACCCGGCCGAAGCTCGAAGTGAACGTCGTGCAAGACAGGCTCGCCTGGGTTGTAGCCGAAGCTCACGTGATCAAACTCGACGCTGAGCGGGCCCTCCGGCAAATACGCGTGCTGGCCTTCTTCAATCTCGCTTCGCAAGGCCAACAACTCCCGTGCCCTCCGCATGCCGGATTTCGCGCGCTGAAATTCTTGCATCTGGTTGCCCAGTTGCTCGATTGGGTTGTTCAACATCTGCGTGTACTGAAAAAACAAGTAGACGGCGCCTAACGTCACCTGGTTGGTCAAGTACAGATGCAGACCGGTCAGCAGCACCGCGGTCACCGCGATGGTGAACAACACAACCGTCGCGTTCCACGGAATGACGCGCAGCATCCAGGCTTTCCGCCCTGTCTGAAAGACGTCGCGCATCGCGGTGAAGAAACGTCGCATCACGTAATCCACAGCGCCGTTGCTCTGGACGTCTTCAATACCCGCAATCCGCTCCTCAATCAACCCGAACAACGCCGCGCTCGACTGGCGTTCGGCTTGTGACGCGGTGACACCGAGATCGCGAATGGCCGCCATCACGACGAGAGACGCCGCCGTGAACGCCGTCATCACCGCCGCGATGAGCCAATTTTCAAAGAACATGACGACGAGAATCCCAGCAAGCAAGATGAAGCTGCCGACAATTTGCACCATGAACATGGCGAAAAAGTTGGACATGTTGGTGATGTCGCCATCGACCCGCTCAATCATCTCGCCTGGCGTCTTCAAATTGTGAAACCGCATGTCGAGGCGCAGCAGGTGCTTCATCAAATCGGCCCGCAGCTGATTGGTCGCGCGCCACGCGACATCATTGCCGAGGTAGCTGACGGCGACCGTGACAAATTGGTTGGCGATGGCAATCACAAGGTAGACGCCTGCAAGGTACAGCAGCGTTGCCACTGGCCCCCGCCCGCTCGCGACATTGATAAACCGCTGCACAATCTGCGGATTGACCAATTCAAATATCGTCGTCGCAAACAGCAGCGACACCAGTAAAGCCATTCTCCCTTTCACAGGTTGCAAATAGCGAATCATCCAGGTCATGGACATGGAATTGGATGAACGATGTGATGAATCCGGGGATTTCACAAATAAGCCTCCTTCAGGATGGATTCGGTCACAAAGCTGTCCATTCGGCTTCGTTGTGACATCTCCATGAGGAGGCCTGGGGATATGAGTGGAAATGGAAACAAAAACACCCCAGGCTTACCGCCTGGAGTGATGTGTTCGATTGGATAAAACTATCGCACACGCACAACGAGGTCAGCCGAAATCGACAAGCTTATGAAATTGGATGAGATAACTCCATGAAGTTGCCGCATGTATGACGACCTCCCTTAGATCAACGTGTATGCTTGACGCGTATTGACCATAACATGGCAATTCAACCATGTCAACCACAAAAGCGAAGCTGGTGCGACGTACAGGTCAGTCCAGTTCGACGCGATCGAAATCACGCAACGCTTTGAGCGTCTTGACAGTAAGATGCCCTGCCCATTCCACTTGTGCCTTTGCCCAATCTTCTTCGTATTCGCCGAACCACGACCAGTTGGGGTGCCAAGCGCCATCCTCGCCGAGATGCTGAATCTCGTAATCGAGATTGGCGTCAATCGCTTCCCGCAGGGGAGGCGTGAACGGGCTTCGCGGCGACCACGCAATGTTGAGCGGCTTGGCTGCATATCCCTCCCATTCTGCGGGATCGATCGCGACGGTGCGGTGAACCGATGGGGCCAAGCGCGCGAGAATGTGCGATCGATGCGACTGTGAGAGACTTTCGGCGAGCCGCTGATAGCAGAGAAAATCGTGCATGTCGATGGGGGCTGGCAAGGCATCCAGTTCGGTCATGGCTTTGTCCGTGATCGCCTGCAAAAACGGCTCAGGGACGAGCGCTGAGTAACGCCACAGATACCCTACGATCTCGGCATTGGGATTGGCCCACGTGCCCTCGACGCCGCATCGGCCAGTCGTCGGATCGAAGGTCCACCAGGGGGCGTGAGGGTATTCGTTGACCTCGTCAGGTACCGCGTGCCAGCGCTGAGCCGCCTCATCAAATGTGTCAAGAAGGTACTGGATGGCTCGCTGGACGATGGGATCGCGGGCGGTCAGGCCCAACTCCACCGCATATTGCAAGCCAACCGTCGTGGCCATGGCCGACGACGCCGGCAGACGAAAATCTGGCTCTATAGCCCGGCCGAAGCCGCCATCCTCATTTTGATAAGCTTGCAGCGCGTGACGGACGCTATCGATTGATCCGCCGTCGAAGTAGAATGCGGCAAGCGAAAGGTCGATCTCTCTGGCGTGTTCATCGATAAACCGACGGGCGCGACGCCAAGCGTCCTTCGACAAGATTTCCATCGTTTCACCCCATGATTGGAATATGTGTGCTATTGACCGAGAAACAGCGCTGCTCCTCCCTCACATCGACCCCGACTCGCGATTCGGCAGTTTGACAACGAACGTGGTCCCCTGGCCCAGTTGACTGTCTACCGCGATCTCGCCGCCGTGCATGTCGACAATCCGCTTGACGATGGACAAACCGAGACCGCTGCCAGATTCGCCGCGCGCACGGGCCTTATCCGCCTTATAAAACCGTTCGAAGATATGTATCTTTTCGTCATCGGCAATCCCGATTCCTGTATCTTGAAGCCGAACACATACAAACATGTCGTTCGTTTCCAACGCGATCCTGACGAAACCGCCTTCGGGCGTGAACTTGATCGCGTTTGCGAGCAGATTGATCCAGACCTGATTGAGCAAATCTCGATCACCGACGAACGAGGTGCTTGCGAGATCGAGATCGACCTGAATGGATTTTCGTTGCCACAACGGCTCCAGCGACAACACCACATCGCGAAGCTGCCTATCCAATCGATACGATTCGGGATGAAATGGATGGTATCCTGATTCGAGCGAGGTCAGTTTCAGCAAATTATCGCTCAGACGCGATAAACGGCGGCTCTCGGTCTCGATGATCTGCAGATAGTGGTTCCGCTGATCTGGCGCTAGGTCGGGCTGCTTCAAGGCGTCGACGAAACCGACAATCGACGTCAGCGGCGATTGAATTTCGTGAGACACATTGGAGATGAACTCTTGACGCATCTGTTCGAGCTGAGCCAATTCTTGCGCCATGTCGTTGATACTGTGAACCAATTCGAAAAACGGATGGTGTTCGACTCTCGGATCCTCGGCCATGCCGAGATCGACCCGAACGTTGAAATCCCCCTTGGCAAGCCTGCGGATCACCTCGATCACCGACTGCACGAACGCCCTCTGACGCGGCGCGGCAACCCTGCCGATCATGCCTCCTGTCACGCCAAACAGCAGCATCCCGATGGCGACCGACGTCATCTGCCAAAGATACGGACTGGGCTTAACGCCGATCTCCCGATACAACCATGCGCTTACCAAATACCCCAGCGAGAATGCGGCGAATGCCGCAGCGAGCGCCGAGGCGATCCGCCAGCCGATCCGCCAAACGTTCAGCCCCCGTCTCTCCCGCATCACCCTTCCGCCTCCAAACGGTATCCGAGGCCCCGAATGGTTCGGATCTTGAACGAACAGCGCTCCTCCGAAAATTTGTCGCGAAGCCGCTTGATATGGACGTCGACCGTCCGTTCGTCCCCGTCAAAATCGTAGCCCCAGATGTCCTCAATCAGTTGATCGCGAGACAACGTTTGCCCAGGATAGCTCGCCAGCTTGAACAGCAGTTCAAATTCCTTCGGCGGAAGCGCGATATCGTCGCCCTGATACGACGCCTCGCGCGTCCGGTAATCGAGGCGCAAGCCCCCAAGTTCAATCACTTGCTCCATGCTGATTCGATATCGCCGAAGCAGCGCGCGGACGCGAGCGACCAGTTCTACCGGCTCAAACGGCTTGACGACATAGTCGTCCGCACCCAATTGCAAACCCTTGACCTTCTGCACAGTTTCGCCCTGAGCCGTCAGCATCAAAATCGGCAACGAAGAATGCTCGCGAATCTCGCGACACAACGCCCAGCCGTCGACATTCGGCATCATGATGTCGATCACGGCCGCATCGACCTTCATCTCGCCCAATAGACGCAGTGCTTCGCGTCCATCTCCCGCTTCGCACACATCAAAACCATCGCGTTCGAGATTCAAGCGAACCAATTCGCGTATATACGGATCGTCGTCAACCACCAAAATCCGAGTCATATGGACCTCCCCATACTGCAGTGACATCGCTAAGTGGGATGATCCCACGGAAAGATGAACGCAAAATGAACAGCGCTTGGCTTCAGCCTGTCCGCACCTGCCCGCATCCATGATACTGCCAAATCTGCACCGGCGGCGAGCAATGGGCGTGGGGGCGTCGGGGCGTCGGGCGGGGATGCATACGGCAAATAAGCCGCCGTGGGCCGCTTAAGTGTGTCGAATCATCTGAGTCACGCCGAATAAGCGGCCCACAGACGCTTAAATCGCCGCAACCACGCCATTCCGGCGGGTACGGAAGCAAATAAGCGGCCCACGGCCGCCTATTTGCCATCCATTCGGCCATTTCATCGAAATAAGCGGCCCAGGGCAGCTTATTTCCCCCTGCCAACTGCCTGCCAACTGCGCGAGCCTGCCCGATCACGCCGCCCCCCACCTCCGCGATCGCCCCACCGCACGATCCCTGGCGAACGGGGGACGCACACGCCAAATAAGCCGCCGTGGGCCGCTTAAGTGTGTCGAATTATCTCAGCCGCGACGAATAAGCGGCCCACAGACGCTTAAATCGCCGCAACCACGCCATTCCGGCGGATACGGAAGCAAATAAGCGGCCCACGGCCGCCTATTTGCCATCCATTCGGCCATTTCATCGAAATAAGCGGCCCTGGGCCGCTTATTTGCCCTACCACCTATCTCCCCTACCACCTATCTCCCCTACCACCTAGAACGGTGCCGCTCGGCGCAATCGTTTTGCGGTTTTGGATGAACGTCATGCGCTTGAAATGAAGCGTGATCACATGAGCGTGCGATTGAACGCCAACATAGGCATCTCCCTTGGTTATAAACAAGGGAAGGTAAAATGCATTGAGCGACGAGCCCAGAAATGCATCTTCGATCTGCCTCATCTGAGTCTCCCGTTGTCTCCATCGCACGAGCCTTGCGTTTGGCGGGGTGAGTCCATGTGTAGGGCTATCGCGCGGACCACATTCGATCCAAGCGGCACATTACTTGGTGAATTCGTTGTCTGGGTTTGCGGATTGATTTTCCGTTCGGTTTTGCGATCGCGTATGATTCGAAACCGTCGTGACATGTGCAAGGTCCCCACGCTGGGCATGCGCAGGCGGGCCATGGTGCCGGCGATCGCGATGAGAATGGCGGCGACTGCCGTTCCGTTGGTTCCTACCCAATTTCGCTTCTGTGTTTTGTCGTTGCGACGATATATTCTTTCACCGTTTGTTGTTCTGTCACCGATCACGCCCCCCAACCTGATCCCACCATGAAGAGATTCTATCGCCTCGTCGCCGCGACAGTCGAAGAACCGTGTCACGATGACTCTGAGTCCCTAATCGACCTCATCAGGTTCGGGTGCAATCCATGGAGACGCCAAGCCGTCTCTGAGGAACGACACGATAAAGCGGAGCTCATTGACATCATACTTTTGAAAGAACCTCTGAACGCCCTCATCGATTCGTTCGTGGAGCATTCGATGAAGGCCAAACAGTTCGTGTCCCAACGGGGTCAAGCGAAAGTAAATTTCCTTCCTGTTTTCAGGAATGCTCCCCGCGATGATCAGTTCGCTTTTCATTAATCTTCGTGTGATCTTAGACACCGTGCCCTTCGGAACCTGCATCTCCTTCGAGATGGTAATTCCATTGACAGGCTGACAGCGACCAATGGTGTCGAGGACATGAAGCGTCATTGTCGTCATATTATCCACCATCTGCTGCAGGACAGGATTTTCACAGTGTGCTCGAAGCCATTGTTTCTCTTCGTCGAATTCGATACGTTGTTGCAACTGCACGATCAAACGAATGATTTCATTCATCAAAGTCTTGACTTCATGCCCATCGTTCCGCTCAACAGGATCGTTGCTTTGAAAGCGTTCCATGACTAGTCTCCTTCATCGTCCTGAGTCTCATTATAGTGGAGAGCGCGTCACCAAAAAAGTTTCTTGGAAACGATATTGATCTTGCCGTCTGTTTAGACTAGTATAGTTTCCAGGAAACTTTATGAAAGGGAGATGTACTGAATCATGGATGTGATGATTGCAGGAGCTGGCCCGACCGGACTTACGTTAGCCATTGACCTCGCTCGCCGTGGACTCGATGTCCGCATCATCGACAAGGCGACTGAATTCTTCGCCGGATCGCGAGGGGACGGGCTGCAACCGCGCACGCTCGAAGTATTTGAAGATCTCGGCGTTCTCCATCAAGTGCTCGCACAGGGCAGATCCTTGCCGACGATAAGGGTGTACCTCGACGGAAAATTTGCAACCGAGCGGCGGATGGCCGAACCGCTGCAACCGACGCCGGACATTCCCTATCCCAACGCCTGGGTCCTCGGTCAGTCCCAAACCGAGGCTATCCTGCGCAATCGATTGGAGGAATTTGGCGTACACGTGGAATTAGGCACGGAACTCGTCAGCTTCACACAGGACTCGGATGGTGTCACAGTGCACCTATCCACTGGCGAGATCTCGCGAGCGTCGTATCTCGTCGGGGCCGACGGCGGGCACAGCACCGTGCGCAGGGCGCTTGGCATCGCGTTCGAAGGTGTGACAGACAGCTCAATCCGCATGCTCCTCGGAGATGTGGCTGTGGACGGGCTCGATCACGAATACGGATACTGGCTCGCCACGGCCGATGATCCGATGACCGGGGTTGGTCTCAGCCCGTTGCCGAACACAGGCGGACTGTTCCAATTCAACGCCCCTCTGTCCGAGTGGGACAGCGATACCTCTCTGGACACCCTCCAGCGTAAACTCGATGCGGTCCATGCGAACGTGCAAGTCGTGAATGTCACGTGGTCGACCGTGTGGCGGCCGAATGTTCGGCTCGCCGAACGCTTCCGGATCGGGCGGGTATTCCTGGCTGGCGACGCCGCACACGTGCATCCTCCTACGGGTGGCCAGGGACTGAACACCGGCGTACAGGACGCCTACAACCTTGGCTGGAAACTCGCAGACGGCTCGCCGGAATTGCTCGACAGCTACGAGACTGAGCGGCGCGCGGTGGCGGCGAAGGTACTGGAAATCAGCACGAAGCTCATGCAACGGTATAAGGATGGTGCCGAGGACGCGCACGAACGCGGGGTGAACACCCGCCAGTTGGATGTGAGCTATCGTACATCAGAAGGCAGGCTCGTTCCAGGTGATCGCGCGCCAGACGCACCCGTGATGGGCCCCGAGGGTAACGCGATCCGGTTGTTCGATCTCTATCGCGGTCCGCACGGGACCCGCCTCGTCTTCGGCGCCGCAGCTCCGGACGAACCACACGCCTATGCGGTGCTCCGACCAGGCCAGTCTGTTCCCAGCGGCGCATACGTCGTCGACGTCGAAGGACACGCGTTCGCTGCCTACGATGCCGTGGACGGTACCACCATCGTCATTCGTCCCGATGGGTACATTGGCGAACGCAGTTTAGCGTCCCGTGATTCCATGCGCCCATGACCTTCTGGATGTCCAGGTCGCAGGAATTGTGAACCATATTCATCTCTCGTGTTCGCCCATGGACCATAAGAGCGGGAGGTTTCGCACAGCCTCCCGCCAACTGCCTGCCGTACGGGAGCCTTCCAACCAAACCGCCAAGATGGAATGTTCACGTCGGAGTTCTCCGCTGAATAGAACGACGAAATTAATTGATTGCGCGCTCGTTCGACGAGCAGATCGTCCTCAGACATGCCAGCAACCGTTTCTCGGACGGCATTTCGTAACGCTTCGATGGGACCTAATTCGGGCGGCTGTGCTTCGAGGGCCTCCACAATCCAGCGATCATACTCATCGTGCAAGACTCCGGCCTGAATGATGCCATATGTCGTGCAGACCAACCCAATGCTAAAAGCGGATGAACCAAAGACATCGATGTGTGTTGTGGCGGATCGTTCCGATTTTGGTAATCGAATTGCAATTGCGATGATGGTAACGATCACGACGGGCACGTTGATTAGAAAGATCCATCCCCACCAAAAGTGCTCCAACAACCAACCACCGATGATGGGGCCAAGTGGTAGAGAAAGCATGGTCCCAACCAGTAGTATGGTTATCGCCCTAGAACGCCCCAAGAATCAATTTCTTGCTCCCGAATCGATCACCGAGCAACCCTGCCGGCATCATGAGCGCGGCAACCACCAGTGTATACGCGTCTTGAGACGGTCTTCTTGGAGACGGATCGGATGCCGACGTCAAGCTCGCGTAACGTCACTACAAATTCAAAGCAAGCCTAACCATGTCACGGCACTGGATTCCGTTCTCATAGATGGGCTCGTCGTAATGATGAGTGAAAAAATCTCTATCCACACCGACGATGCGAAAACCACATTTTTGATACAGGGCCAACTGGCCGACGCTGGAGTTCCCTGTTCCCAGCTCAATCGTTTTATATCCCATTGAAATTGCGGTTTCTATCGCATGAAGAACCAAATGCTTGCCGATCCCTCTACCCTGTTCTTCCTCCGCAACCGCAACATTCACCAGTTCGACCGTTTGTGGTCGCGTATCAATGAGGACATACACCCCAATCATTTCGCCCTTCGATTCAGCAATAAAGCAATGCCCACGGTGAATATAACTCTCGACGGATTTGATACATGGATCGGCAAGCAACAGCAGTGGCATGGGGAACTGTTCTTCAGAGCGTAAGCGTCGAATTCGAAGACTGTCCATCGTCAGATCGCCCCTATTTTGACTATCTCAGAACCAACGATCACAAACACGCATCCAAAGCCATCAACTCGTGTACCCAGCGATTCTGTACATTTAGGGTCCGTCGGTTGGTGGATTCAAGACGTGATTGGCAAAATCATTCGCCATGGGTACGCCGGATTGACGTATCTGTTCGGCGGCCTGATGGTAATCATACGCCGTCTCCCGCAAATCCACATTCGGACCGAGCAAAACCCAGCAGGCTCCTCGTGCCGCGCTTTGGAGCCCAACACTGCCAGCGTTGATGATTCGTTTTCCAAGTACGGTGCGGTCAAATTGAATGTGCGTGTGGCCGCAAACGATTGTAGACTGTTTTACCGAATCGACCATCGCCGCAATTTCAGCTTCTGGGGTATCTTTTCGAATCGCTTCTTCATCGCTCCGCGGGGAACCGTGCACAAACAGGACTTCACCAAGCCCATCGATGTGTATCGTTACATGTTCTTGCAATCCGTTCAGGAAATCGATCTGTTTGGGGGTGAGTTGATCTGAGCACCATTGATTGATCTCGGCGGTCCCATCATCAAGACCTTGATCAACTCCGTACCGTTGTCCAACCTCCCTGTCGGCGTTGCCTCTTATGAAATGCACGTTTCCGCGAAGTGACATCAACCGTTCCATGACGAGTCCAGGCTGCGGTCCCCAGGCTAGATCCCCGCCAACTACAATGGTATCAACGCCGCATTGTTCAACTTCTGATAAGACAGCGTCTAATGCCGCGGCGTTTCCATGAATATCATAGATGGCTGCGACTCGCTTTGCCATGACTCGGCCTCCCTTGCGCGCTCATGTCTATGGGCCTCCAAACAGGAAAACAAGGTGCTAAGATAGTGCGAATTTTCAGATGGTCCTGACTGACACGGGCTAATGATTCATGCTGGTTAAAATCCACGTCTTTGCCGCCTCAAAAACATCATCATGAGTGACAGGCTCGTTGACAGTTCAAACCTGTCGGCCTTCACGGTGCCGATCAATCGATGCATGACGATGCACAAGAGACCAACGTATCGGCCTTTGTGAAATTCGGGCTACGATACCATTCGAACATGTGAACCACTCCTGTTAAGGAATTTCCCCGGGGATTTCGCAGGTTTTTCGATGGAGACAGAGAGCAATGCAGATGGTCGCAGGCATGAGGTCGTCTCAGGGTTGCACGGTTGCTAGTTTGTATTTAGCCCAACTCCGCAAACCGTCGGATAAGCCCTCAGGAGTCAGTGATTGCCTCTTCCACCCGTGTGAATCTGCATAATCAGTGTACTTCTTCATCAGGCGATCCCAAGAGCCATCAATGACCCGAATTTCATCCGTTACCATGTCCATGGATACCCTTATCAACTTTTCGCCATCCGGCTCGAACCATAAATCAAGCGCGACTCGTTTCGACTCTTGGTCAATACTCACGTTCTTGAATCCGATGATTCGATATCCATCTCCAGGTGCCAAGATACCCACAGCCTCTCTTTCAACGGTTCCAACAAGCATGCGCCACCACCACATTTGTCCGGTAAAAGTACACAATATTTCGCCTTATCTTAGCAACTTTCGACTTGTTTTGCCAGTGAGCGTAATCATGCACGACCGAAATGAGCTTGCTACTTCATGCGCAACGTTCTCCAAAGCCACCTGACAAAACGCACTAACCTCAATCCAGCGTCCGTGGTCAACAAGACGACAATGACCGTGGTACAGACAAAGCCAATCCCGATTGGCAGAAACATTGGGTCCGCTGTGACACTCTGGTTCATCGTGCCAGTTATCGCTGTATAGACGACCTGAACAGATAGGAATCCATATAACAGTGAAAAAACGAGTGCCCTATACCCCGTTCGAAAATTTCGTGAATTCGTAAACAAGAATAAGAGAAATAAGCCCACGACGAGCGTCATATACGTAGCTGCATCCTGTACAATGTAGAGCGAAACTGTTGCTGCAATGAAAGCCAAACAGCAGATCACGAACGTCATGACTCGCAGCATTTTCTGCTCTGACCTCCATGAGTTGCGCTATCACTCTGAATACCTGATGGGTGTACGGAGACTATGATTTGCGCCTTCTTTCATCATGTATTAGCTTCCCACCGAATTCCTGAAGAGTCTATTTCCGGAGCGGCATAAATTGTGCAGGATCTAGCGCATCCGATTCTATAACAATCGCAGTTAAGCCAACGTCCGTCTTCGTTTCATGCCATTCTCCCTGTTCCCAAAAGACCGCGTCACCAATTGCAACAGGAACGATCCTATCTGAATTGGAGCGGTCCGTCCTTAGCAACATCGCCCACGTTATCGCGTTCCATTCACTCTTGATCGTCTATTCCAAGTTCGACAATAGAGTGATGAGACACGAGAGCATGACGCGCGGTCTCCCGCGCGCGGCCATCTTCACATCCGGCACAGCGTGTGGCAGTCCGATCGCTCCCTCAGCGGATCCGCCGCGCGATCAACACGTCCATGGCGTGTTTGTGCGGGACGCCGCTCGAGTTGCAGTCGAAAATGACTTCTTCAAATGCAAGGATCTCCCAGTCCCAATAGTAGCGCAGCAAATCCCCGGACCTGTAGAAGTATTCGTCTGTGCCCCAGTCGGGCGGCGTCTCGAGGAACGGCTTCTCGACGAACGCGTTGAACACGTTGAGGCCGCCGACGCGGGTGCACGCCTTGTAGTTTTCAAACTTCTCGTCCCGTCGCTGCGGATGCAGGTACGTCAATGCACCACTGGAATAGACCATGTCGTACATCTCCGACAGGGCGAAATCGTCGAGGTGTGCGTGGATCGTGGTGATCGCGAGGCCCTCCTCGGCCGCCCAGCGTTCAGCTTTCTCGAGGCCAGGCAACGAGACGTCGACACCGACCGAACGGAAGCCATGCTTCGCAAAGTGAATCATATCTTTGCCTTCGCCGCAGCCGAGATCGATCACGTTTCCACCTCGAAGCCCGCAAGCATCGATGGCCATCCGACACAACTCGTTTGGTTCCTTGCCCCAATAGAATTCTGGCTTCCTGTACACTTCGTCGTACGTCTCCATGGACATGCGCCTCAACTCCTGTAATCGTACATTTCTCACATGCGTGGGGAAGCTTACGGTCTACCACCCCATGCGTGCCCGCAAACCTGTGATTTGTGCAAGATGGTGACGCCCATGCCAAGCAAACATCTGAATCGCACGTTCCAATGTCACACGGCCATGTGTGGGACTGACGAAGGTGCGGGCGAGATCGACAGGCTTGAGTTGTCGTACCAGTATCGCGAACCGTGTGCGCAGGGCTTCAAGCAACAGGATGGACGTCTCTGCAGGGGTCTCCCGGCTATCGCTCAACTCAGCCCACAAATCTTGTCGGTACGTGCCTGCGTTGGGATCTTCCTCGGTCAAAGCCCGTTTGAAGCGAACATATGCATGCACGTCGTTGTCCGCCAAATGGTGAACGACCTGCTGTACGGTCCAGCCCCCCGGACGGTAAGGCGTCGCCAACTGCTCCGCTGTCAGGCCGTGAATTGCCTCTCGCAAGGCTTGCGGCAACGCCAAAATCGTCTGCAGCCATTCTTCTCGCTGATCCACTGTCGATCCGTCGGCCGGCACAAACCGTCCAATCGGATAGCGAAGCTCGTCCATCTCGATTTCCTCCCGACTCTGAAGGGAATGCGCGGCGAATTCACAAATGATCACTCCCGCTCGTTCAATCGCGTTCGATCCCGATGAATCAACCGCAGAAACACGTCAGCCAAGTTCATGGGCCGGACGGTGACGGCCCTGGCCGGACGGACGAAGTACAGGTAGGCAATCGCTGGCTTGTCGGCCGTGATCGGAGCCAACGCCGCCAAATAGGTTGCCACCTGGGCTTCGTACTCGCGCGCCATGCTTGCGACACCAGCTTCGTCGACCCGATCCGTCTTGTAATCGACGACGACCCAGCCGTCCTCTTCCTCGAACAGACAGTCGATGACGCCCTGCGCAATCACCGATACCGACTTTCCGCCTTCCTCGGCCGGCACGTCGATCCGGTGAAAGAACGGCTGCTCCCTCACCATCCGCAGGGCTTTCTGCATCCGTCTGCCAAGCGGTGATTCGAGAAACGCCGCGACGTCTTCCAATTGGACGGCGGCGGCGAGATCGGGCGAAAGCTGTCCGATTTCGACCAGTCGATCTCGCTCGTCCATGAGCGCAGCCAGACTCGTGGAAGGCGGCCACGCGCACCGCTGCATGAACGTGTGAAACGCGACGCCGCCATCGCGAGGGGTGGCGCCGCCATCGCGTACAAAGACCGGTTCATCGAGCAGCGAAGCGGCTGCGTTCACGTGCAGTCGGCGCACACCGGAGGGCGACGTTGCCACATGCAAGCGACGCATGTCGGTCGCAGTCACCTTGGAGAAGATCATCTCGAAGGCGTCCGGTGTGCGATCGCGAATCTGGACGACGCGCGGGCGGGCGGGATCGAGCGTCAGTTCGCGCAACCGCCGATCCCAGTCGATGCCTGTTCTCGCGTCGCCGAGTTCATCCGAAGAGCCGACGTCCGTCCCGTCATTGCCCGCCTCGTCCGCAAAGACATGCAGTTTCACAGACAAACGGGCCCGATCCGTCTCGAACAGGCGGCCATCGAAGGCGAAACCTCCCGCAAATTCCCGCAGCGCGCGAGCTTGCGGATGGCGAAGAAGGACTGGAAGCATCCAATCGAGATACGTCCTCGCGGCAAAAAAGCGGCTTGTGGCGAGTCGGCGATCCGCCAGGTCATGGGCGTAACAAGCCATCCGAACCTGCTGTTCGAGGTTGCGGCAGGATCCGACCAGGATCAAACGTTCTTTGGCGCGCGTGAACGCGACATACAGGATGCGCGCCTCTTCGGCAAGCGTTTCGCGAGCTTCCGCGTACTGCGCGGCAATCGCGGCCATCGTGCGCCAGCGTTGGCCTGTGGCGGGATCGAACGCGTTCGCGCCGACACCCAGTTTGCGATGCATCGGCAGGTCGTCCGGACGCAGGCGGAATTGCTTGCCGAGATCGATCACGAAGACAATCGGGAATTCCAGCCCTTTGCTGCGGTGAATCGTCATGACCTGCACGCTGTTCGCTTCCGGCGGCGCCGCGAGGCCAACGTCCAGCTCTGCGTCCTCCTGTTCGCGCCATTGCTGCAAAAACGTGAAGAGGCTCGCCATCGGCTCTCGTTCGTCGTGCGCCTGCGCGAATTGCAGCAACTGGGCGACGTTGGCCCGCCGCGCGGCTCCTCTTGGCATGCCGTCGAGATACAGCAGAAGATTCGTGTCGGACAGCAGTTGCAGCAGCAGTTCCCGAACGCCGACGCGTCCCGCCAGCCGACGCCAGCCTTCGAACCGCTCGAGGAACGCGGCGCACGATTCGGCGACCGCGCGATACTCGTGATCTGCCGGGCAGCGGGCGCCCGATTGCACGGCGTGCCAATACGATCCACCCGCAACCAGCCTGACTTGCGCCAGCAAAGTCTCGTCCCAGCCGACGAGCGGAGATCGCAGCAAGGCCACCAGCGCAAGCGAGTCGAGTGGATTGTCGATAGCTCGCAGGGCCTGGATCAGCCACTGAATCTCCATCGCGTCGTAGAAACCCGTCGACGTGTTGCCTGCGGCTGGAATGCCGTGTCGCGCCAACGTGTCGATCACGACATTCAACGCGGCCTTGCCGGACCGCATCAGCACCGCGAAGTCGCCGAAGGCGACGGGCCGACTCTCCCCCCGCTTCGCATCGTAGACGACCGTTTCCTGTGCGAGCATGTCGTGGATCCGCGCGGCCACCAACGCCGCTTCGCGTTCGAGCGCCGTCTCGTCGATCTCGTCGGCCTCTCCATCGCGAAGGCCGCTGTCGTCGGCTGCCCCGCCATCCGAACCCTGATTGTCCTCCGACTCGGGAGCGCCGTTCGCGAAACGAGCGGGATCGCGCTCGAACAGATGCGCTTCGACGACGCACTCGTCGCCTGGAAGCGCCGGGTAGTCTGCCATGCTTCGCATTTCGACGTGTTCATCGTAGGCAAAACCGGTCGTTTCGACGTGAAACAGTTGCCGGAACGAGAAGTTGATGAAATCGACAATCTCGGCGCGACTCCGGTAATTGTCCTGCAAATCGATGCTTTGGCCGCCGTCTCCCCGCGCATATCGTTGATAGCGCGCCAGGAACAGCGACGGTTCCGCCATGCGAAAGCGATAAATGCTCTGTTTCACGTCGCCGACGGCAAACAGGCCGTCCCCGCGACTTGTCAGCAAGTCGACGATGGCGTCCTGAATCGGACTCGTGTCCTGATACTCGTCGACGAAGACATGCGCGTATTTCGCCTGGGCCCTGGCAAGCGCCGTCAAGTCCGAACTGAGAATCTGGTAGGCATCGTGTTCGAGATCGTTGAAATCGAGGACGCCGTCCTCCGCTTTCCGAAGCCGCGCGTGGTCAATCAGCCGTTGGCACAACGACGTCAGCGCGCGAATATGCGGAGCCATGCCAATCAAGTCATCGAGCAGCGCATCGTCTCCGCGCGACAACACGGGCAGCAGCGTCTTTTTGACGATGTCCGTCGCCATTTTGCGCAGCGTTTTGATCTCGTCCGCTTCCCAGCCCTTGTACGAAATGGACGCCGCGCGGCCTTCGAAGAACCGGAGTTCGCGGTCGACGTCCGCCAGATCCGCGCCAGGGCTGTTCAGTCGATCCAGAGCCGCATGCAACGCTGTCAGCGCGTCGCGCAACCATGCGGCGGGTTTGGCGAGTTCGTCCACAGGCTCCGCCAGACGAAGCGCGATTTCGACGGGCGTGACGGCCCGGCTCAGCCAGTCCCCCACCCATTGGCGGAACAGGCCGGCAAACGGCGTGCTTGGGTCAGCCGCGTGAAGCGGATACGCATTCGCGGCCTGGTCCAACCAGTCGACCGGATCGACCTGGGACCTTGCCAATTCGTACAACTGAATCAGCACGCGCGTGAGCGATCTCGCGTCGGTCAGCCGCAGGAAGGTCATCATCTGCCGGACCTCGGTCGCGAACGGCTCCTCGGCGAGCGCCTGTCGGACGGTTTCTTCGGCGAAGCGGCGGAGGGCGACTTTCTGTTCGTTGTCCGCCATCAGCCGAAACCGTGGAGATCGCCCAAGAACCGTGGGATTTTGTTCGATCACGCTAAGACAAAAGCTGTGAATGGTCGAAATCTGCGCCTGCCAAAGCAGGTCCAGTTCGCGGCGAAAGCGGCGCGCAAGCCGTTCGTCGCCAGCCGCCCGAGCGGCTTCGACGGCGGACTCGATTCCGCTCGCGAGCCGTTGTCGCATTTCGCCAGCGGCAGCCTCCGTAAACGTCATGACAAGGAACCGATCCATGGTGAGCCCGTCGTCTTCCCGCAACAGGGAAAGAACGCGTTCGACGAGCACCGCCGTCTTGCCGGACCCGGCCCCCGCCGAAACGACCATGCGTGTACCGCGCAAGCCAATGGCCCGCGCCTGCGTCGGCGACCATTTCATCGCGTGTTTGCCTCCTCTCCCTGATCTCTCCAGGTTTCGCGGGCGTCGAACAACTCGTCGAATCGCCGCGACCGCAAGACGCGGTAGTGCGTCGCATGCAGGCCATGCTCAAACTGGCAAATCGAATTGTAAGAACAGAAGTTGCAGGCCCGATCCGCCCGCTGGCGCAAATACGGGCGGACTGGGACCTTGCCCGTCTTGATATCCGCCGCGAGCTTTTTGATCCTCGCCTGGACGGCCTCAAGGACGTTCGACCACTCCTTCGCGGTCCAGACCTTGGCAGTCTTCAACAGCGATCCGTCCTGCTTGTACACTTCCTTGAACAGCATCGATTGGCGCCGCGGCAAATCGGCATCCATCGCCGCAATCACGGCATCGTCCGCCGCCATGTAGCCTTCGGCGCGGTACACCTTCAACACGTCGTCGTGCGCTTTCGACGCGTCCAGCGGACCATCGAGCAAATCTGGCTGCGTGACCAGCGGCATATAATACACGCCTGCCGGCAGCGCGGGCTTGTCGTCCGACAGCAATTGCCCGACGACTGCCGCGTACGCCAACAGTTGCAACTGCAGGCCGTAATAGATGTTGGTGGGATCCAGCCGCTGGCCGCTGCGCGTCTTGTAGTCGAAGATGCGATACCAGCGAACGTGTTCGGTCTCGAAGACATCGACGCGATCCACCCGCCCTCGCAGTTCGATCTCACTGCCATCGTCGCCCTCGATCCGAAACGCGGGCATATCGTCTTCGCCAAGCCCGAACGACCACTCGAGCGCGTGCGGCCGGAACTGGCTGCGTTCCATTTGCCGCCACAGAATCTCCCCAACCACGTCCACGTAACGGGCGAGATCGCGCGAACGGATCCGCCGCAAGGCATCGGCATCCATCGCCCGATACAGGGGACGGTGAAGCACCTCTTCAAACTTGTCCCGAACGAGCCGTTGGACATCCTCCATGCTCAGGTGCGCGACGTCCTGTTGACTCAATTCCTCGACCATCGCGTAGACCACATCGTGCAACAGGTTGCCGATGTCCTGCGGACGAACGTCGTCGAACGCAATGGGCTCGATCCGGAGCCCGTGGCGGAGGAAGAACGCGTATGGACAAGCGGCGTACGACTCCAGTCGGTTGACGCTCGTCTTGAGTGGAGAGCCAAACAAGGCCGTGGCGATTGGCTCCGGTATCCGTCCGTTCGGCAGCCGGTGGCCAAGCCCGCGCAAGCCCTGGGACCACGCGGCCGCGACGCCTTCATCCTGCTGTGGATGAAGCAGGTACTCCAAGATGTCCTGGACAAGCGGAACGCGCAGTATCTCGTCGGCCCCTTCTGCCGACGTGATGGAGGCCAAGGTTTGAACGAGCAAGGTCAGTGCCTGGCGCGGACGCAGGATTGGCAGGCTTTGATCAGCCGCATGAGCGGGGCCGATGGCCTCCGGTTCGATATGGTCAAACGACCGGTTCAACAATTCGCTGAGATAGGTCAACAGTTGCGCGGGCCGTCGTTCTGCACCGTGTACGAACTTCGCGTAACTGACGACGAGGCGTTCCCTGGCCCGCGTCAGGATGCGATACGGCACAGCCTGCAGCAAGAGAAACGTCTCGCGCTCGGTCCAGCCAAGCGGCGTTCCGAAAATGTGTGAAAACATCTCGCGCTCATCGTCCTGCAGGAGGCCGCTGGCCCGGGCGCGAAGCGGGATCGTCGTATCGTTTGCACCGATGACAAAGACATGCGGTTTCGTCCAGTTTTTCGCATGTTGAAAATCGCATAGAAACACTTGATTGACGCCGCTCGGGATGGTCGACAGGCGTTCGCGGTCAAGCGCTTCGAGGACGAGCCTCAGCGCGTCCAATCGGTCGAGCGGCAGATCGGGATGGACCGTGGCAAGATCGTTCAACAGCGCGACGATCTGACTCCACGCCTGCTCCTCCTGACTCGCGACAAGCGGATTGACTTCGGGGTCCTCACGCACGACCGATATGGCGACCTGAGCCCGGACGTCAAATGCTTCAAACAATCCCCAAACAGCTTGGGCCAGCTGGATCGGCGTGATGGCGGCTTGGCCAGCGGCCGCGAGAAACGGCTCCAGCCGCGCGTACAAGCGGCGACGCAACTTGTCGGCAAATTGATCTTCCGGCGCCACCTCCGAAGTCGCCTCGGATTGCCGCGTCCGTCCGGCAAAAGCCCACGGTTCCGAGGCTTGCCAGACGTCGGCGCCCTGAACGCCGTATTGGCGCAGATAGAGATCCAGCCGATCGCGCTCAGCCAGCGAAAGCTGCACGTAGTCGGTTCGAATGAACGCCGCGGCGGCGTCCACCGACATATCGTCGCGGGCAAGCTTCATGGCGGCCCCGAGAAAGCGGCCGAGCGGATGCGCGCTCAATTTGGGAAACGTGTCGATGGCGTACGGAATCTGCTGCTCGTCGAAGATTTCCGACAGCCGCAGGCCTTCGTCCTCAATCGAAGGACAGACCACGGCGATATCGGAAAACCGAACGCGTTCCAACTCGACCAACGCGGTGATGGCCTTCGCGACCTGGCGAAATTCCGTCTCTTCATCGCGACACGCCCACAGACTGACGCCCGCTCCGGGAACGCTCGGCGGCTGTCCGTGATCGACACCTGCCGTCACACCTGCATCCTCGCGCCGCACGGGCAGACTCTTGCCCTCGCGTATCGCCGTCTCGAGGGCCAGCAGATCGCTGTGCGCAAACCGCCTGGGCTGGTTGAATCGCCGGACTTCGATGGCGACGCCAGCACGCTGCAACACCGCCGACAACTGTGCAAACTGATATTCGCTGCCAAGCCACAGACTGCCGACCTTCTCGCCTGCCTGCAAAGCGTAATCCTGTAACCGCGGAAACGAGGATTGGGCTTCGTGCGGATGGCCCCCGCCGACGCCTGCGTCTGACGCGCTTCCGTCGCGATCGCCAATCACGATCACTTTCCCCCCCGCCGTCGCGATGGCCGACACGAGCCGTATTTGCTGATGCGTGAACGAGGTGAATCCGTCCACCGCGAAATGCGCGTCGGCGATCCACGGAACCTGGTGGACGGTGCTGGCGGCTTCCGTCAGATTGAAGGCGGGATCGAAAAAATTTCGTTCCTCCAGCAGCGCGCGGTAGCGCACATAGAGCGTGCACAAATCGCGCAGTTTGCCAAGCAAGGACGTGCCGGCTTGGCGGCGGAACGGCTGGTCGGATTGCGAGAGGGACAAGGCGGCCGACTCCAAGGCCCCTTGCAATGCGGCGAGATTCACCTCATGCTCCGCGAATTCGTCGAACACGTCGAGGATCATCTCGAAAAATCGTCCATCTGGATTCACTTGCCGGAGCGGCCCCAGGTCGCTCCGCACATCCCGATACGCCGAGCTCAACAGAATCTGCTTGCCGGTGCTGTTCACCGTCGGCCGACTCGGTTGCGCGGCATACGAGCGAATGCGTTCCGCCAATCGCTCGAACGTAATGACCTCTGGGCGCAAAGCCGACGACATCCGCTCCATCAACATCTGTTCGGCCGCGAACGCGGTATCGCTCGGAACCACCCAAAACAGCGGCGCTCCGATGGGCTGCTTGGCCGTTTCTTCAAGAAACGCCTCCACCACTTCATACGATTTCCCCGTTCCGGACGGGCCAATCCAATAGGACACAAGCTGGTTCATAGAAACCTCCTGCAACCTTACATCTGTTTCCTTATTTCGACACGTCGATGGCCGACTCCTGTACCTGGCCGTTTGTCACATGTTGGCCGTCGCCCACATATATCGAGGATATCCCGTGACGAAAGATGGTGAAAAACGTGTCAGACACGATAGTTCAACTCAGCAAACGGGTCTCTCCAGCCCGTATCCTCACCGCTTCGGGATTTGGGCTCTTATTTGACTCGTTCGACGTCGGCATCCTGTCGTACGTGCTGGTCGTGCTGGCGAAAGATTGGAATCTCTCGCACACGACTACCGGATTGATTGGCAGCATGAGCTCACTCGGTATGGCGATTGGCTCCGCGCTCGCCGGGCTGTTTGCGGATCGCTTTGGCCGGAGAACGCTGTTTTTGTTCACGCTGCTCATTTATTCCGTTGCCACAGGCTTGTCCGCGTTTGCCACAGGCATTGGGCTCTTCTTTGTCCTTCGCTTCTTTGTCGGCCTCGGCCTCGGCGGCGAATTGCCCGTGGCCACGACGTACGTGTTGGAGTCCTCGCCGGAAGCCGTTCGCGGTCGCCGCGTCGTCCTGCTCGAATCGTTCTGGGCGGTTGGCTCCTTGGTCGGTGCGCTCGTGTCGTTCTTCGTGCTTCCTTCACTCGGATGGCGAGTCGTGTTCCTGTTGGGCGCAGTCCCTGCCCTTTACTCCATCGTGCTGCGGCTCTCACTGCCGGAGACGCCAAGATTCCAGCATCTCCAGAAGAGGACTTCGATGCTGGAGGCGATGAAGAAGATCTGGGCGCCTGGGATTGCGTCGCGATCTGTCGTGACCTGGATCCTGTGGTTCGTCATGAATTACGCGTACTACGGGCTGTTCCTGTGGCTGCCGTCGGTTCTCTCGGATAAAGGCTACTCACTGGTTCACAGCCTGGGCTACTCGCTGGTCATGACGCTCGCGCAAATTCCCGGTTATCTGACGGCGGCTTGGCTCGTGGAAAAATGGGGACGGAAACGGACGCTGGCGACGGCGATCATTCTGGCCGCGCTGGCCGCGCTCGCGTTCGGATTCGCATGGAATACAGCCAGTCTCTTGATTTTTGGCTTGCTGCTGTCGTACTTCATGCTCGCGGCGTTCGCTGCCACCTATATCTTCACCGTTGAACAGTTCCCAACGGCGTTCCGCGCGACTGGCATGGGCTGGGCGGCAGGGTTCGGCCGCATCGGCAGCGTTCTCGCGCCGTTCATCACGGGTTGGCTGCTCGGCGCAAAGTTGGCGTATGGATGGATCTTCGGGGTGTTTTTCGCCATCCTCATCGTCGGCTTCATTTTCGTCACTGTGCTGGGGCGTGAGACGAAAGGTGCAACGCCCGAAGAATGAGACGGCGGTTTAGAAGTGTTGGGGAATCCGTTTGAACTTGGATAAGGGGAACAAGACAAAATCCGCTTCGCCGACAATGGCCTTGCGAGCCACGTACTTTTGTGCCCAAAACCGACTGTCGTATGACACGGAGCGGTTGTCACCCATCATAAAATAGTGACCCGCTGGAACGCGGTACGTTCCAAACCCCCGCAGATTCGGCTGTGTGATGTCTGGCTCATTCAGCTTCTTGCCGTTCACATACACCGCGTCGTTGGTCACCGTAACGGTGTCGCCAGGGAGACCGACGACGCGTTTCACATACAACTGCGTCGGGTCGTCTGGAAAGTGGAAGACAACCACTTCGCCGCGACGGACGCCGTGAACGTCCAACGCCAGCTTATTGTCCAGAATGTAACATGGGTTGGGAATCGCCAGAACCATGGATGCCGACGGCACATACGCGGCGCTCACCACCCACGCTCGAATGCCAAGCGCAATGCCGATACCAATGACAATCGGAACGACCCAACCAGTCAGCCAGTCCCGCCAACTCAGCCGATTCATGACTTGCCACGTCCTCTTCACAGAGAGCCATCGCCTGCTCGTCGAATGCGGGCGTCACGCGGATCGCATCTGAAGCATCTGTTCGACGTACGACCGCAGCGCGCGTTCCATGCCCTCCATCGTTGTCTGTTGGTTGATCACGGTGCGCATCTCCGCCGATCCCGGCAGTCCCTTGATGTACCACGCCGCGTGCTTTCTCATCTCGCGAACTCCGATGTCTTCTCCCTTGTGATCGACCAGCAAACGCATGTGTCGCAGCGTCACCGCGATGCGCTCCTCCACATCCGGCCCTGCCAGAAACTCGCCTGTCTCCAAATAGTGTGCGATCTCGCGGAAAATCCACGGATTGCCGAGCGCGGCGCGCCCCACCATGACGGCGTCGCAACCCGTTTCCTCAAGCATCCGTTTCGCTTCCAGCGGCCCCGTCACGTCGCCGTTGCCAATCACAGGAATATGGACGGCTTCCTTGACCTTCCGGATGATGGACCAGTCGGCTTGTCCGCTGTACATCTGTTTCGCGGTCCGCCCGTGCACCGCCACCGCCTGTGCTCCGGCTTCCTGAACCGCCAGGGCGACCTCGACGGCATTCACGTGATCATCGTCCCAACCCTTGCGAAATTTCACCGTCACCGGCTTATCCACGTGACTCGCGACGGCGCGGACGATCTCGGCCGCGTATTTGGGATCTCTCGCCAAAGCCGCGCCGCTTCCGTTCTTGTAAATTTTCAAAACGGGGCAGCCCATGTTGATGTCGATCAAATCGGCATTGGTCTCCCCAACCATTTCCGCGGCCTTCTCCATCGAATCCTTATCGTAACCCATCAACTGAAGACTGACCGGATGCTCGTCCGGCAAAATCGTCAACATTCGCTGGGACTTTTCACTGCCGTGAATCAGGGCCTTGTCGCTCACCATTTCGGCGCAAACCATGCCGGCGCCGAGCTCCTTGGCCAAAATGCGAAACGGAGGATTGCACACGCCTGCCATCGGCGCGAGAATGACCGGGTTGTCCAACTGTACGCCGGCAATCTGGACTTTCATAGAAAATACCTCTCTTTGTATCGTAAATTGTGATTTTGTCATGATTCAACTTGATTTGTCCGGCATTTGCGCGAAAGCAAACGACATCTGCATATTATACGGCCGTTCCCAGGTCATATCAACCGCGGTAGCCGCACATGCGGGCGGTGAGGACGAGATCGAGCAGCCACCAAATGCCGACGATGAACAGCAGAATATGTCCAATGAAAATGGCCGCGGTCAAGCCGCCGATGACCGTGCACGCAGCCATCACGAGTCCGCTGAAGACGCGTCCGCAATAGAGCCGATGAATTCCTAGGTAACCCAGAAAGAACCAGAGCACATACGCCAGCGCGATACTCTTGCCCATGTCGCCGCCCCCATTCGCCTGTTGTAATACAGGGTATGAGTGTGCTGCTTGTCAACTTTCGCAGAAATTCGACAGTTGACCATGGGGGCAGGCGAGTCTCAGGCCTCCGATTGTCGATTCGCCCACGCGAGAAGGCGAATTGTCTCGCGGTACATCAAACTTTTACGAGGAGCGCCGAAGACGACGCTGATTCGGATATGTCCATCGTCTTGACGCACAGCCGTCGCCAGACAGTACATGGCCTTCGAAGTGAATCCCGTTTTGCCGCCGATAAATGTGCCAACGGAGGCAGGGGTGCTGTACAACAGTCGGTTGCCGTTGCGAATGGTCTTCCCTGCGACGACGTCAGACTGTGTTTGCATGGCGGTCACGATGCGAGGATAGCGGATCGCCTCTGCGAGAATGAGCGCGATATCCTTTGCGGACGTCGTGTGCGCCTCCTCGTGCAAGCCGTTCGGCGTGACAAATTGCGTGTGTGTACACCCAAGCACGCGCGCTTGTACATTCATCATTCGAGCAAAGCCCATTTGCGAACCGCCGACGGTTTCCGCGACGCCGTAGGCGACGTCGTTGGCGCTTTTCATCAGAATGGCGTTCAAAGCCTGCTCAGCGGTGATGGTCGTACCCGGTTTGACACCGAGGCGCACGCGAGGTTGTCGCGCTGCTGTCGATCCGATGTATACCGGACTGTCGGGATCGAGATGCTGCACGAGCAAGATGGCCGTCATCAGCTTCGTGGTACTTGCTGGATACATCGGCGTGTCGGCATGTTTGTCATACAACACCTTCTTCGTGGTGGCGTCGTAGACAATCGCCGCTTTTGCGTTGACATACGGTCCCTTGTCGGCCGCCATGACAGGCTGGCCCCCGACAAGGCCAAAGACCAGACAAACCGCCGAGATACCTCCAATCACGCCTCGCCAGACGCGAACCTGCATCGCCGATCGAACGCAATATACAAATCTTGAAAGACGCTTTGAAAACAAAAAGTCCACCTCATTCCGCATGACTTCGCGGTTAAGATGGACGAAATGACGTTCTTCTATGCTTCGGTGACCGAGGCAACCGCCTGCTCCGACAAGCGTTTGACCTGAACGCGAGCGGCGATTTCCGCATCGAGCGAAATGCTTTGACCCCTGACAATCACCGGAATGCCCGCTTCAAACTGCTGCTGCGGCTCAACGCGAACGGTTTCCCCAGGCACCAGCCCGTTGCGGTGGAAAAATCGAAGCAACTCCAGATCTTCCTCGGCGACCTCGACGATCCGGATGACCTCGAGCGGTTCGCCAACCGGAGCTTCCGCAAGCGATACACCCTTCGGCTGCTCGAATCCGTTGCCGGGAATCACATTGCCATGAGGGCACGTGGTCGGATGATTGAGCATCTCGTCCAATCTCCCTTCGACGAGCGGCGAGACGCTGTTTTCCAAGCGCGCCGCTTCGACGTGCGCGTCAGCCCAATCCAAGCCCAGAACGTCGGTCAACCACCGTTCCAAGAGCCGGTGTTTGCGGACGATCCCCTCTGCCCTCTGCAGACCCTCAGGCGTGAGCAGAAGTTCTTTCGACTCGCCCGTCTGCACGTAACCCGCACTCATCATGCGCTGGATGGTTTGCGATACCGTCGGGCGCGAGACGCCAAGGTAATCGGCCACTTTCGACGCCAACACCTGTTCGCCTTCCGCACGCAGTACGTAGATTGCTTCGAGATAACTGTCCATCGCGCTTCCGCTCACTCAAGTACCCCCTCGATATTGGCCTGCCCCATCTGAAACAGGGCGATGTCTTCCCCGTTCAGGCGCATGACGACGTCGTCCCCCGCCTTCAGCGGACCGACGCCTGCAGGCGTTCCTGTGAACAGAATGTCGCCTGGCCGCAATCCGAAATGTCGGGCGCAGTAATCAATCAGCGTGTCGAAGGAGAAGACCATGTCCCGCGGCTCACCGACTTGGCGGGACGAACCGTTGACGAGCAGTTCGAACGTCGATCTCTGTACATCGTCAAACGTGTCAAACCGATAGAAATCGCTCAGAATCGCGGATCGAACGAAGCTCTTGGCGAACTCCCAGGGATGACCTTTCTCTTTCAGGCGAGACTGTGCTTCGCGATCCGTGAGATCGAGCCCCAGCGCGATTGCGCCAACGACCTCTTCCGCACGGCTCCCGGCGGCAGCGGGTTTGTCTATGTACAGCACGATCTCCAATTCGTGGTGCACGACGCTCCGCTGAGGCGGCAACAGAACGGTGCCGGCAGCGGCGGCCAAAGCGTGTGTGAATTTGCCGAAGATCATCGGTTCCGTGGGAACGGAATTGCCGAGTTCACTCGCGTGATCGCGATAATTGCGTCCCACACACAGAATGTTCCGGACATCTGGCAAGACGGCTTGTACTGGCCGCCAAAGCGTGAAATTCTCCATCATCGACCGCTCCTCAAGCTTATTAATTCCATCTTACCATGCCGTTCAACCCATGCACCGACGAAATGGGCTGCCCCGCATGGCCAAAGCCACGCAGGACAGCCCATTGTCTTCCGGCAAAGGACAAACCGCCTGAAGAACCACCCAAGGTGTCGTTGTTACTTCTTCACAGGGTCACAGTACTTGTCAAACAAGGACATCAACTTGCCCGCAACGATGTCTGCGCGAGATCCTTCGATGTCGTGGCGATGCAGCACTCCGACCAATTCCCCGTCCTTAAATAAGAAGAAGGACGGCGACGAGGGCGGCATGTTGGTGAAAAATTCACGCGCACGCGCGGTTGCCTCTTTATCCTGACCGGCAAACACGGTCACGAGACGATCCGGACGATGGTCGTTCTCGAGCGCCATCGCGACCGCCGGACGAGCGATGCCGCCTGCGCATCCGCATACCGAATTGACAACGAAGAACGTCGTCCCGGTCTTTTCCGCCATCACTTCGTCGACTTCTTCAGCCGTACGAAGCTCGCGGAAACCTATATCAGTCAGCTCGTCACGCATCGGTTGAATCATCATTTGGTAGAAATCCAGTTCCAAACTCACGAGCGTTCCCTCCTCTTTACCTTATGGTTCACTATTATACGCTTTGGCAAACGCAAATGACAGTTTCACGAACTCCTTCTTACAAATTGTTAGCACAATGGGTTCTAGCATTGCAAGCAGGCGAACGAAATGGGTATAACTGTAGGGGTAGTGATTACGGGGACGCCCGTCGCGCGGCGGTTCACGGAGGCCCATCCGGCCTGACCTCGCACAGCGCGGCTTCAACTGGGTGTCGAATGGAGCAACGGCATTGTTGAATGACCTATTTTTGAGAGCCTGCAACATGGAAACGACGGCGACGGTGCCCGTGTGGTTCATGCGCCAGGCCGGAAGGTACGATGCGGACTATCGAGCGATCCGGCAAAAGTACACACTGGTGGAGATTTGCGAGCATCCTGAAGTTTGCGTCGAAGTGACCAAAATGCCCGTTGACAAGCTCGGTGTCGATGCGGCGATTCTCTTTTCCGATATTATGGTTCCCGTCGGGGCCATGGGACTGCCTTTTGTGATCAAGGAGCACGTTGGCCCCGTGATCGACACGCCCATCAAGTCAGAGGCCGACGTGGATCGGTTGCGCCTGTTTGACGCGGAGGAATCCCTGCCTCATGTGATGCAGAGCATCCGCATGCTGAAACGCGAATTGTCCGTTCCTCTCATTGGCTTCATGGGCGGGCCGTTCACACTCGCCAGCTACATGATTGAGGGCAGTCCATCGCGCGATTATCTGAACACGAAGACGATGATGGCGGCGCGGCCCGACTTGTGGGCGAAGTTGATGGACAAGCTGGCGGACATGGTGATTGCCTATGGCAAAGCCCAAGTTGCCGCGGGCGCGGCAGCTTTGCAAATGTTCGACTCATGGGTGGGCAGCTTGGCCGTGCCGCAATTCAGGCAGAGCGTCAAGCCAGTAGTGACGAGGATTTTTCAAGAACTTCGCGAACTCGGCGTACCGCTCATCTACTTCGGTGTCAACACGGGAGAATTGCTTGGCGATTTCGCCGAGACTGGCGCGACCGTCATCGGCGTCGATTGGCGCGTACCGCTGTCTGTCGCCCGCCAACGCGTCGGCCAAGCCGTCGCACTGCAAGGGAATTTCGATCCCGCCATGCTGTATGCCCCGAACGACGTGATCGAACGGATTGCCTTGGACATTCTGGCTGAAGGCACAGAACAGCCCGGCTATATCTTCAATTTGGGCCACGGCGTCAAGCCCACGACAGACATCGGTGTGCTCAAACACTTGGTGGACATCGTGCACGCGTACAAGCCAGGCAGTGCACACAGTTGATTGGACGGCCGATCCAGCCTCAACGGTCTCAACGGAACGCTGGATCGCTTATTTTGTGCTAGGAGGATGACCGATGACCAAGCCGCTTGGACTGCTTGTCATGGCCTACGGGACACCGCGCAGTTTAGACGAAGTACTGCCATATTACACGGACATTCGCAGAGGCAGGCCGCCATCCGAAGAACAATTGAACGATCTCGTGAGGCGCTATCAGGCGATTGGCGGCGTGTCGCCGCTCGCGGAAATCACCACACGCCAAGCCGAGGGTCTGGCCAGGATATTGAACGAGGACGGCGGCCGACCTGTTCAAATGTACCAAGGGATGAAACACACTCGCCCTTTTATTGCCGACGCCGTGGAGCAGATGGTGAAGGACGGGATCGAAGAGGCGATTGGCATCGTTCTGGCTCCGCACTACTCGACGATGAGCATCGGGACGTACCACAGCAAAGTGCGCGAGACGGCGGAGCAGTTCGGCGGCCCCAGGTTTAAGCTAATCAATGAGTGGCACATGGAACCGACCTTTCTGGACGTGCTCACGCAGCGCGTGGACGAGGCGTTGACCAAGTGCGCCAACCGGGATGAAGCGATGGTCGTATTCTCCGCGCACTCGCTGCCGGAACGCATCCTTCAAATGAACGATCCGTATGTGGATCAACTCCACGAATCCGGGAACGAAGTCGCCCGGCGGCTGAATTTGAAACATTTCACATTCGGCTGGCAAAGCGCGGGCCGGACAAACGAACCATGGCTGGGGCCCGATATCCTCGATCTGCTCCGAGATCTGAAGAAGCAGGGATTTGCCGAGATCGTGTCGTGCTCGCAAGGTTTCGTGGCGGATCATCTGGAAGTGCTGTACGACATCGACATCGAAGCGCAGCAGGTCGCCAAGGAACTCGGCGTACACCTCGTGCGCACCCGTCAGATGAACGACGATCCGGCCTTCCTGAAGGCCTTGGCCAACGTGGTAAGGCGGATCGAACGCGAGGAATGAAGGGGGACGTCCCATGCCAAACACGCGTGTTGCGATTATCGGCGGCGGCATTACCGGTCTCTCGGCTGCGAAACGGCTGATCGACGAAACCAAGGCGTCCGGTGAACGCCCCGCCATCACGCTGTACGAAGCGGACAAGCGGCTCGGCGGCAAGATTCGGACATACCGCGAAGGCGGCTTCACGCTCGAAGCCGGCCCAGATTCGATGTTGGCTCGCAAGCCATCTGGGATGCGGCTGCTGCGGGAACTGGGCATGGAATCGGACATCGTCTACATGAACAGCGCGGCATCCCGCACATTCATCGTTCGAAACCGCCGTCTCGAACCGATGCCGCTCGGCAGCTTCATGGGCCTTCCCGGCGCGCTGCAACCGTTTTTACGAAACACCGTGCTCTCGTCCTCGGGCAAACTGCGCGCCTTGTTCGATCTCGTTCTTCCCCCAAGCGACCTCAGCCACGACGTGTCGCTCGGCCATTTTCTGCGCGAACGCTTGGGCGACGAGTGGACGAACTATCTTGGCGAACCGATGCTGGCCGGCATTTACGCCGGCGAGATCGACAACCTCAGCTTGTTCGCCACCTGGGGCCAGTTCGCGGAACTCGCCAGGAAACACCGAAGCCTCATCCTAGGCGCTCGGGATGCCAAGCGTCGGCAGGAGACGAACGCCACGGGACTGTCTGGGCGAAGCGCCTTCGTCACGGTGCGCGGCGGACTGGAAAGCGTGATCGAACGATTGGCCACGTTCGTCGGACCCTACACCGAGTTTCGGATGGGCTCTGCGGTCGAACGGATCCGCCAAACTCCGGGTGGTTTCGAGATTGTGTCGCGAACGGGCGCAGACACGGAGCGCGCGATCTACGACAGCGTCATCCTCGCCGTGCCGGTCAAGCAGTTGAATTCGCTGCTCGGCGATATCGCAGGCTCTGCCTCGCTGACGCTCGACGTACCGTACAACTCGACGGCGACCATCGCGCTCAATTACCGAAGCGAGGACGTCCACGTCGACCTCAGCCAGGCATCGGGCTTTCTCGTGCCGCGCGACGAGGGCATCGCGATGACAGCCAGCACATGGCTGTCGAGCAAGTGGCCGCACACGACTCCTGCAGGGAATATCGTGCTGCGCTGCTATGTCGGCCGAGCCGGGCAGGACACGTACCTGAGCCTCGACGACGAAGAGTTGGCGGACGTGGTGGCCAAGGAAGTGACCGAAATCGTTGGTATTCAGGCACGCCCCACATTCCACAAGGTGACGCGGTGGAACGAATCGATGCCGAACTACCGCATCGGACATCTCCATCGGGTGGCGGCATTTCGCCAGTCGCTGCAGGCGCAGGCGCCCGGGGTTGCCGTCGCTGGAGCAGGACTGGACGGTCTCGGGCTGCCCGACTGCATTATTCAAGGCGAACGTGCCGCAGATGAGGCCCTGGCATACGTGCGCAGCAAACGCATTCGCGACAAAGCTGCTGGTCAGCCGTGATCGGCTGGAACCCATCCACCCGTATCGTCCGTGCGGAACAGCACGGACTGGGTGTGATCGCGGGAACCGAGCAGCATGTAGCCAATCCCCTCCGTCAGGAAGTCGATGCCGAGCACACACGGGTATTTCTGCAAGGCCGTCTCCAGCGAGTTCGAATGCTCCCAGCGCCAACTGTCCCCTGAATCGGTCGTTCTGAGCAGGCGATCGCGACTCACCGCAAAGCCATTATCCGGATTGATGAAGACGGCTGGCGCGCCCTCGACGTTCGCCTGCGCCTGATCCAACCGATCCACCAGTTGCCCAGCGAACGTCTTACCGCCGTCCCGAGAGCGGAACACGACCACGCGGTTGTCTGCTGCACCTTGGCGATTCGCTTGGAATACGGCGACGAACGTCCCTTCGCTGCCAAGCCGGACTGGGGCGTACACCCGCACGGCTGGAAGCGCCCCGAGTGGTTTCGGTGCGTGCAGAAGTCTCGACGTCCACGTGCTCCCGCCGTCGTTGGTTTGGCACAGGTACAATTGCCCTGTCGGCGAAATGGCTGCCATCCACCCCTGCTTGTCGTTGTTGAAGGTCCATGCCCCGTCGATTACGCCGCCCTTGCCGTTGTCGATCACGCCCGTTCGCATCGAAGCGACCGTGGCCTGATTGGACCGACTGATGAGGTGGAGGAAACGCGTCTCACCCTGATTCCCCGTTCCTCGAGTCAGCCACAGCCACGCGTCCGAGCGGCTCGGCTGGCTGACACTGACCAACTGATATCCGGTGCGTCCGAGATTGCTTTTCGATACGATCCAGTGTTGCCCGGCGTCCGCCGAGCGGCACGCGACGAGCGTCTGACCCTGTATGCCGTACACAAAGATGCTGTCCGGACCAACGATTTGCACATTCGGATTTTCCGACCAACCGCTGCCGGTTGTTCCATCCGCAGTGGTGAATGTCACGGGCAGCGAAATGGTACTCCAGGCACCGCCTTCATTCGAAGTCCTTTGCATGGCGAAGCGGCCGTTCATATATCCCCAGCGATAGCCTTCCGACGCGTTTGCCATCTCAAAGTGATACCAGGCGTTGGAACGCTGCCAAGCCGCAAACGACGTCAAGGCCGGAATCGCTGTTTGATACGGCTCTTGAACCATCGCTCCGTCAGGCGCGTGGCTTGGGCGCACCGACGTTTCCGGCTTGGATACCATCGATCCGGCGGCCCCATTGGTATTGGATACGTTACAACCGCCTAGGCAAACTGTCAGCGCCATGGCGGATGCCAACGAAATGGCAGTCAATCTGCGCATGCGATGCCCTCCTCTGCCGAAGCCTTCGTTTGACGTTAGCTTGGCTTTTGCGAGGAAACGGCATGCATCGGCGAAAACTTCTGTCTTGCCTGATGAAGATTCGCATGGTACTTTGAATACGACGACATTCCAGTACGTGGAGGTATCCAGATACATCACGATGAAGACCACCCGTTTGTAATCAACCACAACGCAATAGGACTATAGGGCCTCGTGGAAGATGCAAATCGGGATGATCTGTCTATTTGTGGTGTTGGATATCGAAAGGCTGGCGGGATATCGCCAACGACCGTTTCACAGCCTCTTCCTGCGCTGTGGATCGCCAAGCGAATCGCGACAGCCATCTCGAAGACACATCGAAATCGACATGTTCAACCGCAGGCCTAGGCCTGCGGTTTTTCGTTCTGCGGCCTGCGAATCACCCGCGGCCATTACACATGGAATCTCCCGAGGCCGATCATTTGGGGGAATCGGCATGGCATTTGTCATTCGCGTTCAGGATGTGGCGAAGGAATGGGAAGGAAAGCGGCTCTTTGAGCATATATCGATGGATATTGCCGAAGGTGAGCGCGTTGCGTTGTTTGGGGCCAACGGGATCGGCAAAACGACGTTCATCCGGGGATTGATGAACGACATCACGTTTGACAGCGGCAAGGTGTGGCGGCGCGATCCGATTGCAGAATGGGGCTGGCTCCGACAACAAATCTCGGTGGCGCAAGATTCCACCTTGCGCGCGTTTGTGCAGTCTGGGCAGCCCGGGCTCGACGGAATTCGCAAAGACATGGAACGACTGCAGCGGGTTTTGCGCGAGATGTCGTCTGCCAATCTCGACCAAAACGTCGTCGCCGCGTACGGCGAGGCGATGGAACAGTACATCGCGCGAAACGGCTACGACTGGGAAGTCGAAGTCGAGCAGACGCTGAGCCGCCTCGGCTTTCGAAAGGATCAATGCGATACGCCGTACCACCTGCTCAGCGGCGGCGAAAAGACGCGCGCTCAACTGGCTCGTCTGATCGTGTCGAATCCAAGGTTCCTCATTTTGGATGAACCGACCAACCATCTTGACACGGAAACGCTGGAGTGGCTGGAGGATTGGCTCAAGCAGTACCAGGGTGCTGTTCTGTTCGTATCCCACGATCGTCAGTTCATCGACGACGTGGCCCATGCGGTCGTCGAGCTCACGGCCAACGGTATGAAGCGATATGTGGGTGGATACACGTCCTTTCGGGCCCAGCGCAATCTCGAGATCCAGTCGCAAACCGCCTTGTACGAGAAACAGGTGAGAGAAAAGAAGCATCTGCTCGAGGCCATTCGGCGCTACCAACAGTGGTATGCGCAAGCGCACGAAGCCGCCGGGATCGATTTTCATCTGCGCAAGAAAGCGGAAAAGAACTCGACTCGCCTCAAAGCCAAGGAGAAAGCGTTGGCGCGATTGGAAAGGGAGATGGTCGACAGGCCGCAATCAGGGCCATCGCTTCGACTCGATTTTGCGGACGGCGAGTTATCGGCGAAGACGCTGATTCGGTTCGACGAGGTCGCATTCGGATACGGATCGACAGCACTGTTTCAACACCTCAGCCTCGATGTGCGCCGCGGCGACAAGATCTCGGTCATCGGCCGAAACGGCACTGGCAAGTCGACACTGCTGAAACTGCTCACCAGCCGCCTGGCGCCAAACCGGGGCCGGGTGTACCAGCACCCCGCGCTGCAAATCGGCTACTTCGCGCAGGAACTGGACGATCTCGACCTTGAGCAGACCGTTCTCGACACAATCCTCGCGATGGACGGCATGACGCTGTCCCACGCGCGCACCGTGCTGGCGGGATTTCTCTTCAGACAGGACGACGTCTTCAAGCGAATCGCCGATCTGAGCATGGGCGAACGCTGCCGCGTCGCCTTCGTCAAGCTGTATTTTTCAAAAGCCAATCTGCTCGTGCTCGACGAGCCGACAAATTACCTCGACATCGACGCGCGCGAACGGATTGAGGAGGCGCTCGCGGCTCGGCCCGGCGCCTTGCTGATAGTGTCGCACGATCGCTTTCTGACCAAGCGGATCGCCAACCGCATCTGGCATCTGACAAGGTCGCCGCAAGCTTGCGCGACAACGGTGCAGGCGTTTGACGGCTCGTACGAAAGTTGGCTGGCCAGACGCAGTCAGTCTCGCGATATCCCGACGCACGTGCACAATCAGATTCACCAGTTGGAATATCGATTGGCGCAGGCTGTCGCGGCTGAAGTGTCCAGCGAGATCGAGCAACGTGCACTGGCGGCTGAAATTTCGCGAATCAGCCGGGTGTTGGCCGAATTAAAGCAGCAGTGGGAAGTGTAAACAGAAGCTGGCGTGCCTGCTCATTGGGCGCGCCAGATGCTCTTATGCATTATTCAATCGAAGTGGAGTCCTGTGGAATCCATCCTGTAAGAACAGCTCCTCCACTTGGCGAGTTGTCAGCAAATAGATCTCCTCCATGTGAACGGAAAATACGCCTCGCTATGGTAAGCCCAAGACCTGCTCCTCCTGTGGAGAGGTTTCTTGACGTATCTCCCCGATACATCGGCTCAAACATGTGCGTCAAATCATCAGGTAGAAAACCTGGACCAGTATCCCATATCTTCAGTACGGCCTTCTCCGGTTCTGTCTGCAATTCAACCGTTATCTTGCCCTCATTGGGTGTGTATTTGAGCGCATTATCCAATAGATTTGTGATAGCCCGTTCCAAAAGATGCGGGTCGCCGGAGATAAAAAACTCACCTGTCGGCATCTTCGTATCCAACAAAATTTCCTTTTCTTGTGCTCTGTGAGCCATGCTTGAAACCGTTGCATTGACGACCTCAGATAAATTGAAGGATTCCCTTTGAAGCGTCTGTTCCATATATTCGAGTCGGGTAAAAGCGAATAAATCAGAAACCAAGCGTTCAAGGTGAATTGCTTTTTCTTTACAAACTGAAACATAGTGCATCATTTTGTCTGGGGATGAGGCAATGCCTTGCTCTATGCCATCCAGGCACCCACGTAATGCAAACAACGGGGTACGCAGATCATGCGCGATTGCACCGATGAAGAACCGCCGTTCATCCTCCAACTTCTGTTGCTTCGCAAAACCTTCACGAAGCCCGTTTACCATGACCTGAAACGCATTACGTACCTGCCTGATCTCCACTGTGCTTGATGAAGCAAGCTTAAAGTCGAGATCTCCCTCAGCGATTTGCAGTGCTGCGCGACTCATTGATTCCAAGGGCTTTATCACGTTTCGTCCTATTTGAAAGCTGACAAAAACAATAGCAAGGATGGCCGCTGCGATCGCTCCAATCGCCGCCGTCGGGTCAGCGTTTCCCGGAGACGATAACAGGACAGTTCCGACCCATTTTCCATCGTTCATCACCATCGCTTGTTGCGTCGACATCCAGCGTGGATGGGGGTGCTTCTCAGATTCAAATATCACTTGATTCGTGGAAGAAAGTATCTCTATGTCAATGCCCTGACGCTCTAATTCTGCAGCCACACCGTGCTGCCACTCGGGATTTTTCCAATTGCGCTCATGTTGGGCAACCATTTTGATGGTCCGTGCCAGGTTCGCCTGTTGGACACTGCTTTGCGTCTTCCATGAGTGCCCGTCAACCATTGATATAAAAAAGTAGACGAACCAAGGAAACACCACAATACAAAGCACGCCTATGACCATGTATTTTCGAATTCTCATTTCGGTGTCCCCTCAAATCGATACCCGACACCCCACACATTGATGATAAACTCGGGCTTATTTGCATCGCGCTCAATCTTCTCTCGAATCCGCGCAATATGAACACGAACCGTATGCCTATCGCCAATGCCTTCCCAGAACTTGGCGAGGAGATATTCATAAGTGAATACTTGGCGAGGATGCTCAGCCAACAAGCAAAGTAAATCAAATTCCTTCGGCGTCAATGAGACATACTGTTCGGACACCGTCACCTCGCGTGCCGATATGTTCAATACGAGTCTGCCGTAGTCGAGAACCACTTGGCGACTGGATTGTTTGGAATTCATCCGACGCAATACCGCTTTAACTCTAGCGACCACTTCTGCTGGGGACGCAGATTTGACGATGTAGTCATCTCCGCCAATTCCCAGTCCACGTATCTTATCCACATCATTGTCCCGAGCACTCAAAAACAAGATCGGAACATCGCCTCGATCTATACGAATCTGCTTGCACAAATCAAAACCGGTTTGACCGGGCATCATCACATCGAGAAGCATACAATCCACCGATGCACGCTTGAGCACATCCAATGCCTCGTCTGCGCTGGTTGCAACGTCAACTCGAAAACCGTCATTTTCGAGAAAATCTCTCATGAGTTCCACAATCGATGGATCGTCATCGACGACTAGAATTGTTTTTGCATTGCTCATAGAGATCCCCTTCCACTTAACTTCGCAATCAATCCTTTATCTCAATTCAGGGCAAGTGTAGCATGTTGCGTACCGCATCTGGGTGGTCGGCAACTGATTGTGCCTCTTTTGTGATGCGTTGTTGATCGTTTCGTGACACTTTCCCCCACAGATTTGAGACATTGCATCGATATCCTAGGGTCACGCGCTGAAATACGTGACAGCATAAGGGGGAATTGATTATGTGGTGGGGACACCCTTACGGATTCGGGTTTTTTCCGTTAGTCTTTCCGTTTGGATTTTTCTTCTTCGTGGCACTCTGTTTCATCGTCTCTCGTATCGTCTGCTTTCGCCGGTTTCGCCACTACGGTTACGGCTGCGGTGGACCAACGTACAGAGCGTGGAGCAAAGTCAGTGATCCCGAAATCATCTTGAAACGACGGTTGGCAAAAGGAGACATCACTGAAGAAGAATACAGACATCTCCGTGAGACTTTAAGGGGTTAGTGAACCGATTCGTCCGTTGATGACTGATAGCACGTTGGCACGGTGTGCTTCTGCTCTAGTTTCCCACTGATAAAAATGGGATACATGGAAGGAGAATACATTCAGAAAGGATATCCCTTTGACGTGCTGGCCGATGACTCTGCATTCATCACTTTCACCAAAAGGAGGCGTGTACGTGAACGTTTCAATTGTAAACGCTGATAGCAAATATAGTCGCGTACCCTTGGAAGAGCCAACGTCCCGCGGTTATATACACATTGCCGCCCAGACGTGCGAACCCAGTTTTCCCTTTCGACCCAACACTGACCCCAGGCTTTTGGCAGAACTCAAAGACCTAGTCGAACATCTGGAGCAGGTGGACTGCGTCGATACCATTCACACCTTTAGGGCAGTTGGTCTGCCGCCAGTGAGCCGACTCCCTTATGTGAAAGATCACGCTGGTTCGATCCGGATTGCACGATTTGATGTTGCGGTGTTGATTGAGATGAAAAACAAAGAATCACTGGCAGAAGTTCAAGGTACGCCGCTCTACGAAGCACTGGTCGAATACCTGAGAACCCATTCGAAATCGGTCCATGTGATGCCTGCAATGAATATGAAGCGTTTTGGCGAGGTCAACAGCACGCAAGACGGATTATTCCTGTTTAACTACTTTGTTGCCGAAGACGCAGCAACATTGATGGAACTGTGGGACTATATGGCAGACTGGTACCGAGTCGAGATGGACCTAGACAATTCTCTATTACTCGTACCCACAAATCCAGAGGCATCCGATTATGTTGCACTCAACTATGCCCGCTTCGAGGGCAGCCTGCCCAGTTTTCTAGCGAAGCAAATGCCCAAGAGGAGTTTCCGAAATTATTTGCTGGCTAACCTTGACACCCATCACGTAGGTGCCATGCCCATTCTGTATCGGCTCGCGTAGTAACCACGCTGCATTACAACACATGTAAGGGAGAGGTAAAAATGAAATCGCCTAGTATACCTTTCATTCCGAATTACCCAGACCTCGCTGGCAAAGTGGCCGTTGTAACCGGTGGGTCGAGCGAACTCGGAGCCGCTACCGCTCAAGCTCTTGCGAAAAATGGAGTATCCGTCGCCGTGGTCGGGAGAGAACAAACGGCTATTGATGCTACGGTTAGCGGTATTCTATCTAAAGGCGGCCACGCCATTGGCGTGGCTGCAGACTGCACTGTCCAAAGCGATGTAGAACGACTACATGACACAGTTTCCAAACAACTCGGCTCCGTAGACATTCTTGCCGTGTTTGCTGGAGGCAACGGAATGCCCGTACCTACCGCGAAGGAGACGGTTACACATTGGCGTGAAGTCATAGAAGCGAACCTTACGTCAACCTTTCTCACGATTTCCGCGTTCTTGACAGATATGATCGAGCGACAATCAGGTGCCATCGTCACCATGTCCTCCGCGGCGGCTCGCCAAGCCGCAAAATCGTCGGCAGCGTATGCAGCGGCGAAATCTGGCGTGATTGCTTTGAGTCGCCACTTAGCTGGGGAATTTTCGAAAGACGGAATCCGAGTGAACTGCATTGCCCCCTCGGCGATCGAAACCGACCATATGCGCTCGCGGGTTCCAGAAGAACAACGCAAAGCGCTTGCCACCGCGTTCCCATTAGGACGCCTCGGGCAGCCTGAAGATGTTGCAGCGGCGACGTTGTTTCTCGCTTCGTCCGCATCTTCATGGATTACTGGTATCACGCTCGACATTGCCGGTGGGAAGGTGATGCTATGAGTGGTACAGAACAGCGCAAAATCTCGAACCTACGTGTTACTTCGTTTGTAGCCTTGGTACTTCTCCTCATTGAAGACGGTATTGGAATGGGAGGACGTCTCTACGCGGCATTGCCCGCTCATGCCGCCGGGACCTCGCTGCTTGCGAGTTTTGGCAAAGCGGTGACGAATGGTCCTTTGGCACTGACTGTACACGCTTTACTAGGTACAATATTAGTCGCCTCTGGCATCGCGGGGATTGCGCGTGCCATCCCTGTCGGTAAAACATTGTTGACCATGCTCTCCTGTGTCGCGATGTTCGCCATACTTGTGGCGTGGGCGTCAGGTTCGAGATATGTGGGCGCCCCTAGTTATGGAGGCTCCTTATCTATGGCAATCAGTTCATCAGTGGCGATGTTTTGTTACGCGACCATTCTGTCAGTCATACCTGCAACACCTCGTAAGACACCGTAACCATATTGTCTCTGGATGACTGAGTATCAGAAGGCGGAATTGGGGCTAGATTTGAAATGACCGAAAGGCACCGTCAACATGTCACTCGATAAGCCTTTCGGTCATGATCTTGTAGAGTAATACCTATATGCCATTCCTCAATCGCCGCGGGATTCTTCCGCGTCGCGTTTCCAAGTTCTTCACGCGTTCCTTGGTCTTCGCCATAGAGTACGAGGCTCTACATCGATGTTACACCATGGTAATGGCAACGCCCCCTACAACGTCGAATCCTCATAAATCTTCCGTTTTTTGTATTTTGCGTAGCTTGTTATAGGGCTAGGTCGCCCTTCAAGAAGCCCTATTCGGCGCAGGATCCGTCAATTTCGACTGATTCCTCGGCGACAACGAAAGAAACGCTATCGAGAGCGCGGCCAATCCCATCAACGTCGTCATCCCGACCATCAAGCTGCGTACTCCTAACCAAGTCGCTACAAAACCTCCAAGCAGTATAAACACGATGTTGAGGAATTGTTGAGGTGGACCGACCACGCTATTGATCCTTCCCATGTGCGACACCGGCATTACCTGTTGCGTGTATGTGGTGAAACCAACGCTCGCACTCGAACCAAACAACCCCAAAACGATAAGACCCCCAACAGCCGACCAAAATGAATGTGCTAGAGCATAGAGCAGATATCCCAACGCACTCAACAGTGTGCCGATACCCAAAAGCCATGTTGTACTGATCCTTTTGGACGTGATCGATAACATCAGGGAACCAGAGACAAATCCTACCCCAGCGAAAGTCACCATCATTCCGTAACCAAGTTGCCCAAGGTGCAGTGTTTGCCGGGCAAAGACAACCTCTTGCGTGTCTGCCGTGAGGGTAAAAATGTTAATCAGTGCATTTAAACCAAATAGGACAGTAAACAGTCGGTTCTCGCTGAGAAATTGAAACGCAATTTGCCAATCCTTGAACACGGTACGCCAAGGGTGCTGTCTTTCCGTCGATGCTTGTGGCGTACCCAATTCAGGTAACAAGATGAACGATATTGCAGAAGCCAGGAAACTAACCGAATCCAACCAAAGAGGGATGGAAGCATTTCCGTGCATTGAGAGCACGCCAGCAATGGCAGGTCCCGTCAAAAATGCGCTGTACCGAAGTGTGCTAACAATCGAATTTACTTGTTTCCTGGAATCCTCAGGAATAAGCAGCGTTTGATACGGAAGAAACAGACTCCCGAAGAACGTACTCCCGACTCCAAGTAAAAATAGAAGTGCGTAAATAGAAGCCAAGTGGGACAGCAGCGGCAACACACCGATCAACACCGCACGGGCAAATTCGATACCAATCAGTTGTTTCCTGCGGGAAAATCGATCGGTTATGCTTCCGACCCATGGTCCGACAATGAAAGCGGCAATCCTCGACACAACCCACAGACCTGCAACAGCGGATGCCGAGTGTGTTTGATCGAGAACAAGGATGTTGACGGCAACCAGGTATATGAAATCTCCGATAGCCGAAATGCCAACTCCAGATACAAAGATACCCATCCATATGTGAGATTGAAACTGTTTGGTCCCCGGAGTCATTCGTTCACCTCGAACATTTCTATTCAGGTTACTGTCAGTTCAACCACCATATTACGCTATGGTGAATGACAACAACCTCTGCAAAGCATCACCGCGACGTCGGGACGTCGGGTAAAGTGCTCCCATACGTAAATTCCTACGTAACCTCAGTGCATGCTCAGACGGGCTCCGTAGTGAGACCTACCCACGACATGCGTACCTGCGACCTCTTCGCACACGGTCTAATAGGTTCCGTTTCAGAGATCATCGCTCGAATTTTCGAATCCAGATGATTGCCCAATCTAACAAACGCCAAATGGCAGTGTAGTCAACCAAGGAGATATGTGCCTGCTCGTTTGGCAACCACTTGTAGCCTACATCGCTTGTCATGGGACTGACACGCCGCATTTTCAAGAAACGATGGTCGGGATTCTTTGCACCATACGTTCCTTCGACTGTGGATCGTGACTGGGGAGATAAACTGTAGGTCCTCCACTGATAAACGCATGAATTCGATCAATTGTTTCACTGGCGAGCTTTGCATTTGGAGAAACACCATCGATACTTCTCTCTATCATCAGTTGGTCGCTATAGGAAGTATCACCTGCAAAAAAGTACGTGATTTCCCCGTCACGTACAATAACGGACTGATGCCCAAGGGTATGTCCCGGCGTTGGAACCACTAACACATCTTCAGCTTTTGTCACGGTATACCCTGTTCTGAACGCACCGTACTCTCCGAGAGTATAGCTCACGATTTTCGGGTCAAACCACGTTGGGAAGCAGTTCGGTAAGTAGCCTCTTAATTTTCCCTTCCATCCCAGAGACAGTGCATATTCCCGACGTGATACGAGAAATTCCGATGTCGGAAAATGATATATCCCACCAGCGTGATCTGTATGAAGGTGAGTCATAATCACCCACCGTACGTCATTTAAAGACAACCCTAGTTTTTTGATTCTTGACCCTACTTCTTGCTCCGGCTCCACCCGCATTCGTACACCAAAACGGAAATACGGGTGCCATTTGGGAAAATGAGATGGATCTGACGTTCTTGCTGTTTCCCCTGTGTCAATTACAATGATCCCTTCTGGATGTTCGACCACCCAGCAGTATATTGGCAACCATTCGGTCCACGTCCTATCCAATAACGTGTTAAGGCGTCTTCCAATTGCCCCTACTCCCTTCCTCTGTCTGGACTTTACCGAAACAAGCCCAGTTTCAATTGCGTGGATTTTCATTCTCAGCCCCCCTTGTTATTTGGTTAGCATTTACAAACTAACGGACGCACAGTGATTTGCTTCAAACCGACCAATCGTTGTTGGGTCTCAGTCTTCATATCGATAAGGGTCGGCGGCAACCATCCATATCACTAAACACGGCTAAGTATGTCAACGCACCTACGAGATGCCGCTGCTAAGCATGCAACATTGTTATGAATTCCATTTTATTGAAACCTGAATAAAGTCAATCATAGACACAATTAGCAAGCGCTATCTGCCATCCAAACGCGCAAAATC
>NZ_BCQI01000022.1 GCF_001544355.1 Alicyclobacillus acidiphilus NBRC 100859
AGATATATGAATCTGAAAGCTTATATCCTGATGCCATCGTATTGGGGAGCATTGGCCGGAATGGAACATGATATCCAAAATAGACAGGCTGACGTACCTGCCCGGACGTCGACGGTTTTGAGGCATTCGTTGATAATCCCTTCGTCGAGTGTTGTGTTCCCAAGCGACCGTATCCGAAAAAAGCTGCAACAAATAGTGCGATTCCAGCCGCGCTCGTGAAAACCATTCCGGATACCCGCTTCAAGGAAGGTCTGGTCCATTCTGTGGACCCCATGGCTTGCTCCGCGCGAATCAATTCCGTCAGCATCTTGCTTTTGGACTCGGGGTTCATCGGAAAATCGGGCAGTCGTTTTAAGTGTTGAGCCAATTCGTTGTCACGTGTTTGCCAACTCATGCTGCAACACACCTCCCATTTGAGTGCTTAGCAATTTGCGAATCAGTTTTAAAGCACGGTGGTACGTCACATTCACCCGAACAGCAGTCCAGCCCAAGGCATCGGCTGTATCTTTCACCGACATATCCATAAGCGCTCGGAAAACGATGACTTCTCGATAGCTCTGCTTCATGTGCCTGCTGGTTAATAGATAAAGCAACTGCTCGTAAAACTCGTTCAATTCCACTGCCTCTTGAAGTGACAACTGCGAATCGGGTATGCGTGCCCAAAAGGAGTGGTCGACGGATTGTTCACGACGGGTCTTTCGCTGATGGTCAATTGCGACGGATCGGGCGATGGAAATCAGCCACGTTTTCGGATTCGCGTCACCTCCTCACTCCTCCATGATTGTTTACTCCGAGCGTTGTGCAGAGCGATAAAGCCTTGTGGGGCCATGGGCTGAAGGTATCAAAGGCTTCACCCGCCCGTAGAGGGGTGAGATCGCGCGCGTTTGGGAGCAAGGCTTCAGTAGATTTGCTTGCTCTAGGTGATGTTCCTCTTTCAACTCTCCCAAACGGGTCATCTGCAAAATGCTCACTCTATTAGACGAGTGAAGCCGCGATTAGCTTACAACGCACCATCAGAAGGAACATGATGACTCGTGAAAAGGGAGCCTGTTATCTCTGGAGCGTCTTTGTTACCGGAATGGAATCCGACTAGTCTTCGGGATTGATGATGGCGAAATGCAAATGGTCTTCCCACTGTCCGTTGATGAACACATTTTTCTTGGATAGGCCTTCTTTTTCGAATCCGCATTTTTCGAGGACACGGAGGGAAGCCAGATTGTGCGGCATGACGCCTGCCTCAATACGATGCAACTTGAGAATGTGGAACGCGTAATCAATGACAAGCTGAACCGCTTCTGTCGCGTATCCGCGTCCATTGTGATGCTGGTCCAAGGAGTATCCGAGCCAGCACGATTGCAGGGGACCTCGTACGACTTCCGTCAATGAAACGATTCCAATCAGTTCATCCGATTCGCTCAGAAATACGCCAAAAAAATAGCCCTCGTCTCTTTCTTTGCTGGCGAGGCCAGACCGAATCGACTGGAGTTGATAATCCATGGTGTAAAAGTCTGCGGTACGCGTTGTCAAATACGATTCAAAGAAAGAGCGGTTTCTCAAGTTTAGGTCCAATTTTGCGGCAGCATCTCGTTCTTCTAAAAATCGTAGGTAAATTCGGTTTCCCATCAATTTCATTTCGCGGCCTCCATTCGATCATCCGTTTGACGGTTCGCGATGGATCCGTCTGGCGCCTTAGACCCAATCCATTCGCAAACCGTCGAGGAGGAGCGGCCCGGTGAAGGCGCCAGGGCTCGTGTGATGCTTACCCGATATCTGTGACGCCGCTTCGATCGCGACGGAGAACCTCACCACGTTCCGATTCGGTGTGGTGAAAATAACAATCGAGAAATCGTGCCGGCCATGAACCAACGTGATCGGTAGCTGTGTGAAGGGCAACCAGTTGCAGTCCTTGGGTTGCCGGAACGGCGCCGCTTGCTCGAAGGGCGAGGAGACGGGTTTGATCGTCATCGGCCCACTCAATGACGAACGGCAACATCGCTTGCCCGTGCGTCAGTTCGTGACCGTCGAGATCGCCACCCGGCACAGTGTGGATTCCAAGCTCGCGTTCGAATCGGAGCCTCGTTTCCTGGGGATTGTCGACCACGCGCACGACGTGATCGAGCGCGAAACCGTCCAGTGCTGCGACGAAACCCATGTCGTCAACCTCCGAAACTGCATGTTCATCCCTGTGCGTAGGTCGATCACTGCGTCGAGATCGAACTCATCCATGCGAATACGAGTTGCGAAGTGCGTGCTGCCGCTCCGCTGCGAACTTTCTGCGCACGGAGAAGAAGAAGATGGCCATCCAGAGTTGAATCAACACGAGCATCAAATCGATGGTGATGCCTTCGTCGAACGGGTCGCTCGGGTTGAGGAACAATGAACCGCCCTGCCACAGAAAGAAATTGAGCGCCATGAACGCGGAAATGATGCTTGTCCAGATGCCGACCAGGGCGAGGACTGAGTTCATTCGATCGCGAATGAGCGCAACGGCCAGCGCCACGAAGCCGATGCCTGTACAGATCTCGCCGATCTCCACCAACACGGCAAACAGGTGTGCCTGCGGAACGACGACGGATTTCAAGAAGTGATCGTAAAAATGATACTGCAACCCAGATAAGGACGATACCAGTTGATTTCGCAACTGTTGAACGAATATACCGCTGAATACTTTGTCGAATCCCGAAATCAGCCACTCATACGCCAAAAGCAGTAGAATGCCAGGCGTCAAAACGCGTTTGTACAACGTGGTCTCATTCAACGCGACCCACCTCCGAATCCTACTCTACAGGGTTTCTTCATACGAAGCTGTAACAAAATGAAGAAGCTTTTGTCACAGTTTTGTGAATGGCGCGATTCGATTGTGCACATATGGATAGCGATCGAGTGAATGGGTGGCAAGGGGGCCGTGTGGGCGTGTGGGCGTGTGGGCGTGTGGGCGTGTGGGCGCGGCAAATAAGCGTCCGTGGGACGCTTATTTGTGTCGGTTCGTGTGATTTCAGCGGAATAGGCGGCCATGTGCCGTTTATTCGGGCGTGATTGGGCCAGATCCGACTGATTCCCGGCAAATAAGCGGCTGTGGGCCGTCTATTTGAGTCGGTTCGTGTGATTTCAGTGGAATAAGCGGCCGTGGGCTGCTTATTCTGCCGATCTCGCTCGATCTCGGCTTCGATTCCGCTTATTCTGCCGATCTCGCTCATGCTCTGCCTCAATCCGGCTCACTCGGTCGCGATCGGCTTCCATCCGAGTTAGCTGCGGTGAAAAAGCGATTGCGGGCCGCAGGTTCAGGCGTGCCCGGGCGAGATTCCGACTGATTCGCGGCAAATAAGCGTCCGTGGGACGCTTATTTGTGTCGGTTCGTGTGATTTCAGCGGAATAAGCGGCCATGGGCCGTTTATTCGGGCGTGATTGGGCCAGATCCGACTGATTCCCGGCAAATAAGCGGCTGTGGGCCGTCTATTTGAGTCGGTTCGTGTGATTTCAGTGGAATAAGCGGCTCTGGGCTGCTTATTCTGCCGATCTCGCCCGATCTCGCTCGATCTCGCTCGACCTCGGCTTCGATTCCGCTTATTCTGCCGATCTCGGCCATGCTGATCCGATGCGCAACTGTGAAACTTGCGTTATGTATCTCCGAACACTCCCGCGGTCACTAGCCATTCTAGGAGTGTTCGGAATGAGTAAGCGTTAGCGGCTGAATGTGATTTGTTCTTTCGTCTCGTACGATATCACGATGGACGGAGCAAGTCGCTAGTAAATGACTGGATGAATCGCCAAGTTTGCCGGAAGTTTGCCGGGCTTGTCAGAACGATTACAATGGAGACGATATGATTGCTCTGAGAGAAGCTTCCAGTCCGGGATCGTCCGGGAGTGTAAGGTCGGGAGCTGGGCGTGCAGAAGGGACGATTGTATGACGTACGGGCGCCGAAGGTTTGAATCGCGCAAATCCGCTTTCCGGCGATCGCGGCAGAGACATCGGCAAAGACATATGGTACGCCCCTGGCAAGCGGCGCTGGCCTTCTTGATCTTCGTGCTCACCTCGTTGCTGAGTGGGGTTACCGGGATCGCGACAGTTCAAGCGGCGACCAAGCCGATCATCTGGATGGGCGCGACAGTGGGGTATGGCGGTTATTACAAATCAGAGGACTGGGTGCCTGTAACCCTGTTGATACATCACGTTGGGAACGATACGTCTGGGAATCTGGTCGTCGAAGTGAATCAGCGCTTCGCCAATGGCCGGCGCGCCAATGGCAAACTGGAGTGGTCGGTGACGCTGCCGAAGAACGGCTGGACGACTCGTCAAATTTCGCTGCCGGGGAGCGTCTTGAACCAAGGCGCGTCGGTGGTGTTGACGGCCGGAGGCAAGACGATTGATACGGTTTCCCTGGAGGGCAATGCGGTGTCGCGGGTTTCCTTGGTTGCCGTGATCACGTCGAGTCCGCAGGACACGCAGTTTTTGGCGGGATCGAGCAACAACGCGACGCCGGTCTTGCCTGTCGCCGTCACGCCGTCGTCGATTCCGGATTCGGTGGATCTCTTGTCCGGACTGTCGGCCGTCGTCGCTTCCGTTCCTACGCTGGATTCCCTGACTGTCGCGCAGCAAAAGGCTTTGCACACATGGGTGGAACTCGGCGGCCTGCTTGTCGTTGCGGGAACGGGCGAGCAACTGGCAGGATGGCCGACGCTGCCCCTGTCGGAAGGCGCTGAACGTTGGGTCAGCGCCCAACCTCTGGCGGATTTCGCGCAAGAGTCGTCGGCTGCGGGGCAAATCGCGGCTAGCGTCGGCGGGATTTCGGCCAACGCGACGCTGTGGGCGGGATCGAACGCGACACCTCTGCTGGCGAGTGACACGATTGGCCGCGGACAATTGTGGCAGACCGCGTTCTCGCCGATGGATCCGTCGCTGCTTGGCTGGAACGGCGACGCGCAAATGTGGACAACCATCTTCAAGCACGGCGACAGCAGCGGCAATTCGGGCATTCCAGAGATGTTTACGACAGTCGGGGCATTGTCCCTGACTTCGGTGGGGGACGCATTGGCGCCGTTGCGCGTGCCGTCCTTGTCTCTCTTTGGTATCGTGTTTGCAGCGTACATCTTGATTGCCGGTCCCGTCGTGTTCCTTGTTTTGCGACGGTGGCGAAAGCAAACCTGGGCATGGGCCTTGTTGCCGTTGTTGAGCGGCGTGACGAGCGTGGGTATATACCTGTTTGGCGGTTCGGAACGTCCCAACGGTTTGTTGGTCAATGGTGTGGGCGTGATGGATTTGACGGGAAACGGCAGCGCGGTGTCGTATGCGGCGGAGGCAGTGATGTCGCCTGCGAGCGGAGAGCTTCGCTTTGAGCTCCCGGCGAACAATCTGGTGATGCCGATGTCGGTGGATGATCAACCGTTGACCGACACCATCGTTCACGTTGGCAGTCTCGTGACGACGACCTTCAAGAATATCCCGCGCTGGCATGCGCGATACCTGTTTACCATCGGAGAGGAAAACGATGTCGGAGCGCTGCACGCGAATTTGTCGGAAGCGTACGGAGTGCTGTTTGGCACGGTCGTCAACCAGACGAAGTACACCCTCGACGACGCGGCGGTCATATGGAATGGACGTATCGTACATCTCGGCACGTTGAAGCCGGGACAGCGGAAGTCGATTGTACCGACCGCGGAAACGCAAACGTCCGCCTGGATTTCCGACTATGGCACATATAACCGCGCGTTGACGCACGGTATCGGGAGATCGCTCGGGGCCTACCTTTCGCTGCTTCCGACGAGCGTGGGAGGGAACGGGCAAGAGGCGCCGCAGGCGATGCTGATTGCGACGACGGAAAAGCACACGCCTCAGCTTCCCGTTCCGGAGGGCAGGCAGCCTCTCGCCTCGGACAAGACACTTGTGCTCGTTCGGCAATTGTTCGATGTCACGACCTTGGCAGGCGGTGATTGAGATGATTCTGACGCAGAATCTCTGCAAGAAGTACGGCAGAATGGTCGCCATCAACGAGATGAACCTGTCGATTTCAACCGGGACGGTGTTTGGGCTTGTCGGCGAGAATGGCGCGGGCAAGACGACCGCGCTGTCCATGCTGTCGACCTTGTCCATGCCCACCTCCGGGTATGCCTATATCAACGGCTATGAAGTGAGCCGCGATCCGAGATCGGTCCGCCAATCCATCGGTTACATGCCTGATTCCTTCGGTGTGTATGACGAACTGACGGTGATGGAGTACTTGCGGTTCTTCGCGGACTGCTATCGCGTCGACAGGCGCATCGTGAAGCGGCGTGCGGAAGAGTTGCTCGAGCGGGTCAACCTGACCGAGAAGCGGCATACGTACGTCAACGCCTTGTCGCGGGGCATGCAGCAGCGTCTGGAAATCGCAAGGTGCCTCATGCACGATCCCGCTGTTCTGATTCTCGATGAGCCTGCGTCCGGCCTGGATCCGAAAAGCCGCCTCGAGATGCGCGGCGTGCTGCAGAATTTGCGGGACATGGGCAAGACCATTCTCATCAGTTCGCACATCCTCAACGAGTTGGCTGAGGTTGCGGATGAGGTCGGGATCTTGCGAAAGGGATCGCTCGTCGTGATCGCTGCCATTCAGGTCATGTTGCAGCACTCGAGCGCGTACCGGACCATCTGGATTCAGGGCTTCGCTCCGCACGGCGTGATGAAGAGGCTGCTCAGCCAGGATCAACACGTGCTGGAAGTTTGCGAGCAGCCGGACGGCTGGGAAGTGCTGTACGCAGGCACGCTCGCGCAACAGGCGGAACTGCTCCAGCGGCTCGTCCAGGGGGGCGTGGTCGTGTCTCAATTTCGCGAACAGCCGACGGATATCGAGCAGCTCTTTCTCCGGCTGTCAGCCGTCCAGGAGGGAACATGGTGATGCGGATCAACCCACTGTTGGCCAAGGAATTTCATCAAAGAATGCGCACGGCTCGGGCCCCCATCGTGATCACGGTCTATCTGCTCGGCATGGTCGTCCTGACGTTCTTCATGTTGTATGAAAACGTGCAAGGTCAGCTCTATCTGGTGCAACCGTCGAAGAGCCAGCAGGTCTTCGTGCTGTTGAGCCTGCTGCAGATGACGGTCGTCGCGTTTCTGACGCCGGCGTTTTCCGCTGGCAGCGTCAGCGGAGAACGGGAGCGAAGGACTTTGACGGTTCTGTTGACCACGCCATTGTCCCCGTTTGGCGTGTTGCTCGGCAAAGTGTTGTCGTCGAGCGCCCTGCTAGTCCTGTTGGTCGTCGTCACACTGCCGGTGTACAGTCTCGTCTTCCTGTTCGGCGGCGCCGTGCCGCAGGAGGTCCTGGCGGTCCTTGGATTTCAACTGCTCACCATCGTCGTGATCGCGACGATTTGTGTCTTGTTTTCCACCATTGCGCTTCGATCCACCTGGAGCACCGTGTTTTCCTACGGCACGGTCGGCATGATGATGGTGGTATTCGGCGCCTTGGGCTACGGCCTCAAGACGCTGTATCAGCAAAATCCGATCGAATTGTTCACGTTGCATTGGTCGCAGTTCTTTTATGCCCTCAATCCATTGTATGTCGAGGCGGCCCTGCAAGGCGCCGTATCCGCCAAACCTGCCATTTGGCTCACCTTCACCGAGTTTTACGCTGTGGTGATTCTGATCCTGCTCATTCCCAGCCTGTGGAGGCTACGGCCGCAGTGGTTCGCGCGGCTGTCGGTTCGTCCGTCGGGATCGGAAAAACAGTATCAGTGATTGCATAATCCTCGGACGAGACACGTACACGTGTATGGACGTGCCTTGTTTGGGGGTGAGCGCAATTCTTGTCGTCCAGATCCTATTTTCACTGGCGATGGTCTTGTTTGGAGCGGAGTTGTTCACGAACGCCGTCGAATGGCTCGGAAACAAGTTCGGCCTTGGCCAAGGCGCCGTCGGCAGCGTGCTTGCAGCGATTGGAACGGCCCTGCCAGAGACGGCAGTACCTGTGACCGCCATCTTGGTTGGCGGCGGCAACGAAGCGCAACAGGTCGGCATTGGCGGGATCCTTGGAGCGCCCTTTTTGCTCGCCACGTTGGGCGCGTTCGTGATTGCTGTCGCGACGCTCACGTTTCGCTGGGGGCACTCGCTGTACCAGTTGCACATCCCAAGGCGCGCGTATAACCGCGACACCATCTTCTTCCTGATTGCCTACACCCTCTCGATGGTTCCCGCCTTTTTTCATTCGCAAACGATTCACCACACGGTTGCGGTTGGCCTTGTCCTCCTGTACGTCGTGTTTGTCGTTCTCACGCTTCGCGACAAGTCGGATCTGAGCAACGACGGCAGCCTGAAGCCGCTCTATATTCAGCCGTCTTCGAACGAGCCCACGTTGACGCTGGTGATGATCCAATTGTCGATCTCGCTTGCGCTGATCGTTGGCGGCGCTCATTTCCTGACAAGCGGTGTCGAGAGTATCGCCCGTCACGTGGGATTGCCGACATTTGTCCTGTCCGCGCTCATCATCCCGCTTGCGACGGAACTTCCCGAGACGCTCAATTCGGTGGTTTGGATCCGGCAGGGCAAAGACAGCTTGGCGATTGGCAATGTCACAGGGGCCATGGTTTTTCAGAGCACGCTCGTCCCTGCGCTGGGCATCTGGATGACGCCTTGGAACCTGACTGGCGTCGCGCTGTTTACAGCAGGACTCACGCTCGCGGCGGCGCTTTTCACCTTTGTCGTGTACCGTATTCGCCGCATTCTCGAACCGTGGGCATTGTTCATCGCCTCCACGCTGTACTTCGTACTGCCTATGCAGACACTCGCCGCACGCTATCATCAGCCGCAAGTCTACTGGATTTTCGGCTCTGTCATTGGCTTGATCCTCCTGCTGGCGGCTTTCACGATTCGACGTACCCGCGCGACTCGTCTTCGCTGATTCATGTCGCCATGGCAGATGTGGTATAATACGGTCGACATGACGTACAAGAGGAGTGTATGCCCGTGGCAACACATAAGGTAACAGACAGCGACTTTCAGTCGTTTATCCAATCCGATAAACCCGTACTCGTCGACTTCTGGGCCACATGGTGCGGTCCTTGCAAAATGATGGCGCCTGTGCTGGAAGAGGTATCGGAAGAGTTTGCGGACAAACTGGTGGTCGGCAAAATCGATGTGGACGAAAACCCGCAGATTGCAGGTCAGTTCGGTATCATGAGTATTCCCACGCTGCTCGTGTTCAAGAACGGCGAGGTCGTCAACCAATTGATTGGCTACAAGCCGAAAGACGATTTGGTTGCGCAGTTGAGCGACGTCCTCAGCTAACGGACGTTCGGAAGAAGGCAACGAAGTTTTCATCGACAAGGGGCTACTCCTGTCATCCGCGGATGACAGGAGTAGCCCCTTGTGGTTGTTTGCGGGGGAAGGCGGCGTCAGCGGCCGATCCGTTCGAAGACGCGTTGCACCGCGGCGATGGTTTGATCGATATCCTCGTCGGTATGTACGGCGGAGACGAACCACGCTTCGTACTTCGATGGCGCAATCAGAATGCCTTCGTCGGCGAGGGCGTGGAAGAAGCGTCCGAACATCTCGCTGTCTGTCGCCATCGCGTCGTCGTAATTGCGGACGATCACGTCGCCAAAGTAGACCGTGAACGCGCCGCCGACGCGATTGATGGTGATGGCGACGCCGTGTTGTTTCGCGGCTTCGTCGATAGCTGCGGCCAAGCGCGTCGCTCTGCGCTCCATGTCGCTGTACACAGCCGGATCGCGCAGCACGTCGAGGCATGCCATGCCGGTGTGCATCGACAGCGGATTGCCCGCCATCGTGCCGGCTTGGTACGCAGGGCCAAGCGGCGCAACCTGTTCCATGATGTCCCGTCTGCCGCCGTAGGCTCCAATCGGCAGACCGCCGCCGATGATCTTGCCGAGGGCGTACAGGTCGGGATGGACGTCGTACAGTTGTGCGGCGCTGCCATAGTGGAAACGAAACGCGGTAATGACTTCGTCGAAAATGCAGAGCGCCCCGCTTTGGTGGGCGAGATCGATCACGCGGGACAAATAGTCGTCCGTTTCCGGCGCGACAATGCCGAAATTGCCGACGATCGGCTCGACCAGCACGGCCGCGACATCGTCTTTGTGTAGGTCCAAAGCGATCTTGAGCGCGTCGAGATCGTTGAATGGAACGGTCACGATCTCGCTCGCCACAGCGCGCGTGACACCTGCGCTGTCAGGGACGCCGATGGACGACGGCCCAGAGCCTGCGGCGACCAGCATGGCGTCCGAGTGACCGTGGTAACAGCCGGCGAACTTGACGATTTTCGATCTTCCTGTGTAAGCGCGCGCGACGCGAATGGTCGTCATCACCGCCTCTGTGCCGGAATTGACGAACCGGACGCGTTCGAGATCAGGAATGGCAATTCGCAGTTTTTCCGCGAACTCGACTTCGGAAGGGGTGGGTGTACCGTACAGGACGCCGCGCGCCGCCGCTTTCTCGATGGCCTGGGTGATGGCCGGATGGGCATGGCCAAGGATGGACGGGCCATAGGCAGCCAGGTAATCGATGTACTCATTGCCGTCAACGTCGACCATCTTCGATCCTCGGCCATACGCCATGACAATCGGCGTGCCGCCGCCGACGGATTTGTACGATCTCGACGGGCTGTTCACACCGCCGAGGATCACTTCCTGAGCCCGCGCGAACCATTGTTCGGACTGCGCTCGGTTGGTTGCCATAACGTGAGCATCTCCTTCTTTTCACAATGACCTTCACTATTCTTCCACCTTGCCTGCCCCGGGTCAACAGGTCCGATCTCGGCGCATGTCGCCGACGTGTCCCGGCAAGAATACAGTGGAAGCAGGAAGGGAGCTCGGCCTGATGCGAGTAACACAGAACAGCATTCAGCGGTCGCAGGGGTTTCTCGCATGTCCTTTCGGGGACAGCAGGCGGGAAGGCGCACTGCACGGAGAACAGACGATGTGCGAATGGCAAAACGTCCGGGGCACGCCTCGCGTCCCTGCCGCGTCGTTGCACGTTGACATTCATGTCCGCCGTTCCGTATAATTTTCCCCAAATACAAACGCATATCGTCAAGATTTGTGATGAAGCAGAGTACATGCGGTTCGGGTTGTTCCAGAGAGATTGCGCCGTGGCTGCAAGCGCGTCCAACCTTCGTGTGGAAAGACGGCTTCGGAAATCGGCAGCTGTTCGACGTTTGGGCGGTTGCTGCGTGGGTGCGCGTTACGCCAAGAGTGGAACATGATTGTTCAATGCAGGGTGGCACCGCGGAAGCGCTCTTTCGTCCCTGTCGGTAGATGAACCGACATCGACGAAAGGGCGTTTTTTCATCCGTCGCAAGGCTGCTGCCCCGTTTGACCAGTTGTGCCTGCGGGATGAACGTGCCAGGTGTGATCCCGCACCCGTTCGCGACGATATCTAAGGAGGGACTGCCATGGAAATGCAACGGCCGCGCGGTACAGCAGATTTGCTTCCCGGTCAGGTGGAGGATTGGCAACGACTTGAAGCGATTGTGACGAAGATCCTGAGCGCAGCCAACTATCAGGAAATTCGGACGCCGATTTTCGAGCACACCGAGTTGTTTGAACGAGGTGTGGGCGACACGACCGATATCGTGTCCAAGGAGATGTACACGTTTGAAGACCGCGGCCAGCGCAGCGTGACGCTGCGGCCGGAAGGAACGGCTGGCGTCGTTCGCGCGTATGTCGAAAACAAATTATATGGGACAGGGACCGTCTCCAAGTTGTTCTACTACGGTCCCATGTTCCGCTACGAAAAGCCTCAGAAAGGGCGGTTCCGGCAGTTCCACCAGTACGGTGCCGAAGTCCTTGGTTCAGAAAAGCCGGCCATCGACGCGGAGGTCATTTCCTTGAGCCTGCGCATTCTGGTCGGGATTGGTTTAAAGAATCTGACGGTCGAGTTGAATTCGGTCGGCTGCTCCGTTTGCAGGCCGGTGCACCGCGCTTTGATGGTCGAACGCCTGACGCCGCACAAAGATGAGCTGTGCCAGGACTGTCAGAATCGGCTGGAGAAAAATCCGCTGCGGTTGTTCGACTGCAAGAACGACCGCTGTCAAGCGATTCTTCGCGATGCGGACGTACCCTATATCGTCGATGTCCTCTGCGACGACTGCCGAACCCACTTCGACGCGGTGCAGCGCTATCTGAAAGTGATGGACGTGCCGTTTCGTCTCGAAAAAGGGCTCGTGCGCGGGCTCGACTATTACACCCGAACCGCCTGGGAAATCACTTCGCCAGGGTTCACGACCATCGCTGCCGGCGGCCGCTACAACGGGCTCGTCGAGGAAATTGGCGGACCGCCGACGCCGGGCATCGGTTTCGCCGGCGGGATCGAGCGGGCGCTGTGGGTGCTCGGTGAGCAAGGCGGAACGCTGCGCAGCAGCGAACGCCTCGACGCGTTTGTCGCAGTGGCGGACGAGGGCGGCGAAGGCACCGCGATGGTGGTGCTGGAGACGCTCAGGGGGCGCGGCATCCGGGCGGATCGGGATTATCAGGGCAGATCGCTCAAGTCGCAGTTTAAGTTGGCGGATCGACTGCAAGCGCGCTACGTCGTCGTGATTGGGGAATCTGAACTCCAGTCCGGCAAAGCGACTGTGAAGAATTTGGACGACGGCGAGCAGCGTGAAATTCCGTTCCCGCAATTGGCCGATGAAATCGAGCAGGGGATTCGGTAGGTAATACCTAGGAGGAGCGATAACGTGATATCGGAGGAGAAATTGCCCAAAAAACTGATGCGATCCCATCGCGTCAAAGACACCCTGCAAGTGGAGATGGGTGAGCAGGTCGTTCTGTCGGGGTGGGTGCATCGTCGGCGCGACTTCGGCAGTGTCGTGTTTGTGGATCTGCGGGATCGGTCCGGCTTCGTCCAGCTCGTGTTCGATCCGAGCCGCGGCACGTCCGAGGCGGCGATGGAAGCGGCGGACAAGCTGCGCAGCGAGTACGTCATTGTCGCGCGGGGGCGCGTTGAAGCGCGCGATGCCGACACCATCAATCCGAAAATTGAGACGGGCGAGATCGAAGTCGTCGTGGACGAAGTCGTGATCGAGAACACGGCGAAAAACCCGCCGTTTTACATCCAGGACGGGGTTGAGGTCGACGAGACCGTGCGTCTGAAATATCGCTATCTGGATCTGCGCCGGCCCGAGATGCAGAAGATGCTGATGATGCGCCATCAGATCATTCGCGCGTTCCGATCGTATCTGGACGATCACGATTTCATCGAGATGGAAACACCCATCCTGACGAAGAGCACGCCGGAAGGCGCGCGCGACTATCTGGTGCCAAGCCGCCTGCAGCCGGGCGAGTTTTACGCCTTGCCGCAGTCGCCGCAGATCTTCAAGCAACTTCTGATGGTGTCGGGGATGGAGCGGTACTATCAGATTGCCCGCTGTTTCCGCGACGAGGATTTGCGTGCGGACAGGCAGCCCGAGTTCACGCAGCTCGACATCGAGACCTCGTTCCTGTCGCAGGAAGCCTTGCAGGAGATGATGGAGGAGATGGTCGCCAAGGTGCTTCGCGACGTCGTCGGCGTTGAGATTCCGCGGCCGTTTCAGCGCGTGCCGTACCACGAGGCCATGGACAAGTACGGATCTGATAAGCCGGATTTGCGTTTCGACATGGCCTTCGTCGATCTCGCCCCTGTCCTCGAAGGCACCGATTTTCGCGTCTTCGCCGACGTCCTTGCGTCCGGCGGCGTGATTAAGGCCTTGGTCGTGCCGGGCTGCGCCCACTTCAGTCGCAAGCAGACGGACGATCTCGTCGCGTTTGTCAAAACCTACGGCCTCGGCGGCCTGGCGTATTTCGCGCTGACGGACGACGGCATCAAATCGTCCATCAGCAAGTTCTTCTCCGAAGAACAGTTCCAAGCGATGGCCCATCACGCTGGCGCAAAGAAGGGCGATCTCGTGCTGATCGGCGCGGGGGATCGAAAAAAGGTTCTGCCGGCCCTTGGGGCGCTGCGGACCAAATTCGGATCCGAGCTGGGTCTTGCCGATCCCAACGCGTACAAGTTCCTTTGGGTGACAGACTTCCCGCTGCTCTCCTACGACGAGGAGGAAAAGCGGTTCGTCGCGGAACACCATCCTTTTACGATGCCGCGCGAGGACGATCTCCCGTACCTCGCCACGGACCCGGGACGCGTTCGGGCGCAGGCCTACGACATGGTGATGAACGGCTATGAAATCGGCGGCGGTTCGATGCGAATCTATCGCCGCGACGTGCAGGAGATGATGTTTGCGGCGCTTGGATTTACGCCGGAAGAGGCGTATGACAAGTTTGGCTTTTTGCTCGATGCGTTCGAATACGGTACGCCGCCGCACGGTGGCATCGCGTTTGGGCTGGATCGAATCATCATGCTGCTCGCAGGCGGGAAGTCGCTGCGCGACGTGATCGCGTTCCCGAAAACGGCCAGCGGCACGGACTTGATGATGGACGCACCGAGTGAAGTGGCGGAAGCGCAACTGAAGACGCTGCACCTGAGCGTTCGCCGCAAGAGCTGATGGACCAACGTCTCTAAGCGGCCGTCGTTGGATACACCGATACAAGGAAAGGGCGACAAGCCTCGTGTGCAGTTCTCTGGCATGGGCTGTTGTCCTTTCTTTTTTGGGCGATATTTTGCACATTGGTGTATAATGGGGGAAAGTCGAGTGAAGGACTAGGAATTCTCTGTTTTTCCCAAGAGGGGCGTTTTCGATGGACTTGTTTTCGATGGCTTCTCAACACGAACGTTTGGACGCTGCGCCGCTTGCCTATCGGATGCGTCCGAAGACGTTGGACGAGGTCGTCGGGCAATCGAAGATTGTCGGACCTAACGGGCTGTTGCGGAAGATGATTGAAAAGGATAGGCTGCAATCGATCATTTTGTACGGGCCGCCAGGAACGGGCAAGACGACGTTGGCGGAAGTGATTGCCAACCAGACGAAAGCCCGCTTCGAGAAATTGAACGCGGTCACAGCCGGTGTCGCGGATATTCGCCGGACGGTGGAACAAGCGACGGAAGAGCGAAACATGTACGGCCGAAGGACGGTGCTGTTTCTCGATGAGATTCACCGCTTCAACAAGAGCCAGCAGGACGCCTTGCTGCCTCATGTCGAGGCCGGGCTGTTCGTCTTGATTGGGGCGACGACCGAAAATCCGTATTTTGAAGTCAATTCGGCGTTGGTGTCGAGATCGCACATCTTTCGCCTAGAACCGCTTTCCGTGGACGACATCAGGCTACTGTTGCAACGGACCATCCACGATGAGGAAAACGGGCTTGGGCGAATGCACCTGCAGTTGCATTCGGACGCGGAAGAGCTCATCTGCCGCCAGAGCGGCGGCGACGCCCGCAGAGCCCTAAACGTTCTCGAACTCGCGGCGCTGCAAGCTCCGCTCGATGCGAACGGTCAGAGCGTGATTGGCCTCGCGGAAGTGGAAGAGGCGTTGCAGTCGACTGGTGGCGTTCGCTACGACAAGTCGGGCGACGAACACTATGACACGATTTCGGCGTTCATCAAATCGATTCGCGGTTCCGATCCCGACGCGGCCGTGTTGTGGTTGGCCAAAATGCTCGCGGGCGGCGAGGACCCTGCCTTTATCGCGCGCAGACTGATGATTTCTGCCGCGGAGGATATCGGCAACGCGGATCCGCACGCCTTGCCGCTGGCCGTGGCAGGTTGGCAGGCAACGATGGCAATTGGCATGCCAGAGGCGCGTATCCTGCTGGGCCAAGTGACAACCTACCTCGCAACGGCCCCGAAATCGAACGCGGCCTACAAGGCTGTCAACGAGGCGATGGACGACATCAAGTCCGGCGTTTCGGTGATTGTCCCGCCGCACTTGCGAGGAACCGGTTATCGCGGCGCGGAGAAGTTGGGGCACGGCATCGGCTACAAATACCCACATGATTATCCTGGCCATTACGTGGAGCAAAACTATTGGCCTGTTGGCATGGAACCGAAGAAGTATTATCGCGAAGGAGATGGGGAGCGGTGAAGATATCGACAAAGGGGCGTTACGGACTCATGCTGTTGGTCGACTTGGCGCAGCAAGGCACCGAAACGCCGATTTCACTCAAATCTGTGGCGGAGCGCCAGAATTTGTCGGAGCACTATCTGGAGCAACTCATCGCTCCGCTTCGCAATGGTGGATTCGTCCGTTCCATCCGCGGCGCTTATGGCGGGTATGTGCTCGCGCGCAGTGCACAGGACATCGTGATCAAAGACGTCATCTTTACGCTGGAGGGCCCTATCACAATCGTCGACGACGATCTCGACGACGGGCTGGATTTTCTGTGGACCCGGCTGCGCGACGCCATCACCGACGTGCTCTCGGCGATCACGCTGCAAGATTTGGTCGATCTTCGCGGCAAGCAAGACAACGGGTACATGTTCTATATCTGATTGGACGGAGGGAATGGGACGCATGGGCGTGGTGTACTTAGACAATGCCGCAACGACGCCGCTGTCTGAGACGGTGCGGACTGCGATGCGCCCGTTTTTCGAAGACCAGTTTGGCAATCCGTCGAGCACGCATGAGGTCGGGAGAAAGGCCAGGCAAGCCGTGGAACGCGCCCGCAGAACCGTCGCGCAATGGCTGGAGGCGGATCCGCACGATCTCGTCTGGACGAGCGGGGGCACGGAGGCGGATGCCGCGGCGCTGACCGGCGCGTTTTTGGCTCGCCGCGCGACGCGCCCGCATATCGTCGCGAGTCCTGTCGAACATCACGCAGTCTTGCATACGCTGTCGTTTCTCCAATCGCTTGGGGCAGAGGTCACGTTTCTTCCCGTCGATTCGGACGGCAGGGTGCATGTGGAAGACGTCGTTGCGGCGATCCGGCCCACGACGTCCGTCGTGACCGTCATGGCTGTCAACAACGAACTGGGGACCGTACAGCCAGTCGACGCGATCGCGAAGGCTGTGAAAGAGGTTGATCCAGCCATCGTGGTGCACAGCGACATGGTGCAAGCATTGCCCACGCAACGTATCTCGCTGGACGGGAGCGAAATCGATCTGGCGTCCTTTTCAGCCCACAAGATCCATGGGCCCAAAGGGATTGGCGTGCTCTACATCCGGAAGCACACCCCGTGGGTGCCGTATCTCTACGGCGGCAATCAGGAGGCGAAGCGCCGCGGCGGAACGGAAAACGTCGCAGGCGCCATTGGATTTGCCGCGGCGGTCGAAGAATTGGGGAAAGCGTTCGATCGCGATGTCGAGCACATCCGGACACTCCGGGATCGACTCTGGGAAGGCCTGCGCGTTGTCCCAGGCTGTCATCGGCTGAGCCCAGACGACGCTGCGCCGACCATTCTCAACGTGGCGTTTACCGGTGTACGCAACGACATGCTGCTGATGCGTCTGGATTTGGCTGGCATCGAAGCTTCGGCCGGCTCCGCCTGCACGGCCGGGAGCCTGGAACCGAGCCACGTGATTCAAGCAGCCAAGGGCGACGCCTACATCCGCGAAGCCGTCCGCTTCAGCTTTGGCGTTCAGAACACGTTGGAAGAGATCGATCACGCCGCAGGCATCATTGAGACCCAAGTTCGCGAGATTCGCGAACGTTTCACAACTTCATGACATTTTGTAAGCCGCTTTTTATTGTATATCCAGTTTCTGCATTGCAAAAGCGAAAACCAAGGGGTACGATTGACAAAGAATCTCGTTTGACATATATTTCGGAACTGGAAATTTCGCTGAAGTCGAAGCAGGCGAGGGTTTCCTGTCAGCAGGGTTTGAAAGTGTCAGAAACGGGAACGCTAGTTTGGAATACATCTCAAACGAGAGTAAGGCGCTGGAAAGGCGCTTTCTATTTGTCGTCGAAGGGAGGCCCGGCCGATGAGGTGTCCAAGTTGTACGAGTAGAGATATTGGGAAGATTGGCGCAAATCAATATTATTGCTGGAGTTGCTATGCGGAATTTAATGTGTCAGGCGAGCAAGTTCGCGTTTACGAAGTGGCAGAAGACGGTTCGCTCGTCGTGATCGATCACCACCATCCGAACGAACTGGAGTTTGGAACGGGCGCTTAATCGGTCCTCTCGAAGGTCTTCATGCAAGTACCAGGATGCGGCAAGTATAGACGGGGCTGTACCGAAGGCGGTGGAAACTGCTGGAGGACAGCTCTTTTTTGTTTCGCCGTGAAGGCGCAAGCCCCGGCTTACGAGCCTTTCGGAAAACCGTAGAGTCCGATGGCCGACAAGGCGAATCCGCCGACGCACGACAGGACGACATATGCGACGGCCCGCATTTCTTCCCGCGCTCGTATGAGACTGACCGCTTCGTAGGAGAAGGTCGAGAAGGTCGTGTAAGCCCCGCACACCCCGACGCCAAGTACCAGGAACGGCACGTTGTGCCACTGCGGAAGCAAGCGGTGGAGATCCCGTGTAAACCATCCCAATAGAAACGATCCGCTCCAATTGATGAAGAGTGTGGCCCATGGAAACGTCGAGTCCGTTCGGCGGTTGATGGATTTGGTCACTTGATAGCGCAAGACGGCACCGACGATGCCACCGATGCCAACCCACAGATAGGTCACCCGATGTTCCTCCCTGCTGTCGAACGCCTTCCAAACCAGCCGTCGGCGAAACGGTAGCCGGCATAGGAAAATGCTAAACCGCCAAGTACCGACAATGTGATGTACAAAAGCGCCAATCCTACCTGCCCGTTCTGATACAGTTTCCAGGCATCCACCGTGAATGTCGAGAACGTCGTGAATGCACCGGTCAACCCAGTTCCCAGTGCGAGCCGCACGTTCGGGTGAATCGGAAGTCGTTCCGTCGTCATCGTGTTGAGCCAGCCGAGAAACAGACAGCCAGCCCAATTGATAAGAAGCGTGGCGATGTTCAATCCGTTGATGGCGCCGATCCATTCGCTGACGGCGTAGCGGAGGATTGCGCCAAAAAAACCGCCGATCGCCACCGCAAGGTATGGCATATGGGTAACCTCCTTGGGCTTGTCCGTTCGAGCCGCTTGACTCGAGTATACAAAAATTTCGGCGGGATTTCAGAAATGTTCGCCGATATAGCAAATGATGGAACAAGAAACTGCATATACTGAGAAGGCCTTGTCCGGATCTTGCCATGAGACGTGGGGCGTCTTCCGAACCTAGGGGAGCGACAAGGAGGTGCTTGGCCGCCGTGCCAACCAGCCGCTATTTTCGGATTGCTTTGTCCGTTGCCGCAACACTCTTGTGTCTGTATCTGTTTGGCCTGCTGCGGGGACTGTTCATGGACGTGTGGAGTGTCGTTCGAACGGTGTTCTATCCGTTTCTCGCGGCGCTCATTATCAGTTATATTCTGCAGCCTGTGGTTGAATTGCTGCATCGTCGCCGGATGCCGCGCGTCGCCGCCATCTTCTGCATCTATATGACGTTTGCCATCCTGGTTGTGGTCGCCGCATTGAACGCCGTTCCGGTGATCACGCGCCAAGTGACGCAGCTGGCGAATAATTTGCCCGCCATCACGGCGCAGATCAGCCATTGGATGGACATGATGAACAGCCAAAAGCAATACCTCCCGAATACCGTTCGAGTTGGCTTGGAGAACGCGCTGGCGCAGGTTGAACATCGTTTCGAAACGGCGCCTACGGGTGTGTTCTCGTTCATCTCGAGCACCATCAACGCCGTGTTCCTTGCGTTCATGGTCCCATTTTTGGTCTTCTATATCCTGAAAGACGCCCGAACGATCGGCAGCGCCATCGTTCGGGTCGTTCCGCAGAAATACAAGCATCGGACCAGGGCGCTGCTCATCGGGATCGATCAAACGTTAGGCTCCTATATTCGCGGTCAGTTTTTGGTCATGCTGGCCATTGGCGTTCTCGCTTTCATCGGCTATCTGATTATCGGCATGCCCTATGCGCTTCTATTGGCGCTGTTTCTCGCGATCACCGACATCATCCCATACATTGGACCGATCATCGGCATCGCGCCGGCCGTTCTGATTGCGTTGACGGTGAGTCCGGCGCTGCTCATCAAGGTGGTCATTGTCAACATCATCGTCCAGCAGTGTGAAGGCAACTTGCTGTCGCCGCAGATCATGGGGCGAACGCTGAAACTGCATCCGATGGCGATCGTCGCGGCGCTGCTGATTGGCGGCGAACTGGCGGGCCTTGTCGGTCTGATCTTGGCCGTGCCCGTGCTCGCGGTCCTCAAAGTCGTGTGGATGCAACTGACCGATGAACGACGATCCGCCCGCCGCTGAACACCTCGCCGATTTTGTCAGGGCTTCGCAACATTTGACAGTTTTATGCGACAACGTATAGAATCACATTCGATGAAAGCGATGCGGAAGACGAGTATGCCTCACCCCCTTCGTTCAGAGAGGGCGTCACTTGGTGCAAGACGCCTCGAAGGCAAGGCAGAAGCTACTTCCAAGCGCGTGATGAACTCACGCCGGGCTGCGCCCGTTACAGCGAAGAGGGACAGCGTGTCCAAACGCGCTGTAACCAGGGTGGTACCGCGGGTGGCTAATGCCCGTCCCTGACAAGGGGACGGGCATTTTTTGATCGGTTCGTTCTTTTCGTTCACAGAATCGTACACAGAACTTGTCCAATGAGGAGAATCAGGCATGAAATCACTTACAGGCCAACAAATTCGCCGTGCGTACAAGGAGTTTTTTGCGGCGCGTGGACATAGTGTGTTTCCCAGTGCGAGCCTGGTGCCGCACGACGATCCGACCCTGCTGTGGATCAATGCGGGCATGGCGCCTTTGAAGCCGTATTTCGACGGGCGCGAGATCCCGGAAAACCCGCGCATCGTCGATGCCCAAAAGTGTATTCGCACGAACGACATCGAAGAAGTCGGGCATACCGCGCGCCATCAAACATTCTTTGAGATGTTGGGCAACTTCTCGTTTGGAGACTACTTCAAACGTGAAGCCATCACCTGGGCATGGGAGTTTCTCACCGGCGTGCTGGAGATGGAGCCGGAGAAGATTTCCGTCACCATCCACGTCGACGACGAGGAAGCGTTCGATATCTGGCACCGCGAGGTGGGCCTGCCCAAAGAGCGAATCTACCGCGGAACCGACGACAATTTCTGGGAAATCGGTGAGGGACCGTGCGGGCCTTGCTCCGAAATTTTTTACGATCGCGGTGAAGCCTTTGGCTGCGGTTCCGACACCTGTCAACCTGGCTGCGATTGCGATCGCTTCCTGGAAATTTGGAACCTGGTGTTCACGCAGTACAACAAGAACGCCGACGGAGAGTACACGCCGCTGCCGAAGAAGAACATCGACACGGGGTCGGGGCTGGAACGTCTGGCATCGCTTTTGCAGAACGTTCCGAACAACTTCGAGACGGACCTGTTCAAGCCCATCATCGACAAGACGGGTGAGATTGCCGGCCGGAAGTACGGGGTTTCGGCAGAGGACGATATTCACTTCAAAATTGTCGCGGACCACTTGCGGACGGTTGCGTTCGCCATCGGCGACGGCGTCCTGCCTGGGAACGAAGGCCGAAGCTACATCATTCGGCGCTTGCTTCGCCGGGCGGTGCGCAGTGGACGCCGCCTTGGCATCGAAAATCCGTTCATGTACCGACTCGTCGAAGTCGTGGACCAAATCATGGGCGACGACTATCCCGAAATTCGCGAGAAGCGGAGCCTCATCGAGCGCGTGGTCAAGACGGAAGAAGAGCGTTTCCACGAGACGTTGAGCGAGGGCGAGGCGTTGCTGGCGCAGTCGATGAAGGCCCTGAAGGCGGCGGGAACGACGGTCATCTCTGGCGGCGACGCGTTCAAGCTGTACGACACGTATGGTTTTCCCATCGATCTCACCGTCGAGATCGCCCACGAGTCCGGTTTCGAGGTGGATCGCGACGGGTTCGAAGCGGAATTGGAAGCGCAGCGGACGCGCGCGCGGCAGGCGCGGCAAGCGAACGAGGGAATGAGCAGCCAACGCGGCGCGCTGGAAACGCTCACGACCCCGTCCACGTTTGTCGGCTATGGCGAACTTACGGTCGACGCTCAAATTGTCGCGATTGTGCAGGATGGCGAGCTGGTGGACGGCGTCGGCGTGGGTCACGAGGCGCAGATTATTCTCGACACGACGCCGTTTTATGCGGAGAGCGGCGGCCAGGTGGCGGACAAGGGCGAGATCGTCAGCCCCAACGGCCGGGCTGAGGTCGTCGATGTCCGCAAGGCGCCGCATGGACAGCATGTGATGACGATTCAGGTGACCGACGGATCGCTGCATACGGGCGAAGAAGTGCGCGCGCACGTCGACGCGGAGAAGCGCAAGGACACGGTGAAGAATCACACGGCCACGCACTTGCTGCACAAGGCCTTGCGTCAAGTCCTCGGCACGCATGTCGCTCAGGCGGGCTCGTTGGTGGAGCCGGATCGGCTGCGTTTTGACTTCTCTCACTTCGGCCCGATGACCGAAGACGAGATCGAGCGCGTGGAAGCGCTCGTCAACGAAGACATTTGGAAGGACAGCCACGTGGTCATTCGCGAGATGGATATCGACGACGCCAAGGCCTTGGGCGCGATGGCCTTGTTTGGCGAAAAGTACGGCAAGCGAGTCCGGGTCGTCCAAGCGGGTGACAGCATCGAATTGTGCGGCGGCTGCCACGTGGAACGGACGGGTTTGATTGGCCAGTTCCGAATTGTATCGGAGACGGGCATTGGTAGTGGAACGCGCCGCATCGAAGCGGTGACCGGTCGGCACGCGTACGAACTTGGCCGCGTCCGCGAAGGCCAACTGCGCCAGATTGGCGACTTGGTGAAAGCGGGACCGGCCAATGTCGTCGACAAGGTGGCGAGAATGCTCGCCGACATGAGGGTGTTGGAGCGCGAGTTGGAGTCAGCGAAAGCGCGTTTGAACCACGGGCGTGTCGACGAACTGCTCGGCCGGATCGAACATCTGCACGGCATTCCGGTCGTCCGAGCCGCGCTGTCGGACATCGATATGGACGGATTGCGGCAATTGGCGGATGAATTGAGAAATCGGTTGACGACTTACATGCTCGTGCTGGGTTCCGTGCACAATGAGAAAGTCCAATTTGTGGCTGCGATTTCGAAAGATTTACAGGCGAAGGGATTCCACGCCGGCAACATCGTCAAAGAAGTGGCTCAAATCGCCGGCGGTGGCGGCGGCGGGCGCCCAGACATGGCGCAGGCAGGCGCGCGCGATCCCGGCAAATTGACAGCGGCAATTGAAAAAGTTGATGAAATTGTCGCGTCCATCGCAGGAAATGTGCAGGCGTGAGCAGAACTAAGGGACGAGCAATACTGGCGTCGCGAGACGCACGAGCGAGGTGCGGGCTTTGACAAATCAGGATTTTGATAGCACGATGCGTTTTGAAACGAAATCGGAGAATGCCGAAGCGCGCCACGCGTTCCAAGTGGCCTATCGCGCCTTGAAGGAGAAGGGCTACAATCCCATTTATCAGATTGCGGGCTATCTCATTTCTGGTGATCCTGCCTATATTACCAGCCATTTGGAGGCGCGCAACACGATTCGTCGAATCGAGCGCGACGACTTGATCGAGGAGCTTGTGCGGGCGTATGCCGCACTTCACGGCGATGCGAACATTATCGGTTGATTACGGTGAACGGCGTATCGGATTAGCCCTGTCGGATCCGACAGGGCTTGTTGCGTCGGCGTTAAAAGTCATCTCGCGGAACGACGACGCGCAGGTGATCGACGAAATCGCGCAAGTTGTCCGCGAGTACGAGGTGGAACACATCGTCGTCGGTTTGCCGATCACCATGAAGGGCGAGGCCGGAAGTAAGGCGCAAATCGTTCAAGCGTTCGCGGATACGCTTGAGAAGAACGTGTCAGTTCCGGTCGAACTGTTCGACGAGCGGCTGACGACGGTGAGCGCCCAGCGCGTGCTGATTGAGGCCGACGTAAGTCGCAAGCGGCGGAGGACCGTCGTCGACGCGGTGGCCGCGACCATCTTGTTACAGCACTATCTGGACGCGCAGCGACGTTAGAAGGTGACACGATGAATTTCAAGCACTGGACACGCGGCCTCCGGAGACCGCTTGTCTATGTTGGCATCGGTATCCTGGCTGTTCTCGCAATCTTGTTGGCAGGTTGGGGCTGGTATCGCCAAGCGTTGACGCCAGTCTCGGTCGGCGGCCGGGTTACTCATGTTACCATCGCCAGCGGCGATTCCGTTCGCACGGTGGCGGATCGACTCGCGAAAGATCGTATGATTCGCAGTGAAACGGCATTTTTGCTGTATTACAGGCTCCATCGCGCACAATTGCCGATTCTCGCAGGCACATATGCGCTCAGTCCCAGTATGAGCGTTCAGCAGATCATGCAGAAGATCTCAAGCGGAGAAGTTGTGCAGACCGCTATTGCGGTGACCATTCCTGAAGGTTTCGATCTCGAGGACATCGCCGCGAAGTTGCAGCAGGCGGGAATTTGCCCTGCGCAAGCGTTCATCTCGGCAACCCAGCAGGACACATTCAAGCAGCCGTTCCTCAAACAGTTGGTTGGCCGCAAGCAGGTTCGCTATCGCCTGGAGGGGTTCTTGTTCCCGGATACCTACGACTTTACGCGCGGTGAAAAACCGGCGGAGGTCATCAACGAAATGCTCGACGACTTTGCGGCTCGGGTGTTGACACCTGCCAACGTGAAGGCGATGAAAGCGGACGGGCTGACTTTGAATCAGGCGATCACGGAGGCTTCGTTGGTGGAAAACGAAGCCAAGGTCGACAGTGAGCGGCCGCTCATCGCCAGCGTGATCGACAACCGCCTGAAGGCGCATATGAAGCTGCAGATTGACGCGACCGTGGATTACGCCATCGGGCACCACTTGACGGTGGTGACGGACGCCGACATCCTGGATGCCAAAGGGCCGTACAACACGTATCTGTTCGCCGGCCTGCCGCCGGGGCCCATCGGCAATCCTGGGCTGAAGAGCATCGAGGCGGTCCTGCATCCTGCGAAGACGCAGTATCTGTACTATGTCGCAAAAGGCGATGGCAGCGGCACAGATTACTTTGCGAGAACGTATGCACAGCAGCTTCACAATGAAATGCTGCGCGAGGAAAACCTCAAAAAGCAACACTCGTGACGGGATACATATCGATTCTCGAATTGGAAACCGTATCAGTATGGGGAATGGATTGGCAACTGCGACTGGCAACTGCGACGCGTTCGCCTCGACGCTTTCCTTGACGATGATGCGCAGACGTCCGTTTCGGGGGTCGAAACCATGCGAGAATCGATACTTTCGACTGAGCGATCACGCCGATTGCTCGTCGTTCACACAATCTGGTTGACCATGTTGGCCGCACTGTTGGTGCGGCTTTTTTGGCTTGCCTTATCCCCGGCGGGCGTCGTCGATCACGGTGCGCGCGCGGGAGGCGGCAGGTGGCGAATCGACGAAGAGCATTTTCGGACGGCGATGATCGATGACGGGCGAGGCGTGGTTCGCTTCCGCGACGGCACACCGTGGTCAGTGCGTCGAACAGGTCGCGAGCTCGCGCCGGAACTGCTGGGTACCATCGGAAAACCTGACGTTTGGCCGAGTCGGCAGCGCGTGGTGGCGGAGCAAGGGCGCGGCGGAGTGGAGGAAGCCTACGATGATCTCCTTCGCGGAACGCGGCCAGGGCTCACTGGACGGTTGGAGATGCCGGACGGGATGCCGCAGGCGGCTGGGGCGCCGGGGAAGACGTTCGAGATTGCGTCGGTGCCGGGCGATGATCTCGTCACCTCCATCGATGCGCGTCTGCAGAGCAAAGCCGAGCAATTGTTGCTGGAGGCGGGCGTCCACCACGGCAGTATCGTGGACTTGGCCGCAAAGTCGCATGAGATTTTGGCGATGGCGTCGGCGGATCACCGTGATCGCAGCGACGCGTTGACAGCAGTGGCGCCTGGCTCGGTCTATAAGCTCATCACGGCTGCGGCCGCCATCGACAGCCACACCGTGACGACCGGGACGCACTTCGTGTGCGATGGGGTGGTGCATATTCCGCATGTATCCATGCGGTGTTGGCGAGCGCACGGGCCTTTGGACATTGTGCAAGCCATCGCGCAATCGTGCGACAGCACATTTGCACGAATTGGAGTAGAGATGGGGCGCGTCCCGTTCGAGCGCATGTCAGAGCGTTTCGGCCTTGGCCGGACTGGCCTCGATTCATTGGCCCATAGGACTGTGCACGCCGATGTCGCCGTCGTGTTCCGGACCGCGGGTGAAGATGCGGGACTCTTGGCCAACACCGCGATCGGTCAGGAAGATGTCCGCGTTACGCCGCTGCAAGGGGCCTTATTGGCGTCGGTAATCGCGGAAGACGGGGTATACCGACCAGCTCGTTTGGCGATTGGCGTCTCGCGCGGCGGTTCCACGCACAAGTTCGCACAGGCGAAGGCCTCGCGAGCTTGCAGCGGCTTTGCTGCGAGCGTGATCGGAACGGGGATGTGGCAAGCCGTTCACGACCCGCGAGGGACACTTTACGCGCTTCATGAATTTCCAGTCGCGGCCAAGAGCGGCACGGCAGAACTGCCTGACGGCCGGGTCAACGCTTGGCTGGTTGGGTATCGGCTGCGAGACGGCAAGCCGACGGACGAATTTGCCATTTCTGTCGTCGACGAAGTCAGTTGGCAAGCTCACCGGGATCTGATCCAACTGGCAAAGGGTTGGCTCGGTGCGCTATGATGTGCGCATGGAGACTCGACAAGGCAAACGACACTGGTATTCGCGCGCAGCAGTTGGCATACAACAAATTTGGTCGTCGACGGAGACTGGATCGTGGATACGCCGCTGGCTTGGCGTCATCGTGATGCTGGTTGTCTATCTGCGGCTTGTTCACGGCCCTGCCGTGGTGCAGGCGTTGTACTATGTATTGCTTGTTGGACAATCTGTCTTGATCTTGCTTGGCCGGCTCATTGACGGTCGCAAACTTGCGAAGTATGTCACAATTGTCGCGTTGGCGGTTTGCCTTGCGATGATTTTATTGGGCGCGGAGCCTGCCGCCAATGCGACGGACTTGCTTTGGCCTCTGGTATTTTGGCTTCTGACGGTAATGGAGGCCGTGGACCTCCAAATTTCCGTTCTATTTGGAATCGTCGGTCTCATTGTCGTTCTGATGAGCCATCTGTCGCCCATCGTGGAAGCCGTTGTCGGCGCGGGATTGGCCGCGCTGTACTTTGCCATGCGCTCCGCTCGCTTGCGGCGCATCGAAGAGGCTGATCTGTTCCGCATGCACGAGGAGTTGGAGAAGGAAACCCTCACACGCCTGGCGTATCTCGCGCTCGAAGCGAGAAACGATGGTCCCATGCGGGAGCCCATCACCTCAGAGCTCGCCGCGGAGGCCCTGAAGACGGTCATTGACCAGTTTGCCGACGATTCGCCGATGGAAGTGGTGGTGGAATGGCAGGCTGACTGCAGCGGCTGGCCGCTTCCCATCCTGGCCACGATGTATCGCGTGGTGCAGGAGGCGTTCTCGAACGCGCTCCGCCACGCGGACGCGACGCACATCCACATCGAATTCCGAGAGCACAACGCTCACGCCGTGATGGAGTTTCGCGACGATGGGCGGATCACCAGTGTCGACGCCGTCAAAGAAGGATTTGGGCTGCGATCCATCCGGCAGCTCGCCCTGTTGAAATCGGGCCGCGTCGAGCTGTTCATCGCCGATCTCCATGGCCTCGGTATCCGTCTCACGCTTCCCCTTCACTGACACCTCTGGATGGTCGCCGCCTGCGTCCCATAGGTCCTTCGAACAGATTTGGTGTCCTATGCGCATAGAGATAGCAGCGTCACCAAGAATCGTCGACGGAGGTGAGCGAATCTGTCTGGGATTCTGACGCTGCTTGCGCTTGTATTGAAAGACGTTTCGGTGTTCGTCTCTTATGTCCGAAACGGCGCGTTTCCAAAACCACTGTCGGCCGAGGAAGAGCGCGCTGCTCTGGAACGTTACGCAGAGGGAGATATGACCGCGCGAAATCAACTCATTGAGCACAATCTCCGCCTCGTCGCACATTTGGCCAAGAAGTATGAATCGTCAGGCGAGGATCCGGAGGATCTCATCTCGATTGGCACGATAGGCCTGATCAAGGCCGTGGAAAGCTACCGCCAAGGCAAGGGTACCAAGCTGGCCACGTACGCCGCTCGCTGTATCGAAAACGAAATTCTGATGCATTTGCGCAGTTCGAAGAAACATCGGCGCGACGCGTTTCTATCGGATCCCATCGGCACCGACAAGGACGGCAACGAAATGACGCTTTCGGATCTGTTGGGTTCCGATCCCGACGACGTGATCGACACAGTCGACTTTGCGTGGGAGAAGAGAAAGATGTACGAAAGTCTGCCGGCGCTTGGAGAGCGGGAACGCGAAGTGCTGTGCAAGCGGTTTGGGCTTCCCAACGGAGAGGAACGGACGCAGCGCGAAATCGCCAAGGAATTGGGCATCTCCAGAAGCTATGTGTCTCGGATTGAGCACCGCGCCTTGGTGAAATTGTACGAAACGATGCACGGCGGCGCGGTGCACGGCGGGTCGGAAACGCCTTCGCAACTGTCGTAGCCTGCCACAACGTCAAGAGGTTGATGGACGATGCCGATCCCGGCCCAGCCATCAACCTCCTCACATTTACCTTGGTTCAGCTTCTATCAGAATCTCACTTTCGCATCGTACTTTCGCGCGGCATCCAAATTGCTTGTTCACGCTTTTTGTCCGCGAGCGAGTTCTGCGCGTGCGAGCGAGGCGATGATTTGTTCTCTTCGAGCTTCCTCAATTCCGATCCAACGAAGTCCGTACTCATACACATTTCCCGCGTCACAGCTCCCGCCTCTCCACATGATGCGGGCATGTATCGGTTCGAATCCGAGAAAACCCAGACAGATGTTGAGCACGACGGTTTCAGGTAGTACAGGCATGGCCATTTTGCTGATGATTTTGCAACCGCCGCCGGATATGTCGATGAGCCGACACGCGCGCCAGGATGTCCCGATGTCGTCGTCCAGTTTGTAGAATTGGATGCGCGTCGGTCTTACCACTGAGAATCGGTGGTATCGGCGTCGATTGGTACTGGTCGCGTTTGCAGGGGTTAGGACTGCAGCCATGTCCGTTCTCTCCATTCCACTCCAGATGTCTGTTTGAGTACTCGCCTATCGTAGGGCATCCTGTGTGTCAGATGTTGTCGAACGATGGCTCCGCCTCAAAATTCCAGAAGACCGAACCAGGACGGAGTTTTGCTCTCGACTATGCAATCGTGAGGTTGCTATGCTATCATTTTTTACCGTCATTAGAACGTCAATCTGAGGAGTCTAACGAAACTCGGTGAGCGGATTGGGTCGATTTCTGCAATTCATGCCAAATGAATATGTGAATTCCATTTACGATATTGATCTGGAGCGGCTTTGGCGGATGGGCAAACGCCTGATCCTGACCGATCTCGACAACACGCTGGTGCCCTGGAACCATCCATGGGTTCCGAAGTCGTTGGAGGATTGGCTCAAGCGCGCCCGGGATCGGGGATTTGAAGTGTGCATCATCTCCAACAACCGGAGCCAGCGCGTTCACGATTTCTCCCGGGTGTCTGGCCTGTTTGCCATCGGGGCGGCCCGCAAGCCAAGGTCTCGAGGTTTTCGGCAAGCGCTCGAACGCTTCCAGATGGATGCCGATGCGGCCGTGATGATTGGCGATCAGCTGTTCACGGACATCCACGGCGCGAATCGGTTGGGCCTGTACAGCATTCTTGTGCTGCCGATGCATACCAAGGAGTGGTGGGGCACGAAGATCCTGCGGATTTTTGAAGCTGTAGCATTGGCGATGCTCCGCGTGCGCGGACTGAAACGGCCACACCGACAACAACAAGGGGGTGGCGGTTTTGGCAGATGAGCGAGTCTGCAGAGGATGTGGCGCGGCCTTGCAAACAACCGACGAGGCCAAGCCAGGGTTCGTACCCGCAAGCGCCATGGAGAAGGAGAACATACTTTGCCGCCGCTGCTTCCGCATTCGGCATTACGGTGAGTTTATGCCGGTTGCCGTCACGGAAGCGGATTATCAGGCGCAAGTCGCCCGTATCTTTGACCAGCCCGGTTTGGTTCTCTACGTGATCGACGTGTTCGATCTCGCTGGCAGCCTCGTGCCCAACCTGGCCCGATTCGTCCTCAGCAGCGATGTGGTCGTCGTGGTCAACAAGGTCGACTTGCTGCCGGAAGGCGTGTCCTACGAGGGCCTTGGCGACTGGATTCGATCTCGCGTGGAGAAGACCCGCGTGCCTGTTGACGATGTCCTGTTCGTCAGCGCGGCGAGAGGACACGGAATGGACGAGTTGCTGCAACTCGTGTTTGATCGGGTCGACTCGCCAGTCTACGTGGTAGGTATGGCGAACACCGGGAAGTCGACGCTGCTCAACGGGATCGCGGCCCGCGCCGACAGGACGCTCGCCGAGCCGTACACCGTGTCGCGGCAACCGGGGACGACGCTCGCGTTGTCCGAACTGATCCTGGACGGCCCGCGCGGGCCGGTTCATGTGTTTGACACGCCTGGATTGATGTATGAAGCGCGCGTCGTCGAGAAACTTTGCTCGGATTGTTTGACGACGGTGATTCCAAGAAATCGATTGCGGCCGAAGGTCTATCAGTTGAACCCTGAACAGACGCTTTTTTTGGCGGGTATCGCGAGACTGGATTTCGTTCGCGGCGACAGACAGCCTGTGGTGCTGTATGTCAGCAACGAGCTGCCCATCCATCGGACGAAGCTGTCGCGCGCAGACGATATATGGGAAAGGCACCGGGACGATTTGCTGCAGGTTCCTTGCGAGAAATGTCGGCCGACGTTTGAACGTTGGCGCCAATATCGGTTGAAGCGCCTTCGGCGAGATGAGAAAGCGGCCCCCGGCAGCATCGCGGTATCAGGTAGAGGTTCCGACATCGTGATCCCGGGATTGGGCTGGATTACACTCTCCGGGGCCGCGTTTGAAGGCGTGCTATCCATCCCTGACTGGCTGCACGCGGTGGCCCGGCCGCGGCTGATTGGCGACATTTCACGGCGAGTTGGGCAAGGCGGTGACGTCCTGTGAATCTCTTTGGACTCATCGGCGATCCGGTTGGACATTCGATCTCGCCCGCGATGATGAACGCGGCGTTTCGCGCGCAAGGTGAACCTGCGGTGTATTTGCCGTTTCGCGTCGACGCGGGCGAGGTCGAGATCGCGCTAGGTGGATTGCGAGCGATTGGCGCGAAGGGTGTCAATGTGACGATTCCCCACAAAATCGCCGCGTTCAATTGGGTGGGTTCGCGGACGCGCGAAGCGGTCGCGGCCAACGCTGTGAATACGATCCGCTTTGATCAGCACGGATCCGTCGGGCACAACACGGATGTGAGCGGATGGTGGCGATCAATTGCCGACGCAGTGCCGGAAGGGCCTGTGGATGTCGCCATTCTCGGGGCAGGGGGCTCGGTTCAAGCCATTCTGACAGCACTGAGCATGCATCGTCCAGAGGCAGTCGTCGAGGTGATTGCCAGAAATGCGGAGGCGGTTTCGCGCCTTCAGGCGCATTTCGCCGACAGTCTGAACATTCGGCACGCGGCATGGGAGAAGCGCGCGGACGCGGTGGCCAAAGCGTGGGTCGTCGTTCAATGCACGCCCATTGGAATGTGGCCGCGAGTGGACGAAGCGGCGATTGACGACGCAGGCGTCTTCCAGCCCGGGCAAGTCGTGCAGGATATCGTGTACCGGCCGCTCGAGACCCGATTTCTGGCGTGCGCGCGAAGCGGCGGCGCGAGGGTGATCGACGGTGCGACGATGTTGATTGGCCAAGGCGTGGACGCCTACGAATGGTGGTTGGGCCGCGAGGCGCCGGCCGATGTCATGGCATCGACGGTCTATGAGGCGTTGCGAAAGGAACAGGCGTTATGAACGGGGAAGATCACGTGTGGTATACTTATGGCCAAGATCGTGGATCGGCGATGACGGAACCACCACCGACGGATGCTCAGACGGTTTTGCTGTACGGCGGCACGTTCGATCCGCCTCATGTAGGCCATCTGACGATGGCCCAGGTTGCGCTTGAACAGACAGGCGTCGACGAAGTATGGTTCTTGCCTGCGCCCAGCCCGCCGCACAAGCTGGATGTGTCGGATGACACGTTTGAGTGGCGGCTCCGCATGGTGGGAGCCTTGATCTCCGATTGCAAGGGATTGCGGGCCATGCCGCTCGAAGCATTTTTGAAACGACCGTCTTACACCATCGATACGGTTCGGGCGGTGCAGACTTGGTATCCGCAGGTGAAGTTTTCGTTCCTCCTTGGCACGGACGCCCTCGCGGGGTTACCGCAATGGCACGGGGCCGAGGAACTGAGTCAACGCATCGATTTCGTTGTCGCGGTCCGTGAGGGTTTTCCGCGCACGGACACGATTGAGCAAGTGATGAGGGAGCTCCCGTCCATCCGGATCCGCGGGATTGAAATGCCTCTGCTTGACATCTCGTCGACTTGGCTGCGCCAGCGTCTGGAGACGGGGCGAAGCGTGTGTCATTTGATTCCGCCGCAAGTACTTGACGTTTGGCACGTTGGTCCAAAGGGAATGGAGTGAAGCGTTGCGATGCCTGAACAAAGTGTGGACGATGCTCTGGTTCGCGAGTTAAAGCGAACGCTCTCTGTCCAACGGTTTCAACACGTTGAAGGTGTCGTCGCATCGGCTGAGCAGTTGGCGCAAAAGTACGGCGTTTCCGTTCGCAAGGCAAGGACTGCGGCATGGCTGCACGATCTCGCTCGCGAGTGGCCTCGCGAACAATTGCTGTCCACCGTCCGAACATTCCCGCTTCCAGACGGTTTCGAAGACGTCCCAGCTCTGTTGCATGGGCCCATTGCGGCGCATATTGGCAAGACCCAGTTTGGCATATTAGAAGAGGATATCCTCGACGCGGTTCGGTATCACACGACAGGGCGGCCGAACATGACGCCTTTAGATCTGGTCTTATTCGTAGCGGACGCAATTGAACCTGGCCGAACCTACGGTGGTGTGGAAGAAATACGAGAAGCTTCACAGCGAAGTCTGGAGGAAGCGGCTCGGATCAGTATAGACGGAACATTGCGGTTCATGTTGGACGCCAAGCGGCCTATCGTGCGGTTGACTGTGGAGGCGCGCAACAGCCTGTTAGGCGCGGAACTGCGAGAAGCCTGACATTGCGATGAGGCCGCTTTGCAGCGATGGATGTCGCTGATCGGCGGCCTACATGGGTTTAGGAGGCATGCGCATGGAGATAGAGCGAATCGAACAAATTGCCCGCAAGGCCGCGGCTGCGGCGCAGGATAAGAAAGCGACGGACGTCGTGGTGCTGAATGTTCAAGCGTTGACGCCGATGGCGGATTTTTTTGTGATTTGTTCGGCGACATCCAGACCTCAAGTGGAGGCTGTGACGAGAGCTGTTCGCGACGATTTGGAAAGCGTTGGCGTGTCGTGCAGAGGCGTCGAAGGGATGGAAGAGGCCCGCTGGGTATTGCTCGATTTCGGGGACGTCGTCGTTCACGTGTTCCGGCCTGAAGAACGCGAGTTTTACCATATCGAGCGGCTTTGGGGTGACGCTGAGATCGTCACACTTGGTGAAACGAGCGTCTGATATGGGCATCTACGATTCGTTCGCGGAGCTTTACGATCTCGTCATGTCGGACGCCCCGTACGACGCATGGAAAACGTGGCTGGCGGAGCACCTCGACCTGTCAGGCATGGACGTGGTCGATCTCGGCTGCGGCACAGGTGTGTTAACCGTGTGGCTCGCTCAGGCGGCCCGCACCTGCACTGGGGTGGACGCGTCCGAACAAATGCTGGTTCGAGCCCAAGCCAGGGCCTTCGACGCGCGGGTGAAAGTCACCTGGATGCTGCAGGACATTTCCCGTTTCCGGATGTCCAATCCGGTCGACTTGGCCTTTGCAACGTGCGATGTGTTCAATTATCTGACTGCGCCGGAGGCGCTTGAGCAGTCGTTTCGGGCGGTTATCGCGAGTCTCAAGCCGGGCGGACGGCTGGCGTTCGACGTCATTGGTCCGTCGCGTGTGCGGATGCTGCAGGATGGATACTGGCATATCATCGATGACGAGTTTGTGATTTTACACGAAACCGACGTTGAAGCACGCTTGATCACGCACGACGTTACCGGTTTTATTCAAGATCCAAGCGGTCTGTATCGCCGGATCGAGGAGTGTCACCAGCAGAGATACTATTCGACTTCGGAACTCCATGGGCTTTTGGCCAAATGTGGTTTTGGCGATGTCCAGTTCGTTGGGGATTTTGGTCAATCGGCGGTCGACGAGGCGGACCGCCTCGTATGCATAGCCAGAAAAACCTGAGATTCAGCAGTTCCTGCGCTTGGGTCAACTCTCCGAAGTGCGGCTTTGAAACGCCAGAAATGCTTCCAGCGCGCTCGGGTTGTCTTGGAAAAAGACGACGAGCGCCTGCAGCGATTCCAGCGTCTTCGGACTCACGTGATGTTCGATGCCTTCGACATCCTTCTGCAAGGTCTCTTCCGCGACGCCCAACATCCGCAGAAACTCTGCCAACATGGCGTGCCGCTCCTTCATCAGGCGCCCCATGCGCTGACCTCTCGCAGTAAGCATAATGCCTCTGTATTTTTCGTAACTCACGTATTTGTTCTCGTCCAATTTCTGCAGCATCTTGGTGACGGAACTTGGCTGCACGGCCAAGGAACTCGCGATATCGGAAACACGAGCATAACCCTTCTCGTTCATCAATTCATAGATTTTTTCCAAATAATCTTCCATGCTGGGTGTAAGCAAGTGAATACCTCCATCGTCGAATCAATCTCAGTTTACACGACCTGCAAGGCACTCGACAAATGAATTTTTGTGAGATTCCTCCAGTTGCCCCATGCTGGTTCGGATTCCGTCTGATACAACATTGTATGAATGTTTGCCGCCAGGGAACAGGCTCAGCAGCGGTCGATCGCGAAGTTTTGACGTATTCCAAAAAGCGTATACGGAGGCGATCCACATGCGTGAGCATCTCTGGTTGGTGCAGGACGGTGAGGCGGCAGACCCGCCGGGCAAACGGCGTTGGTATCTGCGGGTGCTGAATCGTTGGGGGCGGATATGCGGCATCCTGGTGATCGCTGGCGCGGCCGCAGCAATTGGCATCGTTCAGAATCACGGAGGTCAGTCGCCAAGCGGCCAGCCAGCAGGTGGGCAGTCACCTGCTTCGCCCACGTCTGTCGCTGCGAGCAACAACGTGTCAGGGAGCGGCGACACGAACGGTTCTACCTCCGAGATCGAGGTGGACGTCCACGGAGACGTCCGACATCCTGGCGTGGTGACGCTGGCCCAAGGCGACAGGGTGGCGGATGCCATTCGTGCGGCAGGCGGCTTCGTCCACGCGCAGGACGCTGCTGTCGTCAACCAGGCGAGCGTGTTGTGGGATGGGCAGGAAGTGGATGTCCCGTCGCCTGTCGCATCCGGTGGCGAACAGGTGTCGAACGCCCAGAATGCGGTGACAAACAGCTCGACGGCAGATCCGGCCACGGACGACTTGCCCACGGCTGACTCAGAGCGGATCGACATCAACACAGCCGATTTGGCGACGCTGGAGACGTTGCCCGGGGTAGGTCCGAAACGAGCCAATGCCATTCTCAGCTACCGTCAAACGAATGGGCCATTCTCCTCGCTGGAACAACTGGGCAACATCCGCGGAATTGGGCCGAAGACGCTCGCAAAATGGAGCAACCTGCTCATCTTCAGCGACTCGCCGGCGCCAACGACAACGGGTACTGGCATCGGATCTGGGCGCCAGTGAACCGTTCGACTCGGGTATGTCTCGGTGCAGCGCTGTTTGTCGGCGCCGAAGAGTATGCGTATCGCATCGGCCCGGCTGTCGCGGTTGCGGCGATGTTCGTTCTCGCTGCGGCCAGCATCGCGATGATACGAATGCGGTGGACGGGCGTGCGGCGCGCGATCACGCACTGGCTCGGGATCGTCCTCGTCGCGGTACTCGGAGGGGCGTATGGCGTGTGGTACCAGTGGTTTTGCCCTTCGCGGCCAGCGGTGACGCCTGGAGTCGAAACGACGATCGTCGGTCAACTGCAGAGCGTGAAACACAAAGCCTCGGAAGAGGAGTACGTGGTCCGCGTCACGCGGCAGGAATCGACGAGATGGAGATGCGCGTTTTACGCGCTTGTCCTGGCGCGATCGTCGAATGCAAGCCTGCTGGCGAGTGGGGAAACGGTCGAGGCTTCGGGCATATACATCCAGTCCACTGAGACGTCGACAGCACTGGATCGATTGGCCCCCATCTGGCTGTTTGAAGGAACTGTGCAGGCGCAGAATCACCAGGGCATGGCGTCGAAGGTGGATGCGGTTCGGCAGGATATGCTCCGAACCGTCGCCCCTGCGAACGAAGCCAATGTCGATCTCGCCCTCTCCATGGTCATTGGCAGGTCACTCGGACTGCCGGCATCGATTCAGCAGCTGTTTCTCGAAGGCGGCGTTACACACCTGTTGGTCGCGAGCGGTGCAAATGTGGCGTTGGTCGTACGCAGCGCGAGCATCTTGCTGCGGCCGATACGGAGGATTTCGTCGCCGCTCGCTCCCTGGATCGACTGTGCGGTACTCATGTCTCTTCTGTGGGGATTTGTGGTGTTGTGCGGCAGCACGATACCCATCGTCCGCGCCGCTCTGTTCACGTCATATCTCCTGGTTGGCCGAGCCGTTGGTCGATCCGTTGGCGGCCTGGTCGCCCTGACCGTGTCCAGTTTCTTTTTTGCCGTGACGCGCCCCATCGATTTGTTTGAGCCGAGTGGACTGTTGTCGCTGATCGCGACGTTCGCTGTGTTCGAGGCAAGTTCGCTGTCGCAGGGAAGCGACGAAACATGGCCGAGGAGGCGCGGTGCGCAGCAGCCCACTCACAGGAAGAGGTTGCGCAGGGTTCTGACGAAGGGCTTGGGCTTGGCGGCGATCGCGGCTCGACGGACCAAGGAACTTTTTCTCCTCAGTTTGATTGTGGACGCGTACTTGCTGCCGATCACTTGGTGGATGTTTGGCCAAATCACACCCTTTGGGGCACTGTCGACCGCGTTCATGGAGCCTGTGGTGGCGTGTTTGATCCCGTTGACCATCGCTTGGGGTACGGCAGCCTGGCTGGCCGCCCTGCTTGGCAACGGTTTGCTGCTGGATTTGGCGAAAGGTTTTGGGGAGATGACCGTGCGCGGCCTGGGGTGGTCGACCGACGGGCTTTCTGTCATCGCCGCGTCAAGCGACAGTCTGATTGCTCTACCGAACTTGCCATTTTCTATGGCAGTCGGGATGTTTCTTGCGATGGCCGCATGGCGGAGAGTTCGTCTTCCCCATCATTTTCCCCATGTGATGCGCAGAGAGCGTGTCAAACGAGAAACGTTATGATATGATTGGATATTGGAAGATGTCGGTCTCCGGCATGCCGGAGCGGACTGTGATAGGCTCAAAGAGCAACTGAGAGCAACTGAATCTAGGATATTCGGAAGTGGAGAGGACGAGCATGAGCAAAATCGTTATTGTCGGCGCCGGCTACGCTGGTATGATGGCTGCCGCTCATCTGGACAGAGAGGGCGTCCCGTTTACCATCGTAAACAACCACGATTACCACTATCTAACCATCCTGTTGCACGAAGCCGCAGGTGGACGCGATGCGGGAGAAAACTACGCAATCCCCATCAAGGAAGTGCTCCGCAAGGATACCTCGGAACTGGTCGTTGCAGAAGTAACTGGAATCGACAAGTCGAGCCGCACGGTCAAGACGTCGACCGGAGATATTTCCTACGACTACTTGATCTACAGCCTCGGTTGGGTTTCAGAATACTTCGGCATCAAGGGCCTCGACGAACATAGCATGAGCATCACCAATCTGGATTCGGCAATTCAGATTCACGAACATATCAAAGGGCAATTTGAGGCGTACACGCGAGACGGGGACGAGAGACATCTTCGTATCGCCCTTGGCGGCGCTGGTTTGACTGGTATCGAGTTGATGGGCGAATTGCTCGATTATCTTCCGAAGCTCTGCAAGTCGCTCAACATTCCGTTTGAAAAAGTGGATCTGCAGTGCATCGAAGCCATGCCGACCATCCTGCCGATGGTTGCGGAACACCTTCGCCCGTTTGTCGTCGAAACGATTACCAAAAAGGGCGGCAAGTTGCGGACCGGCACGAAGATCAACGAGGTTACCGCTGGCGTCGTCCATCTCGACGGCGGCGAGAAAGTGGAAGCAGGCACCATCATTTGGACAGGTGGTGTTCGCGCGAACCCGTTGCTGACCAACGCTGGATTTACGGTCGATCGCCGTGGACGCGCGAAAGTGAACGAGTTCATGCAATCGGTTGACGACGAAGTCATTTTCATCGCTGGCGACAGTGCATGGGCAGAAAACGCGGAGGGTCGTCCGTATCCTCCAACCGCTCAGAACGCTGAGCAAATGGGCGTCTTGGCTGCGAAAAATATTCTGTTGCGCGAACGCCGCCGTCCGATGGAGCCGTTCAACCCGCGCGATTGGGGTACCTTGTGTTCATTGGGCCAGGAAGTCGGCGTCGGTTCGTTCATGGGTGTTCCCATCAAGGGTGTCATGGGTGCACTCGCCAAGGAAGGCAGCAAGGCGAAATACCTCTGGGAACTCGGTGGCGTTCGTTTGGCTGGCAACCGCGGCAAGAAAGTGATGAAGCTGTAAGAACGGGTCCGAAAAGATTTCCAACTGGACAGACTTTGTCTTGTTCGGATGTCGCATTCGACGACGCTCCCCGAAGACCGTATACTGGTCATTGGGGGGCGTCGTTTTTGGATTTTTTTCAGGCTTACGAACAGATTTCAGCAGCTTCGCTGGCTTCCGTCTACGTCCTGTACGGAACGGAGACTGGCTTGATGGATATGTTTGTCAATCGTCTGGTGGAACAATCGCCCGCGCAACGCGTGAGCCGTTACGACTATGAGGAAGACGGGGTCGAGCAGGCTCTGTTGGATCTTGATACGTTCTCGTTGTTCGCTGAACCGACCATTGTCTTGATTCGAAATTGCACTGCATTTTTGAGCCAGGGAAAAACATCGGGACAAGGGGATGAACTCCTTGCCTACCTGAGCAACCCGGCACCAGGGCGGACACTTGTGCTGACGGCTGCCGCGGATAAATTGGACGAGCGTAAAAAAATCACCAAGGAAGCAAAGCGTCACATGCTGATCCAATGCCAGACGCCAAAGGGCAACATTGCCCGTAACTATTTGGCACGGGAAGCCAAACGGCAGCAAATCGCCATCGACGACGCTGCCGTCGAAACGCTCTGGCGAAAGTGTCAAACCATCACGCAGTGTCTCAGTGAATTGAAGAAGCTCTCCGTGTACGCTTTGGCGCGGACGATTTCAGCGGCAGATGTCGAGAAACTTGTCCCGCAGACCATCGAAGAGACGGTGTTCGACTGGGTGGATCACGTCGTGCAAGGCCATGTCGCCGCAGCCATCAACAGTTTGCAGTCGCTTGCGCGACAGGGCTATGACGCTTTGGCGCTGATCGCCATGCTCGTTCGGCAAATCCGCATGATGTGCCTGGCCAAAGAGCTTTCCGCGCGCCGCGTGTCCCCAGAGGAGATGGCGAAGATCGGCAAAGTCCACCCGTTCGCGATGAAGGTGGCCATACGCCAGTCTGGCGCGTTTTCCGAGCGAGGTCTGGAGCGCTTGCTGCTGCTGGCTGCGGACTGTGAGTACGACATCAAACGCGGTCGCAGAGATGGGATTCATGCACTCGAGTTGTTGATTCTGACAGCTTCGAAGGAAGCGGCTCGCAAGGAGTACGCGGGGTGACCCTCGGGCATTTTAAATGTCAGGGGGTGCGTTGGCGTGGTTCAATCGCAACGTGGAAGAACGGTGAAGACCATTGGCAGCGACGGCCAGATTCGGGTCGTTCCGTTCACAGCGCCGGAAGAAGCGCCGTCGGCTGCACAGTTGGTTGCTGAGAAACTTCATGTTTCATATGCGGCCGAAGGCGACAACGGCGAGATGACGTCCAAACAAGCCGGAGAAATAGGCGGGCACCTGGGAGGTCCCATGGTGGCCAAACTGGTGGCGTTGGCGAGAACGGAGATGGCCAAGTCGCACGTGGATGAACTGCTTGAACGGAAAAGAAAAAGCGACTCGTCCGAGTCGCCGATGTCCTAAACGTCGATATCGATTTAGCCGTTGTTTGCCAACGCGTTGAAGCGTTTGGTCAGACGCGACTTCTTTCGAGCTGCCGCGTTCTTGTGAATCAATCCCTTGGTGACAGCCTTATCTAAAGCGCGAAGCGCATTTTGTAAGGTTTCCTTCGACAGTTCGACATCCTGAGCACTGTAGGAGGTTTCGAACTTGCGAATGGTCGTGCGGAGTGCGGATTTCATGGACGTATTGCGCAACGCGTTACGTTCTGCAATCAGCACACGCTTTTTAGCGGATTTGATATTTGGCATCTGTGGTTCACCTCCCAGGGCACCTAACCGTGATCCATTACAGACGAATGAGAGTGTAACACAGTCTGGACGTCGCCGCAACTGGAGAACGCTCGTTATTCGATAAGGAGTGAGTCGATGAAACTGCACGTGAATTGCTCGACCTGGCGTCGAGTTCCACTTCAGGAGAGACATCAGTCCCTGACGCGATACAGTCCGCGCACCGACCTGGCAATGGAAGCGCACGAGCTTGCAACCCGAAAGGGCCGCACCATGACAGGGGTGGACGAGACGCGCGAAGAGTTCGACGGAATCACCGTGACGCGCGTGAAAGTGCGAACCAAGGTCGCGGAACGCAAACTCGGGAAGCGTAAAGGCACCTACATTACACTCGATGTGCCGGGGCTTCGCCATCGAGATATCGATTTGCAGGAACGTGTCACAGAGATTTTCGCCAACGAACTCAAAGGCCTTCTGAATTTGCCTGCTGGCGCTTCCGTGCTCGTGATTGGGCTTGGCAACGAGCACGTCACTGCCGACGCCCTCGGCCCCATGGTGGTCAACAAGTTGTTTGTCACCCGTCATTTGTTTCACTACATGCCGGAAGTCCTTGGGGGCGGCGACGGTTATCGTTCGATCGCGGCCATTGCACCCGGCGTGCTCGGATTGACTGGCATCGAGACCAGTGAAATTGTTCGAGGCATCGTCGAACGCGTCAAACCCGACGCTGTGATTGCGGTCGACGCGTTGGCGTCGCGATCGCTGTCGCGGGTCAACGCCACCATTCAGTTGTCGGACACGGGCATTCAACCCGGCGCCGGCGTTGGCAACAACCGCAAGGCCTTGGACGCTGAAACGCTCGGCATCCCCGTCATCGCCGTCGGTGTCCCGACTGTCGTGGAAGCGGCGACGATTGCGGGGGACGCCATCGAACTGGTCCTGCATCAATTGCGCAAGCAAGTGCCTGGCAACGCGGCGACAGCGCTGTTTGATCAGCTGTCGTCAGCCGAAAAGTGGCATCTGGTGCGGGAGGTCCTGGAACCTGTCGAGAACAATCTGGTGGTCACGCCCAAAGAGGTGGACGACTTCATGGACGATGTGGCGTACGTGGTCGCCAAAGGACTCAATGTGGCGCTTCATCCATCGATGACGATGGACGATGCCGATTTGGTCACGCATTGACGTACACGGCCTTGGGGCGAATCAAGGTATCGCAGGCGGCCTGCTCCATGATGTGGGCCGTCCAGCCGACGACGCGGCTGCAACAAAACGTCGCCGTGTACAGCGACTTGGGGATCCCGAGCGATCGCAAGAGGCACGCGGCCCAAAACTCAACGTTTGGATACAGCGAACGGCCCGGCTTGTGTTGTTGCAGCGCAAGCTGGGCTGCTTGCTCGACGGAAAGGGCAAAGCGCACTTCGGGATCGTCCGGGCGCTCGGAGAGCAGCATGTGTTTCAAGGCAGCGGCGCGTGGATCGATCGTCCGGTAAACCCGGTGCCCAAAACCCATGATTCGCTTTCCTTGCGCGAGCTGCTGCTCCATCCATTCAGGTGCCGCGTCGGCGGTGCCAATGGCTTCAAACATGCCGATCACTTCCTTCGGCGCACCGCCGTGCAGTTCCCCGCTCATTGTCGCGATCGCGGAGACCAACGCCCTGTTCATCGTCGCACGTGTCGATGTTGTCACGCGAGCCGCAAACGTCGACGCGTTCAAACTGTGTTCCATGGTCAAGATGAAGTACGCATCCAAGGTTGTGACCTGGGACGCCGACGGTTTCACCCCATGCAATCCCCTGAGGAACGCGCTGCTGTAACCTTCCTCTGTCTCAGGCGGCCGATAGTCCTGGCCGTGTTGATTCCCAAAGTGACGCAAGACGAACGTTGCCAAGGCCGCACAGTGCATCGCCGCCTGTTCAACTTGGTTCGTCGTCGCGTTCGGCTCAGGCAGGCTGAGCAGTCCGACGGAGGCAGCGTCCGTGGCGTTGACTGTGGTCGGCAGCCTGTCGATCACGGGGAACACCTCCGCAGCCCAACTCCGCCCCTTCGCAAAAGCCGCTCGCAGCCACTCGCTCTCCTCGGCGGTCGGCAACCGTCCCGTCCAAAGCAGATGCGCAGCTTCTTCGAATGAATGGCGCTCCACCAAATCACCGACGGCCCGACCGCGATACGTCAGCCGGCCATGTTCGCCATCCACGTCTGACAACGCTGTCTCTGCCGCGATCACGTCGCGCAGCGAATGAACTTGAACCATCTCCATCACCTCGTTCCAAGTGTAAATCGCAGAAATAGAAATGTATAATGATTAAAAATTATCTAACTGATTATGAATCGTGATTGGATGAATCCTATGGATATCGAGTGGATTGAAACGTTTTTGATTGCAGCCGAGGAAGGAAATTTTCATCGCGCCAGCGAGCGGTTGAATTTCGCGCAGCCAACTGTTTCGTTGCACATTCGCAAGTTGGAGGCGTACTGGGGCGTGCGGTTGTTCGATCGCGACGGCCGCGGCGTTCGCTTGAGCGCCGCTGGCGTCGAAGCTGTGCCGTTTGCCCAGCAAATTCTGAGCGCGCTCAAAGACAGCCAGTCTTCACTGGCCATGTGGCGTGAGCGCTATCGAGATCGCCTGATCATCGCCGCCTCGCCCATCGTGGCGCACACATACCTGCCGCGCTGGATTCATCGATTGCATGCGCAATTGCCGCACATTCAGGCGGCTGTCCAGGTGGCCGAATCGGACGACGTGTGGGACAGGGTGATTTCCCGGCGCGCAGACATCGGATTTGCCCGGCGCGGCGGTCAGGCCGCCTCCATCCACACCGAGGTGCTGTACGAAGACCCGACGGTGTTCGTCGCTCCGGCCGACGCGTGGGACCACGACGGGCCGCTGATCACGATGGCCGACGTTCTGGAGCGATACACGCTTGTCACAGGCAATCACCCGTTGATCTGGCCTGACGTGTTGGCTCAGTTGCGTCGACGGTTTCCATGGTTTCGCACGATGGAAGTGAGTCGAACCGACATTACGTTGCACTTCGTCGAGCAAGGCTTGGCGGCGTCGATCCTGCCGCTCAGCGTCGTCCGGAGTTCGTTGTCGCTGGGGAGAGTGGTGGAAATCGAGTCATCGGGGCTGGTCCTTCCAATGACACATACCTACATGCTGTGGCACGAAGAAGCCCGCGAAGCGGCGTCCTCCTTTCGCGGGCTTGTGCGGACATACATGAGTGGGCGTTGACGACCACGCCACATGTCGCAGCTAGATGGTGCTTGTATCTGTCAAACCACTCATGGCCAAGATGTTCTGCACGTATTGCTGCGTCTCGCTGTACGGCGGAACACCGCCGTACGATTTGACAGCGTTGGGGCCAGCGTTGTAGGCGGCCAGCGCGAGCGGCACGCTGCCGTCGAATTCCTTCAGCAGCTGCGACAGGTATTTGGCGCCGCCATTGATGTTTTGAGCCGGATCCAGCGGATTGTCGATCCCGAGCGATTCCGCCGTGCTCGGCATCAACTGCATCAACCCTATAGCGCCCGCGCTCGACACCGCGTCCGGTTCGAACCCCGATTCCTGCTGGATGACAGCGTTCAACAGCGAAGAAGGCAGGTTGTACTTCGACGCAGCGGACGCGACCAACGCCTCCACGCCATCGGGCGAGGCCGTCTCAAGGCCAGGCGAAGTTGCCGTCGCCGTGTCGGTCGCCGCTCCGGCTGTTCCAGAATAGTTCGGCAGCATCGATAACAGCGGCGCGATCGAAGAGAATGAGAGTGATTGCGCATCGCTGCCCAACAGGCTGGAAGACGACGATGACCCGTCCGTTCCGTCCATGCCGTCGGACCCATCGCCCCCTTGGCCGATGGAAGACGCAAGGGACACCGTGTCCTGGAGCATCATCTCATCGACAATCTCCGCAAGCAACTCGTCAAACGCTGTGTCGGAAGCGGTACCCTGCACACTCGAAGGGGCCGTTTGGATGGCGTTTGTCGATCCGACGCCGCCAATCCCCGTTGTGGTCGTCATGGTCCAAAAACCTCGCGTTTCACAAATGTATTTCAAGAATGCGTTTCAAGAATGTAAACTGGCGAATTCGGCTCGCCGAAATCTCGGAAATCAATGTAGCGAAGTGGTTGGATGGACGTAATTCACCTAATTTCAAATTCGGCCTCCACTGACGACTTTCCTGCACTCGCATCGATCGAACGTGCGGAGAATCATACGAGTACACGAAGGCGGGGACGGATAGAGGCAAAGGAGATAGAAGCTGGGTGGGATCGTAGTCGGGCGAGTCGTTCAGTCAATTCATTCGACCTTTTCATTTGGTTGATGCAGGTTGATGCGCCTCTCTCTCGTGGCGGCGGATAGGGTGCGCGGCTGTCGAGGGTTTCCCGCAAAGTGACGCCAGGTGGTCGCGGGAGCCGGAGGCAGAGGAGGCAGAGGAGGCAGAGGAGGCAGAGGAGGCAGAGGAGGCAGAGGAGGCAGAGGAGGCAAATAAGCGTCCCCAGA
>NZ_BCQI01000023.1 GCF_001544355.1 Alicyclobacillus acidiphilus NBRC 100859
TTCTGGGGACGCTTATTTCCTTTCGATCCGATCACTTCACCAAAATAAGCGTCTGAGAGATGCTTATTTTGCCCGACTCCCGACTCCCGACTCCCGACTCCCGACTCCCGACTCCCGACTCCCGACTCCCGACTCCCGACTCCCGACTCCGGGCCACCTTCCCGCCGGCCCATCCGCTGTGTCGCGATCGCGCCGCACCGGCCTGCCATCCTCGCCCACACTACCCGATTCATCGCCAAGATTTCGTTTGGAACTTGAATTGATCTACAATAAATCACGTGAAACAGATTGCGTGAATCGCAGTAATTCCAATCACACAACCCTTCACCTACAGATACAGAACGAAAGGTGATTTTCCATGGAACGAACCAATCAAGCGGAACGAACCAATCAAGTGGAGAAGAAATTCTGCAAGGAATCGCGCGCGACGAAGATCCTGCGGGTCTTCCCTTCGGACTTAAACGATCACAATACCATGTTCGGCGGCAAGTTGATGGCGTACATCGACGATGTCGCGTCCATTTCGGCGGAACGCCATGCCCGGGCAGAATGCGTTACCGCGTCGACCGACAGTGTCGACTTTTTGCAGCCTATCCGCGAGGGCCATTCGGTTTGCCTGACGTCGTACGTGACGTGGACGGGCAGGAGCTCGATGGAAGTGTTCGTGAAGGTGATCGCCGAGCATCTGCGCACGGGTGAGCGGATGATCGCAGCCACCGCCTTCCTGACCTTTGTCGCGCTTGGAGACGATGGAGTGCCTGTGCAAGTGCCGCAAGTGGTTCCAGAGACCGAAGAAGAGAAGAAACTGTTCGAAACCGCTCCGGCCCGGGCAGAGGCCCGTAAACGGCATCGCGAGGAAAGCAAGTTGCTCGCGGCGCACCTCCGGCCAGATCGGTTGTGGGAGATGGGCTGATCGCGCGACCGGGCGATACGGCCGGCCAACACGACCGGCCCCCGCCACCGGGCAGTCCGATTTGGAGAACGCGATGGGAGTTGGAGACTATGTTCGACTTGTTGAAGGAACTGACCGGGCTGCTCGGCCCGTGCGGGTATGAGCATTCCGTGGCGAACTACTTGGTGCGCAGGCTGACGGGGAAAGTGGACGATATCGTCGTCGACGGTGTGGGTAACGTGATTGTCACGAAGAAAGGCGGATTGCCGGGCCCAAGCCTTGTTGTGGCGACGCATATGGACGAAGTCGGCTTTATCGTCAAAAAGATTGAGGCAAACGGGCTTATCCGATTCGATAAACTCGGTGGCCACGATGATCGAATCCTGTTGGCGCAGCGCGTGCGCATTGGGACGGAAAAGGGCGTCGTTCCTGGTGTCATTGGCACGATCTCGGCCCACATGCGGCGATTCGACGACGACAAGAAGGTTCGCTCGCACATGGAACTGTATATCGACGTCGGCGCCGCGGATCGGGTGGAGGCGGAAACGATGGGCGTGCAAGTGGGCGATCCGGTGACATGGGCCACCGAGATCGAACGCCTTGGCACGCGGCGCGTCGTCGGGAAGTCGTTCGATGACAGAGCTGGGTGCGCAGTCCTCATCCAGGCGCTTGAAGAGGTGGATTTCACGCGGGTCCGCGGGACGTTGCACGCGGTATTTTCAGTGCAGGAAGAAGTCGGGTTGCGCGGCGCGCGGGCGGCCATGTCCCGGTTGACGCCGGACGTGGCCCTCGCCATCGACACGACCGCCGTCAGCGATACGCCTGAGGCGATGATGGATGACACTCTCGGACTGGGCCGCGGTCCAGGTATCAAGGTGATGGACTTCAGTCTCATCGCGAGCGTCGCTGTGCGCAAATGTCTCGTCGATCTCGCCCGTCAGCACGGAATTCCGCACCAGTTGGAGATTTTCAGTGGGATCGGAACAGATGCGGGCGAATTGATGTTTGGCGACGGCGGCGTACCCAGCGGCGTCCTGTCCATCCCGTCGCGCTACGCGCATTCGCCGGTCGAGGTGATCGATCTCGACGACCTGCAGCACACCAAAGACCTTCTCGTCGCGTTCCTGTATCACATGCAGGACAAAAACCAGTTCGCGTTCGTGTAGGAACAGCGCGGCGCGACTGCAGGCCGTTGCCGTTGCGACCTTGTATCCCATCATCCAGGCGGGATCTGGCTCAATGGCACGAATGAATTCGCTATGTCGGCCAGGGTGGCCATGGAGTACGCGTCGCCCGGGCGCAAGTTCTGCACCGAGATGTACTGTTGGCCGAGTTGAAAATAGAGCGTCGTCGTGTACTGGCCATTTGGGTTGCGATAGACGTAAAATTGTCCGATCGCTCCGTCGGCCAACGCAATCGTACTGACTGGGCCGGCATTCTGCTCGACCTCGAAAGATTGGGTATCCTCGACGATCCACAGATGGTTGTAGTCCAAAATGAGCGATCCGGGCGTTGGTTTGACGATCGTCAACTGCTCCCCAGGCACCGACTTCGTTGGGAGATACGGGGTGACGCCAGTGGTCGTGATGGAATCCTGCAACTGCGTCCGCTGGCTCGCCGAGTAGGTGACGGGGACAAGGGCAACCGTCTGCCCGACGTTCGCAGCTTCGGCGGGCGTCGCCGATCCGTTCGCCGATCCGTTCGCCGATTTGCCAATCGGCCCATTCGTCGCTGGCCCATTCGTCGCTTGTCCGTACGTCGTCGTCGACAGCGTGGTGAACCCCTTGGTCAGCTTGTGCGAAGATGTGCCAAATTGCCCCGTCCCGACGCCGACGGCTGCGGCGACGATGACTACTGCCGCGGCAGTTCCGGCAATCGTTGCAATCCGCTGCCGGGTCCAACGGCGAGATGGAGGAAAGGCAGAGTGATTCAAACGGCGTCCCTCCATCTCGGCGCGAAGCGCGAAGCGGATCTTCTGCTCCCGATCCGGTGGCAGCTTGAGGTTGTTCAGTTCCAGCAATTGTTCTCGAATGTCATCGTAGTCCATGTGCATCCCCTCCATCGCTGCCAATATCGCCAGGCCCTTCTTCGCTCAGGTGCCGCCGCAGTTTCGCGACTGCCCGATGGAGGGTCGTCTTGACTTTTGACTCGCTCCATCCCAGCATGGTGGCACACTCCCCCGTCGACCAGTCCTGCAACAGCCGCAAGACGACGACTTCGCGATAAGCCTGAGGCAATTCTCGCAAAGCTTCTTCGATTTCCAAGGGCACGTCCGTCGGTTCGGCCGCCTCCTCGAACGTCGAAGCCGCAGCTAGATCGCGCCTGGTCTGCCGTTTCCGCCGTCGGGCTGCGTCCGCGATCGACGACCGAACAATCGTCCACAGCCACGTTTTTGGCGCAGCGTCGCCTCGATATCGATCCCAATTTCGCAGCACCCGGATGAACACATCCTGCACGACGTCCTCCGCGTCGCTTGGATCGCCCAACGTGAAGCGCGCGTAGCGATAGACGTCATGCCGATATAGGTCAAACAGCCGTTCTGTCGCTTCGGCCGCATCCATCGTCCGTTCCAAGGCGCGTTCCTCCCGTACGTGTTCTAATAAAATTGACGCCACTTGTCGGGCAACGGTTACAAATCACCCGCATGAGCTCGAATATTCTATCAGTGAGCTACGTTTTGATTCATACGGAGGGATACGAATGGCCTCTGCCCACTCGCGGGGACGCGCATCGTTTGGTTCTCGATTCGGTGCGCAATCGCTAAAAATCTCGCTGGCGGTACTCGGCACGATGCTTCTTGCCGCTCAGCCAGTATCAGCTTCAGTACATCCGACGGTTGCAGCCGCTTCGGCGGACACCCATAAAACTGTCGTACTCCCGCGATACACAGCTTCCGGGAATTTGAAGCAGTCGATCACAATCGATATTACAGGCCCGAGCACCCTCTTGGGCGGTTCCGAGCATCTGAAGCTGCACGGCCAACTGACGAAGGTGATGTTGTGGTATACGAAAGCTATGCCCAGCTACGGGTATCGACAGACTTCGGACGACTTGAGCGACAATCTGTTGTCGTTCGTCAGCAATTCCAATCCCAACCTGAGCGTCTCGATTCATTTCGAACAGCCATCGTATCAATCGGACATCGTGGATGCAGAGTATGACGTCGCCTGGCTCGTACCTCCACCGCGCCCAAAGAGCTCCTATGTTCCAGCCGATTCGAAGCGGGTTCTGATCCGATACGCTGCAGCCAGCCATGGAAAGAGCCTGCCATGGAAGACGCTGACGCTCACCAACAAGACGAAGATTTCCGCCTTAGTTCGAGCCATCAACGCCCTGTCCATAGACGTCCGCGGCCACGTTGACGAACATTCCGATATGACTGGCGGAGCAACGCTTCAATTCATCTATGGAGCCAACAAGTCAATGGATGTGACCGTCGACTTTCAAGATAACCAGGTGAAACTGGATCACGTGAGCCTTTTCGACATCCAGAACTCCGTATGGCAACTCGTCAGCAAAGACATGGGCAGTCCGGCGTACCCGGCGAAATAACTTAGCATACCTCCAGCTTAATTAAGGAATTCTATTTCAATGCAAGGCAAGGTCCTGGTTGCACCACGTAAGCAATGCTTGCCTGTTGCGAAATCTGTGCGCAAATCGGGAGGAGCTTTTGTGGAACACCATCATACGGAACTGCATGCATCTGAAATGGGATTGCTTTGGATCTCCTATATCACAGACACGATGTCCATTTGTGTGTTAAAACATGGTCTGCAGCATGTTGAGGATCCTGACATTCGATCGCTCTCCGAAACCACCTTGCAGTACGCCGAAAAAAATATTCAGTGGAGAGCGACGCTGTTTACGAACGAACAATTCCCTGTCCCGCAAGGCTTCACGAGTTCCGACGTGAATGTCGAAGCGCCGAAGCTATATTCGGACACGTTTTATTTGCTGTATGTCCATTCTATGGCAGTTGCTGGTCTGAGATCGCACGCGGCGGCACTTGCCTCGGTTTGTCGCACAGATGTTCGTGAACATTTCGGTGACTGTCTACATCAATGTGAATACCTGAAACACGAAAGTACAGATATCCAACTTAAGCAAGGCGTTTTCGTCAAATCGCCCGCAATCACCAAACCTGACAAGGTTACATTCGTTCAAAGCGATGATTACCTCACCGGCTTTTTTGGTCAGAAGCGGCCATTAAACGCCATCGAAATATCCCATTTATACATGAATATGGTGGCGAACGCACTGGGTCGAGCGCTGCTGCTTGGCTTCGCACAAATCGCGCAATCGGAACAGGTTCGCCGGTACGTAGAACGCGGCATCCAAATTGGCAAAAAACATACCCGCATTTTTGCGGATCAACTCGTTCATTCGAATTTACCTTCACCGATGAGTTGGGATTCCGAAGTGACCGACTCAACCGCTGATACGTTTAGTGACAAGCTCATTATGTACCACACGACATTGCTAAACGGAATCAGTATCGGGAATTACGGTGTGGGGGTAGGCACTTCCTCCAGGCGCGATCTCGCGTTCATGTACACGCGCTTAATGGCCGAAGTAGGGTTGTACTCTGAAGATGGAACGGAAATCATCATTGAACACGGGTGGATGGAAGAACCACCTATGGCAGATGATCGGCACCAACTGGCGGTTCGACATTGAGCATAGGCCGCGCGAGCGTTCTTTCTCGAAAGATGGTTTGCGTGGCCTATGTAACCCACGCGTCTTTGCCTACGATTTCTTGAAAAAGAGAAAATAGGCGGCGGCAAACACCACGACTATACCAATGTTAACGATGAGTCGCGCCGTGAAATGATGTCGTAGGAACAGTACATCGACGCCCACGATTACTCCGATCAACACCACGATGAACACTACGCGAAACAGGTTCGTTGCCATTTCATTCATCTCCTCACAGATCGCTTTCCGTCCCACTTGCATTGGCAGACGTAGCGCGTTTCCGATCAAAGCAACCGTTGCAATTCCACCTTATCATGTATTCACGACGACAGCATCGATTAGGTAGAACTCATATCATTCTCTCCTGTAAGACAAACAGTACTGCCGACCTTCACGCCTCTCTCGCGGCACACATTTGAGAATTAGGTGTGTGTGAACGGATCAAATCCTTTGATGGTTCCTCGTCGATGTCCCATCCAAGCGAAGATGGTTCCGAGAGCCATGAAGATGATACCGGTAATGAACATCGGGCTTCCCACATCCTGAGTGGTGAATAGTTGTGGTGCATAGACGGTTATCAAGATGATAAGAACGGTTGACAAAACAACGGAAACATCCATGCCAAACAAAATCACAATCTCGGGAATCAACAGCAATTTCAATTCTCGCAATTGGAATTCTGTTCGAGAAATTGTCAAAGCGACCGAAATCGTCCCAACGATGAATTCAATGCCGACGACAATCAAATAACTTAGGAAAAATCCGACCAAATGATGTTTGGCGAACGCAATCCGATGCCAGTCTGCCAAAATCGCGGTTTCGAGAATAAACAGCAAAAGACAGGACAACGCGACCCAAAATGGCGCCAATGCGTCTCTCTTCCTATTTTTCACGGCTCTCTTAACAGAAATAAAGAAGATCGGAAGACCGCCGACCAGAAGCGCAACAAGTGCCAAACATCCAACGATTAAGATGGCGGTATGGAGAATGCCGAACACAGGGTGAGCCCTATTCGCCGCTTGAAAGAACGTCATTGGATCGTTAAGCCGTTGCAACATTCCCCAACCCACTTCAAACAACATAAATGCGCAAAAAATCATGACCATGCCCGAACGCAAGCGATGTACCATATACATCACACCTTCCAAACAACCGTCGTAATGTAAATTCGCATCTAAAGCACCCATCAGCAGATCGATGAATGTTGCAGGTGAGACCTGATGTTCTTCCAAGACCGCCAACATTTCTTCTTCATACCGTTCGCGCCATTGGCGAGGGTAAAGTCGGAGCAACCAACGCATTAAAATCCCTCCATTGTCGCCAAGCGGCTCTTTCCAACGGAAGCGACCTGTTCCAGGGTTGCCACTTGTTCACGAAGCGCAGCAACACCCGCGCCAGTGATGCGGTATGGTCGCCGTCGTTCTTCAGTGGGGAGCGCTTCTATCCACCCCTGTTTCTCTAAGCGTGAAATCGCGCCGTAAAGTGTTCCTGGCTCCAATTGTGTTCCGCTGAACGTTCGGATGTCTTCCATCATGGCGTAACCGTGTTTCGGACCATTGGCCAAGCTAGAGAGAATGAGAAACGACGCATCCGAAAAACGCCCTAATTCATTTTTTCTCATGAGGCGTACCTCCAAGTTTATTACGTTATTCTTACTAAGTTTAACTGAATAATAAAACGGCGATCTCTTTGCGTCAAGGTTTTTTGATCAAAACTCGCGGCACAGCAATTGCTGTGCCGCCCTCTTATCTACTCATTCCCGTTGCGCTCTCGGCTCACTTAGGCTGAAGCGCTTAGTCGAATTCCGTGCTCTTCCACTGATCGTCGACGAACAAGACCGTGTTATCGTACATCTGGTGGTAGAACGGATTCGTACTTTGATAAGCGGGAATCAATCCTTTGGAATTGAGGTACCACGTCTTCATCGTGTTCCCCTCATAACCGTAGACGTTGCCGCCTGTAAAATAGTCATAGAACCGATCCTGCGCCTTCTGCGCGGTAGCTTCCGAGGTGGACATCGTGTTGTACGGCTGCTCCATCTCGAGGCCCATGTGGTAATAAATCGCCATGCTCGCAACGGATCCGAGGCGCGCGGCGGCGTCGATGTTGTAATTGAATGCAACCCCCGCCTGACTGGTCACGTCGTCGAATCCAAGCTGTTCCCAATTGGCGATGCCAACAGCGCCATAGTACGGGATCCAGAAGAATTTCATGCCGTCCTGATGGACCATGTCGGCGGTCGCTTGAATCAGTTCAGCATCGAGTGGCAGATTCGGCTGCATCGACTCCGGTTCCCAGTAGAACCCGGCGAGTTGCAAGTTGGACAATCCGGCGTTCTTCCAATCGCTGAGGACCTGCTGCATGAACCAGCGAATGGCTTTCACTTTATTGATGGTCGATTGGACCTGGCCGACGTCGTCCGGGTTCAGGTCGAGACTTTGCCCAGAAGAGTCGATCGCGCCAAAGTCGCTCGGATTATTGTTCAGACCCGGGATCGTGATGACGACCTTCTCCTTGAAGTTGGGGTCGTTCAATTGTTGCTTGATGTTGCCCACGGCTTGGTTGAGCGCTGAAAGTTCGAGGTTGGGAGAGAACAGATCAGTCAGCCACGATGACCATCCTGCTGCCGTCTCTGGCGTAGCCGACGAATATTCTCCGAACAAGGTTCCGTCGAACAACCAGCCGGTTGGCTTGCCGCTCGGATCCTCTTGCGCGATCATCGGCAAGAAATCGCTCTCGCTCCACTCGCCTTCGCTGCCGTTTGCGCCCGTGTAGACAATCTGCATGTTATGGATACCGGCCGTCCCTGGATCGGCTGCAGTCAAGTAGCCCGGTTGCGGTGTCCAATTGGACAATGCGCCAGGGAGTTCCGCGGCACCTTGGGCGAGACCCAGTTGAGCCAGTTGCGCGAGCGACTGAGCGGTCGAAGGTCCTTGCGGGCCCGAAGGTCCCGACGGCGAAGCGAATGTCGAGACAGTTTGCAATAGATTGGGCAGTCCGGGTGCGTTCGGATCGACCAGCCAATCGCTGCCCATCGTCTCCGTCAATGCTTGGCCGGGCAGCGGCGGTAACGGAGAAGAGGTTGCGCCTGATCCCGTTGGCCCACCGCCCCCGTACACAGATTGCGTGGTGGACGGACCTTGCGGATTGACATACACCGATGCCGCTGTCGAAAGCGACCCGCTGCCGCTGTAGACGGATTGCGTGGTTGAGACCGTCGTACCGCCATCCGCAGATTGTGACGGAATGCCAAAGACCGAAAATTCGTCAAGGAAGGAATAGACCTTGTCGGTGAATTGGGCCCGCACGTATTGCGCAGTGACGTGCGTGTCCAATGTGTAAGGCTGCGATTGCGGTGTGTAACTGCCTCCGCCTTGCCCCGACCAGACGGTGCCAAGCTTGTGCCAGGCATGTCCATCATTCGAAACGTAGTACGTTACACTGTCAGGGAAATCGATGCCCGCGCCGAGATTCTGCAGAAAGTCGAGCGAAAGGCGGCGGATGGGCTGGGCACTGCCGAGATCGACCACGACGCTGCGCCCACCCTGACGCAGCAGGCCGACCCACCCCTTGTCCGAATAGCTCAGAGAAGCAAATTGGCCGTCCGTGAGTTGGCCCGTGTTGGCGTACGCGGACTCATCCTGGCCGAACAGCTGATCCGGCCATTGCGTGCCGATGGTGTACGGCTTGCCAAGCGCGATGTCTGGAAGCGTGTTCGGCGACGACTGTTTCGGTGCACTGCTGGCGATGCTGCTCGGAGACATGATGGTGTTGCTCGTTGCTGTGGTGTCGTCGCTGCTGGACGATCCGCTGGAACTGCCTGAGCCGCTCGCCGATCCGGTCCCGGAACTATCGTTGTCCGGCGCCTGTGGATACTCAGTTCTCGGCCCCGGTACCGGGATGGACATGTTGGGCGGCAAGTACGGGTAATCGTTCGGATCGTTTGGATCTGCCCCTGGGCGCAATACGTCACTTGAAGCACCCATCAGATTTTGGTCCGCGTCACTGGACGACGCCGCGCTGGAACTCGACGAGCTGGTTGTTCCGCCAGTTGTGTCCGCATAAGCCACACCAACCGGCAGTTCAAAACACAGCAAGGCAAGTGCCGCCACGGACGTCATAGCGATTTTACGCAAATAGACGACCTCCTCAGATTGCTTTCGGGGCAATTTTTCTCAGGTGTGCAGCACGGCGGATATTGCCTCCATTCGCACAGAAGATAGCATATAGATTCTGTCGAATGCTCGGGGTTTCTGTCGGTACGCCATATTCTTTCCGAGAATGCTGCGAAAAACGCTGTTAGGCCCGGCGAATTCGCAGATATTCGGTTGCCATCAGCAGAAAGCGAAAGGGTGTCGGAACGAAATCGACTTCCACGTTCGGGTGAGCCCGTCCCACAACCTCCAGTACGCGATCCAGCGCAGGATACCGCGTCCGGGCGAGCGTCGACAGAGGATACAGACGGATTTCGCCGCCAGGTTGCAGCAATCGAATCAGCGTTTGGATGCTCGCGATGTGAAAGTCGGGATCGAACTGCGAGTCGTAAAGAAAGAGAAAGTGGCTTGAAACAATGAGGGAGAACGTTTCGTCGGGAAACGGAAGATTGGGCAGCGAGGCTGATACGTAGCGATGTCGCTGGTCGGATCGGCCGTAGTCGTCTACGAACCTGGCCAACGAATCGGCGCGGATCTGTTCGTGCCTATCCAACGAGCCATAATAGCTCCAGTCGTACACGTCCAGAAGTCCCTCCAACTTACCAGTTGCTTCTCGGCGATTGGCTTCGCCATGTTCCGCAATGGCTTCGGGGGAATGGGCATACAGGGGATCTGCCGCGATCACGTCGCAGCCTTGTTTGCAAGCATCCGCGACGAACGAAGACGCTCCGCCCGCGACATCGAGAATTCGTCCGCGACGGAGGATATCAGGTGTCAATTGGAACATGTCGACGTATTCTTGGAAGGATCGGCACGTCATTGCGACGCCGTGTTGCACGTACTGCTTGTCGTTTGCAGGCATAGTGATGCCACTCTCCTCATCTCAACTGACTCAACTGAACTCGGCTCAAGTACCTCATCTTCGACGACAGACAACCGGGCTGGCGTCGCCGCTTAAGCAGGAGTATACGCAAGAAGCGCTGGTTCCGCCAGCCCGAATCATCGTTAGCCCAGCTCGACGCGCTTATGTTCGTCCATGGACTCGAAGCACGCGTCGATCACGCGCATATTGGCCACTGCGTCCGCTGGATCGAACAACAGCGGTTCGCCGTCGAGCACACTGCGAGCGAACTGCTCGGCCTGCAGCGTGTAGGTGTTCAGTGGTTCGAACGTCTCTTGCCGCTCGCCGTCGCCTGTGATCACGGAGAACGTGGGATCGCCGACGAAGGCGCTCGGCAGCTCGATGCGACCGTCGGTGCCCAGGATTTCGATCCGGTTGCGAAAAGCCGCCCACATACCGCAGTCAAACGTCAGGGCGACGTCGCCGGGGAACTCGACGAGGCCAGAGGCCATCATGTCGACGTGATCGTGCTGAGGCGAACGGAAGCCTTGCACCGTCACGGCGATTGGCTCCGTGCCAAAGATGAGCCGCGCGGCGCTGATGGGGTAGCAGCCGACGTCGTAGATGGAACCTCCGCCCCAGTCGCGGCGATAGCGGACGTTGTCGTGATCGGCGGCGTTGTTGAATGTGAACGATCCGTTCATCCCGCGCAATTGGCCGATCTCGCCGGATGCTATCACGTCAAGCACCTTGCGGTACCGCGGATGGTGGCGATACATGAACGCCTCGGCGAGCTTGACGCCGGCCTTCTCACAAGCGTCGACCATCTCCTGCGCCTCGGCCGCGTCGAGTGCAAGCGGTTTCTCGCAGAGGACGTGTTTGCCCGCCTCGGCGGCCCGGATCGTCCATTCCTTGTGCAGGTGGTTCGGCAACGGAATGTACACCGCGTCGATAGTCTCGTCGCTTAGCAACGCTTCGTATGATCCATACGACGTCGGGATGCCGAGCGCGTTCGCGGTCTCTCGCGCCTTCTCCTCGCTGCGGCTCGCGATGGCGACGACTTCTCCATTGTTCGAGCCTTGAATTCCAGGAATGACACTCCGGATGGCGATGCCTGCGCAGCCGAGGACGCCCCAACGCAATTTGCGATTGATCATATGTTCCAAAACCCCTTCCCATAAAATCGATGTCGAGCTGTGAAGCGTGATCGGATCAATCCAGGACTTTCTGGGACCCTGTTTGATCCAGCGTGCGAAAGGCTTTCCACCCAAATCCGCACAAGCCAACGACGATGGTGACAATGCCGCACACGACAAAAATCGTCGGCGCAGATGCGACAGGAAGCAACAATCCGGTACACCACGCACCCAATGGAACACCTGCGACGTTCATCATCTGAGACACGCCGAACACGCGACCTTGCATCTCTCTCGGCGCCAGATGCTGGATGGCCGTCGGCGCCAGCGATCCCCACGGCGCATACGTCAATCCGCCAACCAGCATCCACATGACGGTCTGCCAAAGCGAATGCGTGCCAAACGCGACGGCGCACGAGACGATCCCCCACGCCACGATGATGGCGGCCAGCGACGGGGCGATGCGGTACGGCCACGATCTCGACGAACAAACGATGCCTCCCGCGAACGCGCCCGCGGCGAAAGCGAGCCAGATCAATCCCAGGGAAGCCGAGCCGCCCAGGTTCTGTTTCGCCAAGAGCGGGAGCAGCACTTCAAACGGCCCATACAAAAAGTTGAAGAGAAATGTGAGAACACCCAGTGCCAGAAGCGGCGGCGTGCGCCACATATACCTCGCGCCCTCAAGCAACTGCTGGAGCGGGGCGTCGACGGATTTGGCGCCGCCGCGGACATCCCGGATGGACAGCATCATGAATCCGAGAATCAGGAACGTGGCCGCATCGACATACAACAGCACTTTCGATCCGACGACGGCAATCAATACCCCGCCCAAGCCGGGGCCAGTCAGGAACGCGATTTCCCAGACAGTTTGGCTGAGAAAGTTCGCCTGCGCGAGTTTCTCTCTCGGGATCAAGTCTGCGATCAACGGTCCAACACCAGTCATGTCGAACGATACAATCATGCCCCCGAGCAGAATCAGAGCGTAGGTAATGGCAAGCGCATGCGCTCCGAACGTCAGGGTCAAAGTCGGAATGGCCGTAAAAATGCCAGCCATGAGAAAATTCGCGATCGCCATCACGCGTGTTCGCTCGTAGCGATCCAGCACCACCCCCGCAAACGGCGCCAGCAGAGCCTGCGGCAATTGATAAAGCAGTGTGATGATGCCGACCGATGTCGCACCGCCGGACAGTTTCATCACGAGCCACACCAGGGATATCCAGCCGACCTGACTGCCAAACGCCGATATCACACTACCCAGCCATCTCTTAGCATATTCAGGGTATTCAAACAACAATGCAAAACCTTCGTGGCGCACCAGCCGCATGCCGAACATCCCTCGTCTTTCTTGCGCCAAGTATAGCAGATTCCAACGTTGGTCACCGGAATGTCAACGAGGGGTGCAAACTGTGAATTCCTTGTCGGACTTGCTGTTCTTGCAAACATGGATAACAAAGCGGTTTGGCCTGATGGCGCTTTTCGCAACCGTTGAAACCTGCCGATCCCGCCCTGCCCATGATAGTGCAACTGGTGACCGAACAGGGCGGCGAGATCGACCATACCGCGTTTGTGAAGGTGGACAAGCCGCTGCGACCCGAGTGAGCCGGAGCGGCGTGGCGAGTGGTAACGAAAGCCCAAAGAACGACTGGCCACACCCTCGGCATAGGATGATCAGGTCGCACCCGCTATGCGTGCCGTGCCGCAGGATCGACAGGCATGGCCTGCCATTGAATTCACGCCGTTCACAGACAAAATTCACCCAACGCCCATGGGACATGGTAGACTTGTTGTGCAATCCATTCACAATTCATGCGTCCCCAACATCCACACCCGCTCCTTGTCCGGCTTGGAATCAACGAGAGAGTTCTATCCTCCACGGACAAGCATATGTAGTGGGTAGAAGATACACGGTGAAGGAGGTTCCCGCGTGCCTGCTATCGTCCCTGCCCTAGTCGCCTTTGTTCTCGTCATGGCCCTCATCCCGCTGCAAACGCGGCTGTCCCGAGCATACGGAGTCGTTCAGCCCATCCGCCAGGAACTGCCGCCGGACCAGCAGAAAAAACGCGGTACGCCTCTGATGGGCGGCTTGGTCTTTCTGCTCGGTGCACTCGTCACTTGGTGGGTCCAGCAATCGACCATCGCAGGCTTTTTATCCATTGCCTTCTTCGCCTTCGCACTGATCGGTTTCCTCGACGACTTCAAAAAAGCCTACACGAAATCTCCCGACGGTATCTCCGCGCGTTCAAAACTCTGGATGCAGATTGTCGTCACCGGCGGAGCGCTGTATTTCCTGATGAGTCACAATATGGTGGAATCCGTCCTGCACGTCACGAGAAATGTCACAGTGGACATCCCCGTCGCCGTCTTCGTCATTGGCGTAGGCCTCATTGTCATCGGCTCGACCAACGCCATCAACTTCACGGACGGCCTGGATGGCCTTCTTTCCGTCTGCGCCATCCCCACTTACTTTTTCTTCTTCGCGATCTCGCACGAAACAGACGTCCGCGCCTTCTGCCTCGTCATGATCGCGTGTCTGCTCGGCTTCCTGTTCTACAATCGATATCCAGCCCGCATCATTATGGGAGACACCGGATCCATGGCAATCGGCGGCACGCTCGCCCTGCTCGCCGTCATCGAACATGTCCTGATTCTCCTGCCGATCCTGTTCCTCGTCTACATCGCGGAAATCCTCTCGGTCATCATCCAAGTGTCCTATTTCAAGCGCACCGGCAAGCGAATCTTCCGCATGTCTCCCATCCACTATCACTTCAGCCTGAAATATGGATGGAACGAGAATACCATCGTCATCGTGTTCGGCGGCGTCTCGTGGGCGTGCTCGCTGCTCTGCCTGGGATACTACGACCTGTTGATGAAGTGAATGGACGAAGGCGGTAGGGTGGCACGGGTGGCACGGGTGGCACGGGTGGCACGGGTGGCACGGGTGGCGCGGGTGGCAACCGATTAAGCGGCCCTCCGCCGCTTATTTCACACATGTCCGCCGAATCGATGCGGATAAGCGGCCCAGAGCCGCTTATCAACCACACCACTGCCCGATTTCGGCCGATCCCCCCACAATAAGCCTTCCTGGGCAGCTTATTCGGCACTTCTCTGCCGATTCGACACGTTTAAGCGGCCCACGGCCGCTTATTTCCGCGCACCCGCCGCGCGACAGCCGATCACGCCGGGACGCGCGTGGCACGGACGGCACGGACGGCACGGACGGCACGGACGGCACGGACGGCACGGACGGCAACCGATTAAGCGGCCCTCCGCCGCTTATTTCACACATTTCCGCCGAATCGATGCGGATAAGCGGCCTAAAGCCGCTTATCAACCACACCACTGCCCGATTTCGGCCGATCCCCCCCACATTAAGCCTTCCTGGGCAGCTTATTCGGCACTTCTCTGCCGATTCGACACGTTTAAGCGGCCCACGGCCGCTTATTCCGCGCACCCGCCGCACCCGCCGCACCCGCCGCACCCGCCGCACGACCGCCAGATCGCAGCCTCGGCTAGGCTACAGAGTTCTCCCAATGAAATTGGCGGACACGGGCTGCAAGCCGAGTTCCCTCGCCCATACGGACAATTGCCCAACATGGTGAATCTCGTGCGCAATGACATGGCGCACGACTTCGCCGTATGTAAAGACGTCTCCTGGATTCCAGTGCACCTCAATCGTCTTGTCTTCCCACTGCGGAGTCCACTGTTCAATGAACGGTGTCAATTCGGTCCGAAACTCATTCGACAAGCGGCGGAGCTTGGCCACGGTCATGTAATCCTCAAACCTCGGCTTTGGATCCGGCTTGCCCGCCAACGCTCCAATCCAACTCCCCTCCGCGTCGACCACGTGAAACAGGGTGTACAGAATACTGCCTACCCCGCCAACCCGCGCTCGGATGAGCTCATCAAAGGAGACTTGCTCGCACCATGCAAACCATTCATCTCGCACCTGCCAGTTGTACTTGAAGAACGCGATCACCGTTCCATCCCCTGTCTCCGCTGTTATGTCCGACGTCGCCCCCGCCGCACCCGCCACATCCATTACCCTACCTGCTTCGCCAGTTCGATCTCGTCGTGGATGTCGATGCCATGCTCACCGACGAGCGGGATCGTCGGCTTCAGGCGTCTCGCCTCGTCGACGGCGCCGATGTGAACCGCGACCATGCGGTAACCGCGGCGTTGGTAGAATCGAATGGCGTCGAGGTTGTCGTTGCTGGTAATCAGCCAGACTCGCCCGGCGCCCGAGCGCGCCGCGATGGCTTCCACCTCAGCCAACAGTTTCGAGCCGATGCCCACTCCACGTGTCGTCGCGTTCAGGCTCATCAGTTCGATGTCGCCGGCGGGATCGATCCGGTACGTTGCCGCACCCACATATCCGCCGGTGGCATCGACTGCGACGAGGGCCTGCAGATCCTGCAGATGATAGACGTGGCCCCTGCTGACCATGCCCTCGCCGCCCCACTCGCTGAGCCATAAATCTCGTAACCACGCCGTATCTCCGATCGACGTCGGTGTGAAAATCTTCAGGTTTTGACCGTTCACTGCACTGCACACTCCTCAGGCGTTCGCTCTATGGTTTTCAACCCAATGATATCGTATGGCGGCAACATATGATCCTGCTTACGATATCAAGGAATGTAGTCACATGTTTGCAGCTCGATACGTCACATCAGATAGCAGCGTAAATCGACATCGTGATGAAGGAAATGGCATACTCAAAATTCCAAAAAAATGTAATGGTGATAAGGGAAGGTTGATCGAGTTGACTGATGAATCTGCCCGACAGCCGAGCACACTTTCGGTCATACTCTCCAACAGCACCCTCATGTGGACGACACCAACGGGTGTAAATTGGGCACGCACAACCGAAGAGTCATCATAATTACTCTTTGAGGAATCATTTTGGACGAGGAGCTACGACTCAACGTGTCCTTACTGCGACGTCGGTGTCTAATTTGACGGCTGCAGCCAAATCGGTTGGTCTGCGTCCAGCTACGGTGTCCAATCTATGCACGGGCAAGATCCCTGTCGGCCGGGCGGAAGTGCGCACACTTTTGATCTCCATATTCTTCCGCATCAATGAACCAGGCCGAGATGGCAAAGGGCGTTCAGTACGTGTCAGTACGTGATCGATCCCGCTCGAACCACGACCACACCCTCGACGAAACCTACTCGCGATTGAACGGGTGGTTCATGAGCATGATGTAATTCTTGCTACGGATCGAAGGAACGTCCCGTCGCGGAACCGTGGACGAACAAGCCGGGGCAGTTCGTGTCCGTCGAGGACACGTTGACAGGCACGCGACGGATTCTCGATGGCCACGCAGACGACGAACCAGTGGAAAACCTAGTGTTCACAGGAAAACTAGAAGTATAAAGCACGATGTGTGCGCACGGAGATCGCGTTGACGAGCGGTCTTCCCAGCCACCACCACAGGCGCCTTGACAGACAGCCTGGTCCATCGCTACGCTCAAAGCGAGTGAGCACTCACATCAACCACAAATCGAGCGAGGCGATCCGATGGCCGCGAGAATCGAAGTCAAGCATGTTCATCGACGGTTTGGCAACAAGACGGTTTTGCACGACATTTCCATGGACGTGGGCGAGTCTGAAATTTTCGGCCTGCTTGGGCCCAGCGGTTCCGGGAAGACGACTTTGGTCAAGTTGATTGCTGGAATGGATAGACCTTCGAGCGGCACGGTCGTCGTGGAGGGTGTACAGATGCCGCGCCTCGACATGTTGGGCCGAATTGGTTACATGGCTCAATCTGACGCGTTGTACTTGGAACTGACCGCACGAGAAAACCTGGCATTCTTCGCGTCTCTGTTTGGTCTGGCAGGCAAGGAAAAACGACTTCGGATGGAGGAGGTCATGAGCCTCGTCAATCTGACGGACGCCATGAACCGACTCGTCTCTGCGTACTCCGGCGGGATGAAGCGCAGGCTGTCGCTCGCCATTGCGTTGCTGCACCGTCCGAAGGTTCTGCTTTTGGATGAGCCTACGGTCGGGATCGATCCGGTCTTGCGCATGTCGATTTGGCGTGAGCTTCGGGCCATGTGTCAGGACGGGACCACTATCGTCGTCACGACGCATGTGATGGACGAGGCTGAGAAGTGTGATCGGCTGGGCATGATTCGCGACGGGCGCCTTATCGCAACGGGAACTCCTGCCGATCTCAAACGCGATACAGAGGCGAGTACCATCGAGGAAGCGTTTCTCGCCTACGGGGGTGTGCGGGCATGAGGATCGTCGCCGTGATGAATCGGATTTGGCGGCAATTTCTTCACGACAAACGAACGCTCGCACTGATGCTGATCGCGCCGCTGTTGATTTTGACGCTCGTGGCGCTCGTGTTCAACGGAAATACGTATAAACCGAAAATCGGGACTGTCCACTTGCCGGATCCAATCGTCCAAAGTCTCGCGACGACGAACGTCAAGCTGTACGCGTACGATTCGACCGCCAATGCGCTGGACGCGATGAAGAAGCAGCGGATCGACGCGTACATCGCTCTGTCGGATGGACGACCAGAGATTATGTTGGAAGGGAGCGATCCAACGATAAACAAGGCGGTTCTGCTCGATATGCAGTCCCTGTCACAGGAAATCTCAGGAGAATCGCAGTCGCTGAGGCCGATTGTCAAGTACCTGTACGGCTCGCCGACGATGACTTCCTTCGACAGCTTCGGCCCTGTACTCATCGGATTCTTCGCCTTCTTCTTCGTCTTCCTGGTATCCGGGATCTCGTTCTTAAAAGAGCGTACGACTGGAACCCTGGAACGATTGCTGGCAACGCCGATCCGCCGATGGGAAATTGTCACCGGCTACGTGGGCGGATTCGGTGTCTTCACCATGGTTCAAGCGATCCTGATTGCCTGGTATTCGGTCGACGTTCTCGGCATGATGATGGTTGGGCAGATGTTGTCGCTGCTGGTTGTGACTTTATTGCTCTCGATGACCGCGTTGACGTTGGGCATATTCCTGTCTTCCTTCGCGACATCCGAGTTTCAAATGATGCAGTTCATTCCACTCGTCATCGTGCCGCAAGTATTTTTTTCCGGCTTGTTCAACATCGACACCATGGCGACATGGCTGCGCTGGTTGAGCAAAGTGATGCCTCTGTATTACGGCGCGGACGCGATGCGCAACATCATGGTTCGCGGAGAAGATTTAGGGGCGATTTGGCTCGATCTCGTCGTCCTTCTTGGGTTCTCCGCCGCCTTCGTCCTGCTGAACGTCCTGACATTGCGCAAATATCGGAAAGTATAGTACGGTTTTTACAAGAACCGGATGCGGCAGTTTGGTTGGAATGTGAGCGTGATGATATGTTGGCCGACGAACCAGAAGAATGGCTGGCTTCTCTCCTGCGTGCAGGCGCAGACGAGGAGAAGATGACGGATAAACAGATCAAAATTCTCCGGGCCGCCGTGGAGATGTTTGCAGAAAAGGGATTTTCCGCGACGTCGACCAGCGAGATCGCGCAAAGGGCAGGCGTGGCGGAAGGGACAATCTTTCGACATTACAAGACGAAGAAAGATTTGCTGATTTCCATCGTGGCCCCTGCCATGGCGAAGGTGGTCGGCCCTTTTCTGCTGCGTGACTTTCGACAGGTGATCAACGCGGAATACGAGCATTTTGAGGATTTCCTGAGGGCGGTCCTGAAGAATCGTTTGGAGTTCGCGCTCAAGAATATTTCGGTACTCAAAATCATGCTGCATGAAATCCCGTTTCATCCCGAGCTTCGAAACGAGTTCATGAAGCGAATTTTCCCGCAAGTTGCGGATCGGCTGGAGCGCATCATTCGCCATTTTCAAGCGAAAGGCGAGATCGTCGACATTCCACCGTATACGCTGATCCGAATGGCCGTCAGTTCCATGGCCGGATACATTCTCACGAGATCGCTCATCGCGCCCGAGAACGAGTGGGACGACGCGCTCGAAATCGAACGCACGGTGCAGTTCATTATGCACGGCGTCGGCGCCAAATCGACGCCGTAAAGGCTTCGAGAGTCCGTTCAACGAGCAGAGGGATTTTCGACGCGCTCGTACCTGCGCTCACCTGTTCCGGGATGGTACCAAACCCGCATTTGGGCGCCGTTTGTGGGATCGATGAACGTCTCGTCCGTTCGGACGAAGCCTGGCGGGATCAACTGCCTGAATTGGTTCCTTCGGTGCCGAAGCCAGAGGGTGGTTAGCACAGCCCCCACGACGAAGATGGCTTCGGCCGCGAAATACCACAATGGCCACTTCCACACGTTACGATTCCTCGCGGACGACGACCGCGGTTCCGTAGGCGACGACCTCGGACATCGTCTGCCCAATTTCGCTCGAATCAAATCGCATCATCACCACAGCGTTCGCACCCATGGCGTGCGCGTTTTGCACCATTCTGTCGATCGCCGTTCGACGCGCGTCTTCCAGCATCTCCGTGTACTCTTTAATTTCGCCTCCAGCCAGACTGCGAAATGCGGCCGTCAAGTTGCCTCCGACGCCCCGGCTGCGAACCACAATGCCAAACACCTGGCCAATCGTACGTTCAATTTGACAACCGTGAATTTGTTCCGTCGTCACAACCATCATAGATATGTCTCCTTGTCATCGCCTGAGCGGCGAACTGAAATTTTGTACGGCTTCATGGAGAGGCGCATCCCGCGTGGGCCAACGCGATGGTTATACGTTCGTCCGGCGAAAATATACGTACGAGGCCAACACGGACGCAGCGACCCAAAGCAGGATGAGCACGAGCACGGCGACGTTCACAACGTGAACTGGCAGCAGAATGCTCACCACGATGCACACCATCCCGACGATGACGCCGAGCGCCCCAGCGAACCGATGCGTGCGCCTCCACGTCTCTTCGCTCGACAGCGTCCACATCGTGCGAATGCCAATCAGCCAATTCGGCTGGACGCGCGGGAGCCAGTTGGACAGCAGCAGGATCACAGCCCCGACAAGAATCATGGCCACCCGCCCGGAAGAACCGACGGCGCCGATGCCGTGCAGAAGGATCCACACCTGAATCAGGCCGAGGAACAACGTGATGAGACCGCCGAGAAACCGATACGTCGGCCAAAACTTTGGGTACTCCGCTCGTTTTGGATCGATCCGGTACATGACGAACCACAACCCCATCATGAGCAGCATCACACCAGGCATGAACAGAACCGCCTGCCACTTCGACATGTATCCATTTGGCTGCCCGCTGGCGTTGAAATGTGTCGCGACAGATGCAGGTAATTGCGGATACAAGGCAAGGCCGACGACCAGCGTCGCGATCCAGACCAACCAAGCCCACCATGGCACAGGCTGCCCAATCCGCTTTCCTTCACTGCTGTACACGAATATCCCCCCCAAAGTTGTTTATCAGCCAGGCAAGCCAGTTCTGCACAACGGTCGTATTCAACCGGTACACGATATACGGGCCTTTGCGTTCATCGGCGACCAGTTGTGCGTTTTTCAGGACGCTGAGATGACGGCTGATGGTGGGCTGCGCCGAATCAAACTTCTGCGCGATCTCGCCGGCGGTCAGCGGCCCTGCTTTCAAAAGATCAAGGATCTTGCGTCGGGTTGGATCAGCCATTGCGCGAAATACGTTGTCGTTCATGCGACTATTATATAGCTATTTAGCTAAATATCAAATCCCATCTTTCGAAGTTGCGCAGAAGTTGTCCAGAAGATATCCGATCAGAAGGCAGGAATCTTCAAGCGTTGCCCGAAGTGTCTTCTGTAATGAAGTTGCAAGATGATGTTGCAACTGGCGGTCGACAACCGCCCCTGTCCCAGACAGGCTCGCGAACATCCATGAACTTCCGACGAAGGGAGGCACCCTGCGCCGCTCGGAAAGCGCTTTCGGACGTTCGGTCCAGCGAGTTCGAGCACAGCAGGCAGCAGACATGCCATTTGAAACGTACGAGGACACCTTGGCGCACGTGAACACGCATTCGCGCCCATCGGACTTGAAGATCACCGACATTCGTTTCACCGACATCGTCGGCGCGCCAATGCATTGCAGCCTGATGAAGATCTACACCAACCAGGGATTGGTTGGTTACGGCGAAGTCCGCGACGGCGCGAGCAAAACCTACGCGCTCATGCTGAAGAGCCGATTGCTCGGCGAGAATCCCTGCAACATCGATAAGCTATTCCGCCGCATCAAGCAATTTGGCGGCCACGCGAGGCAGGGCGGCGGTGTTTGCGCCGTCGAGATCGCGCTGTGGGATTTGGCCGGCAAAGCCTACGGCGTGCCTGTCTATCAGATGCTGGGCGGCAAATTCCGCGACTCCATCCGAATGTACTGCGATACGGATGTACACGGCAAACACGACGGCAAAGCCATGGGTCAGGCCTTGAAGGCCCGGATGGAACGCGGATTCACGTTCCTCAAGATGGACCTTGGCATCGGCCTTCTGCTTGATGAGCCAGGCACCCTCTCCGCTCCACTCGGATTTCTCGAAGAGATGAAATCCGTTTCGCGCCACACCTCTCCGCCTGTGGATGAATGGGAGCGCCGAGCCCGCCGCAACCGCGCCTACGATATCTTCAACATCGCCCATCCGTTTACGCACATCCACGTCACCGAAAAAGGCCTCGATATCCTTGAACAATACGTCGCCGACGTCCGCAGCATCATCGGCTACGAAGTGCCGCTCGCCATCGATCACTTTGGCCACATCGGCGTGGACGATTGCATCAAACTGGCGCGCCGGCTCGAACCATACAATCTCGCGTGGCTGGAAGACATGATCCCCTGGCAGATGACTGACCAGTACGTGAAGCTGTCCCGCGCCTCCACCATCCCCATCTGCACCGGCGAAGACATCTTCCTCAAGGAGAATTTCCGCCCGTTGCTGGAGTCTGGCGGCGTCTCGATCATCCACCCGGATATCCTGACCTCGGGCGGTATCCTCGAAAACAAGAAGATCGGCGACATGGCGGAGGAATACGGCGTGTCGATGGCCGTCCACATGGCGGAGAGCCCCATCGCCTGCATGGCAGCCGTGCACTCCGTCGCCGCCACAAACAATTTTGTCGCCCTCGAATACCATTCGGTCGATGTGCCTTGGTGGGACGACATCGTCAACGGTTTGCCCAAGCCCATCGTCAACAACGGTTTTATCCAGGTGCCGGACGCGCCAGGTCTCGGCATTGAGTCGCTCAACGACGATGTCATCCGCGAGCACATCCACCCCGAGATCCCGGGCCTCTGGGAGCCAACGAACGCTTGGGACAACGAATGGTCGCATGATCGGCTCTGGAGTTGATGGGGTACGCCGCCGCGGTGTGACCGTCGCGGCGTAAACGACAGGATGGAGGGGCATTGGATGGCGATTTCGAAACGGGTCGCATTCATCTCAAACGCGGACAGTCCCGATGGACACGCCGTCGCACGTCAATTTGCCAACGATGGATGGGCGCTCGTCCTCAACACAGCCAATCGCGGCTTCGATCCGGCGGAACGTCTCAGCGGGATCGAACAAGAGACACCCGTTTTGCTGACGAACAGTTCCTTGAGCACGACGGCTCAGGTCACGGATGTACGAGACAGGATCCGCGACCAATTCGAGCGACTCGACGCGGTAGTCCATAACCACAACCGCGTCGAACGCGTCAGTATCGAGTCGTGTTCGGTTGAACTGGCGCAGGAGGTGCTGGACGAGAACGTGAAATCGGCGTTTCTGTGCACCCAAATCCTCGGGAAATTCGTGGCGGAGTCTGGTGGTGGGGCGGTGGTGTTCGTCGGATCGATCCACGATCAAAAACCGACCGGCTCGGCCTTCCTCTTCTCCGTCTCCAAGGGCGCGATTCAGATGCTCTCCAAGGAGGCAGCGCTGGAACTGGGAAGAATGGGCGTACGCGTCAACGTCGTCGAGATGGGGCCGGTGGCAGGCGACGACGAACGTTTCCGCAGCGACATCTCGGACGTGTACCTGGATTATCGATACCGCGTCCCGGCGGCGGAGTTGGGGACATATGAGGATTTGGCCAAAACGATTCGATTCATCGTCAGTGACGACGCAAAATATCTCAATGGCGCGGATATCCGGCTCGACGGTGGATTCACGTTGCATTATCTGGATCACAAAATGAAGCGTTGACATAGAAGGAGGTTTCCACGTGGGCCTCACTGGCAAGGTCGTTCTGATCACGGGCGCTGGCACAGGCATCGGCCGCGGCATCGCGATAGCGTTCGCCGAGCGCGGCGCCAAAATTGGGATCAACTATCATTTGACCGACGAATTCGCGAACGAGACGCTGCGGCTTGTGCAGGCGGCGGGATCGGAAGGCTTTCTGGTCCATGCGGATGTGTCCGACGCCACGCAAGTCAAGATGATGGTCAGTCAGGTCGTGGACCACTTTGGCCGTCTCGACGTGCTCGTCAATAACGCGGCGACGCAGCCGAATCTGGGCCTTCTCGACTATGACGAAGAAGCCTACGATCAAGTGATGCGTGTCAACCTGATGGGATATTTCCACTGCATTCAAGCTGTCATACCAGCCATGAAGGCGCAAGGAGCCGGGCGGATCATCAACATCTCCTCGGTCCACGGCAAGCGCCCAACCGATTTCGATTCGGTGTACGCCATGACGAAAGGCGGCATCAAAATGCTCACGCGCGAGAGCGCGATCGAACTCGCCAAGTACGGCATCACCGTGAACACCATCGAGCCCGGTGCCGTCTATGTGGGCAGCAAAACGGGGAAACCAAGGCCCATCGTGCCGCCTGACAAGGTGACCGACGAGGGCCACAGACGCAATCTGCGAAAATTCCCGCTCGGGCGCGTGGGATTGCCTGCGGACATTGGCCACCTGGCGTGCTTCCTGGCATCCGAAGAAGCGGAGTTCATCACCGGAGCCGCTGTCCGTGCGGATGGAGGCAGCATGCTGCTGTAACACCAGGGCCCATGCCGGCGCTGGACATCAATCGATCCGAATGGAGGAACCGCCATGAAATTCAGCAACCGCGAAGATATCATTCAACTGACTCCACTTTGGCAAGGGGAACGGTTTGACGACGGCCGGCCCCGCGTCCCCGACGACATCCTCAAACGCATGGAAAAGATCACGAACGAAGAAGCTTGGGCGGTCCTCGAAGCCAAAGGGTACAAATATCAATTTGAAGGCAGTCTCAAAATGGTGCATCCGGACAAGGTGCTCGTGGGTCGTGCCGTCACAGCCGTTATGATGCCGAAGCGGCCGGATCTGCACGATTACCTCCTCGAATACGGCCAGAAGGAAGAGGGGCGCCATGGGTTCTTCAACGTGTGGGTGATCGACGCGCTGGTCGAAGACGACGTCGTCGTCGTCGACATGTTCGACAAGATCTATGAAGGCACGTTCTCCGGCGGCAACCTGTCGACGACCATCGCCACCCGCACGAAGCGCGGCCAGGTCATCTACGGAGGCATCCGAGATCTGCAGCAAATCGTCGAGATCGAAAATTTGCAAACGTACTATCGGGGCATCGATCCGACGCCGATCCGCGATGTCACACTGGTCGGCATGAACGTCCCCTGCCGCATCGGCGGCGCCATTTGCATGCCAGGCGACGTCGTACTCGGCACCCCGGCGGGCATCACGTTCATCCCCCCGCATCTGGCGGAAGAAATCTGCATCAACTCAGAGAAGACCAGACTGAAGGACATGTTCGGGTTCGAGCGAATTCGCGAAGGTCGATACAGCTCCGCAGACATCGACGTAGCCGAATGGGCGCCAGCCATCGAAGCGGATTTTCGCGAGTGGCGCGAACGCAACACCCCCGACGATTTGAAGCACCTGATCTGGGACTGACGCGAAAACAGGCTGCTTCCAAGCAGTGATCACTGCTTGGAAGCAGCCTTGCCGCCGCGGGAGTCACATGACCAGGTTGCGTCAGGTCACGCGTTCTTCAGAATGACAGACTCCAGCACATCGGCGACGTTTTCACACCGATCCGTCACATTTTCGAGAATCTCGTATATCTCTTTCAACTTGATCAGCTCGATGGGATCCTTGCATTCGGCAAACAAAGTGCGCAAGGCCGTGTGAAGGAGCTCGTCTCCATGTTTCTCAAGTATGTTAATCTCCTTGATGTGATCGCGAATCTCAACGAAATTCCGATCATTCAACTTGCGAACAGCCCCGTCGATCTCGATGGCACAGCGATGAATGTCTTTCGCAAATTCGAACATCGTCGCGGTCTTGTCCATCACGCCGTAGAGCGTGAAACGAACGCTGCACGCGTGTATGCCATCGATGATGTCATCGAGTTTCGTTGCAAGCGCCACAAAATCTTCGCGCTCCAATGGCGCAATATACGTGTCATTTAACAACGTCAGCAAATTGCCCGTCAGCGCGTCGCCCGTCGATTCATACTGTTTCATCTCTTTGGCGAGAGACTCGTAATCCATCGTGCCGGTCAGGCCTTTCTCGAACACCTCGGTCGTCTCGCGGATATTGTTCGCGATGTCCATTAGATAGGATGTTAACTGTCCACTCTTCTTCGACACTTGTTGGCCCCCTATGACATCGATCGATCGCAAACGACATCGTCCAATGTATAAAACGTTACGATTTTATCAAGTTTGTGTAAAGTGGTTCATCGTATGACAGTCGTATGACAATCGTATGACAAACGTCGGCTTCGGGGATGGTATAGCAAAGACGGCAAGCAAGGCCGCACTTTGGACGAGGTGATTCATGTGGCAAGACGGGGAAATGGATCGACATGGTCAATCGTTGGCGGTCTCGGCATTGGATTAGGAACACTGTGCCTATGCATGCCACAAAGCCGAGCCGCCATCGCTCAAGCCATGGAACAATCGATGAGGTCGCGCACCGCACAGAACCAGAACCCGGGCCACAACGGCAATCCGGGATCGGCTCCGTATGGCGTTAGACAGTACTAACATTGATGTGATCGCGGGCGCTTGTGCCGGAGAAAAAGTGGTGGAGCACAAGCGCGGCCGCGCCAATGGCGCACGCGTCCCGGCCAAGTGATGAGACTTGGACGGTCACCTTGGAATACGGGCCGATGAAGCAGCGCGTCGCCATCACCTGCTGGACCGCGTCAGTCACGCTTCGGCCGGCTTCCGACAACCGATTGCCCAGCAGGATCATGGATGGGTTCAATCCGTTGATCAGATTGACGATGCCAACGCCCAAATATTGGCCCACGGTTTGAAAAACTTGCAATGCCGCGGGATCCGATTCGTGAACACGATGGAGCACTTCCTCAAACGACAGCCCTTGTCCGGTCAGGCGATGATATCCTGATGTGACGGCGCGCTCGGACGCGTACAGTTCCCAGCATCCAGCGTTTCCACACGTACAGGGCACCCCGTGCGTGTCAATGGACATGTGGCCAAATTCGCCCACGATGCCATCCGCCCCTCGCAGCAACTCGTTACCAATCACGATCCCGGTGCCAATCCCCGTGCCAGCGCTGATATAGAGCAGATTCGAAATATGCGTCGCCGCCCCGTACAGCTTCTCGCCCAACGCGCCGGCATTGGCTTCGTTATCGACAAACACCGGGACGCCCAGTCTGCTCTCCAGCATGGCTTTCAACGGGATATTGGCCCAGTTGAGGTGAGGCGCGCGCAGCACGATGCCTCTCCGAAAATCGACCAGGCCCGGAACGCCAATACCGATGCCAACCACGCCATAATTGGTTGCTGGCGCTTGTCGTTTGGCTTCCTCAATCGCAGTGACCAACGCTTCAATCACTTCGGTGGCGTCGGCATCTTGTGGCAGCGGTCGGCTGTGTGTGGCAATCACTTTTGCGGAGAGATCGGTGGAGACAATTCGAATGTACTCCACGCCGAGTTCCACACCAAGAACGGTCCCGACCTTCGCGTTGAACAAGAGCATAATTGGGCGCCGCCCGACGCGCGATCTGCCATGGCCCACTTCCAAGACCAGATCTTCTCTGATCAACTCGTCGATGAGCGCAGAGACAGTGGCTTTGTTCAACCCAGTGTCGGCCGAAATCTGACTGCGTGAAATCGGGCTGTGGAATCGAATTCGATTCAACACGACCGACTTGTTGATCTCTTTCATAAACGCCTGATCTGCTGTTCGATCCAATCGTGGCAAACTCCTTACCTGCTCGCTGCTGGCTTCGGCTGCTGTCGTACCCTTTCGCGACGTACTGATTAAGTCTTATTGTAGGCCAATGGGAGCGGTACATCCACAAAACTCGTAATATTCATAGAGATTCTCCAGGATCGTCGCAAGCGTCACAGCGTCTCGACGGACGCCGGCGTCGTGAACACTTTGCGTTGTTCGATGTCCGTGACATTGCCTACGATGGAAAATTGTCCGCGTAACCGGATGTCGTCCGAGGCGGCGCCAATGTGAACCTCAATCGTGCCCGGTTCCACCACGTACTGCATCCTGCGATTGTAGAAACCGAGTTGCCGTGCAGACAAGGTGAACGTGACTTTTCGCGCTTCCCCTGGCTGCACCTCGACTCGGACGAAACCGCGAAGTTCCTTGAGCGGCCGCGTAACGTCCGCCTCAACGTCGCGAACATACAACTGCACGACTTCTTCGCCCGCCACCGAGCTTGTATTTTCAATCACGCAGGAAATGTCGACTGTGTCATCGACGCCAATCTCCTGCTTCGACAACGTCAAATCGCGATACGCAAATGTCGAGTAACTCAAGCCGTGTCCGAACGCGTACAAGGGAAGATTGCTCTCGTCGACATACGGACCCTTCCAGTGAGATCGACCACCGGACGGCTTGTGCGCGTAAAAGATCGGTACCTGGCCAACGCTGCGTGGAATGGTGATGGGAAGCCTGCCTGCCGGATTCGCGTCGCCAAACAGCACGTCCGCGATGGCAGCCGCTCCTTCCTCGCCAGGCAGCCATGCCTGCACGATGGCCGGAACGTGCTCGGCAATCCACGCGATGCTGAGCGGACGTCCGCTGACCAGCACCACCACCGTCGGCGTTCCCGTCGCGACCACCTCTTCCACGAGGCGTTGTTGACTGCCCAGCAGTCCGAGCGTCGCCCTGTCGCGCGATTCACCCGTCGTGCAACCATCCGTCAATCCTGCTTTGTCGCCGACAACGACGATGGCCACATCGGAAGATCGCGCCAATTCGACCGCTTTGGCAATCTCTTCGTCCGCCTCGTCGAGCACGTCGCAGCCGCGCGCGTATTGAACGTTCGCGCCTGCTCCCAGTTTGTCGCGGATGCCTTCCAAAATGGTCTTCATTTCGACGAAATGATCCACCTCAGTCATGCCGCTTGGCATCGGCGAATGGAACACGTTGTCGTCGCTCTGCTCCAACAGCGACTCAATGTGGCACGGATACGCGTAATCGCCGACCATGTTTCGGATGGAGTGCGCGTTGGGACCAATCACGGCGATGTTGCCCGATTTTTTGAGCGGCAAGACGTTCTGATCGTTCTTCAGCAGCACCATCGACTTTTCTGCCGCGAGCCTTGCCAAAGCGCGCTGTTGCGGATTGTCGAAGACGCTCGGCGTCATCCCAGGATCCACCAACGGCCGCTCGAACAAACCGGTGCGGAATTTGGCTGTCAGCACGCGCCGGACAAGCGCGTCAACTTCTTCGACGGTGACCTTCCCGCGATGGACAGCCTCCAGCAACGCCGGGCCATAGACATCGCGGCTGGGCAGTTCAACGTCCACCCCGGCCTTCACCGCGAACTCCGCCGCTTGCACCTTGTCCTGCGCAACGTGGTGGTATTCAAACAATTGATTGATGGCGAAGTAATCGGATACAACGATGCCGTCAAATCCCCACGTATTCCGCAGAATGTCGACCAGGAGGGTTTCCGAATAGTGGCATGGCACGCCATCCAGCTCATGATATCCAGGCATGATGGACCCCAGCTTGGCTTCACGCACGACGGCCTCAAACGGGTGCAGATACACTTCGCGAAGTTCGCGATCAGAGATGTGCGCCGGCGCCCAGTTCATGCCGCCCTCAGAAGCGCCATAACCCACAAAATGCTTGCCCGTGGCGATCACGCCGTTGCGCAGATCCTCCCCTTGCAAGCCCTGGACATAGCCGATACCCATTTGCGCCACCAAGTACGGATCTTCGCCGAACGTCTCTTCCACGCGCCCCCACCGCGGATCGCGCGTCACGTCAAGCAGCGGCGCCAACGCCTGTTGTGCGCCCGCCGCACGCATTTGCTGGCGAATGACTTCGCCGATTTTGCGGGCGATGGCGGCGTCCCACGTGCTGGCGATCCCGATGGACTGCGGAAACAGCGTCGCCCCCTGCGCCATATAGCCGCTGCACGATTCTTCGTGGACCAACGCGGGAATCTTCAGCCTTGTGCGTTCCAGCAGGAACGTCTGAATCCGATTCGCGAGTTTGGCCGTTTCCACAGGCGATAAGTTCGTTGCGCCGCCAATCCGCGTAATCTGCCCGATCCCGTTGGCGAACAACTCCCCCGCCTTGGCCTCGGAAAATTCCATGCCGTCGTCGAGCACTTCGTACGCCCAGATGGACGTGAGCTGCGATATTTTCTCCTCCATCGTCATCTCGCGCAGCAGCGACTCGACGCGTTCGTCAATCGATCGCGCTGGATCCTGATAAACCTTCGTCATATCCTCGCCCCACTCCCCTATGTATGCGCTATCATACCTGCGTTAATTTGAGCGATAAACAATTGTCTAGTACACACTATTCGAGGCTGCACGAAAATTTCCTTCGATGAACTATAGAAGAACTACAGAAATCATATCATGGATAGGTTGGACATTCACAAGAAACCGACGTACGCTGGTTTTAAGAAATATCGTTGCAGGAGGCGGTTCGATGGCCAAGCCCGTTCAAGGATCGAATGAGAGAATTCAGGCGCAGTTTTCCAAGCAAGCTCAAAAATACGAAGGATCGCCCGTGCACGCCAGAGGCGAAGATCTGCAGTGGATCGTCGAGATCGCCGCACTGACAGGAAGCGAGCGCGTCTTGGATGTCGCAACCGGCACCGGGCACACCGCCATGGCGTTGGCCCCCGCCGCGCGCTCCGTCGTCGGCGTCGATCTGACCGCACGCATGGTCGAATCCGCTACCGCGTTGGCCGAAGAACGAGGCCTCCTGAACGTGCAGTTTGTCGTTTCGGACGTGGTTCACATGCCCTTTCCGTCCGACTACTTCGATTTGATCGCATGCCGCCTCGCCGCCCACCATTTTGTCGATCCCGCTGCCGCCATGGCGGAAGTCTCGCGCGTTCTGAAGCCAGGCGGACGCTTCATCCTCGTCGATCACGTCGCCCCCGAGGCCCCAGAACTCGACGCGTTCATCAACCGGATCGACTGGCTTCGAGACGGATCTCACGTACGCGAATGGACGGTGACAGAATGGATCCACATGATGCAGCGATCCGGCATGGAAGGAAAAACCGTCAAAACGTGGCCGCTCCCATTGGACTTCGCCTGGTGGATTCAACAGGCCTCGCCCGCGCCCGAGAATGTGGAAGAAATCGTTCGTGCGATGCAAACCGCTGACGACGAAACCCGCGCGGCGTTCCACGTCCACTTCGATGACGCAGGCTATCCACGCGACTTCGCCCTGCAATGCGTCATGATAGAGGCGAAGAAACAGAGCTGAACGCCCGTTGTCTGAGCCGTTGTCTGAGCCGATCCCTAATTCGGCTCAGACGCCTGGGCTGCAACAAACCGCTCCAAACAATGTTTGCAGATGCACGCCTTGTTCCGTGCCTCGAGTGGAATCTGCTCAAGCAACGCTGCGGGAAACACCGATTGATCGCACCAGCACGATCCCGGCGGACACCCCGCCGCCCTGCCGCATTGATTTTCCATACCACACAACGGACACAGCGTCTCTGCGGCCATACTCCCACCCACTTCGCTCATGATGACTTGATTGTAACGGATGGCGGACATTCTCTCGATGGTGCCGTAACGGGCGCCACGCTACGCCGTTCAGCCGCCTTTCCATATCCAATTCGTGCGCGTGGCCTATGATCTCAAGCGCGTGAACCGGCTGCTTGATTCAGTTGATCAATGAACTGCCGCAACTGCTCTTCGGTGATCAGGCCTCCGCCGAAGGTGGTGGCGGCGCGTAACGGCATGTATTTCATCAGTGCCATGCCCATTTCGGGATTGTCCTTCATCGCGTCCATGAAATCCGAGTCGCGCCTGAACGATTCCATGAACTGCTGCAGAATCGGCGCGACCTGGGGATTGGCCAGAACGTCGCCAATGGTCGAATTCACGTGATAGGTTCGTGCCTTCTCGTGCGTCGATTCCACGTAGATCTGTTCGGTCAACACGATATCCCGCGACGATTTGCCGATGGCGATCGCAAAATGGCCCGTCTCGACCCGCCAATCCCGAAGGTCCACATCGTAGTACGCGAATGCGCGTTTGCCAAGAGTGAACTCCACCTTCCTCGACTCTCCCGGCGCCAGTTCCACCTTCGCAAACCCTTTCAGTTCCTTCCTTGGGCGAATGACCGACGATTCGTCATCCGCGACATACAGTTGAACGACCTCTTGACCAGTCATCGCTCCCGTATTCTTCACGGTTACCGACACGGCGACGAGCTCGTCGTCACGCATGGCCGTCTTATCCAGGGTCAAGCCGGTATATTCGAACGTCGTGTAGCTCAATCCGTGTCCAAATGGGAACAGTGGCTCTATGTCCTTCGCCTCGTAATAGCGGTAACCGACAAAGAGGCCTTCTTTGTACTCGACCTTGTCACCCTCGCCAGGGAAGTTCAAATAGGACGGATTGTGGCTCAACTTTTGCGGGAACGTCTCCGCCAGTTTGCCGGAAGGACTCACATCGCCAAAGAGCACGTCGGCAATTGCGCCGCCCAATGCCTGACCGCCGAGGTAACACTCCAGCACGCCCTTCACGTTGTCGAGCCACGGCATCTCAATCGGCGCTCCGTTGCTGAGGACGACGATCACATTCGGCTGCACCGACGCCACGGCTTCGATGAGGGCCCGGTGGTTGCCGGGGAGCTGGAGGTGATTCCGATCATACCCTTCCGACTCGTACCGCTCCGGCAGTCCCGCAAAGACCACGGCCACGTCCGCCTGGCCCGCGATGTCCTTCGCCTCCTGAATCCATTCGGGCTGAACATCGTCTCCGTCGAGCGAGTATCCCGGCGCATATCTTACGTCGACGTCGACCCCAGCAGCTTTGACCAGTTCTTCGCGAATGTTGTCCAACCGCGTCGGGTTGATGTGTGAACTGCCGCCTCCTTGGTACCGCGGCGACTCGGCGAACGCACCGACGACGGCAAGGCGGCCTTCCCGCTTGAGCGGTAAAATCGCGTCGGCGTTCTTCAGCAGGACCATGCTCTCGCGGGCGGCTCGGCGCGCCAACGCATGGTGCGCGTCGGGATCGTACGAAGCATCTGGCTTGCGGGCGTCCACCGCGCGGAACACCGTCGTCAACAGCCGCTCCACGGCACGATTCAGCACGGCTTCGTCGAGCGCGCCGCTCCGAACCGCTTCGACGATTTTCCGATCCCCGACACCTCCGTTTCCCGGCATCTCCAGGTCCAACCCGGCCGCGAGGCCAGGGACACGCTCGTTGACAGCGCCCCAGTCGGACACGACGATCCCGTCGAATCCCCACTCATTTCGGAGAATGTCGGTCAACAGGTAGGCGTTCTCGGAACAAAATTCACCGTTGACGCGATTGTACGCGCACATCACGGTCCAAGGCTGCGCGTGCACGACAGCCCCTTCAAAACTGGCAAGGTAGATCTCACGGAGAACGCGCTCGTCCACGAGGGCATTCGTCGTCATCCGACGGTGTTCTTGATTGTTCACCGCAAAGTGCTTCAACGAAGTTCCTACGCCTTGACTCTGCACGCCCTCTATATGCGCAGTCGCAATCTCCGACGACAAATACGGGTCTTCGGAAAAGTACTCGAAATTGCGCCCGCACAACGGTGATCGCTTGATGTTGGCGGCTGGCCCCAGGAGAACAGCCACGCCCTCCGCCTGACATTCCTCGCCCAGCGCCTTCCCAACCTCCTGAATCAACGCTCTGTCCCACGAGCTTGCCAACGCCGCGCCAGAGGGAAAACAGGTCGCAGGGACGCTGTCGTGGAGACCAAGGTGATCGCCCGAGCCAGACTGTTTGCGCAAGCCGTGCGGTCCATCCGTCAGCATGACAGAAGGAATGTTCAATCGCTCAATCGGCTGCGTGTGCCAAAAGTCCAGTCCTGAACACAAAGCGGCCTTTTCTTCCAACGTCATCTGCGCAATCAGCGCTTGGATATCCCGAGCCATCGATTCCATTCCTCGTTTCCAATTGTGTTGTTGACGCCGCCGTATCGATGATGGCCGACATCAGCACAGGGCTAGCCTTGGCCAATATCCTTCACGGCATCGCCGCCGGCTGATCAGATCCGGCGATATCCCGGAATCGTTCACGCAACTGGGCTTTCATGAACTTGCCGGTCGATGTTTTAGGAATCTCATCCACAAAGACGATATGCTCAGGCACATACCATTTCGGGAAGTGATCCGACAGGATGGCCGCCAACTCCTCTACTGTGGCCGAAGCGCCGGGCTTCAGCACGACGGCGGCCAGAGGCCGCTCCTGCCACTTGGGATCCGGTATGGCAACCACGGCTGCTTCCGCGACAGCCTCGTGACCCATCAAAGCGTTTTCAAGTGCGACAGAACTGATCCACTCGCCACCCGATTTGATCAAATCTTTGGAACGATCCTTGATCTCGATATAGCCCTCCTCGTCAATCGTGGCGATGTCCCCGGTTCGAAACCAACCGTCTTCAGTGAAACTGGTCACCGCATCCGGCATGTCGTAATACGCGCCGGCAATCCATGGCCCGCGGACCTCCAACTCGCCCATGGTCTGGCCATCCCACGGCGCCTCTCCGTCTTCGCGCGTGATCCGCACATCGACGAAAGGAACTGCGATACCCTGCTTCGCCTTCCACGTATACACATCATCCTCGGACCTATCCGCCAGCGTCCGTTTGATGAATGCGGCGCTGCCAAGCGGCGATGTCTCCGTCATGCCCCAAGCGTGCAACACGACGCAACCTTGACTTTCCAGGCGTCGCATGACACCCTCGGGCATCGCCGCTCCACCGACGGCCATCCGTAATCCGGAGACGTTCCACGTGTTCGGCTGTTTCTCCAGGGCTTGCGCAATGCCAAGCCAAATCGTCGGCACTCCCGCAGTCACCGTGACGCCTTCGGCACTGTACAGGTCAAGCAAGCTTTCTGGATCCAGGTGAGGTCCTGGATATACCTGTTTGGCCCCAACCATCGTCGCTGCGAACGGAATGCCCCAACTGTTCACATGGAACATTGGGACTACCGGACAGACCGTATCTCGATTCGACAGGTTCAACGCGTCCTGCATCACTTCGACCAGCGAGTGAAGCACAAGCGCCCGATGCGAGTATACGACGCCTTTCGGCCTGCCCGTCGTCCCCGAGGTGTAGCACATCGCGGCTGGATCGTTTTCGTGAATATGCACGGGCGTATAGCTTCCATACCCAGATTCAAGGAAGTTTTCATAGTTTTCGTACCCCGAGGAGGTGTCGACAGGCTGGCCAGTCAAGGGCACGACAAAGACGCGCTCAAACTTCGCGTCTGCCTCAAACGTCTTCAGCAACGGCAGCAACACATCGTCGATGATCAGAAATCTGTCCTGGGCGTGGTTCGCTATGTAAGCGATTTCTTTCGGGGGTAAACGAAGATTCAGTGTGTGCATCACGCCGCCTTGGGCAGGAATTCCAAAGTAGGCCTCAAGGTGCGCGTAGTGGTTCCACATCAGTGTGGCGACGCGATCACCCGGTTTCAAACCCGCCTTTGCCAACGCGCCTGCCAACTGTTTGGCGCGTTTCACAAAGATTTGGTACGTGTATCGATGAAGCGTCTTGTCCGGCATACGCGATACGATTTCCGTGTTTCTGAAATAGCGCTCTGCTCTGTCTAGGAAGTGTGTCAATGTCAACTCGTACGACATCATGGTGGACTGAATCAAAGAATGACCCTCCAATCATGAAAACCGATGTTGCAGACACGTTCAGCAGCATACTTGATTGGCTTCTATGTTTTCTAAGTTTATTCGGCGAGACCTCATTCAAGTCGTTTCATCATGGTGAGCTTGTACTCACCCCGACTATATCCCAATCATTCTGGAATGTATAGGATCAAATAGAATCGTTTGACGCACTCCACATATTGGCCGGCCAGGAGCCCGCCCAAGCCGGGCGTACGAAGAGAACAACGCGTCAAACCTCCAGCTTGACGCGTTTCCAGCCGCCGTGGAAGTAATAAATCAAAAGCAAGATATCCGACACTAAGAAACCGAGCGGGAAACTCCACCAGATCCAATCGATCCCGGCATACGCGGCCATGATGTACGAGAACGGGATTCGCACCAGCCAGAGCGAAATGAAGGAAATCAGAAGGGGAAACAACACCGCTCCAGTCGAACGCACCGTGCTGACGAGGATGTTCATGACCCCAAACAGAATAAAGCTCCACGCCGTGATATCATTCACTCGCATACCAAGCGAAACAACCGATTCGTCCGTGATAAACAGGTGCAACACGTCCCGGTTAAAGATGTAGACCAGGCCCGCCAGCGCTCCCGTCATGACCAGATTGTACACGAGGCCCGCTTGGAACGTTCGCGTCACCCGGTCCCACCGATTGGCGCCAACGTTCTGCGAGCAGATATTCGACACGGACGCGCCGATGGCCATGGCGGGCATGCTGATATAGTTTGTAATGTTCATCGACGCGCTGAATGCAGCAACCGCCGCGGAGCCAAACGTGTTCACCAAGTCGATCAACGCCATCGAACTCGTCGATACGACCAGCATCTGCAAACCCATCGACATCCCGCGCTGCAACATCAACCGCATGAGCTGCGCGCTCGGGGCCAGATACCGAAATTCCCGGCCGCGAAGCGCCAGAGGATGTTGTCGAACATACAGAAATACCAGCATGCTCGACAACGCAACGATTTGCGCGGATAAGGTGGCTGTCGCGGAGCCTGAGATGCCCATTTTCGGAAATGGACCAAGGCCGAAGATCAGCACCGGATTCATACCGGTATCGATGATGACCGCCAACAACATAAAGTAGAACGGCGTCCTCGCGTCGCCGGAACCGCGCAACACCATCGTCAGAAAGTTGTACAGGTTGGAAAACGGCACGGTCAGAATGAAGATTCGCAGATACGCCATCGCATACGGCATGACACTCGGCGGCGTGTGAAGCAAATCCAGCAGATTTTTTGCGAATATTTCACTGAGAACGGTTACAACGACGGAAAACAGAACGAAGAATGTGAAACCAGTCCCAATCACTCGCTTCGCTTCGTCGAAGCGCTTGGCTCCGTAGTTTTGTCCGACCGCGATCGACGACGCCATCGCGATACCGAACGTGAGGCTGAAAATCAAAAAGTTGATGTTGTTCACGTTCGCGGTTCCAGCAAAGGCGTTTGCCCCCAGGTCGTGACCGACCCATATCGAATTGATAGTCCCGTTCAGCGACTGCATGATATTTGAGAACAACAAGGGCAAAGAAAACAAGAAAACCGTCTTGTATATCGGCCCTTCCGTCAGTTGCGTGCGTTCCATATGGCGCCTCCGTTCAAGACTAATAGCCTTCACATATTACAATCTATCCGGCACCAACGGCAATAGCAGTCAAGGTGCAAATCTGTCACGACGATTCGCCTCGGAGCGCATATACAAAACCGACAGACATTCGCTATAATCTATTTGTTTGTATTTTAAACTATTTTTTGGAGCGGATAGACGATGAAACATTCTGAACCGAATAAACCTTTAGTAACCCATATTTTCACAGCCGATCCCTCTGCGCACGTCTTTGAAGGAAAGCTCTATATTTATCCTTCTCATGACCTCGATCACAATGGCCCATCGAACGACAATGGCGACCAGTACGCCATGGAAGACTACCACATTTTGTCGATGGACGATCCCACTGCCCCTTGTGTCGACCACGGGGAAGCGCTTCACTTGAGGGATATCCCATGGGCCAGCAAGCAACTTTGGGCTCCTGATGCGGCATACAAAAACAATACGTATTATTTATTTTTCCCGGCGAGGGACAAAAATGGCATCTTCAGAATTGGCGTGGCGACGAGCCCGAACCCCACAGGCCCCTTTACGCCGGAAGAAAACTACATACCCGGCAGCTTCAGCATCGATCCGGCTGTGCTCGTCGACGACGATGGCAGAGCATATATGTACTTTGGCGGTCTTTGGGGAGGCCAGTTGGAGAAATGGCAAACAGGGACGTTCCAGCCTGATGCCACAGGTCCAGCTCCGACGGAACCCGCGCTGGGACCGCGCGTGGCCGAGTTGAGCGACGATATGCTGACCTTCAAGCATGCACCGAAGGAAATCTCCATTGTCGATGAACATGGACAGCCAATTCTTGCTTGCGACGAAGACCGAAGGTATTTTGAAGGACCATGGGTCCACAAATACAATGGACGCTACTACTTGTCCTACTCCACAGGCACAACCCACAAGATCGTCTACGCGGTCAGTGAAAGTCCACAAGGACCATTTGTGTTCAAAGGCACCATTCTCAATCCCGTGATCGGTTGGACGACACACCATTCGATTGTACAGTTCCGAGATACGTGGTACCTGTTTTATCACGACTGCTCGTTATCCAACGGTGTGGATCACAAACGCAGCGTCAAGTACACCGAATTGCACTATAACGAAGACGGCACCATCCAGACGATTGACCCGTACGGCGAAGGCTGAGCATGCACGACATCACGCAAGCGGCTGGTCCGCTGTCAGGACCAGCCGTTTCCTTCCTTGTCACGAGACCTGCAACCTGAGGATCCGATGAACACTAATCAGCCGTCTGCGTTCCTTCAGGCATTCGCACTGAATGCCCCCTTTCCAACACCGGATTGGACAGCCATGTCACAAAAAGAGCAACGAGGCTTATCCCCAGAACCGGAATTAACCCCCGGAGGAGAATCGCATAACAGCCAACAATGACTACCAGCAACAACGAGATCATTGGCTGCGTCCCGACGAGCACAGCTGCGATACGGATATATTGAAACGCGTTCGCTTTGTAATGACTCATGACCGGAAAGATATACACCACGTTCATCAAATAGAACATCGCCACCAAAAGACTTGGAATGATGGCTAGATAACCTATCAACGAGTGGCGATGTAACAGATGGCTTATATCTACAACTAGGATACAAGCTGCAGCACCATATATCAGACCGACGATATTGGAGGAGACAAATTCTCCACGAAACGTTTTCCAATATACGGATGCAATCTTGATATCAAATCTTCCTCTCGACCATGCCCTCGTAACGGAGAACAGCCCCACCATGGCTGGCATCACACCGAATATCCCAGCCCCTAAACATGTGAAGACAAGCAAAAGGAGACTGGCCACCACAATTCGCACAATCCACTGCGTACCAAGTGATATGAACCGGAATCCAAATGTGTCCACTCTTGTTCCCCTTTTCGAAAAGCATATTGACGTTACGAAACGTCAACGCTCGACGTTCACATTGGAATTGTCAGCGAACTGTTCTGCCACACACCATGCTAGCGAACGAGCCAAGAGTCTTTGCATCTGTTCATGGCGCAGGGCCTCATTAGAGTGAGCCGGAGTTATGCAGCAGACTCGCCCCTGCCCGAACTGATGGCACCAACCTGCAATCGATTCTCCATCGTTCGATTTGGAGCGCAGAAAGATCCGTGTCTCCTCCGATCGAACAGACACGAAATAATGCTCATCGCGAAATTCAAAGGCATCGATACCACTGACAATGAAGTCACCCGCGATGTCACTCTCACCTGATGCGCATGGCACATATGTGACGATGGCATTCTCTTTCGGATGCCATTCGAAATGTCCTCGCAACATGTCGGTATACATGCCAGGAACGGGATACGAAGCCATTCCAGCGTGCCATGCCAGCCACGATCCACCAGATTGGACATAGCCTACGATGGCATCCTCAATTGCCTGGGTCATCCAAGTGCGCGGATTCTCATGTTGGGGATCGACTCGATCTTCCCGATAAATCACGACTGCGGCCGGAGATGAACCGAGGCTCTTTTCGAGAGAATCATGTTGAATGAACTCCAGCCGATATCCCAATGATTCCAAGCCGGAGAACGCTTGTTTTAGGGCCTCTTTGATGCCGTCCCCCTGATGATAATAGTCTCCGACGATAGCCAGAATAGACTTGTTCATATACGGAACCTCCTCGTCGGATTCTTATCGCAAACTTGCCGAGACAGAAAGTTGTCTTTTCCATGCACGCTTCAAAGTCTCCAATTCCCACGCCACTTCATCGTATTCATTTCCACCAAGTCGGTATTCAACAGATAGATACCCTTGATAATTGCTGCGCGTCAACAGAGCCGTCTTCTCATCCAGTCGATTCACGATGGTTGGAGTGTGAAAATGAACGTGCATCGCGATCTCGGCGAACATCTCATCACCATTGTCCGTGTCCTTCACCCAACGCTCCAGGTCGAGCAGAACTCCGTATCCCGGATGATTTACCGCCTTGTACACTTCCATGTTCGTTGCGGGAACCATTGCCGGTCCCTTGTGGTTTTGGGGACCGACTTTAAACCCGGAATTATATCCGATTTCCGCATACTCTCGATACCTATTGGCGATAAAATCGAATTGCTGTTCCGATATTTCGCTGAACTCTGGTCCCATATCGATTCGAACTGTTTTCGCCCCTAGAGTTTCAGCAACACGCAAATATTCCAGGGCGTACTGGTGCTTTTTTTCACGAACGACTTCGTCATCATCCCAGACGTCGGCGCCATCTATCGCCAGATTCACGAGCGTTAGTTCTCGGTCTTGAAGAGCGTTCTTCAGTCTTTCGATATAACCTGTTTCAAGCGACTCAATCATTCCGTTCCAAATGTCAGCCGTCTCCAAGTTGTAGCGAAAACGCATGGACTCGAGATAGCCAAAAATATCTATATCCCCACGCTCAAACGTAGAGTGGAACGACCAAGATCCTACAGACAGTTTCATTAATTCTTCCTCCTACTCATTGAGCCTAGTTATTTCGCCTTGTGAGCGTTCCCCACAATCTAACGACGCGAACAGCGTCATCAATTCAAAGTGGCATCGGATTTCCGAATCGATCGATAAAACGAACTTCAAGCTGATCGTCACCCTCCCAGTGCAATAGGTCAGATATTGCCGACGCGGCCTCTTCAGCACTGTCAGGAAAATCAGGGCGTCCCATGTCCGTTCGCATGCGACCCGGGTGGACTGCCATAACTCGTATTCCAGCCTCCGAAAGATTGTGCCCAAGGATTTGACTGAACATATTCAATGCTGCCTTGGACAAACTGTAACCGTAGCCGTTCTTACCACACGTCGTAATGCTCCCTGCTTCGGAGGAGATATTGAGTATGGTTCTAGAGCCGGAACCGCTCATAAGAGGCACGAAGTGCTTTACAACTCTCGCGGGCCCTAGTGTGTTGATGTCGAAGGACCTTAAGACCTGGCCCAAGTCGAGGTCCCTAATATCCTGGTCATGGCCAACAAAAATGGCCGCGTTATTAATAATTGCATCGATACGGCCGACCGTGCTGGAGACGTACTTGGCCCCATCCATCACTGCGGCTTCGTTCCCCACGTCCATCTCAATCACATGAAGATTTCGAATACCCGAATCCATTTGTAATGCAGTTAATCTCGAACTTGACTCAATGCTGCGACAAGCAGCAACGACTGTATTCCCCCTCCGTAATAACTCCGAAGTTAAGGCGTAACCCAATCCTCGTGAGGCTCCAACAACCAAGACGACCATTTTTGTTCCACCCTCCCTGCATACACCCATACAGAAAATCCCTGATATCGTATTCGGTAATCGATTACAAAATAACACAAGTCATTCTTGTTTTAAATAAAAAAATTACAAAATTTTTTGAATGAAAGCGTTGACATTTTGGTGATTGTGCCATAAAAATAACTAACAAGGTCGTCAACTTCCCAAAAACGACCTTTTATCAGAAATGTATTCGATTACAAAATGGAGGGGTCCAGAAATGCGCACCAGGAAAAAAGTGGCCATCGGTGCAGCTACTTTGGTTGTGGTTGGTCTGGCGGCGGGTACTGTAGCTTCGTACGGAGCGAGCGCGGGCAAATCTTCAGATTCTATGAAAGGAGAGGCTTCTACTGCCCCTTCCAAGACGGAGAAAAGCTCTGGGGCAGTACACACCATCACGTATTGGTATCCGTGGGGTGGTGATTCTCAGAAATGGGACTTGTGGCGCATCGGAAAGTACCAGAAAGAGTATCCAAACGAGAAGATAAACGCTGTTTATGTGCCAACAGACTCCGGTCTTTCGGACGGGAAATTGCTCGCGGCTATCGCCGGGAGAAATCCTCCAGATTTGGTCATCACGAACAACTATCAGGGAGCCTACGCATTGGCCGAAAAGGGTGCATTGGAACCCCTGGATCAGTACCTTAAACAGTTACCAAACTACAAACAATCCGACTATCTAAAATCATTCGACAGTCTGATGAAGTATGATGGCCAGACGTATCTCCTGCCACAAGATACGAATGTTGAAATGCTGTATTACAACGAGACCATGTTTCAGCAAGCCGGGATTAAACAGCCTCCGAAGACCATCGCGCAACTTGATGCCGATGCAGCCAAACTCACGAAGATGTCCCCATCGGGCAAGTTAGAGAGGGCAGGGTTTATTCCTTGGATCGAAGATGGCACCCAACCATTCTTGTGGGGATATATTTTCGGGGCCAACTTCTACGATCCTAAGACAAACAAAATCGAACTCGATACGCCCCAGCTAGTCAATACTTACAAATGGATGGACACGTACGCGAAAAAGTACGGTGCAACAACATTGAAATCGTTCACTTCGGGCTTTGGTGGAGCCTTCACCCCCAGCGATGAATTCTTCACCGGAAAAGTAGCGATGGTCGTCAACGGAAACTGGTTTACTGAAGCTCTCAAGCAATATGCTCCCAAAATCAAGTATGGCGTTGTACCAATTCCCGCACCTCCTGGAGGTCGATCAGACGCGACGACCTTTTCAACGAACGTTTGGCTGGTTCCGAAAGGAGCAAAGGATCCTCTGGATGCGTTGAAATTTGCGTTGTGGGGAAGTCAAGGACCTATTCTAGCATCGGATATCAATCAATGGCGCTCCGTTGCAGTCAATCAATCATCGACCGCCGGCATCAAGTTTTATAACAAGAAGGGGCAGATTACCGATCCCATTTACAAAACTGTAATGGAATTGGCCCAATCCCCGAAATCGGGAAGTCCCGCATTGACGAGTGTAGCGGAGGAAATGGGCAACGATTTGACTTCCATAGAGGACGAGGTGATTTATAACAACGCAAATCCAGCTACGCTGTTAGCTCAACTGCAAACGAAACTACAGTCTGAAGTAGGACCGGTGAAGAAGTAAACATCCTCTGTTCCATAGGCGTTTATTCAAGAGTTCGTTATGTCAATA
>NZ_BCQI01000024.1 GCF_001544355.1 Alicyclobacillus acidiphilus NBRC 100859
TGCGGAGTTACGGAGATTAACCGTACTGAAGGGTAATGTTTACCAAGCTTCAATGGAGCCGCAGGCGATCCCTGCGGAGTTACGGCGGCGTTCTCATCCCAGACGCGGCGCGACGAGTTGGAGCGAATGCGCGAACCCGCGCATATGTCGGTCCTGCGGCGAATACATCCAATCGAGAAACAATTCAAATTCGCCAATTCGCGCTGAATTCGCCATCCGAGAACCCCCCGCCCCTTTTGCCATCATTTTCGGTTCGCGCGGTGCAATCCATCGACAATCGCGCTGCAATCAAGTCCCATTTGTTCGGCCCGAACGTATTCTGCCCCGGCTCCCCTGGTCTCTTGCTAATACCTTCACCCGGCCGGCGAGTGTCACGCCATTTGCCACCTTGACTTTGCCACGTCGACGTTATTCTATCATGGATGCGCTGGTCTGTTGACGCTCCGCGAATACATTTGTTCCGTCGGCTTCTGTCGGCAGGTTTGAAATCCATCAAAAGTACTGATGCCCCCGGCTACTGATGCCCCCGGCCCGCGAATCCCTCTCGAAGCCCACTGTCGCGGAACAGGGTTCGAATATCCGGATGAAGTGTCCCTGTTGAAGTGCCGCTTTGAACGCGGATCGACCAAGTCGAGCCGAAACCGCACCGAAGCCGAACCGCAGTTGGACGACGCTTAACCAGTTCCAGCTCCTTACATGAGCAGCCTGTCGACTGCAACTCCCTCCGTCACCGCGCAATAGGCCGCTCGCCCGCCGCCAATGTTTGTGATTCTTCATCTCGCCGATCGCGACAGCCATATCGCGGCAGCCATATCTTGCAGCCGAATCCCGCCGACACCTACGCCACTATCCTGTGCAACGTCAACATCAAAATAACGCGACTGACGACGATTTGAATGACCACAAGCCCGAAGGTCACACGTCCCAATGTGCGCGTGAGCTTTGAATAGTCTGCTCGGGCGGGAAAAGCAGCGCACCATATGACGGTTAGGAGGCCGAGACTTTCTGCAAACCCCATGACATCTTGAACGGGAATCAACCAGACCGCCCGGATCACGTGAACCACTTCCGTCAAAATTTGAAAGATGACGTTGACTCCCCATGTCACGGACAGGACGATGAAGGCACATGTAAGAATGATTTTCTTGGTTCGCAAACGTATTCCGCCTCCAATCGAGTCGACTAGCTACGATCCATTCTCTGCTGAAGCAACCAATACCTTCTTGCCGCGTTCACTCTGGGCATCCGCCCTCGTCAATGGGCGATATTCACCCATACACTGAAGTACCTTGAAGCATGAGGAGGGATACGCGTGGCCGAATGTACGGATGTGACAACGGGTTACGTTGAAATTCCAAACGAAGATTACATTCGAATTCAGCAGACGGTTGATAGAGGGAGAAATCTGTGGAGGCTGGATCCAATCCGCACCGCGCAAGTCGTTGGGAGATTGTTCGGATTGTACGAGACGGATAGGTATACTTTAGTTCAAAAATACACGGAACGCGGTTCCGGATTGCGGCATGCGACCGTACGGGTCGAGCACGGCCCATGTTCGTTCTTGCTGGATCTCTATCAACCTGTCGACCAAGGCCCGAAGGGAATTTGGGTGCTGCAGAACATTACACCTTTATGAGCATGGTCCCCGGTATCAACCAGCAGCCTGATTTGTCGGGTTCGCCCTGATCGCGTCGGCGACGGCACCCTTCGAACTAGGCAGCCATGTCCCTCGATCCCGACGACAACATCGGCCCAACGCCCGAAATGAGGGCACTCGAAAGCTGTCGGGATCGCAGGACCATTGGATGGATCGCGCACACTGAAGCGGCCCTCGCCACCTTGTCCGCCCATCTCCCCCGTCCCAACCACGCCGCCTTATCCGCCCCTGCACAATCATCGACTCGATCTTCAGAAAACCTTCAGAATTTGCTCCCCTCGTTATTAAGAAATGTCCACTACACTATAGACACGCACACGAGGTTCGTCCTACAATGGTCGTCCTACAATGGTCGTGCGAGATCGGAATGTCCAGGAACGGCCCAGGAGGTGATGTCGTGGACTCGCAATGTGTGCTCGTGGTGGACGACGACAAGGAGATTCGGGAGGCTATCGAAATCTACCTGCGAAACGAAGGACTGCATGTGCTGCATGCGAAGGACGGCCTGGAAGCTATGGAGTTGCTGCGGTGCCATACGGTGCACCTGATCGTCCTGGATGTCATGATGCCAAAGCTCGACGGGATCGCGGCGACTTTCAAAATTCGCGAGGCACAAAATATCCCGATTATTCTGCTCAGTGCGAAGAGCGAAGATGCTGACAAGGTGCTAGGGCTGCAAATTGGCGCGGACGATTATATGACCAAACCGTTCAATCCGTTGGAGTTGATTGCCCGTGTAAAGGCGCAGCTGCGCCGATACATGAGTCTGGGCACGTTCGAAAGTGAAGACAAGGAACGTGGAGACAAGGTCGTTCAATTGCACGGGATCACGTTCGATCCTGTCGCTCGCCAGGTCACCGTCAACGGCGAACCTGTCCACTTCACGCCGATGGAGTACAAGATTTTTGCGTTGCTCGCGACGAATGCCGGACGCGTGTTTTCGATTCGGGAAATCTATGAACGGGTTTGGCAAGAACCTTACTACAATGCGGACAACACGGTCGCCGTGCACGTGCGCAAGATTCGGGAAAAAATCGAGATCGATCCGAAGAATCCAAGACATTTAAAGGTGGTGTGGGGCGTTGGCTACAAGATGGAAAAGTGACGTGCAAAAAATAGGCTGGTTGTTTCTGTTTACCTTTGGATTGACCGGTGTACGCCCCCTGTTTGTCAGCAGCTACTACGAGAATCCTCTCGTGCTGTACGCGTATACGGCATGCGGTTTGGCGGCAATTGCCGCGAGTTTGTACACGATGGTGAAGGTGGGCGTCATCGAGAGCCTCAATTATCGGCCCTGGAAGGAGATTTACAACAAAGTGCCGCTCGACGTGCGTGCGCTGGCGCTGTTCATCTTTGTCATATGCACCTTGGCCAAATTGAACATCAATCTCTCCGCCATCCAGTTCAATGTCGTCTACTTCCTGCAAGCGCTTGTCACGTCTACCGTGCTCGTCCTGCTGACCATGGTGCAAATCATCTTCCTATACGATGTGATCCGCGAACCAGCCGAGTGGAACATCGCTTGGCGTGGAAGTGTCATGGTCCGCTGCGCCTGCGCAGTCCGCGATTCATTTCTGTACCGGAGCCTCGGTCTGCAATTGTTCTGGACGCTCGGCGTCTTCTTCGCATCCGGCTTCGGCCTCATGGTCGCCCTGTCGTATTCAGGAGCGTGGGCCTTGTACGTGCCGCTGTTCGTCATATTCACCGTTCCTACGCTGATTGCCGCTTGCAGGCGTGCGGGACGACTCAACCGCATCACCGAGAACACGTCGATGCTGGTTGCCGGATTGATGCCGCCTGATTTGGCCGCGAAGGGTTCTTCCACACTGGCCAAGCTGGCAGGCAACGTCAACCGGTTGAAGCGCGGCGTCGAGTTGTCGCAAGCCGCGCAAGCGAAGAGCGAGCGGCTCAAGACGGACCTCATCACCAACGTCAGCCACGACCTGAGGACGCCGCTGACCTCCATCATCACCTACACGGAGTTGCTGAAACAACCCGATCTCGATGAACAGGACCGGGCCGCGTATGTGGACGTGATCGATCAAAAATCGCAGCGCCTGAAAATCCTGATTGACGACCTGTTCGAAGCTTCCAAAATGGCGAGCGGCAACGTGGAACTCGTCAAGGAGCGAATCGATATCACACAACTGTTGCAACAAACGTTGGCCGAGCGCGACGAAGCCATCGTCGAATCGCATCTCGACGTTCGCGTGTCGAAGCCGGCCGAGCCCGTGTACTGCGTCGTCGACGGGCAAAAGATGTGGCGCGTGTTCGATAACCTGATTGGCAACATCCTGAAATACTCCTTGCCACACACGCGAGTCTACATCTCGGTCGAGACGAATCCATCGACGACGACGTTGATCTTCAAAAATATCGCAAAGTACGAACTGAACGGCGACATCGACGAATTGTTCGAACGCTTCAAGCGAGGAGACGAGTCGCGCCATACCGAGGGTTCCGGCTTGGGGCTGGCGATTGCAAAATCGATTGTCGATCTCCACGACGGCTCGCTGCAGATCGGCATCGACGGCGACTTGTTCAAAGCCGCCATCTCGCTTCCGAACGGAAACTGAAACGCCTGTGCAACCGCGCAACACCCGCGCCCACCCGTCGCAAAGTTACCGCCCATGGCGGCCTCGTCCCCATCCCGCTCCACCGTGGCCAAACCACGGACCGTTCCACGGCACGGGTGGGTTTTGCGATCCCGGTCCGTTCGCTCCGGCCTTGGAACCATGCGGTCCTCCTTGCGGACTGACTGGCGGGATCGCGGGCAGCTTCGGACTCGATGGCGGCGATGAGACCGTTCCCGTCGTGTCGGGCAGAAGCTGAAAGCTCTGCGGTTTCTCACCCCGCAACGCCATTTCCAAAACGTCGCGGAAAATCAGTTCGCAGTAGTGATTCGGTTCCGAATTCCAGTTGAGATGGTACGTCGTGCTTCGCGGATCGTCGTAGCCAATGTAGATGGAACCGACGATATTCGGCGTATAACCGTCCCACCAGGCTCGCGAGATCCAATTCGGATGAGCGCCTGACAGACCCTCGTCGAATTGCACGGTTCCTGTCTTCCCAGCTGTGTCCCAACCGGGGATTTGGGCGTCTTGACCGGTTCCGTCCTTGACGACGTCCATCATCAACCTCGTCATCGTGCTTGCCGTTTGCGCGCTCATCACTGTCTTGGAGACAGGCTTAAAACGATAGATGGTCTTCCCGTTCGCGTTCACAATCCGCGTGATCAAGTGCTCCTTGTTCTGCACACCGTGATCGTCGAATGCCTCGTAAGCCTGCGCCATCTCCCACGGCGTTACGCCTTTTTCCATGCCGCCAATGGCGATGGAGAGGTGTTGTTTGTCCCCCGCCGTGAACGAAATGCCATCGCGCTGTGCGAATTGAATCCCAGCGTTCATGCCAATTTGCTGCAACAACCACACAGAAGCGACGTTCTCCGAGTTCACCAAAGCATATTGCAGCGTTACCCAATCTGGCGCTGCGGAATCGTTCTGTGGAACGTAGCCTCCGCCAAAATCGTGCGGCGTATTGTCGAGTATCGAGGCAGGCGTGAATTTTCCGCTTTGAATCGCCGCACCATATTCCAGTACCGGTTTAATCGACGATCCCGGCTGACTATACGCATACACCCTGTCGAATCCATCTGGAGAATAGTCCGATTTTCGGCTTCCGGCAGCGCCAAGCACCCCGCCCGTCTTTGGATCCACGAAAATTGCCGCCGCGTCGACGGGCTTGCCTGCCACAGGAGCGGGAAAGGCCGAATTGTACTTGGTTCCCCAAAAGACTGCGTTGACGGCCTTCTGTACAGATGGTTGAATCGTGGTGTAAATCTTCAGGCCGCCTTGAAATAATGTTTGGCGGGAAAATCCCAGGTTGGCGTACGAGTCCAACAAAAAATTGGTGAACAACGGATTCTTATCCCAAACATTATCGGACAAGCTATGATACTTCACACCAAGCGGCGCTTTCTGCGCAGTCCGCGCCTGGGCTTCGGATATGTATCCGTACTTCGCCATCGCCTCGAGCACCTGGTTGCGTCTCGCGAGAGCTTCCTTGGGATGCCGAATGGGATCGTACTCACTCGGCGCTTGCGGCAATCCGGCCAGCAATGCGGCCTGCGTCAGGCTGAGCGTCTGCCCCTTCGCCAAATTGACGCCAAAATACCGTTCGGCTGCCTGTTCGACGCCGACGCAGTTCTCGCCTAGGAAAACCCGGTTCAAATACTGAGTCAGAATCTCCTGTTTGGTGAAATCGCGATCGATCTGCAGACCATAGATGATTTCCTTGATCTTGTATTTGAACGTCTTATCGTCCGTCAGGTAGACCATCTTCGCCAATTGTTCTTCAATCGTGCTGGCGCCTTCGGATCGGCTGTTCGTCAACAAATCGTGCCAAGTCGCACGAGCGATTCCCCGAATATCCAGCCCCTTGCGCGTCCAGAATGTGTGGTCCTCGATGGCGACAACCGCGTTCTGCAAATCTTTAGGAATGTGTTGGTATTTGACCTGATTGGGGCCTCCGACTGGCGGAATCCGCATGTAGACCGAGCCGTCTCCCGCGTAGATCACGGTAGCCTGAGCCTCTTTGGGCTGCTTTTCCAAAGGAGCCGGGTTGAACGTCGCAGCCGTCAACATCCATTTGCGTGCGCCGTACAGCACCGCCGACAGGATCGCCGCGTATACCAGCAACCCACCTGTCCCATACAGGATCCAGGTTCTTCGCCGACGTCGGCGCTCTTCAGGCTTCCGATCTCGATGATCAGATTTCACGATGGTCACCTCGCTGAGTAACTTCATACAGCCCTGTGACCGTCAGTGATCACATGTACTCGATTCCATCCCTATATACTCTTCGATACGCGTACTTACCTTTTGACCACGAACCATGCGCGCTGGGATGCGACCATGGAACACACGTGAAAAAGGACTGTTCTCAAATCCAACGACCTGGACTTGGAACAGCCCTTGATATGACAAAGTCTTGACAAAATAGAAACCGTGCCCGCCGCACGTCGACTACATGGGTATTTAAGTGGTGTGTGGTAGACTCGCCGCAAGCCCTGCCTCTCTTGCGGCCATGTGGCTCCAATGACCACGCCTGATGCAATCTATATCCTGCCGCGTTGAATACTTTGCAATGGGACTACAACCAGCGCACAATTCACGAAATACCAGCTTTATCACTTCCATTATACACAAATTTGGGGCGCCTGTCTTCTTCGCTATTTGCCAAAACCGGCAAACATGCCGCGGAGAAGCCAGCGCCGGCCAAAGATATAGGCCAAGATGAGCGGCAAAGCGGACAGGATGACCGCGGCCATCGTCACCGGCACGTTCATCGTATACTGCCCTTGAAAGCTCACGATCGCCAGCGGCATGACACGGGAATTCGTGCTTTCTGTGAGCACGAGCGGAAACAGAAAGTTGTTCCACGCTTGAACAAAATCGTAGATAGAGACCGAGACGAGCGCTGGCGTAGCAAGCGGCAGCACGAGATGGCGGAGTATGCGAAAATCGCTGGCGCCATCCATACCCATGGATTCGTAGAGCTCGTTCGGAATATCCCGGACGAAGTTAACCAGAATCAGCACTGTGAGCGGTAGGCCAAACGCCACAGAAGGCAAGATAATACCAATCAGTTTGTCGTACAGCCCCATGTCCGTGATGAGAATGTAGATGGGGATGATGGCCGCCTGAATGGGCAACGCCAATCCCACCAAAAACACGTTGAAAATCACTCGGACTGCCCGATTTCGGCTGCGCACGACGACGTAAGCGCAGAGAATGGAGCATCCCACAATCAGGATAACCGAACAAAGCGACACGATGATACTGTTGAGAAAGAAGTGGGCAAATCCCGCCTGTACCACCGTGGCATAATTCTCCAGCGTCGGGTGCAAGGAAGGCAGCCAGGGAATGCCAAGCAAATATCCTTGTTCCGAGCGCAAACTGGTCATCAGCATGTACAGCACCGGATAGAAAGCGATGATCAACCAGATGAACCCCAGAAAGGTGAACAATGCGTTGTACCACGTCGGCCCGCGGCGAAATCGCGAGTTCACCGCAGGGGCAGTGTCCAAGTTGGCGGCATTTGTCGCAAGCATCACATACCCTCCAATTGACTCTCCATGCGATTGAAACCGGTAAAGCGCAACGTCAGAATGGACAAAACGACGCCAGCCACGGCCAAAATCACGGCGAGCACGCTTCCGTATCCAATGTTCTGGTTGGAAAATGCCTGTTTGTACATATCCATGGCGAGCACCGTCGTCGAAGTTCCAGGTCCACCGTCGGTGAGAACGTAAATTAAATCGAAATACGTCAGCGATCCTGTAAGAATTAAGACCGACGAGGTAACCACGGTATATTTCAATTGAGGTATGGTGATGTGGAAAAACGAACTCCAAGGTCCGGCCCCATCGATCTTCGCGGCCTCGTACAAGGAATCCGGAATTTGTTTAGCACCGCTCTGATACAGGAGCGAATGGAATGGAATGAACTGCCATGCGATGATCATGCTGACGACGAGCATCGCGATATGCGTGTTGCCAAGCCAGTTTTGTTCGCCGTTGCCAATGCCCACAGCCTTCAACAGCGCATCGACCAATCCGAAGTTGGGATTGAGAATATACGACCATGTGACGCCAATCGCTACAGAGGAAAAGAGCAGTGGCACGAAGTAAAACACGCCAAACACAGCCCGATGCTTCTGGCGGCCAGCCAGAAAGACGCCTATCAACAGGCTGATGGGGGTCTGAAAGACCCAAGAGAGAACCATCAGCTCCACCGTCAACCTGAGCGACATCAAGGCCTCGCCATCAGAAAACAGTTCCGCCCAGTTTTGTCCGCCTACCCATTTGGCTATCCCGATGCCGTTCCAATTGAGCCCACTGTAGTACACCGCGACAATCATCGGGAACAATGCGAAGACTGCGAAAAAGAGAACAGCTGGCGCGACCATGACCCAACGTTGCCAATTCATGCCTGTTCCCATACCTTCACGCTCCTCCAAACGATGTTTGGCTGGGCGCCCCCAAACACGAGGCGCCCAGACGCGAAACTCAGGACATGTGTTTATTCATGTCAGCCGATAGCTGCTGCGGCGTCATTTGGTTGAGGAACAGCTTGCTCAGATCCGTCAACAGCTCCTGCGCCTCAGCCGGAGGCAGCGCCTGATCCCAGGACGCTTGGAAGTTCGGAGCGTTCTTGACCATATTGTAGGTGAACGACAAGTAGTCGCCGTAGGTCGCTTTCTTCAATTCCGAATCGATGCCTTTGACCGGTGGGACGTCACCGATGCTAATCCAGTCCTTGACGTTTTGCGGGCTCAGCACGGCGTCTTTCAAGAATGTCACATCCGCCTGCTTATTCTTCGATACACTGGAAATCGAATAGTAGTTCGACGGGTTTCCGGCGATATCGTTGACATTGCCTTTGCCACCCTGAACCTTCGGGAACGCGAACCAGCCCAAGTTTCCTTGCTGAATGAAACTCTTGTCATCCGAAAGCACGGACGCGAAGCCCCAACTGCCCATCAGCCACATCGCGGCTTTTCCTGTGTACAGCAGCGCAGCGTCCTCGCCTTCGTTCGAGCTCACGGAACTAAATCCCGGCTCAAATGCGCCTGCGTTGACCAACTGCTGAATCATCGTGTTGGCTTTGATAAACGCAGGATTCGACCACGCGTTTTTCTTACCGGCGATGACGTTGTCAAACACCTGCGGCCCGCCGATCCGATCGACCAAATATTCTTCATACATCAGATCTGGCCATTCGTCCTTGCCGCCCAACGAAATGGGCGTGATGTTGTGACTCTTGAAGATCTTGACGTCGGCCAGCAACTGGGTCCAAGTCTTCGGCGGCGTAACATGGTACTGCTTGAACACCTGCTTGTTATAGAACATCATGACCGGCTGCACGCCATCGTTGGGAACGCCATAAATCTTCCCGCCGATTGTAACCGGTTTCATAACAGACGGAAGAAAACGGTTTTTCCAAGCCGGATCGGCATTCAGCGCAGAAGTCAAATTGTACACGTCTCCTGCTTTGACATACGCCGCCAATGTGCCGCCGCCCCAACCAGTGAAGATATCCGGCGGATTGTGCGCCCCCATGGCGATTTGGATTTTTTGCTTATACGGATCGTTCTCGAAGAATTGCACCTGCGAGAGAATGTTCGGATGCGTTTTGTTGAAATTATTGGACATATTTATAACCACTTGTTGCGACGCGCCCGTCTGAATATCCCAGATGGTGATCTTTTGCTGAGGCGATGAACTCGCCGCACCCTGCTCGTCAACATTGGCATTGTTTGCCGATCCCGTCTGCGCCGTCGCGCATCCAGCCAGCAAAGCGCCTGTGAGAACTACCGCACTCGCCCCTGTCATCCACTGAATTGTTGACTTTTTCACCTTGCATCCCCCTTATTATTAATTTGAATGTTAAACAAAGATATTGAGTTATTCGTAGATGGCACACAAAATCCTGCGGGTACTTCATGGTTTTCATATGCAAAAAGTTGTCTTTATCAATATTTTTCGCACCTTGGTACGGCAACCGGACTTTGGCGTCCTGTGAAGCCGTATCCACTTTGTTTATTCAATGGATTTTGAAGACTGGTGGAGGTTCAGTGCTGATTGGAGGATGGCGTGCCAGGCAGGCACAGGAAGACCCGCGCCTGCAGGCACCGTTTTATATATCGATCTCTGATCAAGTTTCCACCGTGATACTCAGTTCCTGAATCACGAGTGACGGCGCTCCGACTGAACCGCCTGCCGCTGGGTGAAACTCAAGATCTGCACCGATTGCTTGAATGCTTTGCAACACCGCAAAGAAATTGCCCGCGACTGTCAATTGATTGAGCGGTTCCGCAATTTGCCCGTTTGCGATGTGGTATCCGTGCGCTGCCAGGGAAAATTCGCCCGACACCGGGTTCGCCCCCGAATGCAAGCCTGACAGACTCGTGACGAGCACGCCGTCGTCGATCGAAGCGACGAGATCGTCACAGCTTGTGTCGGAAGGCTCAATATACAAGTTGCTGGGCGCAATCGACACGGAACCGTTGAACTGGGCTTTGCGAGCGTGGCCGGTCGACTCGACACCGTCCTTTTTGGCTGTCTTTCGATTGTGCAGAAAGGACAGCAGCGTTCCCTTCTCGACGACTTTCAATTCTCGGGATGCGAAGCCCTCGTCGTCGAAATTGCGGCTGGCCAGTCCATCGGGGAGAAACGGGTGATCGACGATGGTCAACGCATCAACGCCAATCCGACTGCCCAGCTTGCCCGCCAGCAGCGATCTTCCCTTTTGCACGTTCTCCGCTGAAAAGATGGGAACAAACGTCGCAAGCAAAGCTGCCGCGACATCGCTTCGGAACAGCACCGGATACGTCTTGTTTGGAATCACCTTCGATCCCAACTGTCCCAGAGCCTCCTCGCAAATCTTGCGCGCAATCTCCGACGCGTTCAGCGATTCGAAGTCGATGGTCGCCTGGTACACTGATCCCGACTTCACCTCACCGTTCGCTTCCACCTTGACACCTACAGCCACATAGATCTCGTTCTTCGCATCGCGCAACGCCAAGCCGCGAGTGTTGCGAATGCTACGCTCCTGGCTGGAACTGCCCAACGTGCAATATGGGATGCCGGTCACCCGTGGATCGTATGCCCGCACCTGCCGCTCGACATCCATGAGGAAGGCGATCTTCTCCTGTGGTGTCACCTCTTGAAGCGCTTCGGAGAGGTAGTTGTCAGCCCGATACTCCGAACTGCCTTCGAATATGTCTTCTTCGTCGTCCATTTTCAATATCAACGCGTTTTCCTTGGCATTCTCCAGCAGATACGAAATGGCTTCCTCGTCAATTCGCTCCGTAAACGCGTAACCCATCTTGCCAGCGAACATACCGCGGAACGACAGACCAAACAGTTCGGCGGACTCGTAACTGTCAATGGCGCCCTCGAACAACCTGCACGAGAACTGCTCTCGCTTCCTCGTATAGCATTCCATGTCCGTAAAGCCCACGTTCCGTCCAGCCTCGAACAGGCGCTCCTGAAACTGGTTGAGATCCACCTTATTCAGCCCCCTTTGTTCCGCCCACCGTGATTTCACTGACGCGCAACATGGGCTGTCCAACATTGACAGGTATGCTGCCGCTCAACGATCCGCACATGCCAGCGCCGTGACCAAGGTTGTTGCCCACCATGTCGACCTTCTGCAAGGTCTTCGGCCCATTGCCAATCAACGTCGCGCCCTTCAAGGGCGTTGTAACTTTGCCGTTTTCGATCCGATAGGCCTCCATCACGGCGAAGTTGTAGTCCCCCGTCGCCGGGTTCACTTGTCCGCCGCCCATGTATTTCGCGTAGATCCCGTTCTCGGTGTTGGAGATGATCTCCTCAGGCGTCGAGCGTCCAGGCGCGATGAACGTGTTGGTCATGCGCGATGTCGGCGCAAATCGATAGGATTGTCTGCGGCCGGAGCCAGTCGGGCTCATGCCCATCCGCCGCGCGTTCAACTTGTCGATGAGATAGCCCTTCAGAATCCCGTTTTCAATCAGGACGTTCCTTCGCGTCGGTTCGCCTTCATCGTCCATTGTCAACGATCCCCACTCGTTCGCAATCGTGCCGTCGTCGATATACGTGACAATCTCCGGAGCCACCTGTTCGCCAATTCGATTCGCGAAGACCGAGTTGTTCTTCGCGACCGCCGTCGCTTCGAGCCCATGTCCGCACGCTTCATGGAAAATCACGCCGCCGAACTCGTTGTCGATCACGACAGGAAAATTGCCGCTCGGGCACGGCTCAGCGCCCAACATGGTGACGGCGATGCGGGACGCTTCCGAGGCGTAATGATAGAGATCCAGCCCCTCCAGGAATTCAAATCCCTGGTGAGCGCCCGGACCATAGAATCCTGTTTCGTACTTCTCGCCGTCGACCGCGATCGATTGAATCGCCAGGCGGCTGCGAATCCGCTTGTCTTCGGCGAACGTTCCTTCCGAATTGGCGACAAGCACGTTTTGTTCCTCGTCAAAGGACGAAATCATCACTTGTTGAATCTTCTCGTGGTACCCGTAGGCGATCTCGTATGCGCGGCGCATGACATCGACCTTGCGCGACTTGGCGACGTCAAGCGGGTTCCATCGGATGGGGTGAATGGAAGGGATGGATCGATCCGCCAGCGGAGCAACCGATGCTCGTTCATCCCCTTGTACAGCTGCCGCGGCGTTTCTGGCAGCTTTCAACATACCTTCTTTGGAAGCGTCGTTCGTATACGTATAGACACTGTTTAAACCGTGATAGACACGGATTCCAATGCCAAAATCGCGACCCGAGTTGCTGATCTCGACTTTGCCGCCTTGCAGCAACAAGCGATTACTGCGCCGATCTTCCACAAAAATTTCAGAAAAATCTCCGCCTGTGGAAAGAGCCGCTTCAAGTACTTCCTCTATGACCGATTTCGCGAACATAGCGTCCCTCCTTGTATTGTTCATTGTTTCACCAAATGATCGGCCGTGCGGAAGGCCAGAGCAAGGATCGTGAGCACGGGGTTCACGCCGCCGTTGGTCACGTGTACGGAGCCGTCGCATACCCACAGATTGTCGTAGCCATGCACGCGGCCCAGTGGATCGGTGACGGATGCGGCGGGATCGGAGCCCATGCGAAGCGTCCCGGCCTGGTGCTGACCTGCGCTCAGCCCACCCCATGGCCCAACGCGCCAAACTTGGACGGCGCCAGCGGCCCACAGCCACTCCTCGGCTTTCTCCGCGAGCAGCTTGCCAGCGCGAATCGATTCTTCATGCACACTTCCCGACAATTGGGCAACGGGAATGCCAAATCGGTCTTTGACCGTCGGGGATATCCGCACACGGGCGATGGGCGTCGGGATCTCCTGAATGGGACCTTGAACGTGGCCTGTGCGCGAATACGTTTCGCGCATCGCGGCCTTGCCTGCCAACCCCCAACGCGGCGCATCGGAAGAGAGGGCGCGATACCAGTGGATGATCGGCAAACGCGTGAATTCGTTTGCCAGCATCCCGCCGCCGACAATGCCTCCGGCATTTCCGTGCGCGAACTGGTGCGTGGCGATGCTCACGCCAGGCCCGAGCCCGTCCTGCACCGGATCGTCAAACAGCCCATAGGCGCCTGAATAGACATGGCCCTGCAGGTTTTTACCGACCAGTCCGTTGCGGTTGCCGATCCCGTCCGGCTCCTCGACGCTGGCCGAGTTGAGCAACAGCCGCGCGCTTTCGATAGCGCCAGCCGCCACCACCACGTGGCCCGCCCGAACCCGGCGTCGTTGGATCTGTCCCGACACCTCGCGGACCAGGCGAACGCCCGTGGCGTGCTTTCCTCCCTCGGTATCGATGCGTTCGACCATGGTCTCGCAGACCAAATCGCAGTTTCCGGTTGCAAGCGCTCTCACCAACATCGTGTTGTGGCCGCCGTTCTTGCTGTTGGTGGGGCAAGCGAAACCAACGCATTGCCCGCAGCGGCCGCAGGCTGGTCGGCCGTCGCGCGGGATCGAATTGATAAGCAGCGGCACCGCCCCGGCGTCCCAGCCCAGTTTCTTCGCCGCCTGGGCCAATCGATCCGCCTCCAGCGTCCGCGACAAAGCCGGCATCGGGTACGGACGCCGACGGTGTCCGCGAGTCAAGTGCGCGCCGCTATCGCCGGAGACACCGACTTCCCACTCGGCCCTGTCGTAGTAGGGTTCGAGATCGTCATATTGAATCGGCCAGTCGCAAAGTGAACTTCCGTCAGGAACACCGTAGCGCGTCGCCATCCGAAAATCGTCCGGGTGGAACCGCCACGCCTGTGCGCCGTACACGCGCGTCCCGCCGCCGACGGTCATGGCGTTGTTGTGATAATCGTTTTCGTGCGGTTGGGTCACGCGTTCCTCGCCGCTCGGCGTGAGAAACGTTCGCGGATAGCCGGCCAAGTCGGGACCCGTGTTGTGGCCATAGCGGCTGAGACGATGGTTGCGCACGTGATCCTCGCCGATCTCGTCGTAGCGAAGCCAGCGCCCTCGCTCGACGACGAGGACCTTCATGCCCGCTTCCGCCAGCACCGCCGCGGCGACGGAACCTCCGGCACCAGCGCCAACGATCACCGCGTCGTAGCTGTCCCGCAGTTGATCGAACGAACGCTGCGGCAAGTCCGTCTCCGGTACGGGCAGGTCGGTTCCCGAAATCGGTCCAGGGCGAAAGCCGACCATCTTCCAGGATGCTCGCTCGCGAGCTCCGCCCTGCAGAGGGCTGCCGTAGTAACCCTCCATCGCAAACTCGAGCAGCGTCGCGAAGAAGCTTTTCGCTGAAACCGGCCAGTCCTTCACTTCTCCGTGTTCGACAGCCTGCAGCAGCGCGTCTTGTCCGTTGGTTTCCAAATGGGTAAACGGCAATCCGTATCTCGTGATTGCCTCCGAATCAAGTTGCCTGAGTCCCGGTTCTAATAGATGCATCCAAGTGTTTGGCTCCTCCTGGGCTCGATGTTCCAGGTATTCCACAACACCTTCGTCCGTCCCAGAAGGCCAATCGTCTTTGGGAATCAGGCGATTGGCGACCGCCTCGAGAACGGATCGCAATTCCAGCAGATGATTCACGTCCGTGTCAGATCTCATCGATTCCACCATCCTCCTATCCAGTCTATCACGACTCGCACACTGGCGATGTATGTTACACTGAAGGAAAATAGAATCGGTATGTACGAAGTAGTTGAAAAAAGGGGATTGTGACACTGAAACTGGTATCGTGGAATGTCAACGGCTTGCGAGCGTGCGTCAATAAAGGATTTTACGATTACTTCAACGAGATTGACGCGGATATCTTCTGCGTGCAAGAGACCAAGCTGCAGGAGGGGCAGATCCAACTCGGGATTGGCGAGGCGTACCAGCAGTATTGGAATTACGCAGAGAAGAAAGGTTATTCCGGAACGGCCGTGTTCACGAAAATTCCGCCGCTTTCCGTGCGCTATGGCATGGAGGCGGAGAGCGAGCCGGAAGGACGCATCATCACGCTGGAATTTGAGTCGTTCCATCTGGTGACCGTGTACACGCCAAACGCCAAGCGCGATTTGTCCAGGTTGCCGTATCGGCTCGAGTGGGAAGACCGTTTTAGGTCGTACGTGTCGGAGTTGGACTCGAAAAAGCCAGTGATTCTATGCGGCGACTTGAACGTCGCACACCAAGAGATTGACATCAAGAACGCGAAGAGCAATCGCGGCAATTCCGGCTTCACGGACGAGGAACGTGAGAAGATGACCTCGCTGCTCGCTTCCGGGTTCATCGACTCGTTTCGCTATCTGTACCCGGATCGGACCGACGCGTACACGTGGTGGTCCAACATGCCGAGGGTCAGGGAACGAAACATCGGCTGGCGGATCGACTATTTTCTCGTTTCGTCCCGCCTGCAGTCCGCCATTGTCGGGGCGTCCATCGAATCGCACGTGATGGGCAGCGATCACTGCCCTATCGTGTTGGAATTGAACGCCCTGTAAGTCGTGAGGATTCGCCCGGTTTGCCTGCGCTCTCTCAACCACGTCCGCGTCTTGTCAAGCAAGGCGCTGACGGCTGGTTCGCCGGAAAATGTGTGATCCCCGCCGGCGATCCTATCGACCACGTAGTCGCCGCGGGAACGAGGCGCCAACGCCTGTTCGTACAAGACGGCATTGCCAGGAGATATGTCGTTGTCGGCGGATCCATGCAACACGAGCACATCTCCTGAAAACTCGCGAACCTCGCGATATGGGTGGAATTTCGCGAGAGAGCGAAAGAAGCCAAGGCCGAGTCGATAGCCCAGATAGTCCGCGCTGCCTGTCCGAACCGCTTCTTCGTAGGTCGAAATACCGGTGATTTGAACGATTTCCTCGAACGGGTTGCCGACTGCGGACCACAGGACGAGATTCGACACTCGGGGATCGCGCGCCGCTGCCCGAATCGCGACAGGGCCGCCCAGACTGTGGCCGATCAGCGTGATCGACGATATGGGAAATTCCACCCGCTCGACGATGGAATCGATGACAAGCAACGTCTCGTCGACCATCGCGTCGAGTCCGCCGCTGCCGTACTCTCCGGTGCTCTCCCCGCAACCGCTGAAGTCGAACCTGACCACGCAGTGCCCAGCTTCGGCGAATGATCGTGCGGCTTTGACAAAGATTCGATTTACGCCGATTCGATTCCCAACGAACCCATGGCATATCACCACCACTGGGACGCCGCGCTTGCTGTCACGCCAATTCGGCAATTCGATACTGGCTGCGAGAACCGAATTCTCAGCGGTGATCGTCATCGTCTCTTGCAAGTCAGCCCCTCCTCATCTCACGCCAACCGCTTTTGAAATTTGTACAGTTGCACGATGGGGCGATAGACGCACATCGTGAGCCCCAATACGGAGACGAACATCAATAACTGCAGTCTCAGCCCAAACATGAGAAAGACAAGCATCGCGAAGTACTGTTCACCGATGATGAAGCCACGAAATGGAATGAAGCTTCGCCATCTCTGCAATCTGGCAAATTGACTGGCTTGTTCCGCCAACAGCGCCCCGGCTTGATCAGCGTCTCTTCCACGGGCACCGACCTGTGACGCGCTGTCTGCCGACTTCAAACGGATTTGACCGAAGTATTCGAGCAGGTAGAGCGCGAAGACCGCAAGCGTCGCCCATTGCCAGGCCGACGTGTCGCCGGGATGGTTTCGCACGTAACCGTAGGCGAGGCTGAAGTAGATAGCGAATTCCTTCACTCTGTCCGCGACCTGGTCCAGCCAGCCGCCGATGGAGGAGAACTGCTGGCGGTAACGTGCGAGTTGTCCATCGGCGCAATCGAACACGTAGGCAATCTGGGTAACAATCAGTCCTGCGATCTCGTCGGTTCGCGTGCCTAGGAAAAATCCAGCGCATCCTGCCAGGCAAGTGACAAGCGACAACACCGTCACCCCGTTGGGAGACAGTGGGGTCTTGCGGATGAGGTAGACGAACGCGATAGACATCGGGTAGTACAAATAATTCGTCCAAATGTCAATCGGCCGTTTGGCACAAGCGTTGATTTTGCTCAGTTCGCCCATATACGGTCAACGCTCCATCGTCAATCGAGATAGGACCTCCGTAACTGCATACGTGTAGTCCTCCGGAAAATCGATTTCCACACAGGGCAATCCAGTGACATCGACTGCCCGTAGCCCATCTTTATCTGATAATGTGTCTAGAGCATGTTCAAAAAATGCCATTTCATTTCCGGGCCTCGCTTCAGCATGGACGTTTGACCGAAACCGATCCGCGAATTCACCTGAAAATTTGCCAACGCCAATGAATTCGCCAAAACAAAGCGCAGAGTTCAAGTGCTTCCCAATTTGTGTGACCTGACCCGCCTCGACGATGACTTTCACTTCTTCGTCCCGACACTGCTTTCTGTCGACTGCCAAGTATCCGCCGTCGACCTCAGACGCGAGTCGAACCAAAATTTCTCGGTCAAACACCACATCGGCATTCAGGTAATAGAAGTCGCCTGTGGCAATCTCCAGTGCCTGCCGCAGTGAGAACAAGGTGTTGGTCGATTGATAGAGCGGATTCTCGACAAATTGTACGGATAGCGCTGGATAGTGATCGGCGATATGCTTTTGAATCAGGTCCTTCAGATAGCCGACGACCATGACAATGTCGCGAACGCCGATGGCCTGAAGGGCCTGCACCTGCCAATCCAGAATCGTCCGATCCCCCAATGGCAACAGACATTTCGGCCTATCATCGCACAATGGTCTCAAACGCGATGACATGCCCGCTGCCAAGATGACTGCCGTAGGTTGTGTCATGGAGCCACACTCACCGCTTTCGGGGGAAGTATTCCGGTTGCCATGATCTCGCCAAGCGGCCTGACAGCAGCGTTGGACTCCGGAGTCGCTTGAGCCTGCAGGTTCAGCTTCGGAAACAGCAGTTCAGCAACGCGATATGCCTCTTCGAGATGTGGATAGCCAGACAGGATAAACGTGTCGATGCCCAGCGCTTCGTACTCTTTCATGCGTTCGGCGACTTCGTCAGGCGAACCGACCAAGGCGGTCCCTGCCCCGCCGCGGACTAGCCCGACCCCAGCCCACAGGTTCGGGCCAATGGTCAACTGTGATTTATCCCCACGGTGCAGTTCACTCATCCGCTTTTGGCCAACCGAGTCCATCTGGGCATAGACCTTTTGGGCCTGCTGAATGGTTGTCTCGTCAACGTACTGGATGAGACGATCCGCCGCCTGCCAGGCCTCTTCGGACGTTTCCCGCACAATCACGTGCAACCGAATGCCAAAGCGAACTTCGCGCCCCTGGGCCTTCGCGAGCGCCCGGACCGTGTCTATCTTCTCCTTGACCTGCTCCAACGGTTCGCCCCAGGTCAGGTAGACATCGACATGCTTCGCCGCAATCTCTTGACCGATTCTGGATGAACCGCCGAAGTACAAGGGTGGGTAAGGTTGCTGAACCGGTGGAAACAGAACCTTTCCTTGCTGAATCCGAATATGGTCACCCTCGAAGTCGACGATCTCGCCGCTCAGCGTCCGCCGCCACACGGAGAGAAACTCATCCGTCACGCGATATCGTTCGTCGTGATCGAAAAACACGCCATCCGCAGCCTGTTCTGCCGGATCTCCGCCAGTGACGACGTTGATCAACAGTCTGCCGTTCGAAAGCCGATCAAACGTGGAGGCCATTCTCGCCGACAAGGTGGGGGACATGAGTCCGGGCCGGATCGCAATCAGGAATTTTAAGCGGTTTGTCACCGCGATGAGCGACGAAGCCACCACCCACGCGTCCTCGCACGACCTTCCGGTTGGCAGAAGCACGCCTCCAAACCCTAATAAGTCCGCCGCTTGCGCGATTTGTCGCAAGTACGCGAAGTCGATGGCTCGGGCACCCTTGGTCGTTCCCAGATACCTGCTGTCTCCATGTGTAGGAAGAAACCAAAATACATTCATCCCGTTGTCCCCCTTCAGTTCTGAACAAAGCGGCTGGCTGCGAATCCCGTGTCGGCCCTGTCAGATGGTCTGCGTCACTTTGTTCTGCACCAAGTCGAGAACCTCATCGACGCTGCTGTCCAATCGACGCTGAAACGATTCCTCAAACGATACGGATTCGTCCGCATGCGAGGTGACTTGCGAATCGAGGCCATACACGCCTCCGCAAATGGCCCGCGCGCCCAATGCGTACAAAATGGGTTTCAATGCGTAGTCAATCACGAGCAAGTGGGCAGGCGATCCGCCTACCGCGATGGGGAGAACCGCTTTCGAAGCCAACGCGGTCTGGGGAAGCAAATCCAAATATGATTTCAACAGCCCCGTATACGACGCCTTATAGACAGGCGTAGCGATCACGACGGCATCCGATTCTTCAATCCAATTCACGCTCTGTCGTATTTCCGCGCTCTCAAAATTGGCGTGCAGCAAATCTTCAGCGGGGAAATCCCTGACGGAGATCCAGCGCGTATCCACCCCGGCTTCTTTCAACCTATTGTCGAGATAGGTCAATATCTTTGCACTCGTTGATTTCTTCGACGGACTTCCATAGATCAAGGTGACCTTAGGCATGGTTCTCCCCCCTTCAATACAAATGGAGACCCCTCTACAGCGCATGCCAAGGCAGCGCAATATCGGTGGTCTCCAGCGGTCTGGTCGACATATTTCATTTATAATCGGCTATTAGAGCGCAGTCGGACGTCTCCTCGGACTCGATTCCTTCGTTGAAGATGGCCCGAGGGAAAATCGCTGCTTCTCAATTCGATCAATCTGCGTGATTTGTGCGTCATGCACCGTGATGTGGACCGATCCATACTCCAATCCATCCAGTGCTTGAACGATTCGTTCAATCATATCTCGTCCATAAGCGCCCGCACGTTCCAACATCAGTCCCCCCTAGCTGTTCGGAACCATTGAATCCAAGTATCCAAATCGGTTTAATTCCTTATGAACAACACTATAGGGGACCCAACGAATGAGCGTCAATGAAAAAACAGATAATACAGGACCAAATCAAGGAATCGTGTATAATGTTATAACAATCAAATTCCTCACACGTCTCCCCTGGTCAAGTTCACATTGTAGTGATATCTGCTTGAAGGATACCTGACCTCCGAGAATTCCACGGGCGTGCCCGTGTCGTCCGAAGTCACGCGCTGAACCACCAAAACGGGTTCGTCAAATCCGATATTCAGTTCCTGGCTGTCGTCGTAATTGGCTCGCTCCGCGTAAATTTCTTGTTTGCCATAGGCAATTCTGACACCATGGCGTTCAAAGAATCCGTAGATGTGGTTGTGCAATTCCGGGTGATTCACCAGTTCCTCGAACGCCCCCTCCGTCGGTGGCAAAAGAAACGACGTCTCTCGAAACACAGGCAGGTTGTCGACTGACGCCACACGCGAAATTCGAATCAACTTCGTGTCTTCGGGCACTTCCAATTGTTTAGAAATTCGTTCTGAACATGCCACCATCTGAACATGTTTGACAGTAAGGGCCACGTCTTTCCCGCTCGTCCGAAGTTCTTCGGCAAATCCTTGAAGCCGCGATACGGCGACGGAAGTTCGGCGCTTCGCCACGAACGTTCCTTTCCCCTGATGCCTCACCAAATAGCCCATCGACACCAAGTCGCTGATGGCCTGGCGGACGGTAATGCGACTGACGCCATGTTCGACAGCCAAATCCGCTTCTGACGGTATCTTATCGCCAACGTTCCACTTGTTCGATTGGATGTCTCGAATTAAATCACTCTTTAGCCGGTGATACAGCGGTACGCTCGTCTTCATTTCTGGTTCCCCATCTCTCAAAGGTCGATGCTCCGTATTTTCAAACCATAATACCACTTTATCCATCGGATTAATATGCTTATTAGTCGGCGTTGACTGGACAATGCAGCAAAGACATGCCCGACCACGGACATGCCTCAACTTGAAATCGAGCTTCGTCAATCATGCGGCGACGGCCAGCCCCTTGCGGTGCTCACCTTCGGGAATCCGAATCTAGTTCGAACTCTCATCGATCCCGACGGACGGCTGCTGCGTCTCCAACGCCTTCGCCTTGCGAAGCAAGAATGTGAAGTAACCAATGTAATACGCCACCAACAACATAAAAATGCCTGCCGTCCACGGATCGGAAAAGCTTTGGGCGGACACTCCATTTTGACCCGAACCACGTTGTTGCTGAAGTTCGCCGACCTGTTGAGATAGTTCAATGAATCGGAACGCCAACCGGCCAATGAATAGAACGATGAGACCAATGCCAATCCACATGTGCTGCATATATCCCCACCGCCCGTTCCTCATCTCAAATCTCGTGGTGCGAGCGGAAACGTAGGCGATCACGCCTCCAATCACCAGACCAAGCGCATCCGACGCATAGGACAGCGGATTGCTGATACCGGCGGCTAGGATCACGACAGCCAGGATAGAAAATATCACCACGCGGGTGGTCAGTCGGCCGCGAACCAAGTACTGAAAGCCGACCGTCCGACGGACTCGTCGATACATTCCAAAGAGAACCAAAGCAATAATGATGATGATAGACACGTAGTGTTGCACAAGGGGCCTCCTTTGAGGTTACATGACCTCCGCCATTCGAACGATTCGCCTGCCGTTAAAACGTCTGCCAACAGTGGACGACCACATCGGGTCCGCTTCATCATTGTAACGGATTCTTCACAATTCGTCGTCTATCTGCAGATGGTTGAGAATCTTCCCATGCGCATACATGGTGCAATTCGATCCCCCAGACAGGCAAGCAGCCGTCACCGCGCCATATTTTCGCATGAGACGGACGAGATCCTGTTGCGAAGGCCCGATATCATGGCTGCCAGTCGCGAAGCGTCCGTCCGTTTCGATAAATATCAGAGTCCCAATTGCGCTTTGACCGATGACGGTTGACGCGTTTCAACCGATATTCGAGGTTGGCGCGACGGACTCGTTTCCGACGACCAACCTTCCCTGTTTGGTCAGTCCGATCACAGTACGCTCATTCGCCGAAAGGTCTTCCCACGAACCGTTTGCGACGACGTTACCGCGATGCATGGTGATCCCCAAGGGTTCATCATATGCTGAACTATCTGAATCGCCAGCATTTACCGTCGCAATCGCGTGATATTCCTCGCAATGTCACTTACAGTTTGCCCTTCCTGGCCGAGCGTGGACGCGAGACCAACCTGCAACTGTTCGGTGCGTTACGGTTGATTGGCGCAAGTGGTACACGATAGAGTTGTGATGGCCTCTGACATACATGCCCCCACAACGACGCAAGCTGTGGCTGCCAACCCGGCAGCAAATGTGGAGAATTTGGACTGCCACGTGCTCGCACTTGTGGATAATCGCGCCCGCTGCATCTCACGTCGGTTCGGCAACATCTGGCGAGTTGGATTCAGCACCGCCTTTTGCCCGTAGTACGCGGTGACAGCACCAACCATGTCCGCTTCAGCGCGACAAACCGGGCACGTCATGACATGTTGCTCGACATCGAGATCGATCTCCTCACCTGTCCACACAAAGCATCGATTACCCTATCGCAAACCATCGAACATCCCCTCCCGAATCGACTCGAACGTTGCAGTTTTTCGCGTATCCGAAACAATCTTGTCTTGACGTTCGAGATCGTTAGATTCATCGCCTCGGCGATTTCCCGGACGGTCAGTTCGGAGTGAAATCGCAAGGTGAGGAGCATTCTGCTTTCCGGGTCCAAGGATTCTAAAATCTGTTCCAAAGTCATTCTGGCAATCGCGGCCGATTCAAACAATTGACCGACAGCGACTGGCTCCAGCAGGACTTGCGAGGATGCGGTCACGCGCTTTCGATACATGTCACGAAACGTGTTGACCACAAGCGCGTAAACCCAACTGTGAAATGAACTATCTTCGCGGTAGGTCGAGAGCTTGCTGCAAATCTTGTAAAGCACTTCTTGGGTGATATCCTCGGCATCCTGTTGATGCCTGGCGAACTGATACGCAAGTCGATAGACAAGTGGTTGAATTACCTCAAGCAGTCCGCGTAGGCGGGAGGGGGCTCCATCATCCATCACACAATGCTATGCAGGAGCAGTGGCGTCCAGGCCAGCGCGAGACTGCTCACGACGGAAGTCGCCGCTTGCCTTCCTGCCATGCGCAGGGCATACCGCCAAGAGAATTCTCTACCAATAGTCCACAACGTAACCATGCACGCCGACAATGTCGAGGCGAGATAGACAACGACAAACAACTGGCTAATCGAGAGCGAATCCAGTACATCTGTCTGATTGAGCACCAACATGCCATCTTTGCGGATGGTGGAAAAGATCACTGCTGGCGCTACGGAAGAAGGTAAATGAAACAGGATGAAGACAGGCGACGTCACGTGCGCAACCCAATTGACGACGTGAAAATAGTCCAGCAGCGCTGCAACAAAGCATATGATGACAAATGTTGGCATGGCTTGCAGCAGAAATTGCTTGACGACCGAGCGCACGCGAAAGCCAATCCCTTTCCAAGTTGGTTGCTGCAGGAAGGTCCGCCGCCTTTCCGCAAGCGGTGTCGCGCTGCGGTTGAAAATGCGCGTATGAATGGCTCCTACAAGAAAGACCACGCTGATATATGGGAGAAACAATAGCGGGTGGTGTGCCGAACTGAAGAGCGAGAGCGACGCACCAATGGTGTAACTGCAAGCCGATCCAAACGCGATAAGGGACACACACTGCGTGCGCGTGCACTGACCGCAAGCACGGCTTTGCAGCACACCGACGACATTGCAGCCAAAACCGGTCAACACAGGGATCAAGTCGCGGCCCTCGAGTCCAATTTTCTGGAGCCACGGATCGAGCGAATCCGCAATTCGATCTTTGAGCCCGCTCTCTTCGGTGACGGCAACGGTGACTCCAATCAACAAGACAACCGGGAACGCCCAAAGGAATGAGTACGGCCCCAGGGTCAGCACGCCGTAGTCGCCAACCGTGAGGGCCCGGAGCCATCCGGGAGCCGTCTGAAAGGCATGACGAAGCGGATCGAGAACAAATGCATCCAAATACGGCTGAGTGACGTTCGCAAGCAGATAGGCGGCCAAAACAGGCAATCCAAACAGCAAGACAATGAAAAGCAGCGACACCCACGGGCCAATCCGATTCAGATCAAAAATGGTAGCCGGAGGTTCAATTTCGGATAGTTCCAAGTCGAGCAGTTCGTGAAACGGTCGACTTGGCCGCTTCGCCTTGCGGACAGACGCCACAGCCGTCTCCAGTTGGTTGCCCGCGAACGTTCGAGCGTTGACGGAGAGAAAGGAAATACCGTAGACGCTGCAAAATCGCTCAATGGCCTCCCGAATCTGAAACGGCGTTTTGTCCTCAAAGGTGAAAATGACAGCCACTCGATTCTCCAGGTGGCCCACGATCCGTGAAAGCAGGTTTAACTCCGAGACCGCATGCGTCCCCCGGACAACGAAAACAATGACATCCCCGCGCTCGACTTCATCGAGCGCCATTGCTGTCGTGCGACTATCCGCCTGTTGGCGGATCCCCGGTGTGTCGACCAATACAATGTTTGTTCCATGAATGCTCCCGCGCCGACAAACGACTGTGGAGCCGCGAAAATTGGTTTCTTCACCCGTGTGGTAATGCGTCAATTTTGCAAACACGGTCGATTTTCCCGCCGACTCCATCCCCACCAGAACTGCTGTCAACTCCGCCTCTAGCACTCACATTTCACCTCGCAGCAACTCAGATCGTCCAGATACATGTTGTTTGCCCGATAGTATTCAATCACCGCGTCGTTTATCGAAACTCCAAGACGGTGCGCGATTTCTTCGGCGATCACGGCGAACCGCTGCCGAAATTTATAGATAAAGCATAGGATAACATCGCCATGTCGAACGTTTGGCCCGACCACGAACAGCCCTTCGCTCTTCGTCGATTCATCTTTCAGGCTCAAATCAACCGATCCGTCGCTCAGCCAATCAAAATGTTCCGCAATCACAGACAATCCTCCAGCGAATCCAGTCGCGCAAATCGGCCTGGTTGGCTGAAGCAGCACCTCACCGTTGGCCAAGTGAACGACATATCCGTCCGTATGTTTCTCGACGCGCACAACGGAACAGTTCGCCGTGATCGACAAACGTCCGGTTTGCATTACTTCCTCCATCCTTTGGTATGTAAATGGGGACAACGTGAGGCTGGGGTCGACCGCATCGTCGTCTTCAGCCAGTTGATTCTTGCCCGCTGTGACGATCTTCACCTGCTTACCCATGCAAACCAACTGGTACGCCGCGTCCATCCCGCTCTCGTTACCGCCGATCACCAGGAAAGAATCGCCCTCCAACTCCGCCCAACTGCGCACGCGGCTGCTGTGTAAACAATGTTCACCGCCCTCAAAGGAAGCGTCCTGCGGGTACTGAAATTCCCCTGCAGCCCAAACCAGGTAACGGCATCGTACAGTTCCGTTGCTCGTCTGCAGGACAAAAAACTCCCCCTGTTTCTCCACGCAGGTCACATCCGTATATTCAGCGACAGGGACCGCAAAGTGCTCAGCAATGGCTTGTAGATATTCAGCGTACTCCTCACCGGAAAGATGTTCCCTCGCGAACGTGTAGCCCGGTGAGCTGTCTGGGACGATGGCGTTGAGATCCAATGCTCCAAAGCCCTGGCCTGGAAATGACGGCGTGATCAAGCGCATTTCCTGAGGCCATTTTTGAAACGAGGACCCGATTGTTTCACGTTCAAGGACAACGAAGTTTCTCACATCAAGCTGGGCTAGGACAACGCCAAGTCCTATTCCAGAAGCGCCGGCGCCCACCACGGCGACATCGTACGCTTTTTGAATCGAATGCTCTGTTTGCAATTCATCCACCCTCCAGGGTTTGTCGGTGTAGCCACGGCCAATTGCATTCATAGTTTTTCCAACACATCCAAAATGGACGAGCAATTGTGAACGAAAGACAACAAATCGTAATACTTACGATTCATCATTGTATTCCAGATTTACACACGTGTAAATAATTATTATTGCGATTTACAAGCAAGTGTTTGTGCAAGACTCTATCGGAGCAGAACAATGCAGGGAATTGGAGGGGAAACGCAACAACAGCTTGGATATCATCGGGGTGATGAAGGAACAAAGACATCTTGCCGCTCACGTTTGGTTCACCCTTTGGTAAGCGGCAAGATGGTTCATCTGTTTTTATTCAAACATCCACGCGTCCGCTGGCGGGTGACGCGATAAACACGCGGGCTTCGTACGGACGCAACGACAACCGTGTCGGAAGATTTGCGTCGCCGACTTCGTAATTGGACAGAACCAGCTCAAAACCCTTTGGGCAAAGATGCTCCGGACATAGAAAGACTTGCTGCTCGTCCGTGAAATTTAACACAGTCAGCAGCGCGGCGTTTCCCAATTCGCGGACAAACGCATAGATTTTCTCGTCCGCCGGATAGAGCAAATCGTAATTGCCGTACACCATCACCGGATGCCGCTTGCGCAACTGAATCAGCCTGCGGTAATAGTGCAAGACGGAATCGGGATCGGCCAATTGTTGCTCAACGTTGATCTCGCGATAGTTTTCATTCACCTGCAACCACGGCAGTCCGTCGGAAAATCCGGCATTGTGCGCGGAGCTCCATTGCATGGGAGTGCGCGAATTGTCCCGCCCCTTCGCGTGGATGCTCTTCACGATCTCGTCCACTGACCGCTCGCCTTTCGCCACCTGCTCGTTGTACCAGTTGATAGTCTCGATATCCCGATACTGATCGATCGAATCAAAGTGGACGTTGGTCATCCCTATCTCTTCACCTTGGTACACGAACGGCGTGCCTTGCAATGTATGCAACAAAGTGGCCAGCATCTTGGCCGATTCGATTCGGTACCTACCGTCATTTCCAAAGCGCGATACGAGTCGCGGTTGATCGTGATTGTTGAGGTAAAGACTGTTCCAGCCACTGCCCGCCAGAGCAGTCTGCCAGCGACTGAAAATCCGCTTGAATTCGCTGAGTTTCCAGGACTTTAAGTCCCATTTTCCACCTGGGCCAGCGTCGATATCCATCATTTCGAACTGGAAGACCATGTTCAATTCCGCTCTATCGAATCCCACATACTCCAGGGCTTGTTCCGGTGTGACAGAGAGTGTTTCTCCCACAGTCATCACATCGTAGCGCGACAGCACTTCCGTATGCATCTCTTTCAGATATTCGTGAACGCGCGGGCCATTGAGAAAAAATGCACCTCCCCATGCCAAGCCGCCCTCTCCCGGTGCGTCTGGAAGACCGGGAACCTTGGAAATACAATTGATGACGTCCATCCGAAAGCCGTCGACGCCCTTGTCCAGCCACCACCGCATCATGTCGTAAATCTCCGACCTGACCTTCGGATTCTCCCAGTTCAGATCCGGCTGTTTGCGCGAGAAGAGATGCAGATAGTACTGGCCTGTCCGTCCGTCCAGCTCCCAGGCGGAGCCGCCAAAGAACGACGCCCAGTTGTTGGGTCGATCTCGCCAAATATAATAGTCGCGATAGGGATTGTCCCGGGACGCCCGCGATTGGACGAACCACTCGTGCTCGTCGGAAGTATGGTTGACAACGAGGTCCATGACCAGTTTCATGCCGCGCTCGTGGATGCCCACGAGCATTTGTTCAAAGTCGTCCATCGTTCCGAACTCGTCCATAATCGCGCGGTAATCGCTGATATCATACCCCATATCGTCGTTCGGAGACTTGTAAATCGGGCAAAGCCAAATCACGTCGACGCCGAGCCATCGCAAGTAATCGAGTTTACCGATGATCCCTTTCAGATCTCCGATTCCATCACCGTTTCCATCCATGAAACTTCGTGGGTAGATTTGATAGACTACCGCTTCTTTCCACCACGCGTTATGTTCCGTCTCCATACCGTACCGACCTCCCTCACTCGTTTCTCTGTTTCGCCGCATCAGCCGCATCATGGGTCAGTCGATCTCGATCCATTTCCCGCATTCAAAGGATTCCTCGATGGCATCCAAGGCTTTTTGGTTGAAGACGCCGTCGTCAAGCGTCGCGTTTAGGCCGTCATCAACCCCGCGAACCAAGTCAAAGAAGCTTTGCATCTGGTCCTGATGGAATCGAGCCGGTATCGGCACCTCCACGAACTGGTGGCTCTGCTCGTACACCGAACCGATACAAACCTCAAGAGAATCGTCGGCTTCAAGCGAATAGACGAGAGCCCCCTTGTCCCCATAAATCTCAAGTCGTTGGTAGTTGCCGCGTCCATACGCAAATCGAGAAATGCTGAACACACCAGAAATATCCGATTCAATGGTGGCGAGGAAATGCACATAGTCATCGACATCCACCGTGGATTGCGTATCACTCCCTGGATTGCGACGGGCACCGACCAATATGCCAGCATTCCCCGTGACCCGTTTGATGTCGCCGACGATGAATCTGGTCAAATCGATCACGTGGGAACCGAGATCGCCCAGCGCGCCGGAACCGGACATAGCTTTGGAAAATCTCCACGACATAGGAACATCAGGCTTGGCCCACGATTGCAGATATTGCCCATAGACGTGGTAAATCCGGCCCAACTGCCCCTCCTGGACGAGCGAACGAGCGTATCGAACGGCTGGCTTGTAGCGGTAGGAAAAGCCGATCATGTTCGGCACATTCGCCGTCCTGCAGGCGTCACGAAGTTGTTCAGCCTCCTTGGCGTTGAGCGCAATTGGCTTCTCCAAACAAAATGGTTTTTTCTGCCGGACAGCCTCCATCGCAATCGGAAAATGAAGCATGTTAGGTGTACAAATCGATACCGCGTCGACGAAGTCCGCACCAATGAGCTCGGCGAATTCAGAAAACCGCCGTTGCGCGGGGATTCCGTACTTATCCCCTGTCGCCTGCAGCAACTGGGCGTTGGTGTCGCAGATCGCAACCAACTCGGCGTCAACACTGCGAAGAATTCCTTGGATATGGACGTTGGAAATGCCTCCGAGTCCAACGACACCCATGCGTATCTTGGCTTTCATCGTTCGCACTCCTCACTGACCGTCATAGGGGATAAAAATCATCGACCAAACGTCGAACGAAGGAACAGCCACGCGAATCGCTTCACCCCGCACGTGCTGTGTCCAGCTCCAATCCGCTTTTGTCCAGACACCATCTTCGGACCGCTGCACCCATGCGTCCTCGACCTGGTGATTCCATTCGATGGACACATCGAGCGGCGGCACCGCCGTAAACGGTTCGTCGTGAATCGCGTTCCACTCGTCATGATGGGTCCAGAGCAGATTCACCAAATGGATGACCAGTCCGCGGGCTGTCGTCGTGACACGGACCCAAACTGCGCCCGATTCTGGTTCAACGGATATCGGGGCTCCGTCGACGAGAACGTGATCGTTGATCCCGCCGACGAAACTCCAGGTCACATCAACCACATCGGCTCCCGAGAGCAAATCGGCGTCTGCCGTGACGATGTCGTACATACGTCGCAGCGGTTCCACAAGGTGCGGCACCATCGGCACATAATCTGGGTAGTAGGGTTCCGTGAGCATTCCCTCGGACTCGCCCAGCACCAGATGGTAGCCCCCGCTCGCGCAGATCACTGCCGTAACCAACAAGGCGCTGCGAGCGACCGCGACGGGATCGGCGTCCCGTTTTTCCCGAAACGGCTTGAGGTACGCAGCCAAAATGATCTGCTTTTCTCCACCCGACGCACTGCGGGCTCGCTCGATAATTTCGAGCAGATGACGGTAACGAACCATCGGCGGCCAAACTTCAATATATATGACGTCTTGGGCCGCCTTCCCAACCGAGTGAATGGGATAACTCGATACAGCGTTGAAAATCAGCCCAGGTTCGTCTCCGAGCTTCGCCCGACACGCATTAATAAAGGAAGGATACGCTTCGTCCATCCATACGGTCGATCCGTCGAATCGCCGAGCGGATTTGGGGTAGCCGTACTGGTCCAGGTGCAACCCATCGAAACCAAACTCGATCACGCGCGAAAACTCTTCTAAAATGTGCTCTCTCCACGTGGACCCGGTTGAAATGTCCATCAAGAAAAAGCGATCAATCAGCGAATACTGTACACCTTGGTTATCATACAGACCTTCCTCGGGATGCGTACGAGCGTAGTCGACCAGCGAAGCATACACCGCAGCATAGCCGATAGAAGTCGTCCCAATGTCCCTCATTGCCGCGATCCGGGACAAAATACCTTCTGTTGCGACTTTTCGTCCCATTGGATCGACAAACTCTGGCGTTTTCGGCACGAGCGCGTCGTGCCGTTCCATCCAATCGTAAAACTGAACGACATTCAGGTGAAATTTCAGGAAGAAGTTCTGGATGACCTGATAGGAGCCCCTCGGCCCATAGTCGCTCAAGAAGCTGTAACGAGGCGTTTCACGCCAGTGTTTCCGTACATCAAACGCGGTTTTCGCCACCCGCATGCGCTCCGTATGGAGTGTGGCGACCACTCTGTAGCCGCCGTCGTCGAAGTTCCCCAATGAGACAACCATGCGGTGTTCCCGGATTTGGCCAACCGTCCTGGACACGGCTTGAACCATTCGCTGCCGCTGGTACACTTCGATCTCGACGGACGCTTCATCCGTGCAACCCGTCATCTCGACGTTCAGATGTACTTCCTGACCCGACCCGAACTGTGACTGGGTCGGATAGATATCAAATAGATTAGCCGGTTCCATGGTTCGACAGTCACCCCTTGACAGCGCCCGCCATCAGACCTTTGACGATGTGCCGCTGGAATACGATAAATATCGCGATAATCGGAACAATCTGAATCACTGAGGCTGCAAACACCATACCCCAAGCGCTGCTGTGTTGACCCTGGAACAGCTGCAGGGCAATCGGCAGGGTCCACTTGTTTGGGTCGTTGATAAACGTCAACGCCATCGTGTAGTCGTCCCAACCGCCCATGAAGTTGAATAAGACAGCCGTGACGAGAGATGGCATAGCCATGGGCATCATGACGCGCCAAAACAGTGTCCACTTGCCACCGCCGTCAATCATCACCGCATCCTCCAACTCCACTGGAATGTCGTCGAAGAACCCCTTCATCAAAAATGTGGTGAATGGGATCATTCCGGCCGTATAGACGAGGATCAGCCCGTTCAGGCTGTTGAGCAAATGTAGGTGTTCCATCTCTTTAAACTGTGGAAGTATGAACGTCATGCTGGGCACCATCATGGACCCGAGAAAGATTCGGTAAATCAGCTTTCGTCCGAAAAAATTGTAACGCGAAACGACGAACGCGGCCCCGCAGGCAATGATGGTGCCCAGCACCGTCGAGATGATGGACACCCAGATGCTGTGCAGGAAATAGAGCTGGAAATCATTCGACTGCCAGGCCTCGACGTAATTGCTGAACGTAAAATTGGTTGGCAACAACTGCGGCGGGTATTTCAGCGTCGCATTGTTCGGGGAAAACGAAAGCACGACCATGAAATAAAATGGAAACACCATCACCAGAGCGAACAGTCCAACGACGATGAAGCGAGTCTTGTTGCCTCCGGAATTAATCACGACGTTTAGGCCTCCTTCGCGCCGCGCGGTTTAAAGATCAGGAACTGAATCACCGTGAGAACGATAATGATGCCGGTGATAATCCAAGAGAACGCGCCCGCGTAGCCAAAGTTGAGGTTGGTGAACGCCTGTTGGTACATCCACACGAGAGGAACCTGAGTCTCGTTCGCCGGCGCCCCTCCGGTCAAAATGAATACTGATATGAACACCTGGAACGAGCCCATTACCAGCATAACCGTGACGAAGAAGAACGATCCGCGGATCATCGGCAGCGTGATCGACCACAAACGCTGCCATTTTCCAGCACCGTCGATAGCGGCCGATTCGTACAGTTCGTCCGGCACACCCTGCAAACCCGCGAGGAATATCATCATCGCCCAGCCGATGCCTTTCCATCCACCCAAAATGGCTGCGGCGGTCAGCGCCGAATAGCGATCGGCCAACCAAGGGATGGCCGTGTGAGTAATATGAAGGGACTCCAACACCCAATTGATAATTCCGTAATCCGTATTGAACAGATACTCGAACAGAAGTGTGACGACAACCCAGGAAGTGATAACCGGAATGTAATACATCAGACGAAACACCGCACGCCCCCGCATGGGTCTGTCGAGGCCAATTGCCACAAGCAGCCCCAGAACGACCTGAATTGGCACCGAGACCACCATGTAGAACAAGGCGTTGACGAGCGACGTTCCGACAACGGGATCGTGCAGGACCTGACTGTAGTTTTGCAGCCCAACAAACTGGGACGAACCGTAGACCGGCCAATTTGTAAAACTCTTGATAAACGAATAGAGAATTGGATAGACGGAGAAGACAACAAAGAAAGCGATGGCAGGCAACAGGAACAGGTAGATCCCCGCGTGGTGCAGCAGACTTTTGCGAAGTTTACTGCGCTTTGTGGAGGCGACGGAAGCCTTTCCGAGAACATCTGCCTTGATCATTTTCCCACCCCCATACATTCAACTTGCAAACGGAACTTTAAAGAATTCCTCCACGACAAGGGCAGCCGCGCCTTGCAGCCAGACATCTTCACTGCCGTCATCCACGACGATTTCGACGTGATCGGCCAGATGCGGAAACGAATACTTGTACGCGATCTCGCGCGTCGTCTCGATGAAGAAATTCGCAGCGACTGCACCCTCGCCGCCAATCACGATTTTGTCCGGATCGAACAGATTAATCAGATTCGCCACGCCACATCCCAAGTTTCTGCCCAATTCACGGTAGATGTCCCGCACGCCTTCGTCACCCGACTCTGCCGCAAAGAGCAACGAAGTGGGAGACAGATCTTTATCCTCGCTCATCATCTGCAGGATCGAAGACTGTCCAGACGAGACCAGTTCCCGCGCACGGGCAAGCAGAAATTGATCTGACGCCAATACTTCCAGACAGCCCTGGCGTCCGCAGGAGCAGAGCGGTCCATGCTGATCAATCGACATGTGACCAAACTCTCCGGCACCGCCGCGGCTCCCTCGATACAATGACCTGTCCAAAATGATCCCCGCGCCAACACCTGGGCCCGTGGTGATGCAGATCATGTTTTTGATCGACATATTCGGTTCGTGCAACAGCATCCCGTACGCGAACGCATTGACATCATTTTCGACCATGACGTCCAGCTTGCTCGATTGGCCCAAGATCTGCTTGATGGGAATGTGCTCCCATTTCAAAATTGGACTGTAGACACAGGTGCCGCTTTCTGCATCGATCAGTCCCGATGTGCTGACACCAATGCCTAGCACATCTCGCCTCGGAATGCGGTGTTTCTTGCGCAAGCGTTCAATCACCGCTGTCGTCTCTGACAACACGACGTCCGGCGAAGCCGTTGGCGGGAAACTAAGTTCTTCGACATCGACCGGGCGGATACGCAGATCGAACAAAGCGACCCAAACGTTACCCGGACCAATTTTGACGCCAAAGGTGTAACGCGCGGATTCGTTAATATCCAATAAGCTGGGACGACGTCCTCCACTGGAGTCACCTTCGCCGACATCTCGAATCAGTCGGTTTTCCAACAGCTCCCCTACGATATTGGAAATCGTCGACAAACCGAGTCCTGTTTGCTCCGCCAGGTCAGGTCGTGATATGGGGCCGTTGACACGAATAAGTTGAAGAACATGCATGTTATTGATCTCTCGCATCAATTTGCGATCTGCCTTCGCAATTCCCATAGACAACAACCCTTCCATCCAATCTAAAGAGGGGGGCCGAAACCTTTCGGAAACCGCCCCATCAGTCCCGCGCTGTGGAGCTTATTCTGCCAGAAGTTCGTTCGTTTCTTTCGTAGCATTGTCCAGTGCTTGTTTCACGGTCTCTTTGCCCTGAATCGCCTTCGTGACTTCGGTTTCAATGTCCTGCTCAATTTGAGTGAACTGCGGCACGGACGGACGAGCCTTCGCCGTCGCCAACTGCTTTCGGAAGATGTTGAAATAATCTAGACCTTTCAACAAATTCGACTGCGGTAACGTCTTCAGGACGGACATTTGCCCAACCGCCTGCATCTGGGTCTGTGCTTCTGTCGACAGCATGAACTGTTCAAATTCCCAGGCAGCCTTTTCATGCGCAGGGTCCGTATTGAAGATGCCAATATCCTCGCCGCCTACAACTTGCACAGATCCAGCTGGTCCGGCTGGCCACAGGCTCATGTTGTATTTCACCTTCGGATAAGTCTGGGCCATCGAAGGAACATCCCACGGTCCTTCGTCGATAAACGCGTACTCACCCTTGGCCAGGCCGTCCATATCACCTGTCGCTCCTGGCAGTACGCCGGTAATGTCGCCCGCCTTATAAAGGCTCACCAGCGTGTTGATGGCCTGATACGTCTTTGGCCCATTCAGATAACCAGTCGCCGTTTTCATATTGGGACTGAGCACCGAACCGCCGTAGGAATCGATCCACGGCACCAGATTCCATAAGCTGTCTCCCCCGATGTCATAACCGTAGACGCGATTTTTCCCTGTCCCGCCAGACACCTTCTTGATGTCCGCGATGAACTGCGCCATGGTAGCAGGCGGCTTCTGAATGCCATGGGCCTTCAGCACCGCAGGATTGGAGAATAGCACTTTCGTATTCGTGTCAAGCGGCAAACCATAATATTGGCCATTGTAATAATTCGTCGATAGAGAACCCGGAAACACTTTCTTGCTGAGCGCCGTCCACCCAGACAACTTCTGCTGCGGCACCAAGACACCCAATTTGGCCAACTGAGGCATCCAGATGATATCGAGACGCGCCACGTCCGGCAATTGGTTGCCCGCAGCGGACGTCAACAGCTTCTGCTGCATGTTGCTGTAGGGCAGTGTGACGTTTTGCACAGTGATTCCAGGATGCGTCTTTTCAAACTCCGGAATGATTTTGTTGACAATGGTCTTTTCCTCACTATCCGTTTCGGAATACGCGTTCCAAAATGTGATAGTGATAGGAGCGACACTCGCATTGCCCGTCGAAGCGGTCGAAGTATTCGTCTCCGATCCCGATTGGGCAATCCCGCAACCAGCGAGCCCTCCTCCAATGGCTACCAGTGCTCCTGCCACGCCGATCAATCGACTTCTTTTCACGCCAAATCCCCCCAATTTGTTTTGCGTTGTAGCACACATCCAAGCAGCTCAACTAAACCATGTTTTTATGTTTCGAAACTTTACTACATTCATCGAATAAAGTAAAGCGTTTTCATAGATGCCGATAAAGTGTGTGAAATAGGACTATAATCCTTATGTATCAGCAATTTAGGGATTAGCTTCCAAGCTTTCAAAAAACCCAACTAAAAATCTATTTTCCATCTTTATTTCTTCAGTGAATATTGTTTATGGTGAATCAGAGCCGATTCTGGGTGTTCTGTATTCCGCCTTGGACATCGTTGATTCGAAACCAAAGCGGCGTGGGTTGGAATTCAGAAACAGGCTGACTCGGGGGTTGATAGCAGGGGTGTCGGTAAAATACTTGAGCGTTTCGAAGAACGCGAACATACGAATCGATTTGCATTAAACAGAGCGATTGACCGGTATAGCCATCGGTCCAATCGACTCACATCGAATTCCCGTACGGTTGTGTCGTTTGCTGCGCTTCGCCCCGAATGGGGATGGCGATAACGATGGCTATCGCTAAGTCCAAGCAGCACAGTCGAAATAAGCGGCCCGCAACCGTCGCCCGTCACCGGGATCAGACTACCCTACCATCGCGATCACGCCGCAGATCCCAGGATCACTGGCGAAATAAGCGGCGCACGGCCGCTTAAGTGTGTCGAATTATCTCATTCGGCCAAAATAAGCGGCCGTGGACCGCTTAAAGGGACTCGCGCCCCGCCGCTTCGGCGCCGCGATCGACAAATAAGCCGCCCAGGGTCGCCTATTTGCCGACCATCCGACCCTTTCCCGCAAATAACCGGCCCACGGCCGCTTATCTGCTCCACGGCTCCTCCGCCCGCCGCGCTTGCAACTTTGTTAAAGCAACACCTTTTTGCCTGAACTTGCACTCTCAATCGCGCCAAACACCATCGCCACACTCTTGATGTTGTCGGTGCAATCCGTTTCCGCCGGTCGGTCCTCGTCGACGGATTTGAACATCTCATCCAGGCAGCCCCAATGTCCCTCTCGCCCTATCCAGTCAACGGGTATCTCAACCGTCTTCGTGCGGCTGATAAATCCTCCCGGTTGGGCTTCGTCAACGATCTCGCACACTGGATCGTCTTTGCCGTTCCAGAGGAGCGTGCCGCGCTGACCAATTGCTCTCCATTCGGATTCCCAAGACGTGTTGAAGCCTTCCGCACACCATGAACCTCGATAGCAGAAGACCGAACCATCGCTCATCTCAAAGATGCAAACTGCGGATGCGTTGCCCTGATACCAAGATCCAACTGGATTAAACTCGTGACAGTAGACGGAGACCGCGTCGGCGCCCAGAATAAAGCGCGCTTGATCGAAGGTGTGAACGGCCATATCAAGGATCAATGGATGGTCCATCGCATCGCGAAATCCACCAAAGTGAGCGCCAATGAAGAAATCGGCGTAAATGGATCCAACGGGACCAATCACGTTGTTGCGCAAGGTCGTCTGAACTGCGCGTATTTGTTTCAAATACCGTCGATTTTGCATGACGGAGTACCGCTTTCCGGAACGTTCCGCAGCCGACAACATAGCCTCCGCGTCCTCCATCGATTTTCCCATCGGCTTTTCTCCAAACACGTGGCATCCAGCCTGAAGCGCGGTGGTCACAATCTGCCGATGGCTCTCCGGCACCGTAATGTCAAAGACCAGATTGGGAGCCGTTTGGCGAATGGCCTGTTCCAAGTCGGTAAATGTCGGTACGGATAATCCACGTCGTTGCGCCATCGCGTTCGCGCTGTCGATAGCAATGTCGACCAAGCCAACGATCTCGATATCTTCCCGTTGCGCCACATAATCCAGCCAAGTGTTGGACATGCCCCCGCAACCAGCAACCACCACTTTATGTTTGATCACGGTCATCGCTCCTTCATGTTGGTATCGAGCTCATGTCACGACGGATTGGGGACAAAATCACCGCCTCGACACTGCTTCAAATACTTGAGCGCGTGCACTTGCCCTGTCATTTCCAATTCATCGCGATAAACCGGATCATGGAATCCTTCAATATCAATGGATCCTCCGTACCCATGCTGACGCAGAATCGAGATCACGTCCGTCCAATTTGTATCGCCAAAGCCCGGTGTACGATGCCAAACGAACTGTTTCGGCCCGTGGATCCCACACTCCCGAACAATATCCCAAGCAATGGTTGCGTCCTTCCCATGAACATTGAATATTTTTCCTGTCGATAACCATTTGCGCAGTTGAGGAATGGGATCGATCAGGCTGACCATCTGATGGCAAGGCTCCCATTGAAGTCCGATATTGTCCGCTGGAAGCGCATTGAACATCATCTCCCAAGCTGCCGGGTTATGAGCGATATTCCAGTCGCCTTGATACCACGTTCCTCCCATATCGCAGTTTTCGAACGCTAGACGAACGCCTTTGTGTGTCGCCCGTTTCGACAACTCACCAAACACTTCCCGATAGCGAGGGATGGAGTCTTCGATAACCCCAGGCAATCTTCCCGTAAAGCCGGTTACCAGATCTGTACCGAACTCTTCGGCAACGTCGATCAGCCGTTCCCAACTCGCGTAAGTGTCCGAATTTGTCCCTTCACCTGTGAGCGCATTTCCGAAGATAGATAGACTTGAAATCACCACGTCATGTGGTTCAAGGATTTCTCTAACTTGCCTGGCCAACTCTCGCAAATCTGTCGTTCCGGTCGTTTGCCAAAACGTTAAGCTGTACGATTCGAATCCATATGGCGTAATCTGCGGGAGCACCCTCACCGCATCACGACCAGCCACCAAGGTGCCAATCCGAATGTGTTCTGTCTTCTGTACAGTCCCCATCGTCCAACCTCCAATTTCAATGTCATATCCTGGGGTACCCGAAGCGTGAACCCAGCGATTCGTTTGCCCGCGACAGCGCGCCCCGCACGCGGTTAGCCCTTGACGCCAGACAAGCTAATCCCTTCGATAAACGCTCGTTGAGCAAAGAAGAATACAATGAGCATTGGCAGCAAAGTGATTAACGCCCCTGCCATGATCAACTGCCAACTGGAGGTATATTGGCCCATGAACGACTGGAGTCCCAATTGCAGCGTCCACAGCTTTTGATTGTTCAAGTACAACATGGGATTGAAATAATCATTCCACGTTCCCATGAACGTGAACACACCGACCGTCACCAAGGCGGGTTTTGACAGCGGTAGAATGATCTTTCGATAGATGGTGAAGTAATTCGCGCCATCCATGAACGCGGCTTCGTCGTACTCAATCGGGATGGTCATATAGAACTGCCTCAACAAGAAGATAAAAAACGCGTTCCCAAAAAACGAAGGCAGCGTCAGCGGCCAATACGAATTGTACGCGCCAAGTTCTTTCCATCCTATGAATTGTGGTATAAACATCACAATCGATGGAATCATCATCGTCAGTAACACACACGCGAACCAAAAGTTCCGGCCTTTAAACCGGATTCTCGCAAATCCAAACGCGATAAAACTATTGCTGAAAATCGCCCCTATCAAGTTGACCGCAACCAGAAAAATGGTGTTTCGAAAATACAACGCGAACGGCGCGTCCTGAAACGTGTCCACGAAATTTGACCACAGCAAATGTGACGGCCACCATTTCATTGGAACGGAAAAGATTTCGCGTGAACTCATAAAGGCGCTCCGCAACAGCCAATAAAACGGAAACAGCATCATGATGGTGCATATGATCAGCAACGCATAGAGTCCTATCTTGCCACCCAAGTTCTGTCGACGACGAAACTCGACCATCATGCCTCCCCTCCCTCGTAGTAGATCCAACGATTTGAAAATCGAAAAATCAGCCCTACGCAAATGGCGACGATAATGAACAATACCCAGGCCAAGGCGGCGGCGTATCCCATGGCATTGTTGGTGAACGCCTGATTGTACACATTCAGGATGTAAAACAGACTTGCGTTGTTTGGGCCGCCGTCCGTCATGATCTGGCCTTGAGCGAATGTCTGAAGGCTATTGATAAAATCCGTGATAAAGTTGAAGAAAATCATCGGACTGATCATGGGCAGCGTAACATTCCAGAATCTCCGCCACGCACCCCCGCCGTCGACATCGATAGCCTCATAGAGATGTCTCGGCACCCCTTGCAACGCGGCCAAGTAAATCACCATATTGTTTCCTGCTCCCCACATGCTCATGACAATCATGGCTGGGATCACTAACCGAGCATTGTACAGCCAATTCTGGGGAGGAATGTGAAACAAACCAAGGAGCGAGTTCAACAATCCGTATTCCGGATTGTAGATGAACGACCAAATCACGATAGCTGCAATCAAAGGTACGATCGTAGGGATGTAGAACACCGTGCGAAAGAAGCTCTTGAATCGGATCTTGGCATTGAGCAACGTTGCCAAAAACAGCGCCAAAATGTTGGTGAGGATGACACTTGCTATGGCGTAGTAAAAAGTCACGCGCAACGACTGATAAAACAGCGGATCGGACGTAAAAATTTTCTTGTAGTTGCTCAGTCCAGCCCACCGCATAGGAGTAATGATGTCCCAGTGCGTAAAACTGATAATCAGGCCAAACACAACCGGGGCCAACACAAAGACACACATCCCGAAGATGGTTGGGGCAATGAAGACATATCCCCACTTCAAACGCGCCTTTTCTTCATGAGAGATCTTGCGTCGAATCTTCTTTGCCAAAGACCGGTTTAGAACGGCTTTCTCCAACAACGACATCTCTCCTTTCCGTTTGAATGCGACGAAACAGCCCAATGTACGACATGCCCTTACTGATAGGCACCCTGCAGCAACGATTGAAGCTGCGGCGCGGCATGAGTCAGGGCCTTCTGGGCGGTCGTCTTGCCAGTCCATACGCTCCCTAATACTTGATCTAAGGTGTTGGTAATTTCTTGATTGTTCTTGGCCCAGATATAGTACGGAGATTCAGCGATCTTGGGGTTCGTTACGGTTCCTTTGACCACTTGCATGTAATTGCCGCCATGAATGGGATTGTCGGCCCATAATTTCGTGTACTTCGGATCGGTATACCAACTCGTCAACGGAGGAATCCAGACACCCGTCTCATACATGTTTAAAATATTTTTCGGATTCAATAGAAAACTAAGAAGCTCCCAATCTTCCTTTTGGTACTTACTGCTCTTAAAGATGGAAATACCCGCGCTCCACACCACATCCTTCGGCGTTTTGAACATCGGAACCGCCGCATATCCCGGCGTGTATTTGTCTTGATAAAAGGTCCCAACATCGTATTGACCGTCCAGCAGCATCGCCAATTGCCCATTCTCAAGCATCGTGGGACCGGAAGGCATCGTCGACGTCGCGGTGGGCGGCGGTGCGACGTGATCGCTGAGAGCCAGGTCCGCCTGCGCCTGGACGGCTTGAATCGAGGCGGGTTGATTGATCAACAGGTGCTTGCCATCTCTGGAGACCACGCCTCCTCCATTGCTTTGCGAGAGAAACTCCCAAGCTCCAGAATTCACTTCAATTCCATACGTCTTGATTTTCAACGGCTGAAAACCTGGCTCTCCTGGATGTTTGCCATTTTCGTCGACGGTCAATTTCTTGGCGGCCGCAAGTAACTGGTCCCAAGTCCACGGGTGTGCCGGGTCCGCCGACGGAGGTTGAATACCAGCCTGTTGAAATAAAGTTTTGTTGTAGAAGAGCATTTGGATTTCGGGACCAATCGAGACGCCCCAATCATGCCCTTTGTCCTTGAAGATCAGACCAGGAAGAAACCCGTTCCCACTCTTTGTGTAGTTAATTCCTTTCATATTCTCAATGTCTTGGGTCAAATCCGTAAGTTGCCCCTTTTCGCCATACAGCTGAGGGTAATCCATATAGGCGATATCCGGAGCGGAACCGGCAGCGACGAGTGTCGAGAGCTTTGTCTCGTAGTTTGCGTTTTGAACCACATCTGCCTTGACCGTGATGTTTGGATGGAGCTTCTCAAAATTCGAAAATGCCGTTTGCAGCGAAGTCAATTCCTGACCAGACGCCCACGTCATGAAATTGATGGTGATCCGTTTGCCTTGTACATTCCCGCTCTGATTTCCGTTGCCCGTCCCGCAACCTCCCAAAACAAACGCGGCACCAGTACTCACAGAAAGACAGGTCGCCAGAATACGCCTCTTCATAGTTTTCCTCGCCCCCATACCTGTTAGCGCTTTCAGGGGTATTATATGACCCGTCTACTACTTACAATTAGCCATAAATTACTCTGAAATCGACGTATCTTATCATGTTGATGGTTCGTGCCACATACAGGTATGGAAACTAGGCTGATATGGATGGTTGCTTGAGTATAATGACGACATGGAATTCCGTGTAATCGGTCAACGTCCTAGGGAGGATGTGATTTTGTGGAAACCAGGTTGAGAGAGTATACGGAGTTGCGGGACGAGTCGTTTCCTATCAACGTCTTCATGCTTCAGCACAAGAGTGATTCGTTTCAAAACTACATGCACGTTCATTGGCATGAACACCTAGAACTGGTGTATATCATGGCTGGTTCCGCAACCATGCAGATCGACACCACATTCGCGAAGGTATATGCCGGCGATGTCATTTTTGTAAATTCGAAACAGATTCACTCGACGACCAATGAATCGCCTGACACCGTGATTGTGGCGATCGTGTTCAACCAACGCCTTATTTGCAATGGAAACCTCGATCTAACAGAATACCGATATATTCAGCCCATTTTGAATCAAGAATTTAGGCTATCAAATTTCCTGGATCATCGGCACTCGTTGAATCGCGAAGTGGTAGCTTCAATCGAGCGCCTCGCCAATGAATTTTTTCTAGAGCCTCTCGCTTATGAGTTGTCGGTAAAATCAGAGTTGTTTCGCATCCTCTCCAATGTCGTTCGATATTCGTTTCAAGACACGCGAAGTGCCGGATTCGCGCAACGTCGCACATACACTATCCATCCACTAGATGGGATTTTGCAGTATCTACAGGACCACTTGGACCAAAAAATCACAGTTCCAAGTCTAGCCAACCAGTACAATGTTAGTGCAAGTCACTTCTGCCGTCTTTTTAAAAAACTCACAGGGAATACCTTAGTCCAATATGTAAACCGAATCCGTATCCAGCAATCGGAACGGCTGTTGAGGGAGACCGACATGCCTGTCGCCGATATCGGAGAAAAAGTTGGCTTCAGCAATATCACGCACTTCGAGCGGGTCTTCCGAAAAATACACAAGACGTCCCCGTCCAAATATCGATCCAACCTGAGAAATCGCATTTCTGAGCATTCTCCATCCCTGTCCTTTTGACACCTTCCGCTCATTCCATTTCTTGCACACGATTCTTTGCTATGGCGGAACGATGAGACACAGACGCACGATCTCGAATGAATCGCGCTGTCGAGAAATCTTTACAACACCTTTGAGGGTTATGCAAAGTGGCAAACGTGGGTATTATCGTGGGAATCTTACGAAAGGAATCGTTCTCGAACAACCTGGCACTGTATGCGGGCAGCTCGGG
>NZ_BCQI01000025.1 GCF_001544355.1 Alicyclobacillus acidiphilus NBRC 100859
TTTTCATATCCAGACCACCTGTGGGAAGTGTCCGACAGCCCATCTGGCAAGGCGTCGTGATCGGACAACCAGAATCGGACACCTGTCATAGTTGGCATGTCAGCCAAATTTGATCGTCGAAACGAGCATTGCGCAGAACATCAGAATGCCGAAGCGAAAGAGCAGATTGGACGTCCCTTTCACCGCGGCGTGCAGCTTGGCTGGCTCAGTGTGCTCGTAATACAGCCGCGTGACGTAGACGGCCGTCGGGATCGTCGCGAGCACCGCCAAGGCCCAAAACGTCAGCAAGTGGAACACCACCAAGACGACGACCAGCAAATAGGTCGTGGCAAAGACGCTGCCGAAGAGAATGCGGCCGCGTTCCCGTCCGAGCAGGATCGCAATGGTTCTGCGGCCTCCTTCTTTATCCTGGACCATGTCGCGGATGTTGTTGGCGAGCAGAATGGCTCCGATGAGGAGGCCAATCGGAATGGACAACACCGCCGCGTGCCATGTCACGACGCCGCTCTGCAAATAGAACGATATAAGTACGATCACGGGGCCCATCGCCGTGGCAGCCGCCAGTTCGCCAAACGGCGTGTAAGCCAACGGCCACGGTCCGCCTGAGTAAAGATAACCAATGCTCATCGACACGATACCGATGACGGCAAGCCACCAACTGGTTGTGGCGCAGAGATAGACGCCAAGCGCCAAGGAGATGGCAATCGAGAGCCAACCGAGCCCCAGGACCACGGAGGGACGCACACCGTCGCGAACGATGGTGCCGGCGATCCCGACCATGCGCTCGTCGTCAAGGCCGCGCTTATAATCGAAGTATTCGTTAAACATGTTGGTAGCCGATTGGATCAGCATGGATGCGAAGAGCATCGCGATGAATCGCCACACGTGAAAAGGGTAATATGGAACTGCGATGCCTGCGCCCACGAGGACGGGCACGATGCTCGCAGTCAATGTGAACGGGCGAAACAGCCGCCACCATACCCCGAATTTCGTCGTTGTCATCTTGTCACCTCGATCTCCATCGTCAGATGGCGATGATTCTATCATTCTAGGAATCCACCCGTAATCCTAGCATGCGACGGCGGCCGGGGCAATTCGGATTGTAGTGGGATTTTTGGCTCCTCCTTTTTTGATTCTCTATTGGACACGCTCTATAATTGAATTCGAACTTATGTGAAGGAGATGGTCGGATGACATTGCAATGGGAACGTGTCAAGGAATATACCGACATTATTTACGAGCGAGCGGAAGGAATTGCCCGCGTTACGATAAATCGCCCGGAAGTGCGCAATGCCTTCAGGCCGGAAACGGTCAGTGAGATGATCGACGCTTTCCAACATATTCGCGACGACTCCTCGACCGGCGTGGTACTGTTCCGCGGGGCTGGCGACCTAGCGTTTTGCTCAGGCGGCGACCAGCGCGTGCGCGGACATGGCGGGTATGTCGGCGGCGACCAGGTCCCACGTCTCAATGTGCTCGATCTTCAACGGCTCATTCGCACCTTGCCAAAACCGGTGATTGCAGTCGTCGCGGGTTACGCCATTGGCGGCGGCCATGTCCTGCATGTCTGCTGTGATCTCACGATTGCCGCGGACAACGCCGTCTTCGGCCAGACCGGGCCAAAGGTGGGCAGCTTTGACGCTGGTTACGGCATCGCGCTGCTCTCCCGGCTGGTGGGGCAAAAGAAAGCGAAGGAGATTTGGTTCCTCTGCCGCCAGTACAATGCGCAAGAGGCTTTGGACATGGGACTCGTCAATGCCGTTGTGCCTTTGGAACAACTGGAAGAAGAAAGCATCAAATGGGCGAAAGAGATTCTCGAAAAGAGCCCAATCGCAATCCGGTTCCTCAAAGCTGCGTTCAACGCGGACACGGACGGCGCGGCTGGTTTGCAGCAGTTGGCCGGTGACGCGACGATGCTGTTCTATATGACCGACGAAGCAAAAGAGGGCAAAAACGCGTTCCTCGAACGCCGCAAACCTGACTTCAGCAAGTTTGAACGATTGCCGTAAGCCGAAGCGTTGTTCGTGTGATTGGGGTTGTGTTTGATGTTGACAACTGAATCGAATTTTGCCATCGCCTTGCCAGATTGGCTCCAATCTCAGGCGAATCGGCGTCCACATCAACAGGCCATCGTGTCCCCCGATGGTGCGATGACGTATGACGAACTGATGCATGCCGCGTCCAATTGCGCGGCATCGCTTTATGATCGGGGCATTCGCGCAGGCCACCGCGTGGCCGTCGCGGCAAAGTCGTCGCTGCTTCATACGCTGGCGCTGCACGCGCTGATCCAGTTGGGTGCCGTGATCGTCCCGCTCAATTGGCGGCTCAGTCCAGAAGAATTGGCATTTCAACTCGGCGATTCGCAGGCTCGTGCACTGATGTACGACGATGGCGCGCGAGAGCTTGCGGATCGGATCATCAAGGCCTTCGGTCGGGATATCGGCGCGATCGCGATCGACGAACATCGGCGCTCCCAGACGACCGCCCTGGCGTCCGGCCCACTGGCTTCGGCGCCTTGGCGGCGCGAGTCGATACAACTCTCCGAGACCCATGCCATCGTTTACACGAGCGGCACGACAGGCAGGCCGAAAGGCGCGATGATTACCTATGGGAATCACTGGTTCAGCGCCATGGCGTCGGTTTTGCAGCTGGGGTTTGATTTGGAGGAGCGGTGGCTCGTCCCGATGCCGCTGTTCCACGTGGGCGGCATGGGTGTGTTGATGCGGAGTCTCATCTATGGAACGACGGTCGTCGCGCACAACGGATTTGACGTCGAACGGGTGAATCGAGCCTTGGACGAGGACGGAATTACCATCGCGTCGCTTGTGCCTGCGATGCTCAGCCGGCTGCTCGAACATCGCGAGGTCCCCTATCCAAAGACGTTGCGGTCCATTCTCCTTGGCGGCAGCGCTGCGCCGCGAGGCTTGCTGGAACGGGCGCTAACGCTTGGCGTGCCTGTCAATCAGAGTTACGGGATGACGGAAACCAACACGCAGGTCGTCACGTTGATGTCTCACGACGCATTGCGCAAGCTCGGCAGTTCCGGTAAGCCATTGGCCAATGTGTCCATCGCGATCGCGGACAAGGATGGTGTTCCAACGACGGAACCGGACATCGAAGGGGAGATTCTGGTCAGGGGCCCCAGCGTGATCGCAGGATACTTGAATCGGCCGGACGCGAATGAGCAGGCATTCCGGGGAGGCTGGTTCCACACGGGGGACATTGGCCGCCTGGACGACGAGGGCTATCTCTATGTGTTGGATCGCCGGAGCGACCTGATTGTTTCGGGGGGAGAGAATATCTACCCTGCCGAAGTCGAATCCGCCATAGGGAAACTTGAGGCGGTTGTCGAAGCCGCCGTTGTCGCGCGCGATGACGACACATGGGGGCAGGTGCCCGTGGCGTTTGTGGTGATTCGGGGGGATCGACCGCTGGATCTCGACGCGTTAAAGATGTCGTGGACGAAACAATTGCGGGAGAGACTGGCACACTACAAAGTGCCAAAGGCGTTTTTCATTGTCGACGAGTTGCCGCGAAACGCTTCGGGTAAGCTGTTGCGACGGGAACTGAGGGAGTTGGTGAAGCGTTGACTACGCTGCAAACGAGACACGCGGCCGTAAGAGACATCGAAGAAGCCGTCGCGTCGGAGTGGGCTGGCTCGGATGGGCGGCGGTTCAGTGGATACCGGCTCGTTCATGGCCAGGTTGCCTTCCCGCAGCGATTGTGCGAACTGTTGCGGTGGGAGACAACCCAGACCACCGTCTATTCGGCACTGCCGGACTCGGACGAGGAGACGTTTGGCGTTGGGGAGTTTCAGTTGGTGACAGCTCCGTTCGGAGAGCCGTGGGACAAGGTGAAATCAGAGATGATGGAGTGCCCGCTCCCGGAACCTCTGCGCTGGTTCGGCGCGTTCGCCTTCGGTGACAACGCCGCGCCCGGCGTGTGGTCGGAGTGGCCGCGGGCGTTCTGGTTTGTGCCTGCATTGACCTTGATCAAAACGACGGGCAGCGATGTCGCGGATGTATACTACGTGGCTGCGGAAACGGACTCTGAAGCGGATTGCAGGCAGGAACTCCGGCATCTCTTGGCCGGACTGGACGGGATCGAAAGAAATTCCGAATTTCAAGGCGGCTTGCCGCAGTCCGGTTCAGCCAGTGTGCGGCGTTTTGACACGCGCATCGGCGATGTCGACGACGAAGCGGCTTGGTCTGCCAAGGTCGATTCCATTTTGGACGCGATTGGAAAAGGCGGCGTGAGCAAGATTGTCCTCGCTCGCCAAGCTCTCGAACAGGTCGAACTGCCGTTGTCCGAAGCGGTGGAACGGTTGTCGCAGCGCTACGCGTCGAGTCACGTCTTCGCGTTGTTTCGGGGGAGTACCTGGTTTTTGGCGGCAAGTCCGGAACAACTGGTGCAGACGAAACAAGGGCGTGTGTATGTCGATTGCCTCGCCGGGACCACGCTGCGCGGCGATACGAGGGAAGAAGACGAGGCGTACGCCGCGGAACTGTTCGAGAGTCCTAAGAATAGGCGGGAGCACAAAGCCGTCGTGGATTTCGTGCGGGAACGGCTGGAGACCATCGCGGATCAACTGACGATTCCCGCCGAGCCCATCGTCAAACGCCTGCAAAATGTTCAACATTTATACACGCCTGTCGAGGGAACGCTCAAAGCAGGTTGTCACCTGTTCGACGCGGCGATGCTTTTACACCCGACGCCGGCTGTGGCCGGAGTGCCTAGAGATGTGGCTATCCAATGGATTGAAGCGACCGAAGGCTGGAACCGCGGGTATTACGCTGGCGCGTTTGGATCCGTGGACGCAAACGGCGATGGGCGGCTGCACGTGTCGCTGCGTTCCGCCTGCATCGCTTATCCAGACGCGGTCCTGTTTGCCGGGTGCGGGATTGTCGAGGGGTCTGATCCTCGGCAGGAGTGGGAAGAAAGTGAACTGAAACTGAAGCCGATGCGTTGGGCTATCCGCCGTCGGAGCTAGAGAGGGATATTTGTGAACCAAGACCTTTGGATTGTTCACGCCTTCGTCGACGGCCTGGTGGCATCCGGTGTTCGAAAAGCGGTGGTGTCGCCGGGATCGCGCAACACACCGCTGACGATCGCGCTGGCCGAACATCCTGATATCGCAGTGTATTCGCACTTGGACGAGCGTTCCGCCGCGTTCTTCGCGCTTGGCTTGGCGAAAGCGTCGGGGGAACCCGTCGCCATTGAATGCACATCGGGCACGGCCGCCGGCAATTACGTTCCGGCTGTCATTGAAGCTTACGAATCTCGCGTGCCCCTTCTGGTGATCACGGCGGATCGGCCGCATCAGCTGCGGGGCATTGGGGCGAATCAGGCGATTCAGCAACCAGGCATGTACGGCGAACACGTGAAGCGGGCGATTGAGCTTCCGGTGCCGGATGGGACGCCGCAAGGCGCGCGGTACGCGGTGAGCATGGCGGTGCGCGCCGTGTCGTTGGCCTGCGCTGAGCCTGCAGGTCCTGTACATATCAACTATCCGTTCGTCGAACCGCTGCTGCCGCCGCCTCGAAACGCGAGCGGGTTGAGGGATTCGGTGAAGATCGCGGATGTCCATATGCCCATGAAGCAAATTGCTTCACCAGCGGCGCGCGCAGTGCTCAAAGAGGCGTTGGAGCGCGCGCGACGGCCGGCCATTGTGATGGGGCCGCTTCGGGATGCGCAGTTCGCGCAGGCGATCGTCTCGTTCGCCGACAGGCACGGCATACCTGTGTTCGCGGACATTCTTTCGCAGGCTCGCGGGGTACAGGCACCATCGGTCGTCGCCCACTACGATCTCGTGCTGTCCGCGGCGCAAGATTTGGTTCCAAAGCTTGATCTGGTGATTCGATTCGGCGCAGAGCCCACGTCGAGGGCGCTGTCGGGCATGTTGGCGAACCTGGGGCCAGGGGTGTCGGTGTTCACGGTCGACGACACGTCCTGGTATCGCGACGCTTCTTCGTCGACGACGAGCGTGATCGTCGGCGATCTCGCCGATTGGCTGGCGACGGCGGAATTGAGCGCGCAGTGGATCGACGGATCGTACACAGCTTGGTGGCGCGACTCGGAGGCATCTGCGGCTGCGCTGGTGAACGAGTTCACCGACGAGCACTGGTTCGAGGGAGCGGCTGTTCGAGCGGCTGTGGAAGCCGTTCCATCGCACGGGCAGTGCTTTCTCGGCAACAGCCGCCCGATTCGCGACGCGGACGCCTTGGCGGTGCCGGCGGTGGGCGTGTTCGTCGACGCGAATCGGGGGGCCAGCGGAATTGACGGCGTGACGTCCACCGCGTTCGGGGAAGTGTGCGCCCAGCCGGATCGACCCACGGTGCTGTGCATCGGTGACGTTTCGTTTTATCACGATCTGAATGGGCTCTTGGCCGCGGATCGATTCGGCGCGTCGCTGACAGTCGTCCTGATTCACAACGAAGGCGGCGGTATCTTTCAGCACCTGTCGCAGGCTTCCCGCCAAGACGTTTTGCACTGGTTCACGACGCCGCACCACATGGCGTTTGAACCTATCGTGCAGGGCTATGGCGGACGGTATGTTCGCGTCGAAGGCTTGTCGGCGCTGCGGGAAGAGATTGGGAAATCCGTCGCGCGGAAAGGGCTTACGGTGATTGAGGCCCACTTCGGCAACGATGCGAGTGTCGCGGTGTACGCGCGGTTGCGGGAGAGACTCGGCGAGCGACTGCGAACGGGGGAACCGCGATGAAGGTATGGAAGGATATTCGCGGCGTGCGATACGCCGTCGCGTTGCACGGATCTGCTTCGGACGAGCCGCTGCTCGTCCTTCATGGTTTTACGGGGGCAAGTGAAAGTTGGGCGGAGTTCGCCGAGGCTGCTTCTCCGTCCTTCTATGTGATGGCACCTGATTTGTTGGGTCACGGCGATACGGATGCGCCTCTGGATCCCAATCGGTACGACATGGAGCAGGTCACGGCCGATCTCGCGGAGCTCATAGCCGCATGCGGTGTATCGAGGGCGCACGTGCTGGGATATTCGATGGGCGGACGTGTGGCGCTCGCCTTCGCTGTCTGCTATCCAGACGCCGTGAAGTCGCTGGTGCTCGAAAGCGCTTCGCCGGGCCTGGAAACGGAGGCGGAGCGGCGGGATCGAAGGGAGTCGGACGAGCGGTTGGCCAGTTCCATCGAACACGACGGCGTGCCTTCGTTTGCCGAGAAATGGGCGGATTTGCCGCTCTTTGCGTCGCAACGCCGACTGCCTGATTCGATCCGCCAAAGGCAGCAATCCATTCGGCTGCGCGGCACCGCGCAAGGCTACGCCAACAGTTTGCGAGGTCTCGGAACCGGGCGGCAGCCGTCGTATTGGCCATGTCTCCCGTCAGTGCGGATGCCGACGCTGCTCGTGACAGGATCGCTCGACGAGAAATTCTGCGCCATCAATCGCCGAATGCGCCTTCATTTGCCTGCGTCGAAGCACGTCGTGATCGACGATGCAGGACATACGCCGCATATGGAACAGCCGAAGGCGTTTGAGTCGCATGTGTTCGCTTTCCTTCATGACTGCCAAGGCCGCAATTCGGTACAATAGGGAAGTGTGATGAGAGGAGGAGCACCGTGCTGGGAATGGCTCAGTGGCAAAGCGCGTTAGCTGTCATTTGCATTGTGGTTGGCCTTGGCGTCGTCGTCAGCAAATTGACCGAGCGGCCGCGAATTCCAGATGTCGCGGCGTTTCTCGTTTTGGGAATCATTCTTGGTCCGTCTGTTTTACATATCGTACATACCAGCAGCCAATCGTCCGTGAATCAATTCATCATTTACCTGGGCGCCACACTGATTCTGTTCGACGGCGGCCGATCCGTCCGATTTGACGTGCTTCGTCAGGTGTATATCAGCATTTCGCTGCTGGTTACCGTAGGCGTCGTCGTGTCTGCGTGTATCGTTGGTGTCGGCGTTCACCTGCTGCTTCATCAGTCGTGGATCTGGTCGCTGCTGCTTGCCTCCATACTCGCGTCGACGGATCCGGCGACACTGATTCCAGTGTTTAAGCGCGTTCCAATCGTTGAACGCTTGCAGCAAACGATGGAGACTGAGAGCGCCTTCAACGACGCAACCGCATCCGTTCTCGTCCTTACACTCATGTCGACGGTGTTGACCGGATCGAATCTGTCCATCGGCCCCGCTGTTGGCACGTTTTTTCAGCAGTCGCTGGTTGGACTCGCCGTTGGCGCCGTGCTCGGCATGGTCGGGTTGTGGCTGATTTCTCCAAAGGCATGGGGAGTCCTGCACGATTTTTCCTCGATTGTCATGATTGTCTTGGCTATCACTTCTTACGTGATCTCCGCGCATCTGGGCGCAAGTGGGTTCATGGCCGCGTTCGCCGCTGGCGTGATCGTCGGCAACGCCGAATCGTTTGGCTGGGAACTGCCCGAACGTACCGCGATGCATCTCGATCACGCCGGCAACCTGATGACCACCATCATGCGGATCCTCATCTTTGTGTTTCTCGGCACACAGGTCGACTTTACCGTCGTCTACCATGATTTGTGGATAGGTCTCGCGCTTGTGGGAATTTTAATGTTTGTGGCGCGTCCGCTCAGCGTCCTGTCGACAGTGGTTGAAGATCGGAAGGCTCGCTGGCAATGGCGGGAAATTGTGTTCATGATGTGGGTTCGGGAAACGGGGGTTATTCCCGCGGCGTTGGCGTCGACCGCCGTTGCCGATCACGTTTCCGGCGCGGATATCATCATGGCGGTAACCTTTCTGGCCATCCTCGGCACCATTCTAGTGCAGGCGACGACGACAGGCACTGTCGCAAAGCGTCTGTCCTTGGCCCGCGAATCCGCGGAATGGGACTTGTGATCAAGTGATCCTGGATTATCTGTCCGGAGGTTCGTCTCTGGAATTTCGTCGAAACGTGTCTACAGTTTACAGATCCTTTACAAATACCATACGAAAATTAAACAAAGGGTTGCTATCCTTTCAGGCGGCAGGACAAACGACAACATGTGTCTACTAACGAGAAGGGGAGAACATTCTTGCGATATAACAAATTGCTTGCAGGTGTAACGGCACTTGTCGCCGTGGCTACTGTCGCCGGTTGCGGAACAAACAACACTTCCAATACGGCGAACACGTCCAATGCAACCACGAACACCAACAACGTGTCAGGAAATACCTCTGGCAATGCGAGTACGACTGCCAACGTGCAATTGGCTGAGACTGGGTCGTCGCTGTTGTATCCACTGTTTAACAGTCAATGGGTTCCCGCTTATCACAAGGTTGCGCCAAACGTCCAGTTGACGGCGGCTTCAACAGGAAGTGGTACGGGTATTTCTGATGCGACTTCGGGCACGGCCGATATCGGCGCCTCAGACGCCTATATGGCAGACGCGCAGATTGCGCAAACGCCGGATATGTTGAATATTCCGGTCGCCATTTCCGCGCAACAGATTATGTATAACATTCCAGGTGTGACTGGGCATCTGAAATTGACTGGCCCGGTTTTGGCCGACATCTACGAAGGAAAGATCAAATACTGGGACGACCAGGCGATTACGTCGCTCAATCCAGGAACGAAACTTCCACACTTGCAGATTGTCCCTGTTCACCGCTCGGACAGTTCCGGTGACACGTTCTTGTTTACGCAATTCCTCAGCGATACGGACAGCAACTGGAGCAAGACGATATCGTATAGCACGAGTGTATCGTGGCCAGGTGTTCAAACGGCGATTGGAGCGAAGGGCAACGACGGCGTCGTTGCGGCTCTCAGTTCGACCAAGGGTTCGATTGGTTACGTCGGTATCAGTTGGTTGGCGAAAGGTACGCAAGCAGGTCTGGGGTATGCGCAATTGAAGAACAAGGCAGGAAACTTCGTGTTGCCGACGACTGCGAACATTAAGGCGGCTGCGACACAGGGCGCCAAGCACGTACCTTCGGACGAACGGGTATCATTGATCGACGAGCCCGGAGCCAATTCGTACCCAATCATCAATTTCGAGTATCTGATCGTCAAGGACGACCAACCGTCTGCGGCAAAAGCGACGGCTCTGAAGAACTTTATGAAGTGGGCTATCGATCCGAGCAAGGGTAATTCGAGCAAGTACATGACGCCTGTCAACTTCTTGCCGTTGCCATCCAATGTGTATGCGAAGAGTGAAGTGCAGATTCAAAAGATTCACGGCTAATTCAGAACCATTCGGAGGCTGAGCATATGCGTCGAGTTTCCGGCGCCTCCAAGGCAGCGGATCGAATATTCCAAGTGGCTACCGCGATTTGCGCTGGTAGCCCCGTGGTATTTTTAGTGGCCATCGCGGGGATTGTCGTTTATCAATCGATCCCGACCATTCAATTCATGGGGTTGCACTTCGTCAGCGGCACCCAGTGGAATCTAGGCAGTTTGTATGGAGCTGTGACAAAGGTTCACGGTCACGAGGTTCCGGCGGGTGCGTCGTATGGAGCTCTGGTGTTCATCGCGGGCACGATGCTGACGTCTATCATCGCTCTTATAATCGCTGTGCCGATTTCCATTTTGACAGCCATGATTTTGGCGTACCAAGTGCGGGGAGCCCTTGGCTTCGTCTTGAGCATCCTCGTCGAGCTGTTGGCAGGTATACCTAGTGTCGTCGTCGGCCTGTGGGGTATTCTCGTTGTCGCGCCGTGGGTAAGCCATCATTTTGGAATTTTCATCAAAGATATTCTTGGCTTTATTCCGTTCTTTGGCGGCAACGTGGGCAGCGGCTACGGATTGTTGACGAGTGGAATTGTGCTGGCCATGATGATTGTGCCCATCATTACCTCGACCACGCGCGATCTCTTTTTACAAGTTCCCTTGCTCGCGCGCGAAGGCGGTCTGGGCATTGGCATGACGACCTGGGAAACGGTGCGCTACATCTCTATTCCGTACATACGGGACGGTTTTGTCGGGGCGGTTGCCCTTGGCTGGGGACGCGCTATGGGAGAAACCATGGCGGTCCTGATGGTGAGCGGAAACGCAATGAACATTCTTCCGCAGAACCTGTACAGCCCCATTTCGACGATGGCCGCGTTTATCGCCAATCAGCTCGACAGCGCGCAGACCGACGCGACAGGCATGGCGGTTCACGCATTGTCTGAATTGGCACTTGTCCTGCTCGTTATTACGCTGGCCACGAATCTGATTGCGCGCTGGCTCGTGCGTCCGCGCGGAGCACGGCGGAAAGTGGGTGTGTCCAGATGAGAAGAAGGAGACGCCGCAAGGTCTCATCCGTCGTTGGTTGGATTTTTGCCTGGCTGGCTGCAGGGCTGGTTCTCTTTGGCTTGTTTGATTTGCTTGCCACCGTGGTATGGAGGGGAGCCCGCGCGTTTCGCTTTTCGATGCTGGTGCAGCCGACGCACGGTATCGCTGGTGGTCTCGAGAACGCCATTATCGGTACATTCGAATTGGTGTTGATCGCGATTGTCTTCGCCGCTCCGCTCGGCATACTCGGCGGTGTGTATACCTCGGAATTCGCCGGGGCGAAAACAGCTTCTGTGATTCGTTTCCTTGCGGAAGTGTTGTCTGGGGTGCCTTCCATCGTCATCGGCTATTTTGGGTATCTGCTGATGGTTCTGGAATGGCATTGGGGATTTTCGGCCTTGGCGGGCGGCATCGCCTTGACCATCATGATGTTGCCGTATATTTTGCGAACGACCGAATCGAGTTTGCAGCAAGTGCCCTTAATGCAGCGAGAGGCTGCTTGGGCCTTGGGCATGACTCGTTTCCAGGCCATTTCGCGAGCGATTTGGCGGCCTGCGGCGGGCGGGATCGCGACAGGGTTGTTGTTGGCCATCGCCATTGGCTTGGGCGAGACTGCTCCACTGCTGTACACGGCAGGGTGGAACTCGAACAATCCGTCGTGGCAATTAACGCATTCGCAGGTCGGCTATCTCACGTATATCGCCTGGGATTACCTGGATCAACCGTATCCGGAGGCCAAGAACCTGGCTTACGCGGCTGCATTTGTTTTGCTCGTGATTATCCTCATCATTCAGCTTCTTGTTCGCGGTTTCGTCTGGCGTTCCTCCGGAAGAGGAGGCAATGGGCATTAAAGGGCCTTCAAAGCGCGTGGGTAGACGGACATGCAATTGAATAGTATATGCGGAGAGGGAATCGACACCTCTCCGTTTCTTACGTCTTAAGCCGCACTCCATTCCATGCAATCGTCGTGCCTTCACCCTGTATAGTTGTCCCGTGACCGCATCGAGTTTACAATATGAGATGTGTAAGATTGAGGGGGCGAGACCATTGCGTCGCGTTTTGTTATTGACCGCGTCCTTTGGTTCCGGACATAACCAAGCCGCGTATGCAGTACAAGAGGCATTGAGAGAGAGAGACGCGCAAGTCGAAGTGATCGATTATGTAGGCTTGTTGAATCCTGCGTTGAGGTCTTTTGCCAAGTTTAGTTTGATTCAAGGTGTACAAAAGGCGCCAAGTTTATACGGACTATTTTACAAATCGATGTCCAAAATTGAACCGGATTCCGCGTTGCAACGCTATGTCAACCACCTGGGCATCGAACGGATGGAGGATTATATCCGTTATTATCGCCCGGATGTGGTGGCAAGCACATTCCCGACGCCGATGGGCGTCGTGGGAGAACTGCGACGCACTGGCGGGATTGATCTGCCAAACGTCGCCATCGTCACGGATTACACTGCGCACCGTCAGTGGTATCACGATCACGCTGATCACTATTTTGTGGCGACCAACGAGGTGAAGCGAGATCTGGTGTCGTACGGCGTTTCGCCGGATGCCATCGATGTTGCGGGAATTCCGCTGCGCCGAAAGTTCAGTTCGGAGAATGTGCGGCAACTGCTCGCCAACCGCGAGCAACTGGCGCGTGAGATGGGGTTCTCGCAATCGAGTCCCATCGTGCTGCTGATGGGCGGCGGCAGCGGCATTCTCGCCGACGCGTCGGTGTGGGAATCGTTTATTCCCGACTCCGGCATGCAGTACATCATTATTTGCGGACAGAACCGCAGGATGCAGAGGCGGTTCGCGGCCCTGCAGAATGATCGGGTCAAAGTGTTTGGGTTCACCAGCGAGATCGACCGACTCATGGCGGTTGCCGACGTGATTGTGACCAAACCAGGCGGCCTGACCTTGACGGAATCCATGACGATGCAACTGCCGATGGTGCTGTATCGGCCGATTCCAGGGCAGGAAGAGGCCAACGCGGCGTTCGCGGCGAGAGCCGGCGTCGCCGTGTCGGTGAGAACTGCGCGGGAGGCGCAACAGTTCCTGTTGAACGCTCGCGAAGATCCCAGCATATTGTCCCGCATGCGCCAAGCGTCGGGCGCCTTGCCCACGTGCGGGGCCGCCGAGCGAATTGCAGAGAAAATCATGGTCATCGCTGAGGAAGGTAAGGTACGGCTCCCGCCGACGTATCCAAACTCGACGCAGGTACTGGTGACCTAAGGAGAGCGACGACTTTGTTGGGGTGGCTCCTTGCACTGCTCGTGTTTCTGGTATTGGTGGTCTACTGCGGGCTGCCCGTGCTTTGGACGCGGATATTTCACTTGAAGGCCTATCGGCGGCTGCGCGATCCGAAACGAGTCGCGTTGACTTTCGACGACGGCCCACATCCGGTCTATACGCCGAAACTGCTCGATGCACTGGCCGAACAACAGGTGAAGGCGACGTTTTTCATCGTTGTCCAGCGGGCTCTGAAGTGTCCTGACATCGTCAAGCGTATGAAGGATGAGGGACATGAGGTTCAAATTCACGGCGATCGACACTATTTTGTGCCGTTTTTGCCGCCGAGAGCTACGGCTCACCAGTGCATTGGGGCGCAGATGGCCATCGAACGAAAGTTTGGCATTCGCTCGGATGTGTACCGTCCGCCGTGGGGGGCATGCAATCTCGCGACACTGATGCTTATGCGCAGAGCTGGGTTGCGCATGTGTCTGTGGACCATCATGGTGGGGGACTGGCGTCGGACAGATCCGTCCACATTGGTGAGGCGGGTCGTAGATCGGTTGCATGGAGGCGCAATCATTGTGCTTCACGACAGCGATGTCTCGTTTGGAGCTGAAGAAGGTGCGCCGGAACATGTGATCGAGGCGATGCCAGACATGATTCGGTCCATTCGATCACGCGGGTACGAATTCAGTTTGGTCTCAGAGTGGTTGTAGGGAGGGAGAACGATGCCAAATCCAGCCTTGAGAGCCGTATTCGACATGTGGGAATCATTTTTTCATCATGCGTTCCGTCTTGAAGATTTGGAGCCGGGTGTCGAGCATCTGTTTTATATTGCGAAACGGCGGTATATGGGTCGGCCCTTTGAGGTCGATGGTGTCAAAGTGCGTTCCGGGGATAGAGTGGTGGAATTGCACGTTAACAACGACATGGTGGAGCGGGCGCTTCGCGAAGATTCGAATGTCGTTCGGGCCATGGTGCAGCTGCTGCGGCAGGCGAGGACGTCCATGCCGGCCCTCGCGCGAGCCATTCAGTCACCGCGCTATGCCGAGACTCAGGCTCTGTACGGCATTACGATGATCCATCGCGGAATTGAACGCTTTGGATTTCACACGTTGCCGCTCCCGGATGGGATCTCGAAATCGCTCACAACGTGGCATCTGACGAATGTATTGAGAATGCTCAATCCGGATGCAGATCATCTCATTCAGACACACCACGACGTGCTTCAACCGAAGCTTGTGGTTGCCTCCAAGGCGCGTATTATCGAATTGTTTTCGACACCTGGCCACCAGGTCAAAGACACTGATTCATCATCTGTCCGCGTGGCGCATTCGGACGACAGTCCTATTACACTGCAATCATGAGATGCCTTTTACTGTACGCGTCGTTTGGGGATGGTCACTTGCAGGTGGCGACGGCGCTCAAGGCCTCGCTGGAACAGGATTTCGGTCTTGATGTCGTCATGGTGGATCCATTTCGAACGACGAATCGCCACTTGGCTCACGCGAACGAGAAACTGTTTGAATGGACTACCGCGTCCGCGCCTTGGTTGTATGGACTGAGTTACTATTGGACGAGGAACTACTCGACGAATCACGTGTTGTGGAAACTGCTCGCAAAATTGTCGCGTCGAGCGGCTTGGCGCGCGTTGGTTGAATACAGCCCTGATATCGTGGTTCAACTGTTTCCCGATCACGCTTTGGCATCCCTGCCAGCAGGTGTTTCGCCGCTGATTTCAGTGGTATTGACCGATTATGCGGTTCATAGTCGTTGGTTTCATTCCGCAGTGGACTTATACGTATTTCCGACGGCGGCTGCCGAGTTGGACAGCCGCCGCTTTCGCTCTCTCCGCGCGGCCGCGCATGTGGCGGGTATACCGATTCGCGAGCAATTCTCTGTCCAAGAACCGCACAGCGTGGAAGCCAATCGATCCATCGTGATCTCGGCGGGTGGCAGGGGCGTCTTTCCTGATCTCGCAGACGTCGTGAGGATAGCGCTGTCACACTTTCCCGAGCATCGGGTGATTGTGCTGTGCGGTCGCAACGACGCGATGCGTTCGAGGGTCAGTGCTTTGTCTGCGAGCCTGGAGTCAGGCAATCGAGTCGAGGCCATTGGGTTTACACACGACGTGGCGCGCTACTTTCGACGCGCGACGTTGGTGATTGGCAAAGCGGGCGGCGTATCGACGGCAGAGTGCATGGCGTGCGGAACACCTGTCATCTTCTACAAACCGCTGCCTGGACAAGAATTGGAAAACGCCAGGTGCATTCAGCAGGAAGGTGCCGGGAGAGTGGTCCGAACGATTCAAGAACTTTCAAATACATTGGCGGCGTGGTCGCCGAGTGTTGATGAGCAAATGCGAGGGTGTGCCAAAATGCTGGCCCGACCGCATGCGGCCCGTGAAGCAGCCGGCGCGATCGTCGGCGCCTGGCAACGTCGAAACGCCTCACGGGGAGACGACCAAGGGAGTCGACAGTGACGACTGTCCGCGCGAGCGACAGGATGTGAGAGACAGCGCCAATCCTTGCTTATCGCACTATGTCAAGGCCTCAAACGACCCATATTGACTACTGTAGTAGAGTAGGGGGGTTTTCGCTTCGTCTACTTCCACGGCGTGAACTTCCCCGATGAGAATGAAATGATCTCCGCCATCGAATTCCTCCCGCAATACACACTCCAGATTCGCTTGAGTCCCATGTAAGATGGGGTTGCCCAATTGCCCGACACGGTGCGGAATTCCGGCCATTTTGTCTGGCTGCTTGCTGGCGAAATGGTTCGAGAGGTCGCGTTGATCGCTGGCGAGGATATTCACAGCGAACGACTTTCCACGGCGGATCAGACCCAGTGTGGAAGACGATTTATCAATGCACACCAACACGAGCGGCGGATTGAGCGAGAGAGAAGCAAAGGCGGAAACGGTAATACCGGATACTTCTTCTCCGAACGCCATGGTGACGACGGTAACGCCGCTTGCGAACCGTCCCAAAGCCCTGCGGAAATGAGCCGCATCGATGGTCATGCAGAGTCCTCTCCTTACTATCAATGATGCCAACATTTCTATTGTATCTGAACAGCTGTCGCCAGTACAACGCGGCGTCGATAGGCGATTTGGGCGGCAATAGACGACAAAAGCGACGGGGTTTCGCCGGAATTATCTGCAATCTACGAATTTATGATTGAACTCGACAAGATTTTCAGTTTATAATGACACCAGCGAAAAACATCACATCTTAGCAAAGGGGCTTAATCTAGTGCGCTCCAAGTTCCTCATCAGCCTTTCCATTGCCGCGACTATGTGCGTATCCGTAAGCACCGTTTACGCTGGAACCGTTGAATACACTGTTCGGAGCGGAGACAGCCTCTACGGTATCGCGCAGAAGTACCACACATCGGTAACATCGTTGATGGCACTCAATCACTTGTCGTCGAACGTGATACATCCAGGCGATAAAATTATCGTCGAGCAGACATCCTCGTCAAGTTCCTCATCCATACATACGGTATCGACCACGTCCAAGGCCACTTCTCAGAAGTACACGGTTCAGTCGGGCGACTCCCTGTGGACCATCAGCCAAAAATTCGGCGTATCGATTCAAGACATCGAGGCGTGGAATGGATTGTCCAGTTCCAGCGTCATTCATCCTGGAGAACGCCTCACAGTCCATTCGAACAGTCCAATCAAAATCCTCAGTAGCCGGTCCAGTACACCGGATCCTTCACTCGACGCAAGCGCGTTTGGTTTTACGGTTTCTGATTATGCGAAACAATTCCTCGGTGTGCCTTATGTGTGGGGGGGAACCAGTCCCTCTGGATTCGATTGTTCAGGATTTGTACAGTATGTGTTTGCGCATTTTGGCATTGCGTTGCCGAGAACCAGTTATGATCAGTTCAACGTCGGCACAGAGGTGTCTCAGGCGAATCTCCAGCCGGGAGATATCGTATTTTTCGACTCGTATGGCTCAGGCGCGTCTCACGATGGCGTATACATTGGTGACGGCGAATTCATAAATGCTGCAAGTTCCGATGTGGAGATCGATAATCTGACTTCCGGATATTGGGCTGAGCATTACATTGGAGCGCGGCGGGTCTCAAGTTGATGAATCGCTTGTCGCGAATGGATTGTTTATGAAAGTAATAAAACCTGTAGAAGGGTTGTCGACGGGGTCGTTTCGCGTGACCGTCAGGACAACCCTTCTTCGTTGTTTTACGGAATCTTTAAGTGAAAGGACACCTGACTGAGCTGAATTTACATACCAGGGGCAACAATCGTATGAATGGCGAGGTAGCTTGCCGTGCCAACCAAAAGGAGCACTGACATGGCTGTCGCGGTTCGTTCGATGACGGAGACCATGCGTTTCAGCGCAGGAATCGGATTGGTCACTGTTTTGGATTGATTCAAGTTGTGAACACTCCTCTACGATGAACTTATCGTACACGACGAGTGTAACACGAAATGAGCGGCGGAGAGGGCGAATATGACAGGCTGTTGTGACGCTTATGTCACAGAATTGACGTTTCACGTAATATTGCGTAGAACGATGTCGAGGAGGCTGAACGGGGCGATCTGGATCCCGATCGCCCTCTGGTTGGATATGTGTCAGTTCAAGTCCGAACGTTCACCTGAAATAATGTAAATGACGCTCTCGCCGATGTTGGTGGCGTGATCTCCGATACGCTCCAAATACCGTCCGCAAAAAGCGAGTGTCATCGCCTGTGTGGCGTGATTCGGATTGTTGGAGGTTGTCGCGAACAGACCTTCAACGAGTTTGCGATAACGGTGATCGACTTCGTCATCCAACGCCGCTAGACGTTGTGCCGCATCCACGTCGTTATTCACATATGCGTTGAGCGCCTCGGAAATCATTTCGTCGATCAATTTTGCCATGGCAGGGATTTCGTCAATTGGCAGCAACAACGTTTGGCCAGAGAGTCGAATGGTTGACTTGGCGATGTCCACGGCGAGATCGCCCATTCGTTCCAAGTCCATCGCAAGACGCAGCCCAGCGACGATTTTGCGCAAATCGCCAGCTACTGGCTGTTGGGTGGCGATCAAACGAATACACAGGTCCTCAATTTCATGGTCCTGCACATTGATCTTCCTGTCGTTTTGGACAACTTGCGTCGCGAGGTCGGCGTCTTGCGCTTCAAAAGCCGAAACGGACAAACGGATGGCCTCCTGAATGTCTCCACCTAGTCGCAGAAGCTTCAACTTCAACTCTTTGAGCGCGATATCAAACGACTGACGTTGCTGCATGTGTAATCCCCCCTAGACAACTGTGTCACCCGAATCGTCCGGTGATATAATCCTCTGTTCGGCTGTCGCTCGGTTTGGTGAAGATTTTTGTCGTCTCCCCAAATTCAACCAATTCGCCCGACAGGAAAAATGCGGTTCTATCAGCGACCCGAGCCGCTTGTTGCATGTTATGCGTCACGATCACGACGGTATAATCATTCTTCAGCTGTTCGACCAATTCCTCGACGCGCATCGTGGATATTGGATCAAGCGCAGATGCAGGCTCGTCCATCAACAATACGTCAGGCTCGACCGCGAGCGCCCTCGCGATGCACAAACGCTGCTGTTGACCGCCAGACAGGGCTGTCGCAGGGCGATTCAACCGATCTTTCACTTCGTTCCACAAAGCAGCCATTTGCAGCGCGCGTTCGACGCGTTCTCGAAGCTCCGATTGCTTGCGAATGCCTCCAAGCTTGAGGCCCATAGCCACATTGTCGAAGATGGACATGGTGGGGAAGGGATTCGGCTTCTGGAAGACCATGCCGACGACTCTGCGGACGTCGACGGGATCAAGGTCGAATAAGTTTTCATCGCCGAGCTTGACCTCACCGGTAACCTTTGCGTACGGCGCGGTTTCGTGCATGCGGTTGAGGCATCGAATGAACGTCGATTTGCCACAGCCGGATGGGCCGATAATGGCTGTAGCCATCTTTTCGTCCAGATCGATACTAATATCTTTTAACGTATGTTGCGGACCATACCAAGCGTTCAAATTTCGAACAGACATGGACTTTGCCATGCAGGTGCCACCTCAATTCAAAGAATCCGAAGGTAGTCGAAGGATCACGACGTACCAACGCTTTAGGCTGTCAACCGTCCTATAGTACAATACAAGTGAAATGTTAAGCGAATGTTAGTTTTGCATCAAGGTTATGTAAATACCATATCTCGCACAAATGGTTGAATACGACACAAAAGCCACGGCTTATGCAGCGTGGCTCTTGTGTAAGGCATATCACAATGAAATGACTTCCTATATAGAGTACACGAACCGTTGCCGAATGAACAACCGATTGTACTCTCGAATTGTGGCGAAATCATGAACGTCCGGCATGGCTGTCGAAGCGAACGGCGTCTTTAGTATTTTTCAACACGATATTCACGAAGCCTATACGGCTTCTTCACAATCGGATGCTATGATTCGTTTGTGCAGAAGCAAGGAACGCGTTTCATGCATGATTACCCCCTTAATATACTTGAAAGGCCACTTTCATGGTGGCCGCTTTTTTTGTAGTGTGGTAATCTTACAGACGATCGTTTAATGTATGCATATGCATCGATCTCTGTTGTCGCGGCGCGTGTTGTAGGAGACGAGCACGCTTGCCACAAAGATTTCGTTTGAGTTTATGCATGTGTTTGAGGTATACCTTTAACTAGGACATCATTCCTTATTCAAGTCGAGGAGGTCAACACGCATGCCGTTTGTCATCACATCTCCGTGTATCGGCGAAAAGGCCGCGGATTGTGTAGAAACCTGTCCAGTTGATGCGATTCACGAAGGTCCAGATCAGTACTATATCGATCCCGATCTTTGTATCGATTGCGCAGCCTGTGAACCCGTTTGCCCGGTCAGCGCCATTTTCCAAGAGGATTTCGTGCCTGAAGACGAGCAGGAGTTCATCCAGAAGAACGCCGATTTCTTTAAGAAATAATTGGTATATTGTCGTGATTGCATGCAAACGCCATGCGGAATCGATCGCCCCGCGAGCAGGTCAAGCTGCGAGCGGGGCAATCTTGATTTTCGCCGCTCAAACCTGTCTGGCTGCTTGACGCCATCCAGAGGACGGCGCGTTTCCGATGAAGGGGGATGGAGTAGCTGAGATCAATACGTGAGATTGTCGTTACCAGTGCAGTGGTGTTGGCATCCCTGGCGTGTGCAGGGTGCAGCGCCGCTTCGACGTCTGCGAACAATGTGTCTGCCAATACGTCTGCGAACCAGACCCAATCGTCGAATGCCGTTCAAACGTCTGTCGATCCTCACGTGTACTCGGTATGTCAACAAATATATGAAGGTGTTTCCAAATCCCTGAACGAGAACACGAATGTCAGTTTCGACAAGACGCTGAAAAGTATCACTGCGGTTGCTCAGAGCAGTCCGCCGAATTCGCCGAACAGTGTGCTCTATGAAGACGCAGAAACGGTCGTCACGATGGATGACGCCATCAATGGGGAAGGCGCGCCACCTTCGGCGTACACGAAGATTACCGCCGCGTTGAACCAATTGCAGGCGCATCTGCGGCGTTATCAGCACCTGGTTCATTCGCGCTCTTGATGACGGCCAGAGGCAAAGAAAACGGGTCTCCCTGATGGGATGACCCGTTTTCTTTGTTTTCGCGGTGGCGATTGTTAGGCCATTTGGACGAGATCGATCATCGAAGTCACGTGAACGTCGCCGGGATCGGCGTGAATGAATTCACCGTGTATCGAGACCTTGAATTCGATCTCCTTTGGCAGACCTGGAACGAGATCGAAATAGTTGTCGGAAAAGATACCGTCGACTTCCGACGAGAGAACGACGTGCTTGGCAAGTGTATCCGTCTCCAACACCAGCACCGCGGATCCGTCTTGGCGTTCGCGCTTGGTCACGACGATGGTTGGCTGCTTCAACTGGATGCGGTTGGCCGGCACGAAATAGTGTTCCTTCGAGTCGACGATGCTGCCGTTGTTTTCTTCGAATGTGGCGACCAGGACACTCGTTTGGGGCGTGCGGTTCTGCAGCCACTCCTGGGTCTTCAAGCTGCTTGCCACGATGGCTGAATTCGCCGGCACGGATACGGAATCGATTCGTTCCGCCAGCAGATTTCCTGAGAAGTCGAACAATCGACAGATCAAGCGGCCAGCAATCGGCTGCAACACATCGGAAACGAGATGAACCTCAGTGACATCGTCGTGTTCGTAGATGGAGACGGACACGTCTTGGAACGATCGCTTCGCGTAATATTGAAGCGCCTTCCATCGACCGTAATAGTCCATGCTGGACCAAGACGCGACGGGCCAGCAGTCGTTGATTTGCCAGTACAAGCTGCCCATGCAGAACGGTTTGCGGCGTCGGTGGGCTTCCATCGCCATTTTGATAGCCTCCGCCTGCAACACCTGACTCATGACAAGAAACGATTGAAAATCCTTCGGTTCGTTGTAATAGATGTCCATATATTCTTTGATCAGCCTGTTGCCATCGCCGCTCCGCTGGTGCCACTTCATAACGTCCGATTCGAGCGCCATGTCCTCTGGCTTCGCGTATGTTTGCACCGTTTTAAGTTCTGGAAATGATTGGAATCCGTACTCGCTCATGAAGTGGCCCAGATACACGTTGTAGTTTGAGAACGGCTCGACATTGTGCCAAACGCCCCAGTAGTGTATGTCGCCCCGTGTCGAATCGTTTTTGGCGTGCTGAGAAGCGTCGCCTGTCAAGGCTTGCATGGGCGAAGAAGGCCAATACTCCGCCTGCGGCGCGTATCGAGAGACGGCCTCCGGCAAAATATCGTGAAAGACAGCTTCGTAATCGGCCCAAATCCGCGCCCGCTGTTCTTGGGTATATTGCTGTTTCCATCCCCAGCCGGCGTTTTCGTCGTATTGCGACCATGCCGTGTCGATCTCGTTGTTTCCGCACCAAAGAGCGATGCACGGGTGATTTCGCAGGCGAATCAAATTGTCCTTCGCTTCTTGTCTGACACTTTCCAAAAACGCCTCGTCGCCTGGGTACATGCTGCAGGCAAACATAAAGTCCTGCCAGACGAGAATGCCGTGCTCGTCGCAGAGATCGTAAAAAATGTCGGCTTCGTACGTGCCGCCGCCCCAAACCCGAAGCATGTTCATATTCGCCTCAACCGCACTCATGATCTCGTGGCGGTAGCGCTCCTCATCGACGTCCGTCAGGAACGAGTCGTTTGGAATGTGGTTCGCGCCTTTGGCGAATACGGGAACACCATTGAGTTCAAAATAGAAAGTCGTGCCTGCGCTGTCGGTGTTGCGGACGAGTTTGATGGATCGTAGCCCGGTTCGTGTAGACGATTGATCGATCACGTCATCGCCCCGCAGCAGCGTAACGGCAAATGTGTAGAGGTACGATTCGCCAAGGCCGCGCGACCACCAGAGGCGAGGGTTGTCGATGGAGATGGGGACCTCCACCTGATTGGTCCCGGGGGACAATTCGACTTCGAGTGCGGCGTGGACGCCCTGAGACTCCACTTGCACGGTGCCGCTCCAGGCCGTATCCGATTCGATGGTGACCAGTACGGCAACTTCGGCCAGTGCGCGACTGATGCGGCGTTGATCGATGTAGACGTCCGTGATCCGTCCTTGAGACCACCCCACGAGATGGACCGGGCGCCATATGCCGCTGGTCACAAAGCGTGGACCCCAGTCCCAGCCGTAGTGGTAGGGGGCTTTGCGGCTGAATACACTCAGTTTCTGGTCGCCGAGGCCGCCGCGTTCCGACTGATCGTTTGGAGCGGGCAAGTTGTAGCCAAGCGCCGCGAGTTTTGGCAGATCCTCTTGAATCGGGGATCGGAAGATAACCCTCAATGAGTTTGGTCCTAATTGTAGATTGTCCTTTACATCGGCGCGCCATGTCCGAAACATATTGTTTGCCGACAATACGTGTGTGTCGTTGACGAATACCTCCGCATACGTATCGAGGCCGTTGAAAACGAGTTCAAGGTTGCGTTCACCAAGCGTGGCTTGGTCCACGTCAAACGTCGTTTCGTATTCCCAATCCTGCTTGTCGATCCACTGCAAATCACCTTCATTGGTTCCGACGAATGGGAGGGGAATCTTGCCGTTTGCAAGCAAATCCGTGTGCACGCATCCGGGTACAGTTGCTGGCAGCCATTCTTGTTCGCTCGGGGAGCGAAACATCCAATTTGTCGATAGCGGTTTATCCGTGGCCATGGTGCCCTCCTTGTGTCTCTGAGGTTAATCTCTCACGCACCGCCACATTATACGCGATCCGCAATATTCGTTGTCCAGAAGAACGATCCGGCTTGCAGGATCGATGATGTATCGGCAAAATTCTTCATGTTACCTCAAGCTCCGCAAGCGTTTTCGGTAGTTCGTTCAGTCTGCCATCTCTTTACTAGTAATAATTTCGAATGCACTACTTGAAAAGAGACAATAAATGATGCACAATAACAATGTTAGCAGAGGTGGTGAAATCGCCTTCATTCGAAAACGGTTTCGAACAAGGTTCGTCCATGGTGCGGCGAATTTGATCGACGGGTGTCGAAGGCGGGATGTTCGCCCGAGTCGTTCTGACACGCTTCCTCGGAAAGATTGAGGCTGTTCCGTCACCTTGGTTCGCTGGTGGCAGGAACAATTGTTTAGACATCGGGCGAAAGCGATTTCGTTGACCCGGGGTTTCGCGAAGGTTGTTGCGAAGGTTCCGGGTAATGGGATTCTGCACCGAACATCAAAGGGGGACTTCAAGTGTCCAAAAAGCATGTATTTCGTGTAGCGTCAACGGCTGCCGTAGTCGCATTGGGTTTAGCGGGATGCGGTACTGTCTCCAACACGGCCTCCAACACAGCAAGCGGTTCTTCGAGTTCCAACGTATCAACGACCGGAGCTGCTTCGACCAATGTGTCGAATGCCGTTTTGACAGTCGCGCCTAACGTGACAGGCAGTTTCGCCGACAACTTCAACCCGTTCTCGGGAACCAATAGTGTCGACGGTACGCTCGGCAACATTTATGAAACGTTGTTCTATTTCGACAATACGACTGGCAAACAGTTCAATCTGTTGGGCAAGAGCTTTACGTTCAGCAACGGCGGGAAAACGCTAACAGTGCATCTTCAGCCGAAGGCGAAGTGGACCGACGGCAAGGCGTTCACTGCACAGGATGTCGTGTTTACGTTCGACGACATCAAGAAATATCCGGATGCGGATACCAACGGCATCTGGCAACAGCTGACAAGTGTCAAGGCTCAAGGCAACGACACGGTGGTGTTCACGTTCAAGTCGTCGAACATTCCGTTCGCGGAGCAGTACGTATTGGCTGGAACCTATATCGTGCCGAAGCATTTGTGGAGTTCGCTAGGGGATCCTGCGAAGGCGAAAATTACGTACACGCAGGCGATTGGCACAGGGCCGTTTAAAATCTCGTATTTCTCGACACAGGATTACAAGTTTACGGCAAATGAACAGTATTACGGCGGAGCTCCGGCTGTGAAAACGTTGAATTACCCGGCGTACGCGAGCAACTCGAGTGCTGACCTGGCGCTTGCGAGCGGCGAGATTCAATACGCGGGCATCAACATTCCGAATATCGACAAGACGTTCGTGAAGGCAGATCCGCAGCACAATCACTATTACTTCCCGCCAAACAACCCGGTCGAGTTGTATCCGAACTTGACTAACCCATTGTTGGCGCAACTGCCTGTACGGCAAGCGATGAATTTGGCAATCGATCGCAACGAGTTGTCGGTCAAGGGTGAAACCGGCTACGAGTCTCCGGCGTCGCCGACGAGCCTCGTGCTTCCTCCGCAGAAGGCTTGGTTGGATCCGAATTTGCCGGCGTCTGACAAGTCTTTCACCGTGAACGACACAAAAGCGGAACAAATCCTTGAGAAGGCCGGTTTCAAGAAGGACTCCAAAGGTATTTTCGCCAAGGACGGCAAGGAATTATCGTTCACGCTGTTGACGGTCTCCGGGTGGAGCGACTGGGACGAAGATGCGCTGCTCATCAAGCAACAACTGCAGAAGATCGGCATCGCAATCAACGTGAGCCAGCAACAGTACTCGGCATACTACAACCAGGTTGATCCGGGTGCAGGCGTGAAACCGACCTACCAATTGGCCATTTCGTGGACCAATGCCGGACCGACGCCGTACACGACATATCACGACATGCTTGACTCGACGGGCGGCTTCAATATCGAAGGTTACAAGAATCCGTCGCTCGACAAGGTGTTCCAAGACTTTGCGTCGACCACCAACAAGTCGGAGCAATTGAAGGATATGTACGAGATCGAAAAGACGGCTGCCGAACAATTGCCTGTCATTCCGTTGCTCGACGGTGCGCTCTGGTACGAGTACAACGACTCGAATTTCACGGGCTTCCCGACCAAATCGAACCTGTGGATCGATCCGTCGCCGTACAACTATCAATCTGCAGCAATCGTCATGGACCGCCTGAAGCCGACAAAATAAGAACTGAAATCGCTTTACGGATAGCATAGGGATAGCATAGGATAGAAGTGATTTTGCGAGGAGATAGATTTTCCCACTCTCCTCGCTTCTTGAAAAAGGGGTGTGGTCCATGCGGTATTTTCTCAATCGCATCGGGTTCCTGATTTTGTCCTTGTGGGCCGCGGTAACGTTGAACTTTATCCTGCCCAGGCTCATGCCGGGCAATCCGGCTCAGGCGATGATTGCGAAACAAGCGGGAAACATCAATCCAACGGCGTTGAAAGCGATTGAGCAACAGTTGGGTCTCTCTCACGGTCCTTTGTATCAGCAGTATTTTCAGTACTTGGGCAATCTGCTGACGGGACACTGGGGCGATTCATTCCAATACTTTCCGACTCCTGTCGTTAGTATTATTGGAAGTAGCTTGCCTTGGACGATTATTCTTCTCGGAGCCGTCACCATTATCGCGGTCGTCGTCGGTACCTTGGTCGGTATCCTGATTGCTTGGCGGCGCGGCGGTGTGGCGGACAACGTGATCCCGGTCGCTACCATGTTTGGTCAAGCCATCCCAAGTTTCTGGCTCGGCCTCATCTGTATCTATTTCTTCGCGTTCATTCACCACTGGTTCCCGTTGGCGCACGGTTCTTCAGATTCGGTGAATCAAGGCTACAACTGGCCATTTATTTCAAGCGCCATCTACCACAGTTTGCTTCCGGCGTTTGTCGTCTTCGTTGGCAGCATCAGCGGCTGGATCATCGGCATGCGCAACAACATGATGACGACACTTGGCGAAGATTACGTCGTGTTCGCAGAAGCAAAGGGCGTATCGACGCGCCGCTTGATTTTCTCGTATGCGGCTCGCAACGCGCTGCTGCCACAGTTGACCTCGCTTGCCATCGCGTTGTCGCAGATTATCAGTGGTCAGATTTTGATTGAACAGGTCTTCTCGTATCCTGGTATCGGTTATGGATTGACCAATGCCGTATCGAGTGAAGACTATCCGCTGATCCAAGGCATGTTCCTGATTATCGCCGTGACCGCGCTGGTCATCAATTTCATCGTGGATATGCTGTATGGACGTTTGGATCCGCGGGTTAGAAGGAGAGGTGCAACGTCGTGAGCGCACAAACGACGATTTCAAACGCGCCAGTGGCCGCAGTCAGAAAGAAGCGCAAAACTTCCGCTTTGCGCACGTTTGTCAAAAATCCCAAGGCTTTAATCGGTGCGATTATCTTTTTGCTATTCGTAGTGGTTGCGGTATTTGCTCCGCTGATTGCGCCGTATAATCCGTCTGCAACCGATTTCAACATGTTGGCTCCGCCGAGTGCGGCGCACCCGTTTGGCACCACCAGCCTCGGGCAGGATGTTTTCTCGCAGTTTATCATGGGTACGCGCGTGACCATGATCGTGGGTATCGGCGCGGGATTGCTTAGCACAGTGATTGCGATCCTGATTGGTGTCACGGCAGGTTATCTTGGCGGAGTCGCCGACTCGATTCTCAATGCGATATGTAACATCTTCCTGGTTATGCCAGGGTTGGCCTTGCTCATCATCATCGAGTCGTACGTGAACAACTCGACTCCGTACATGAACGGTTTGATCATCGCCTTGACCGGTTGGGCGTGGGGCGCTCGCGTCATGCGTTCGATGGCCATGACCATCGCCAGCCGCGACTACATCGCTGCGGCCCGGTTGTCTGGCGCGTCGACGTTACGAATTATCGTCTTTGAGATTGTTCCAAACATGACGTCTGTTATCGCCTCGAACGTGATGTACGCTTGTCTGAGCGCTTTGTTGGCCGAATCTGGACTTGCGTACTTAGGATACGAAAATGTGGCTTCCACGAGTTGGGGCACCATGCTGTATTGGTCTTCGCAAAACGGTGCGATGATCAGCGGAGCATGGTGGTGGTTCGTACCTCCGGGTCTCGGCATCGCCCTGCTCGGCACGAGCTTCGCGCTGATGAACTTCGGCATCGACCAAGTGACGAACCCGCGCTTGCGCACATCCCGCAACAAGCGCGATATGAAGAAGCTGATGAAAGAGCTTAGCCAAAAGGGAGGTGTCGCATAATGGCCGATAACAACCAGCCAGTTCTCGAAATTGAGGATTTGTCGGTGGCATATGTTACCCCCAGCGGTTTGGTGAGCGCTGTGAACGATGTCAATCTGTCGATTTACCCAGGCGAGATCGTCGGCCTGATTGGCGAATCTGGTTCCGGGAAGTCGACGATGGCGTACACCATCATGCGACTGCTGAAAGGCGACGCGATTGTGACGAAAGGTCGAGTGAAAATCCTTGGCCAAGACATCTATAAGATGTCGAGGAAGGAACTGCGGGAGTTTCGCTGGGACAAAATGTCGATGGTGTTTCAAAGCGCGATGAGCGCGTTGAACCCAGTCATGACCGTCGAGACCCAGATTGTCGACGCGTTGCAGGCTCACCGGAAAGGGATGTCCTACCGGGAGGCCGTCGCTCGAGCTGAGGAATTGATGGATCTCGTTCGGATCGACCGGAAGCATCTGAAGAGCTACCCTCATGAACTGTCCGGCGGCATGCGCCAACGCGTGGTTATCGCCATCGCGATCGCGCTCGAACCGTCCTTGGTCATCATGGACGAGCCGACGACGGCGCTCGACGTCGTGGTGCAGCGGTCCATTCTCGACGAGATCAAGAAGATCCAGGAGCAAGTTGGATTTGCCATTATGTTCGTAAGCCACGACTTCAGCTTGGTTGCGGAGCTTGCGTCGCGTGTTGCCATCATGTACGCGGGACGTCTCATCGAGATAACCCCGAGTGAGCTCTTGCATCTGGGCGAGAAGCACCATCCATACACGGAAGGTCTGCTGAGAGCGATTCCAGAGCTGACCGCAGACGAAGTAACGATTCAAGGTATTCCCGGTTATCCGCCAGACCTTCAGGATCTGCCGTCGGGGTGCGCATTCCATCCTCGCTGTCCGTACGCGACGGATATTTGCCGCCAAGTTCGTCCGCAGAAGCTGAAAGTCGAAGAGAAGCTCATCGAGTGCCACTTGTTTAGCGAAAAGGAGGCGGTCGAACATGTCTAAGGGGCCGCTTTTGGAAGTCAAGGATCTCGTCGTTCATTTTCCGATTGGCAAGGGACAATTTGTCCGCCCGGTCGATCACGTCAGTTTCTCCATCAACGAGGGTGAAGTGCTTTCGTTGGTGGGCGAGTCGGGCAGTGGGAAGTCGACGATTGGCAAGGCTCTGGTACGGATGATTGAGCCGGCTGAGGGTTCGATTCTTGTTGGCGATCGCGACGTCGCTCACATTCGCGGCCGCGAGATTATGGCATACCGCCGCGATGCGCAGATGGTCTTTCAGGATCCGTTCGGCTCGCTGAACCCCACGCGTACGATTGAGCAACATTTGGCGTTTCCGATCCGGAAGCACCGGACGAATCGGAGCGTCAGCGTCGATAAGCAAATCGACGAACTGCTTGAAAAGGTCGGGTTGACGCCAGTTTCCGAGACTCGTCGAAAGTTTCCGCACGAGTTGTCGGGCGGGCAGCGGCAGCGTGTCGCAATCGCGCGGGCGCTTGCTGTCAATCCGAAATTCATCGTTGCGGACGAGCCGATTTCGATGCTGGACGTGTCGATTCGAGCAGGCATTTTGCGGTTGATGAACGATCTTCGCCGTGATTTGAATATCGGATTCCTCTACATCACGCACGATTTGGCGTCCGCCCGTTACATCGGCAACCGAATCATGGTGCTGTATGGCGGTAAGGTGATGGAGACGGCGGAATCCGGCGAACTGATTAAGTATCCTACACATCCGTATACACGCCTGCTGTTGACGGCGACACCTGGCAATCGCCAGCGTGGACCACTGCCGGAGACAAGCAACAGTGCGCCAAATTTGCTCGAGGGCCGTGTTGGTTGCCCATTTGCCAATCGCTGTCCGCTGGTTTCGGACGTGTGCCGTACGCAGGATCCGCCATTGGTCGAAACGAGCGCAGGGCATTCGGTCGCGTGTCACCATCCAGCGTGACAGGCATTGGGGACAGCTGGAGATAGGGATCAAGCCGTCGGGATGTCCACACAGTTCGACGTTCAGATATGTTGACGGCCTAAGGGGGATTCTGTGATGACGGGAAAGCGTCAATTTCCGGACGATTTTATTTGGGGAGCTGCCACTGCTTCCTACCAAATTGAAGGTGCGGCGAACGAAGGTGGCCGTGGTCCTTCCATATGGGACACGTTCTCGAAGACACCTGGCAAGGTTCTTCTCGGTCATACGGGCGATGTAGCGTGCGATCACTTTCATCGTTACGAATCGGATGTCAAGCTGATGGCCGATTTGGGTATCAAGTCGTACCGCTTTTCTCTGGCATGGCCTCGTGTGATGCCTGAAAAGGGACGTTATCTCGAGAGCGGTTTTGATTTCTACAAGCGACTGATTGAGCAGCTTCACAAACACGGAATTACCCCGGCGGCGACCATCTACCACTGGGACCTGCCGCAGTGGATCGAGGACGAGGGCGGTTGGTCGAACCGTGCTGTCGTCGATTACTACAAGGAATTCGCCGAACAAGCGTTCAAGGCCTTGGGCGACGACGTTCCATTCTGGATTACGCACAATGAACCATGGTGCGCGTCGCTGCTTAGCTACGGCATTGGCGAACACGCGCCGGGTCTGAAGGATTGGCGTCGAGCGTACCGCGCCGCCCACCACATTTTGCTGTCGCACGGCGAAGCCGTGAAGCTTTATCGGGAGTTGGGATTGAAAGGACAGATTGGCATCACGCTCAATCTGACCCCGGCGTATCCGGCGAGCGATTCGCCAGAAGACATCGCGGCACAGCAGCGACAGGATGCGTTCTCGAATCGCTGGTTCCTGGATCCCATCTTTAAAGGTGAGTACCCAGCTGATTTCATGCCGCGCGTGGAACGGTTTTGCGGCGATTTGAACGTCATTCAGCCAGGGGATATGGAGACCATATCCGTCCCTCAGGACTTCTTGGGTATCAATTTCTACACGCGATCCGTCGTGAAAGACGATCCTGCCGATGACTCGTTGATTTCTGTGCACGGTGTGCCGACAGACAATCCCGTCACAGACATGGGCTGGGAGATCTATCCCGACGCCTTGTACGACCTGTTGCATCGACTGAAGAACGAATACACCGATCTGCCAATCTATATCACGGAAAACGGCGCAGCGAACGCCGACGCCATCGTGAATGGGGAAGTAGAGGATACGCCGCGGATCGATTATGTTCGCCAGCACTTGGACGCAGCGCACCGCTTCATTCAAGAGGGTGGAAATTTGAAAGGGTACTACTTGTGGTCTCTGATGGACAACTTCGAGTGGGCTTTCGGGTACACCAAGCGGTTTGGCATTATCTACGTCGACTACGAAACACAGGTAAGGACGCCGAAGGCCAGTTTCCACTGGTATCGGCAAGTGATTGAGAACAACGGTTTGACCGACTGAACCTAAAAGCGAGGATAAACGCACCAAGGTGCGCCATCCTCGCTATTTTGTCTTACGACGGCAATCAGCCTTCCTACGCATGCCCGGCAGCCGAGTTCGCTTACATGGCCATTCGCTCTTCTCGGAAGTAGCCAAGCGACATTAACGCGTTGACGACCGACTCCGTCATTTCGGTGAGCTTTTCGTCGGGGATGCCAAGTGATTTGAGCCGAAGTTCGAGATAGATTTTATACTCGTCCAGGTCACTGTTCGACATCTCACCCAACCCCCTATAGTCTAGTTCGATCATACCCTCGGATGAGCTCGAATGCCGTCGAATGGTGTATGTCACACATGTTTCACAAAGTCCGGCGGCGATGATCGAACCCCGAAACGCCATCACCCGCCCTCGCATCGAATCTGGCACGAGCCGTTGGACGACGGTGCGCGCCAACGGTCCGTAGCCTGCAAACACAGCGCCCGCAGATGCCAGGGAGAGATATGCGGCGACTCGGCCGTGGAACCAGAGGAGCGAAGCGTCTCCTGACAATTGTCTGTGCGCATAGATTGGCAATGATATTTCGAGTTGGCCGCAGGCTGCATTCAACGCGAACGCAGCGACCGTGATCACCCACACCGGTTTGCATCGATAGAGCGTCAGCAAGGCCGTTCGAACGTCCAGCCACAAAGCGGCAAGGCTGCGACGATCCGAATCCACACGCACCTCGATGTATGTGCTCCAGGTGCAGGGACCGGATGCAAAGCGACGAGACCCAAAATGTCGCGGCGTCCATTGCGGCGGTTGAGGCAAACCCCCACTTGGCCATGCAGAAGCCGCTGCAGATTGGGGCGCCGAGCGACGCCCCTGCCAAATGGTCTCCATCAAGGCATTGGCCTGGCCCAGGGCCTGGTTCGGCACGACGCGCGGCAACAGGACCATGGAGCCGATTGTGGTGAACGGTGTCAGGCATCCAATGACACAGACCATCCCAAAGAGCGTCGACTTGGACAATAGGTGCAGCAGGCTGAGCGCGGCAAGCCGCGTGAAGGCGGTACCAAGCCCGCATGCCGCGAGCCAGAGCAACGTTTTGGGAGGATGCCGATCAAACAGCGAGCCTGCGCCGGAGCCGACGATGACATTCGACAAACCGTAGACGAGACTGACCGTCCCAACAGCGGACGGCGTTGGGAAATGAATCGTCGCAAACCAAAGCAGGCCAATTTAGCCAACTTGGTCACCGAAGGCGGATATGCCGCAAGTTGGACTATATGCGGCCATCGCCGATCCTCCTCTTGGAATTGGATCCTGACATATACAGTTCGACGACATTGTGGTATGTCCTTTTTCTGTGACACGCGGCACGCTTACAGGCCCCACATTCTACGCGCGTCCTCCATTGACTTGCCAGGTGTCTTCCCCCAGGCGTAATGTCCCTTTGGGCGCCGTCCAATCCAACGTTCGTCGACTGGCTCCGCCGCCAGTTGGTAGCGTGTGTCTGAACTGATTCGATAGCGGTTGGTCGTGTTGATCAAGGAAGCGTGAAGCATGAACATCCCGAAGATGATCACATCGCCCGCGGAAAAATTCGTCGTAGCCCACTTGCCGCCAAATTTCTCGACAATGTCAACCGGGTCTTTGGAAAGCCAGCCGTCGATCACGTTGTCGCGATCGACATCCAGCTGCCCGTAGGTCGCTTTGACTTTTGCAAAATGCTGCGATCCCAAACACATCGCCAAAGTTCCTTGCTCCATTGGAATATCGTCCATTGGCGTCCACATGGTATAGACGTTCTTCGTACCTCTGCCCATGTACACGATGTCGTAGTGGGCGCCTGTGCTGCCGCCGTGCCCGACAGCACGCGGCCACTTGTAGTCGTAGGTCAGCACGGGGCCGCCCAATAAACGGGTGAAGAAATCCATGACCCGGTCAGAGTTCACGACTTGAAGAAACGCGGGGAAGCGATCTTGAAGTTCCTCTGCGCCGCCGCCCCACATGGCGGATTTGTTGCTTTGGCCAATCACGCCCTGCTCCACTGGAAAAGCGGGATCCAATCTGCCCATCTCGTGGAGGGCTTGCAAGAATTCGGCTTTCGCGTTGAGGACCAGGTCGCGATCGTGAAAGTTTCGTATCAACAGATACCCGTCTTCCTGAAGCCGGCCTCGAAGCGCCGTCCAGTCGTCGATCACGTCGTTTGAATCGCGTAGTTCGGTAAGGTATTTTCCGCCCATTTCAAGCTGATGCTCTCCAAATTGCACATTCACGCTTGTCACCGTCCTTGGAATGTTGTGGTTTGTGCCGATGCATGGATCGTAGTTCGCGAACCTTCTTGGAGGAATGAATAGGAATCCCAGGTCATGTACCTGCGTACATTTCATCCGAAGCGTTACGGTGTTGCATATGGCTTTATGAACATGGCCAACGAGGGGGGATGACGTTGGACTATTTGAATATTCCATACGAGTTGCCCGATCCATTTGAGCTTCCGCTGACTAGGTTGATTTCGATATGGAAAGTGGAAGCGAACGACTCGTACCAGTGTTCGCAGACGAAAGGTTTCGCGACGCCTGGGATGTTCTTGACGTTTGCCGGTCGCGGTGAGTTTTTTCTCAGGCGGGATCGACAGAGGCACGTGTTGGAAGAGGGGAGCTGCTTCATCGTTGAGGCGAATGAACCATGCAGTTATGGTTGCCCAAAGGACAGCGGCTGGAGCTTCTATTTTATCCACATGAGTGACTTGGACATGGTTGGGCATTTGTCGATTCCAATCCACGAGGTCGCGCGAATGTCGAATCAAGTGCGCATCAAGCGTTTGTGTGAACGGCTGATCTGCGCGCTTATGGTGCGAACGAGAGCGAACATGTATGAAAGTATGCGACTGCTCCACGCCATCCTGATCGCCTTGTCGACAGAACACGCCGCGTGGAAGCCCATCCAAATTCAGCATCACGACATCACACCAGCCTTGCTGTGGATGCATCAGAACATCGAACAACCATTGAATGTGAACGATTTGATTCGGCTGTGCCGCGTGTCACGAACAACTTTTTACCAGTCGTTCAGAGCGGTGACTGGGGACACTCCGTCGCGGTACTTTTACAAATTGAAACTTGAATCCGCACGCATGTCACTGTTGAATAGTCAACAATCTCTCAGGCAGATTGCATCGCGGTTGAACTTCAGCGACGAATTCCACCTATCCGTACAATTCAAGAAAACCTACGGCGTGAGTCCAAGCAGGTATCGCAACGTGGGCATGGCTTGGGAATGATGCTCGGCGAAAGACCCGCAATACCGCGACGGAAACAAACCATGCATGATAGAAACAAACCATATGTACATCGCTGTCCAGCCGGTCCTTCCATTTGCTTCATCCCTTTCGTATCTCCACATCTGTAAGTGTGCCTGATGGAGCAAGCATATCTTTTGATGCATGCCGGAGATGTCTACAGTAACACGTTTGTGTTAAAATTAACACGATTCATGATGAGGATTGCGACAGGATGGTGCTCGGCTTGGCGACGATGGCAGATGTGGCGAAATTGGCTGGTGTTTCCGTGATGACGGTTTCGAGAATTATCAGCGGGAGCGGGAAAGTGAAAGAATCGACGCGCAAAAAAGTTCTGCGCGCCATGGAACAGGTGAATTACATTCCGAAAGGCTACACGAGGCAGATCATTCAACATGAAATCAGCACGCTGGTACTGATTGTGCCTGATATCACGAATCCGTTTTTCACGTTCATCGCCCGCGGGATGGAAGACGTGGCAAAGAAACACGATTATCGAGTGTTTTTGGCGAATACCGACGAAAATCTCAACAAGGAAAAGCAGTACATTCAGATGAGTATTGAGTTTCACGCTGATGGCGTGCTGATTGCTCCAGTAGGGGACGACTCGAAGTCAAACCTGGAGTTGTTGGAGAAAGAGGAAATCCCATTTGTGCTGCTCGATCGAGACGTAGAAGGCATCCATGTTGACTTGGTGAAAAGCGACATTGTTGGATCGTCGAAAGCGTTGGTTGAACACCTCATCTCGCTTGGACATCGGCGTATCGCCATTGTGACGGGACCTTCGAATAACGCCGCCAGTCGGGAGCGCCTTGAAGGTTATCGTCAGGCCATGGCACTGCACAACTGCCCATATTCGGAGGCGTGGATCCAGCATTCGTCCATGACGCGGGACAGTGATCCAAAATTTATCGATGAACTCCTGAAACTCGACGAGCCGCCCACCGCACTGTTCGTCGCCAACATGTTTCAATATGCGCACGCAATCAACCGCTTAACGGAGCTGGGGTTGCGGGTTCCTGAGGACATGAGCATCGTGGGCTTTGGCAACTCGGATTACCTCGCCGCGGTGGATTCGGCTTTTACATGTGCCGTTCAACCGACGTACAGCTTCGGATCGCTCGGGACACAAATGCTCATCGAAAGAATTGAGGGGCTTCGGGAGGGACCGCGCCGGATTGTGTTGGAAGCGAATCGGGTCATTCGCCGTTCGACAGCGCCGCTTCGTTCATAAATTCGAAGTCATCAATGTTTAAATTAACATTGACACATGAAACGAATTAACTTCATACTATGTTATATAGTTCATATGAAAGCGCTTTTATTTGTTTCGAGAGAGGAGTGAGTGTCTTCTCCGGTATACATGGATGCGCTGTCATCATGCTGAAGAGAAATCATCATTCGAGACGGAAAGGTGGAAAAGGGCATGACTGAGACAAGTGCCGCAGTGTCTGACGCCGCAGATTCGAAACCAGGCGCCGGGTACATTACGGTCGTTGTCATCATCGCTTCACTCGGAGGCTTGTTGTTTGGTTACGACACGGGCGTCATTTCGGGCGCAAATGGTTTTTTGCAAACGGAGTTTCACATGTCGACTGCGATGACGGGGCTGGTTTCGAGCAGTATCGACCTTGGTGCGATGCTCGGTGTTCTGATTGCCGGCTTGTTGGGGGATAAATTAGGGCGCAAGAAAGCCCTGTTGATCGCTGGGCTGACATTCATCTTGTGCAGTATGCTCACGGCGTTTGCCAACGGTGTATGGGTGCTCGTCATCGGAAGGTTTTGCGGAGGGATTGGTATTGGTCTGGCTTCTTTGTTGTCTCCGCTCTACATCGCCGAGATTGCGCCTGCTAAGATTCGAGGTCGTCTGGTGGCCTCCAACCAATTAGCGATTGTTAGCGGCATTTTTATTGTCTACTTCGTCAACGCGGCCATCGTCAGCACGCATACTGCGGCCTGGAACCAGACGACGGGCTGGCGCTGGATGTTTGGTATGGGTATCATCCCAGGTCTCATTTTCTTCTTCTTGCTCTTTTTCGTACCCGAAAGTCCAAGGTATCTGGTGACCCGGGGCAACGAGCAGGGAGCGCTGTCGATTCTCAATCGCGTCAGAGACCGGAAGTCTGCCCAAACCGAATTGCAGGATATCCGTGCATCGATTCAGGAGGTGCCGGATTCGTTCTGGAAAGAGGTTTTCAGTCCCGGCATCCGCAAGGCCCTCTTCATTGGCGTCCTGCTTGCCGTTTTCCAACAATTCACCGGGACCAACGCCGTTGGCTACTATGCACCGATGATCTTTAAAGCAGCAGGGGCCGGAGCGAACGCTTCTTTCTACGATACGGTCATTGTGGGCGCCATCAAAGTGGTGTTTGTCATTGTCCTGATGCTGATTGTCGATCGCATTGGTAGAAAGCGCTTACTGGTGTGGAATGGCTGGTTCATGGCCCTCTTCCTGGTCGTGCTTGGCATTGCGTTCGCCATGCCGCATATGCTCACGTGGCTGGTTCTGGCACTTGTCTTCCTTCACACCATTGCGTATGAGCTGTCTTGGGGCGGCGGGGTCTGGATTGTTCTCTCCGAAATTTATCCGACCAGCATTCGCGGCAGGGCCATGTCGATCGCGTCGTTTGCGCTTTGGTTTGCGACCTACTTAGTTGCGCAGTTTTTCCCCATCCTGCTCAAGGCAATTGGCGGGACCTGGACGTTCTGGATCTTCGCGGTGTTCTGCATCGTGATGGCTGTCTTCATGCAGAGGGTGGCGCCGGAAACGAGCAAGAAGACCATGGAACGGATTCAGGCGGACTGGCTGCACCAAAGTGACGCCTCCATTGGCAAATAACATCCGTGGAAGATGTTTCTGCAGAAACATCGGGGACATGCGGCCGCAAAACAGGTGGCCGCATTTCTTAACAGCAGAATGTTTGTATAATGAATTGATTATCGTATCTATAGTGTTATATTTAACAGTGAGACCTGCAGATGAGATGGGATGAGATCATGGGGACAGTAAGAGCGCTGCGCATTCATGAAAGCGATAACGTGCTGATTGCCGTGGAATCTGTCGCTGCTGGCGACACCGTCGTGTTTGCGGGCGGAGCCATACAGGCGCTGGAGGCGGTTCCGCGTGGGCACAAAATCAGTCTTACAGACCTGGCCGAAGGAGAACCGGTCATCAAGTACGGGTATCCGATTGGACACGCCACAGCGTCGATTGCCAAGGGTAGCTGGGTGCACACGCATAATGTGAGGACCAATCTAAGTGGAAAGGAAATCTACCGCTACGAGCCCGTGGCGAGGCGTGCCCTGGTCGGGAATCCGGATCTGCCAACGTCGTTTGAGGGCTATGTGCGTGAGAACGGCGAGGTCGGGATTCGGAACGAAATTTGGATTCTGAACACCGTCGGTTGTGTGAATAAAACAGCGGAAACGCTGGCGAGGATGGCAGACACAGAATTCCGCGGCGACGGGATTGACGGCGTCTATCATTTTGCGCACCCCTATGGCTGCTCTCAACTGGGCGATGATTTGAAGTATACGCAGCAGGCGTTGGCTGGACTGGCACGGCATCCGAATGCTGCTGGCGTCCTCGTGATTGGGCTTGGGTGTGAGAACAACCGAATTCAGGCGTTTCGTGCCTGCCTGGAAGGGATACCTGAAGAAAAAATTCGTTTCCTGTCGCTTCAGGAAGTGGAGGATGAGTACGAGGAAGGCATGCGGCTGCTTCGTGAACTGGCCGCCTATGCGCGGACCTTTGTACGGGAGTCGGTCCCGCTGGCCCGGCTCAAAGTCGGATTGAAGTGCGGCGGATCCGATGGATTCTCCGGGATTACGGCCAACCCGTTGGTCGGAGCCGTGTCCGATTTGGTGGTGGCGAATGGAGGCACTTCACTCCTGACCGAGGTGCCGGAGATGTTTGGCGCGGAAACGATTCTTATGAACCGCGCGGCGAATGAAGCTGTATTTGGCAAGGTTGTGTCGTTGATCGACGACTTTAAGGACTACTACACGCGTCACGGTCAAGTCATTTACGAGAACCCTTCACCAGGCAATAAGGACGGCGGTATCACGACGCTGGAAGAAAAGTCGCTGGGGTGCATTCAAAAGGGGGGCACTGCGGCGGTGGTCGACGTGTTGCCCTATGGGGCCCCATCGACCCAACCTGGACTCAGCCTCGTACAATCGCCAGGCAATGACATGGTATCGGTGACCGCGTTGACGGCCGCAGGGGCGCACCTGATTCTATTTACCACCGGGCGAGGTACGCCGATGGGTGCGGCCGTCCCGACCCTGAAAATTTCGACGAACACGAGCCTGTTCGAGAAGAAGAAGAACTGGATTGATTTCAATGCCGGCGGTTTGGTTGAGGGTGAAGACAAAGCTGAGCTCGCAGTCTCGCTGTATCGAATGGTCATTGATGTCGCTTCCGGCCGCATGAAAACCAGAAATGAACAGAATGGGTTTCGTGAAATCGCGATCTTCAAGGACGGTGTGACGCTGTGACTGTCCTGCTGACGCGAGACCACTGTCCAGATCAAGCGCTGTTGCAATTGCCGGATCGGGTGATTCAGATTGGCGAGGGGAATTTTCTCCGCGGTTTTGTCGACTGGATGATCCACCAACTGAACAAACACCAGCTGTTTTGCGGTCGGATTGTGGTGGTTGCGCCACGGCCCACCGGACGAGCGAATATTGAGCGCTTGAATGCGCAGGACGGCTTGTTTACCGTTTGGCTCCGCGGCGTTCGGGAAGGCGTCAAGGTCGATGAGCGGGACATCGTGTCGTCTGTGAGCCGCGGGATCGACCCGTATCAACAATGGGACGAATTTCTCGCCTGTGCGGAGAATCCAACCATCGAAATTGTCGTGTCCAATACGACGGAATCGGGGATCCAATACATCCGTGAGGACTATCAGGAAGGCGTGCCTCTGCAGTCTTTTCCGGGCAAGTTAACCGCCTACTTGCTCCACAGATACAACCACTTCCAAGGGGCGGCAACGGCTGGCATGACCATCGTGCCTTGTGAACTGCTGGACGATAACGGGGATCGGCTGCGTGACGTGGTGTTGCAGCATGCGCGGGACTGGGGACTGCCAGCCGCGTTTCGCGAGTGGGTTCAGCAGCACAACCACTTCTGCAATACCTTGGTCGATCGCATTGTGACTGGCTTCCCTACGGGTGACGACGCACACGAATTGCTGGCGCAACTGCCGTATCGCGATGCGCTTGTCACGGTGGGAGAACCGTTTCACCTGTGGGTGGTTGAAGCCGATGAACGCCTGCGCACGCTTTGGCCGTTCGAGCAAATCGGGTTGAATGTGGCTTATGTCTCGGATATTCGGCCCTATCGCACCCAGAAAGTCCGGATCTTAAACGGCTTGCATACGGCGATGTGTGCAGCCGGTATGTTACTGGGCGTACAGACGGTCAGGGAGGCCGTGAACCATCCGGTCGTCGGACCGTTTGTCCACAGAATGCTGGACGAAGAAATTGTTCCAACCTTACTGGCCAGTCGGGTCGTGTCTGACCGAAGCGGGATCGAACAGTTCGCGGCGGCTGTCTTTGACCGGTTCGAGAACCCGTTTATCCGTCACGAGCTGAAATCCATCGCTTTGAATGGTCTGTCGAAAATCCGGGTGCGCCTGTTGCCCACCGTCACGGAGTTCCACAGGCATTCTGGCCGCATCCCTGTCCTTTTGACGGCCGCCTTTGCGACACAGCTTCTTTTTTACCGTGAAGCGGCCGGAGCGCAGGAAGTACAGGACGACCCAGCGCTGCTTGAAAGGGTTTCAGCGATTTGGCGCAGTGAACCGGACATCGGCCTGCGGCCAGTTGTCGAAAAGCTGCTTGGCGATCCCGCCCTGTGGGGGGAGGACCTGAATCAAATCGACGGGTTTTGCGAAGCCGTCGTCGACTTCATGATGCAAACTCGGGCACACGGACTGGAAACCGCGTTGGAGTCTCTGGTGTCTACCGTGAGGCAGACGTCAACATGACGGCCACGCGTGCTTCGGATCGATCTCCATTCCGCGTCGAGCCGGTTCTGAAACATGTCGAGGATGCGCAAGCAGCCAAGAGATCATCTGGTTGAATGCAGTACGAAAAACCTATGACAGGGAGGAGCATTCATATGAAAACATTTCTCGACCATGACTTTCTGTTGTCCAATGCGACGGCCGCAGCGCTGTATGAGCAGTACGCGAAGGATATGCCGATCATCGACTACCACTGTCATATCAGTCCCGAGCAAATCTATCGGAACACACCGTTTCGCAATATCACAGATGTCTGGCTTGGCGGAGACCACTACAAGTGGCGCCTGATGCGCGCCAATGGCGTCGATGAAGCCTTCATCACGGGCGATGCCAGTGACTACGATAAGTTCATGGCGTGGGCCAAGACGGTGCCGATGACCATCGGCAACCCGCTGTATCACTGGTCGCACATGGAACTGCGCCGGTTTTTCGGAATCGACACCCTGCTTGACGAAACCACTGCGCCGGAGATTTGGGAAAAGACCAATGCAATGCTACAGTCAGACGGGTTCCGTCCCCGGGACTTCATCACCAAATCCAACGTCGAAGTCGTCTGCACCACCGACGATCCAGCCGACACGCTGGAGTATCACGTGAAACTCAAAGATGATAAGACGTTTCCCGTTAAGGTCGTCCCTGCGTTCCGTCCCGACAAAGCCCTGCGCATCACCGCAGACACCTTCGTTCCTTGGCTTCGCCAGATGGAGGAGACCAGCGGTCGTTCGATCACGGATTATGCCGCGTTGTTGGACGCACTTACAGCGCGGGCCGAGTTCTTCCATGAAGTAGGCTGTCGCACGTCCGATCACGCGCTGGACACGGTTCCGTATGAACCAACGACGTTTGAAGAAGCGGCAGCGATCTTTCAGAAGGCCATCAGGCACGAGCCCATCAGCTTGTTCGAAGAGAACAAGTATCGGACGTATACGCTTGTCTTTCTCGGCAAATTGTACGCTCGGCTCGGCTGGGTGATGCAATTGCACATGCACGCCGCTCGCAATAACAACACCCGCATGTTCCAAAGCCTCGGTCCGGATACTGGCAATGATGCGATGTACGACGGTCAGTTGGCGTTGTCGTTGGGTCAGTTGCTGGATGCGCTGGAGCAGGAGGATGGGCTGCCAAAGACGATTCTGTATTCGTTGAACCCAAAAGACTTCCCGGTCCTTGCCGCATGGATGGGCAGCTTCCAAGGTGGCGGCATTCCAGGGAAAATGCAACTCGGTGCCGCCTGGTGGTTCAACGACACCAAGGCGGGCATGTTGAATCAAATGCAGGTCCTGGCGGACATCGGGCTCTTGAGCCGGTTCGTCGGTATGCTGACCGATTCGAGAAGCTTCCTGTCGTACCCGCGGCATGAGTACTTCAGGCGGCTGCTCTGTGACTTGTTCGGCCGTTGGGTCGAACAAGGCGAAGCGCCAAACGATATGGAGCTGTTGGGCCGAATCATTCAGGGCATTTGCTACGGCAACGCCAAAGCCTACTTCCAGTTCTCGTGATGCGCGAACGCGTTGCGGGGCCTTACGAGGTGAGTCGTGGGGCCCTTTTTCCGTTACGGCTGTTTGTCGTCAAGTAAAAATACCCGCTTTCATCATCGATATTATGTCTACACCATTTCGAGAAGGGGCAGGGCACTCTATACGGAGAGGCGGGCATGGTAGCCTGGTTGGCTGCCAAAACCCTTGTGGTGGCGGCACTTTGGCTAATCCGTGCCCGTAGAGGCTCCGTGTCAAGTGCCCGGTCATTTACCAGTTGATGACGATTATTCGGGGTAAGTCACCATGGCGAAAGTGGGGATTTTAGGGCGATTAAAAACATACGGCATGGCGGCGCCTGTCACGGCCGGGCGCTTCTGCGGGCGTAAGGGAACTTTTGTCCGCTATGAAGGGACGGCGGCGCCAGCGGCCGGGTGCTTTTGCCGGCATAGCGGAACTTTTGTCCGCTATGAAGGGGCGGCGGCGCCAGCGGCCGGGTGCTCGCGCGGGCGTAAGGGAACTTTTGTCCGCTATGGTGGGGTGGCGGCGCCAGCAGCCGGGCGTTCCCGCGGGCGTAGCGGAACTTTTGTCCGCTATGGTGGGGTGGCGGCGCCAGCGGCCGGGTGCTTTTGCCGGCATAGCGGAACTTTTGTCCGCTATGGTGGGGTGGCGGCGCCAGCGGCCGGGTGCTTTTGCCGGCATAGC
>NZ_BCQI01000026.1 GCF_001544355.1 Alicyclobacillus acidiphilus NBRC 100859
GGCTCGGGCGGCTCGGGCGGCTCGGGCGGCTCGCGGCGGGTTGCGGCGGGTTGCGGCGGGTTGCGGCGGGTTGCGGCGGGTTGCGGCGGGTTGCGGCTCGCGGCGGCGAATAAGCGTCCCGTGGCGGCTTATTTGTGTCGAATTTTCGTTGCCGGGCGAAATAAGCGTCTCTCAGCCGCTTATTGGGCCTGGAAGAGGCGGATCGAGGGGGCACAGAGGCAGATAAGCGGCCTGAGGCACCTTATTTTCGGCCCAATGGTCGTCTTTCAGCGACTTAAGCGGCCCTGGACCGCTTATTTGCCCGCCCCGGCTCCGCGCCGCCAGCCGATCCGCTGCCCGCCCCGGCCCCGCGTCGTCAGCCGATCCGCCCTGTGCGTCACCACCTGGCCCAGCCCGAGCGACTACTCCCTTCCGCACCCTCTATTCTTCCGCCAACGAGGGTCTTGCCCACGCACTTCCACGCCTGCTTCCCACGTTCGATCTCTGCGCAAGCCTGCCCAAGTTGAACTAGAAAAGGTATTATATTTTTGGATGGTATATTCCTTCTTTCACACTTAATAAAGTGGTATTATTCTCCTATAAGCACCACCCAGACGCACCACCGGAGGCACCACCAGACACAACGAATGTTCAGCAATTTCATTCTAGTCGAGAAACGCGGACAAATGAACATGGAGGGGTACAGACGTGAGAATCGTCTACATCGACATCGACTCGCTGCGGCCTGATCACATGGGATGCTATGGATACACGCGGCAGACGACACCGAACATCGACGCGATCGCGGCGCAAGGGGTGCGATTCAACCGTGCCTATTGCGAGGCATCTCCCTGCGTTCCATCGAGAGCAAGCTTCATTTCCGGGAAATTTGCGATGAATCACGGCGCGCTGACGCACTTTGGGCCGGGGGGCCAGTTTTATCACCCTGGCCAGGAACGGTGGAGCACGCGCTATCCTTTCTTCACGCGCTACCTTCGGCAAGCGGGCTACAAGACGGTCACCATCTCCAGCTTCGGCGATCGACACCAGGCGTGGTGGTTCTTCGCAGGGTGGAACGAGATTCACTCGCACACGCTGAAATGCGGCAACGAAGATGCGAATGAGGTGAATGAGCACGTCATTCCGTGGATCATGGAACATGGCGCGGAGGACAATTATCTGTTGCACGTTCAGTACTGGGATCCGCACGGCTTCTACACGGCGCCTGACGAATTCGCGGAGCGATTCGCGAACGAACCGGCCCCGGCGTTCCCAAGTGAAGAGGTTATCGCGGAACACCAGAAGATGTACCATCCGCGATCGGCCCGCACGTTTCACTGGGCAATCACACCCAACATCCCGCGCAAGATGCCGCATTATATCCGCAACCGATCCGACTTCGAACAGCTGATCAACGGCTACGACGCAGGCATCGCCTTCATGGATCTGCATGTTGGGCAGATTGTCGAAGCGTACCGGAAGCTGGGTATCGAAGACGAAATCTGCTTCATTATCAGCGCCGATCACGGCGAATCATTCGGCGAACAGGGCATTTACATGGAGCACGGGATGGCGACCGAATCGGTGCACCACATCCCACTGATTGTGCGAATCCCCGGCATGGCTGGTGCGGGCGGCGAGATCGACCGCTTCGTGTACAACGTCGACGTGGTTGCGACCATCACGGAACTCGCCGGTCTTCCGATTCCAATCGGCTGGGACGGACAGTCGCTGCTTCCGCTCCTTCAGAGCCAAGACGCAGCGTGGAGCCGCGATTATTTGATCCTGGAGCACGCTTTGTACGCCTGCCAGCGGGCTGTGCGGGACTCCAGATGGCATTACATTCGGACGTACGATCCCGGATTCTACGAGTTCGATCGCGTCGTCCTCTACGACATGGAGAGAGATCCGAACCAATTGGTCAACGTCGCCGAGAAGCACCCGGACGTGGTGGCTCTCATGGATCGCCGGATCGCCGATTGGGTACAGTCGAACCGCGATCGCCATGGAGAGATCATGGACCCGATGGAGCAGGTGATTGCGACTGGGCCGTATCGTTACATCAGCCGCGAAGCGTGGATCCAGCGGCTGCGGGAGCTTGGCCTGTCGAGCGAAGCGGACGCTTTGGCGGCGCGCGTGCACAGCGAGTACGAGTAACGTCTGTCGGGAGTGGAGGCGACGATTGTGCGATGCATGGGATTGACCATCTATGAAACGGCTCTGCCGCTTCGCCAGCCATTTCAAATTTCGGGCGGCGTGGTGGCGAACCCGAGTCTCGGGGCGCCTCACATCTACGTTCGCATCGAGTCGGACGAGGGAGTCGTTGGATGGGGTGAAGCCAGGCCGAGCCACCGCTGGAGTTACGAGACTGCGGAATCCGTCTTCACGACCTTGCGGGATTATCTGGCACCCGTCATCGTGGGCGCCGAGATCGACGACGCCGAGCTTGTGCGCAAGTCGATGGAGCGTGTGATTGCCAAGGGGATCACGACGGGACAACCCATCGCGAAGGCGGCAGTCGATACCGCCATTCACGACTTGCTGGCGCGCAGCGTCGGCCGCCCGATGTCGTTTCTGTGGGGGCGCAGGCCGCCGTCCAACATCTCGCTGTCGTATTTGATCACGACCGAGGATCCGGCCGAATTGGAACGCAAGGTGGCGTCCGCAAGGGCGGAAGGCTTTCACGGTGTCGACGTCAAGCTGGGATTTGGTCTGTCGACCGATTTGGCGTTGATCGAAGCGCTCGAACCGCACGTGGCTGGACTGTTCGTCCGGGTCGACGCCAATCAGGGCTACAGCTTGTCGGAGGCGCGCACGATTGGGCGCAGATTGGCAAGACTTGGTGCGAACGTGTTTGAACAGCCTTTGCAGGCCGACGATTTGCACGGACATGCGCAATTGCGCCGGCTGGTGGATGTTCCCATCGCGCTCGACGAATCGATTTGGACAGCCGCCGGGGTTGCCGAGGCTTCGCGGCGCGAGGCGTGCGACGCGGTGGTCGTCAAGCTCACGAAAATGGGCGGACCTTCGGGCGCGAAACTGGCTGGCGACGTGGCTCGAGCCTGCGGGTTGGACGTGTTGGGCGGGGGCCTCACAGAGTCGACCATCGGCTTGGCCGCCAGCGCCATGGTGTTCGATGCCATTGGCATCCAAAGGCCGGTGGATTTGAATGGACCGTTTTTCCTCGCCGACGATCCTGTGACGCCCAAGGGGCGGATCGCCGATGGGGTGTACCATTTGCCAGCCGGGGAGGGACTTGGCTGCGTGATCGACGAGGAACGCATCGCGCCATGGACCCGACAGACCTACCGCCTGAGCGGAAATTGACAGACTGACCACAGATTGGGGGATATACGATGCCGCGAAACAAAGTGAGATTTGGGATTGTCGGCTGTGGCGTGATCTCGCCGCTGCACGCGAAGGGGATTGCCGCCTGCTCGGACGCGGAACTGGTGGCCGTGGCGGATGTCGATCCGGAGCGCCGTCAGGCGTTCGCGGCGGAATACGGGGCCGCGCGCACGTTCGCGGATTACGAGGAGATGATGCGCGAGGCGGAGATCGACGCTGTCAGCATTTGCGTGCCGAGCGGGATGCACGCGGACGTCACGTTAGCCGCGGCAAAGTACGGTAAACACGTGTTGTGTGAAAAGCCGCTGGACATCAGGCCGGATCGGATGACGGAGATGATTTCGGCGTGCCGGGCGGCGGACGTGCGGCTCGGTGCGGTGTATCAGCGCCGCGTGTCTCCTGTCGCGATCGCGCTGAAACGTGCGCTGGAAGCTGGCGCGTTTGGCCGGCTGGTTCTGTGCGACGCGTATCTCAAGTACCACCGCAGCCAGGCCTACTACGACAGTGCTGGCTGGCGCGGCACGTGGGCCGTCGATGGCGGCGGCGCCTTGATGAACCAAGGCGTGCACGGCGTCGACATGGTGCAGTGGCTCGGCGACGGCATCCGCCGCGTGTTTGGACGGACCGCGGCCTTGGTACGCAACATCGAGGTGGAGGATACGGCGGTGGCCGTTGTCGAATATATGAACGGGGCGTTCGGCGTGATCGAGGGCGCCACCAGCGTCTACCCGGAACGGCCGAGCCACTTCGAAATCCATGGCGAACGCGGAACGGTTGTGTTCGACGACAACGGCGTGATCGAGTGGACGTTTGCGGATGATGCGGCACAGGGGCTGAAACCGGAAAGCGGCGCGGCAGCGGCGAACGGGCACCAGCTGTTTGTGGCGGACATGGTCGAGGCGATTCTGGACCACCGCGATCCGCTCGTCTCCGGCGAAGAGGCGCGTAAAGCGGTCGATATCATTCTCGCCATTTATGAATCTCAACGCACCGGTCGCGAGATTGTGTTGGGCAGTGCGGGCGCTTGAGGAAGATTGCCTTGTGCGGACTGGCGTTGAGCCATCCGTGGACGTTTGCCGATATCATGCTGGAAACCGCCGAAGTGGAATTGCACGTGTGGGATTCGTCGATCGATCGCGTCCGCGCCTTTGTCGACGGCCATCCCGGTGCAGTGGTGCACGAAGATTTCGACTCGCTGCTGCGGGTCCGACCCGATGGCGCGATGGTCTGCACGGAAAGCAGCCTTCATCACACCTACGCCATCGCGTGTCTGGAAGCGGCGGTGCCGACGTTTATCGATAAATGCATGGTCGTCAGTCGTTCCGCGCTCGCCGAGCTGGTCGATGCCGAGGAGCGGACGCGGACACCCGTCTTCAGTTCTTCGATCCTGCGCTACAGTCCGGATTTTGCGGCCCAGGCGAAGAGAACCCATGCGTTGCCCCGCCATGAACGGCTGTTGGCGCAGGCGACCGTCTACCACTCTATCGAGGGTTACCTGAAGCCTGGAAACGAGTGGCAGGACATTCCTGAGATAGGCGGTGGAACCCTGGTGAACATGGGGGTGCATGGGCTCGAACTGCTGTTGCTGAACGCAGGGCCGGGTGTCAAGCGCGTGTTTGCCGCTGCCGATCGCCGCTATTTCACCGCGTCCCAATCGGAAGACGTCGCCGTGATTCAAGCGCAGTACGCCGACGGCATGATTGGAACCGTTCGGGTGGTTGGTTCGACCATCTTGCATGGCTATCAGATGGAGGTTGTTTCGCGGGCGGGCCTGGATTCTGTGTTTATACCAAACGACCAATCGAGAGATTTGCTGGAGCAGTATGGGTATCGGGGGTGTGTCCAGAATTTTCTAGGTATGGTCGAAGGTGCATCGACATCCGCGTCGTTTGCGGACGCGGTCCACATTTGCAGCGTCCTGTTGGCGGCTCGAGACAGCGTCCGCACCGGATCGTGGGCCGAGGTTCCGTGATTGGATCCGTTTTGTCGCGCGAGTCAGGCAAGTGAGACTCTTGCAAAAAGCGTTGACAAAAAATCTCCATATTGATAGCATTTGAAGGAGAAAACCACCATAAATAAAAATATAGAAAAAAGTTTCGATTGCTGTCGGAACGGTGCGATTGTTGTCGGATGATCCACTTGTCCATCTGCGGTTGTTTGTAGCCAGATTCGCTTATCTGCCTGTCATCGCAACTGTGGTCCCAGCTTTTGTGCTGGGTTCCCTGTATCCGCCGCATGGCGAACTGGCTTCAACGATATAGGTTTCGCCTGGGATGGCGAGAACGGCCATGCTGGGAAACCCTTACCACATTTCTCAGGGGGTAGCTGTATGCGAAAGTACAAGGCGGTGCTGGCGACTGGTGTTACCGGAGTGCTCGCCCTTGCGGCCATTGGTTACGGTGTCGCGGGAAACACAGGCGCGAACACTGGGAGTACGTCGACTGGCGAAGCAAGTGTAAGCAGCAATAGTGGCAGCTTCTCGATGTTCTTCAACTTAGGTGACGGGCATGGGTTCGATCCCGACGCATCATCCTGGGAAGCCTATCTGGACGATGAGGGAATTTTCGAAGGGTTGGTCATCCCTGGCCCCAACGCGGCGACCAAGCCGATCCCAGGTATTGCTACGTCGTGGAGCGTCAGTAAGGATGGAAAAGTCTATACGTTCAACCTGCGTAAAAACGCGAAATTCTCGAATGGAGATCCGGTGACGGCGCAGGACTTCGTGTTCAGTATGCAGCGCGCGGTCAATCCGCAGACCTCCGTCGCGGATGGGCAAGGCCCGGTTACGGTCAACAACCTGCCTATCGTGAACGCTTCGAACATCATCAACGGCGTGAGTGGTTACAAACCGACAGACCTGGGTGTCAAGGCTGTCAACAACTACACCTTGCAGATTACGCTTTCTCGCAAAGATCCGACGTTCCTGAGAGATTTGACCTTGCCGACGTCGAGCTGGGTGGTTCCTTTGGATCCGAAGGTCGTCAACGCGATGAAGCCTTCCGACTGGTCCGATCCGACGAAAATCGTCTCTGACGGACCTTATGAATTGACGTCTTACAAACTCAAAACCTCGGCGACGTTGAAGCCGAATCCGCATTACTATGCGAAAACGACATTGAAGTCCATCACGGTCTATTACAACAGCACGGCTACCAATGATACGAGCCTCTCCTCGTTCAAGAGCGGACAAATGCAAGAAGTGCAGCTACAACCGCAGGATTTGGCCGCAGTCAAATCAGATCCTACGCTGAAGAAAGACCTGAAAATGTACCCGTCGTCGGCGCAGTACACATTCACCATTTTGCCGTCGAAGAACACCGCTTTGCAAAACCAAAAAGTCCGTGAAGCGTTTGCGCTTGCCATCAACCGCAACGTCATTACGCAGTCTGTTTTGCAAGGTGCCGGAGCACCTGCCTACAACTACTATTTGCCAACATGGCTCAATCCGTGGGTAAGCAAATATGCGCAAGCGTACAATCCGAAGAAGGCGCAGCAATTGTTGGCGCAAGCGGGTTATCCGGGCGGCAAGGGCTTCCCGACCGTGGATATCGTCGTTGGCAGCACGACGGATCCGGTAGCTGCCGCTGTCCAACAGATGTGGGAACAAACGCTCGGCGTCAAGGTCAACTTTGAGGGTCTTGAATGGGGCCAGTACGTCAACGCGTTGACGACGCAGCTCCCGGCAGATCAGGTCGGTTTTGCAAACGTCTCGACGAACGCGATATACGCCAATCTCCAACTTCCGCAGTCGCTTTTGAGCTGGATCTTCCCAAGCGGCATCAACCTCGTGAATGGTTACCTGTCGCCGTCGAATTTCCAAGCGTGGTCGACAATCAACAATAACTCCAATTTGTCCGCTGCTCAGAAGAAGGCCGAAGAGTTCGTGATTTACCAGAAGGGTCTGCCGAACAGCGTCTTGAGCAACCTGAAACTGGGTATCCAAGCATTTGCGACGAACAATCAAGCCAAGATGGAACAGTACTATGGGCAACAGATTCAAAACGCGTTCTTCATCAGCATCTACACCCCGATTGTGCCGGAATTGTTGAGCCCGCAGGTCAAGGGCTATCAACCGGACCAGTTGCTCTTGATTGCCCCGCCTTACTGGCTGAACAACATCACCGTGAGCTGATAATGGGCGTCCCGCTCATGTCGCATCGAGGTCCGTGGGGACCTCGGTGCGACGTCTTCTATAGGGGGTGAAAGTTTGCTGTTATACGTCCTACGCCGGATTGGCTACATGATTATCGCGTTGGTTGCTGTCAGTTTTGTAACCTTTCTGTTGATGCGGGCCGCGCCGGGCAGCTTCCTGGAAATGGGCAGCGGCGGGGTCGTCGGCGTCGATCTCGGTCTCGGCAGCGTCGGCGTCCACGATCCTCAGGCGGTTCAGGAATTTATCCATGTCTTTCATCTGGACAAACCGTGGTACGAGCAGTATTGGGGTTACCTCTGGGGCTTCTTCACCCTGCATATGGGCACGTCGTTCGAATACCCGGCCACACCGACATTGCAACTGATTGGCCAGACCTTTCCGCTGACCATCATGATTGCCATTCTAGCCATCGCCTTAGCCGTGGTTCTATCTATCATTCTTGGCACGTTGGCCGCGCTCAGGGCGAATTCCTGGGCGGATCGAGGGACCGTGTTGGTCGCGTCGCTGGCAGCGTCCATTCCGCACTACGTCGTCGCGGTCTTTCTGATGCTGATCTTCGGCGTCTGGTTTCATCTTTTGCCGGTCGTGGGCCAAGCTGGCCCGAAGTATTTCATTCTTCCCGTCGTCGCCATGGCTTTGCCGATGTGCGGCTCGATGTCGCGCTACATGCGCAACAGCCTTGTCGAGACGATGAATTCGGAGTACATGGTCACGGTGTACGCGAAAGGCGGCGGACTGCGGGCCGCGTTGTTCGGTCACGGGATGCGCAACTCCCTGTTGCCGTTCATTACCGTCGTTGGACCTCAACTTGCGTCCTTGATGATGGGCACTGTCTATATCGAGCAGATGTTTGGCATTCTCGGACTCGGAAAAGTGTTTACCAGTGCGTCGTCGACGCGCGATTACCCTTTGATTATGGATTCCACGATGATCTACGCGGTGTTGATTATGGTCATGAACTCATTGGTGGATATTTGTTACGGCGCTCTTGATCCGAGGATTCGCAAAGCGCAGGCAAAAGGCAGGTGAATCGGATGTCCATCTCAGTAGCAGAGCCCGGTGGATCACGCGCCCTCGGCCGAACAGATACAGCGTTTCAACGATTTTGGAGGCGATTCTCCAAGCGCCGGCTGTCCGTGATCGCGCTTGGTTTACTGATCGTTCTTGTCCTATGTGCGGCTTTTGCAAGTTGGATCTCTCCATACAATCCGACCCAAAGCGATTTTCTTCACGTTTATCAGCCGCCGAGCTGGAGGCATTGGTTTGGCACTGATTCGCTGGGGCGCGATATGCTGAGCCGGGTGTTGGGCGGTTTGCGCAGCGCGTGCGCAGTCGGCTTTGGCGCCGAAGTGGTCGAACTGACCGTTGGCATCCTCGTTGGAGCGATTGCAGGGTACGTCGGTGGAACCATCGACAACATCCTGATGCGTATTGTCGATATTGTTTACGCGTTTCCGAGCTTTTTGTTTTCCATCATTCTGGTGGTGCTGCTCGGTCACAACCTCGGGGCTATTTTGCTCGCGGTCTCGGCCACCAGTTGGGTGGGAATGGCGCGAATCGCCCGAAGTCAGGTGATTCGGGTTCGAGAGTCGGGCTTCGTTGAAGCGAGCATGGGGATGGGGGCGTCTTGGTGGCGAATCATCGTTCGCTATATCATTCCGAATTCGATGGGTCCCATCCTCGTGGCCATTACCTTTGGCATTCCCGCCAACATGATGGCTGAGGCTGGACTGAGCGTGATTGGGCTTGGCATCGAACCGCCGACGCCAGATCTCGGCGAACTGATCAACGAAGGACAGTCGGCGCTCTTCTCGTATCCCTATCTGCTGTTCTGCCCCGTGATTGTTTTCGCGGTCACGCTGATCTGCTTTGCGCTTGTCGGTGACGGATTGCGCGACGTGTTTGACTCAAAAAGTTCTCGACGGGGACGCTGAATGTCTCGCGATGGGGGAAGAACAATGACTCCGCTCTTGCAGATCAAAGATTTATCCATTCAATTTCGCACAGATGAAGCGACTGTCAACGCCATCAACGGCGTCAATCTGACCGTTCCCGCCGGCGGCGCCGTCGCGATTGTCGGAGAGAGCGGCAGCGGCAAAAGCACGGTCATGATGGCCGCGCCCCGCTTGCTGCCGGGGAATGCCGTCGTCCACGGCGAAATTTGGTTTGACGGCCGCGATCTGATGACGCTGAACGAAAAGCAAATGCGTTCGCTGCGTGGCCGGGAGATTGGGGTCATCTTTCAGAACCCGACGGCCTACCTCAATCCGACCAAAACGATTGGCCAGCAGATTGTCGAACCGTTGCTGTACCATCACATCGCATCGGCCAAACGGGCCAAGGAAGAGGCCATCGACCTGCTGGACCAAGTCGGCATCGGCGATCCACGCGGACGATTCGACATGTATCCGTTCGAGTTCAGCGGAGGCATGCTGCAGCGCGTCATGATCGCCATGGCTCTGATTGCGTCGCCCAAGCTTCTCATTGCCGACGAACCGACGACAGCGCTTGACGTGACCGTACAGGCGGAGATTCTGATGCTCCTGAAGAAGTTGCAGCGAGAGCGGGGTATGGCGCTTGTCTTCGTGACGCACGACCTAGCCGTCGCCGCGCAGCTTTGCGACGAGGTGTACGTGATGTACGGCGGCATGGTGATGGAGCACCTGCCCGTGCCGCAGTTGGTGCGGGCGTCCAAGCATCCGTATCTTCGCGGACTCATCCAATCGATCCCGCCGCTCGACGGTCCCGTTGAGCCGCTTCCGTACATCCCAGGCAACCCGATATCGACGACTCGACCGCTGCCAGCCGGGTGTATCTTCGCGGAACGATGCGCGGCGAAGATGTCCGTGTGCGAGAAGCGGCCGCCGCTGATCGATTTCGACCAACAGCATCAGGTCGCCTGTTGGCTTGCGGAAAAGGGAGGGATCGCGTGATGCCGGAGGCTGTTTTGTCCGTATCGCGGCAGGCATTGGTCGAACTGCGCGGCGTCAAAAAGACGTTCTCGACATCGCGCGGGGAATTGATCGCCTGCGAGAATATCAACATGACCATCGAGAAGGGGCGCAGCTTTGGGCTGGTTGGCGAGAGCGGCAGCGGCAAATCGACGGTTATGCGGGTTTTGCAACTGCTGTTGCCGGCAACCGAAGGGCAAATCTGGATGAACGGCGTCAACGTCAGCGGGCTGCCGCCGCGCAAGTTGAAGAGCTATCGCCGAAATGTCCAATTTGTCGCGCAGGATCCATTCGGTTCGTTGTTTCCGCACTTTTCTGTGGGGAAAAACATTGCCGAGCCACTCAAAATTCACAAGGTTGGCGGCAAGGCGGAACAGTTGGAACGGACGCTGGATTTGATGGAATCTGTGGGACTGGCGCCTGACCTGTACTCGAAGTTTCCACACGAGTTGTCTGGCGGCCAACAGCAGCGGGTTGCCATCGCCCGCGCACTTGCGCTGTCTCCGCAACTGCTTGTGCTCGACGAAGCGGTGGCGAGTTTGGATGTCTCCATCCAGGCGCAAATTCTCAATCTCCTTCAGGAGATGAAGACGCGAATGGGGCTTACCTACGCCTTTGTTTCGCACAACCTCGCCGCTGTGCGGCTCTTGTGCGAAGATATCGCGGTCATGTACCTCGGTAGGATCGTCGAGGCCGGCCCGTCTTCGGAGATTTTTAAGAATCCGTCTCATCCCTACACAAAAGCGTTGTTCCAGGCGATTCCTGCCTTTATTGGCGACGAGGTCAAACCATTGCCGACGACGCCGATTGCCCGGCGGGATCGTCCTTCGGCCATCAATCGGCCGTCAGGCTGCGCCTTTCACACCAGATGTCCATTGGCGACCGACGTATGTAAATCCGTGGCGCCGGAGTGGACAGAGCTGACGCCTGGCCACCACGTGGCCTGTCACCACGCGGACGAAGCTCAAAGACACTTATGATGACAATTGCCCTTGGGCCATGTCCGAGTGGGCGTAGGGGAGGGACGTCAAGTGCCGCAAGTCGATACCGCACATCATCAGGGTTTCGTGCAAAATCCTGATTTTGACCGCGAGGGAACGGATGCGCGCGTCGCGAAACATTGGTCCATCAATCCTGAGACCGAGTGCGACGACTACGCCGTGATCGAGGCGCAGGGGCCCGATGGTGAAGCAGGCCGCATGCAAATTGTCCGCGGCCGGGGCAGAAGCGCGGAATACGTCTGGCAGCGGTTCGATGTGCGGGAAGCCGAGAACCTGGTCGTCCGCGGGATGTTAAAGACCGTTGGCGATACGACCGCGCAGCTTCGGCTGTTTTTCGAGGATGCCGAGGGAAAGCTCCTGAAGCGCGCGATGTCGAGCCATATCCTCTCCAACACGGATTGGACCAGTCTGGAACTTCGTACGGCTGTGCCAACCGGAACCGTGCGAGCCACCCTTTACGCGATTTCCTTCACCTCTGGTGGAACGGGTGAAGCCTGGTGGTGGAACGTCGACGTGTTTGAGACGACGGCTGCGGATGTGTCCGAGGCCAAGGAAGAGTCCATCGGTGACTCGACCGGACATCCAACCGGACATCCCGTGAACAGGGTGTTGCCGACGCCGAAAGAGGTCGAGTTGGGAACGGGTGCGTTTCGTCTCTCCAGAGACACCGTGCTGTGGGCGTCCGGGCATTCGCGAGTGCGGGCGATCAGAGCCGCGAGCCAACTGCAGTCTGAGCTGGTCGAGCGCTTAGGGGTGCCGCTGGACGTTGGCGCAAGCTTGCCCGGCGCGACGAGATCGGCGGTCATTTTGGCGTTCGTCGACGATCTCGTCGCTCTTCGCGATCAACTTGGTATTCAACTCCCGGATGTTCCGCAACACGACGAAGGCTACGTCGTTCATGTCGCTGAATATGTCTGCGTTTGCGCGGCTCGCACGGAGCGAGGCTTGTTCTATGCGACCCAGACCGTGATTCAGATGTTGCCGGACGAGGGCGAACTGACGATAGGCGGTTGTACGATTCGCGACTGGCCCGCTTTGTCGCAGCGGTGTGTCCACATCTTCATGGACTTTTTGTCGCTGGACCATATGCGGGAACTTGTGAATCATATGATTGCGCGCCTGAAGTTCAACACCGTCGTGTTGGAATGTTCGATGGTTCGATGGCGCTCGCATCCGGAGATTTGGCAGCCTGAGGCAGGCACGCGGGCGGAACTTCGGGCAGTCCAACAAATCCTCGCGGACGCGTATCTGGACGTCGTGCCGCTGGTTCAGTCGCTTGGGCACTGCGCATGGCTGTTTTACCACGGCAGGAACCTCGACATCTGTGAGGACGACACGGTTCCCTACGCCTACAATCCGCTTGCGCCGCGCACGTACGATGTGCTGTTCGACATCTACCAAGAAGTGATTGACCTGCTGCAGCCGACGGCGTTTCACATCGGCCACGACGAAGTTCGGATGATTGGGACATTTCCGAAATCCAACCAGGGAAAGGCCATGGGTTTCTCGAAGCTGTTTGTCGAGGACGTGAACCGGCTGGCGGAGTTTCTGCTGCAACAGGGAATTCGCCCGTGGATGTGGGCGGATGTCGTGTTGGGCGAGGATCTTGCTGCGCACATCGATCGTTTGTCGCGCGACATCGTCATGGTGGACTGGCAGTATGTTCCGTTTCGCAAGTACGCCTCGACCGAATTCCTGAAGGCAAGCGGATTCGATGTGCTGGGCGCGACGTGGTGGAATCCGAAGAACATTCAGACGTTTGCCGAGTACGTGGAGCGCGCAGGGGCGATGGGCATGTTGCAAACGACTTGGCTCGGCCATTTCTCCAGCGCAAAATGGACGTCCGAAGCCCGGCAATACGAAGCGCACGTGCATGCGGCTGAACACTTCTGGGCTGGTGCCGGCGTGAGCAGAGGCGATTACGTCGAGCGGATCGCGGGAGCATTCGTGCGCAACGCCTTGCCGACTCGACTCGACGCGGCGACGCCGGATTGGGGGGATCGATGGTGAAAAGCGCGTTGAATATGTGGTGTTTCCCGGCATCGTGGAGCTTCGAAGAAGCGTGCCGAGCGGCTGCCGAACATGGGGTCCGGGCCATTGAAGTGAACCTGTCGGACGACGGGCCGTTCACGCTGTCCGGGGATTCTCGTTCCTGGCAACAAGCGCGATCGTTTGCGAACGACCTTGGCATTGTGCTGCCAAGTGTGTCAACGGATTTGCTGTGGAAGTATCCATTGACCGATTCGAGTCCGGTGGTTCAACGGCAAGCCAAAGACGTCGTGCTTCGGATGGTTGAAATGGCGGCAGGGATAGGCGCGGACACGGTGCTGGTTGTGCCGGGATTGGTCACGGAGGCGGTCGGCTACGAAGAAGCGTACCAGCGCGCGCAGGAGGCGATGGTGGAGTTGGCTGAGGCAGCGGCTGCGGCGGGTGTGACGATCGCGATCGAAAACGTGTGGAACCGCTTCTTGCTGAGCCCGCTGGAGTTCAGAAGATGGATCGACGAAGTGAATCACCCGCATGTGCAGGCCTACTTGGACATTGGGAACGTGCTGCCGAACGGCTATCCGGATCAGTGGGTTCGCATCCTTGGACATCGAGTTCGGCGCGTCCACGTGAAAGACTTCCGGACCGACGTGGGGAACATTCGGGGATTCACGACGTTGTTTGCGGGAGACGTGCCCTGGCGCGAGGTGCTTTCTGCCTTAAAGGAAATCGGATACGATGAGTATCTGACAGCGGAGATTCCGTCGGGATCGACGTACGCTTCGTACAATGTCGCGGAAACCTGCAGGGGGCTGCGCGCGCTGTGCGAGATGTACGAGAAAAATTGAGGAGAAAGGGGTAGATGGGTGAGCGTGAAACGAGATATGGAGAAGGTTGTGCAGGCCGGGGCCAATTCCATCGCAATGATTCACAGCATTTTGCCATCCTTGTCAAACGCGGAACAAAAGGTGGCTCAGGCGGTTCTGGATAATCCAAGCAACACGGTGTACTCTTCGGTCACCGATCTCGCTGAAACCGCTGAAGTCGGCGAGACGACGGTCATTCGATTCTGTCGAAAGCTTGGGTATCGCGGATTTCAAGAATTTAAACTTGCCGTCGCTCAGGATCTCGTCAGTCCGAGTCAACAGGTGTATGGAAAAATCGAAGAAGACGATCCGATTGACGTCATCTGCAAAAAGATGACCGCGTTCAGCACGCAGGCGGTCGAGGACACACTGAGTCTACTCCAAGAATCGCAGCTTCAGAAAGCGACTGACGCGTTGATTGCAGCAAGGCGTCAATTCTTTTTTGGCGTGGGATCGTCCGGCATCACCGCTCAAGACGCGCAGTATCATTTCATGCGACTGGGTTTTGACGCCCACGCCGCGTCGGACGCGCACATCATCGCCATGAATTGCTCGATGATGACACCGGCGGATGTCGTTCTGGGCATTTCGACTTCGGGCAGCACGAAGGACTTGGTCGACGCGATGAAGCTGGCGAAAGAGAACGGGGCTTATGTGATTTGTTTGACCAGCCATGCGAGATCGCCCATCACGTCGTACGCTGACGCCGTCTTGATTGCGGCCTCGAAGGAAACGCCCCTCCAAGGGGGGGCATTTGCGTCAAAGCTCGCACAGATTCACGTGCTGGACATTCTGTCTACCATCGTGTCGCTCAAACAGCGAGCGTCGACGTTTGAAGCGTTGAGCAAAAGCGCAAAGTCTGTCGTGGACAAGATGTACTGAAGGACACCTCAGCCTTTGTCGCTTGTCGTCACTGTTTCGTTTGCGACGGGCACGGTGAAGCGGTAGTCGTTGTCCAGCCAGCGCAGCGACTTGTGATCGCGAATGCGAAACGTCGTCGTCGATTCGGTCAACTCGACGAAGCGGCTTTGCGGGTGGGCGTTCAGCGTGCATCCTCCGCCTACGTAATAAACGCCGTCGCGGCATAGAAATTGCGCCGGCTGGTCCATCCGTTGATGCGTGTGGCCGCTGATGACGAACGTGTTGGGGCGATGGGCGAGGATGGCCTGGAGCTCTTCGCTCTGGAAGCACGTCATCTCGGAATTGGCGACGGTGCCGTTGACAGGCTGATGGAGAAAGACGAGAAGTCTCCCGCGCCACTGGCTTACGGTGGATTCGAACCAACGCAACTGGGCAGGTGACAGCCATGCAGCGTCGTGCCAATCGGGGTGATAACCTTCTGGAGAGAGAAGCACGAGCCGCACGTCGCCGAAATCCAGAGATTTGTAGATGGCGTCCTGTCCCGTGTACGACAGAAAGCGCTGCTGCGCCATCGACCATGAATACATTTCGTCTTCGTAGTAGCCATAGTATTCGTGGTTGCCCATTGTGAAGAGGATCGGCGCATCGAGGTAGTGGCGCACCGCGCGCATCGCCAACTCATAGTCTCGGACCTTGCCGTTCGTAAGGTCGCCGTTCATCACCACGAGGTCCGGGTTTTGTTCGGCGATGTCGTGCAAAGCGTGGTAGAGACCAGGCACGGAGTCGACTGGTTCAAGCGTGTCGGCCCAGGCCATGAAGTGCAAATCGGAAGTCACAGCAATATTCATAGGAAAGACGCCTCCTTATGCAAACGCTATCTTCATTCTATTATAAAAGAATACTCCACTTCGACTACTAATTTTGAAGGGATATTCCGCTTGTATGTAGAATATGTCTCCAATAGGCAACATCTACAACACCGGAGAGCAGGGTGTGGTGATGGAATATGAAGTTGGAAACGTTAATTAATCAAATTCGCGGCGGCTTAATCGTCTCGTGCCAAGCGCTCGACGACGAACCGTTGCACGGCGCGAACGTCATGCCTCGCATGGCTGTTGCGGCTGCCGAAGGTGGCGCTGTCGGAATTCGGGCCAACGGTGCGAACGATATTCGCGAGATTAAGAAGGAAGTCAATCTCCCGGTCGTCGGTATCGTGAAGCGAACGTACGAAGGCAGTCCCATCTACATCACGCCGACCATGCGTGAAGTGGAGGAAGTCGCCTTGGCCGGGGCGGAAGTCGTGTCGTTGGACGCGACGTTTCGACCGCGTCCCAATGGGATTGAACTTTCCGATCTCCTTGAACAGATTCACCGCACATTTCCTGAGCTTCTCGTCATGGCGGATATCTCGACGCTCGAAGAAGGGATCGGCGCCGCCGATTTGGGTTTCGATCTCGTCGCCTCCACGATGTCGGGCTACACGCCCTACACCGAGCACGACCCGAATCCAAATTTCGACCTCATTGAGCAGCTCGTTCAAAGTGTCGATATCCCAGTGATTGCCGAAGGACATATCCGAACGCCCGAAGACGCGGCGCGCTGCATCGAACTTGGATGCACCAGCGTGGTCGTGGGTTCGGCCATCACCAGACCGCAGGAAATTACGAAACATTTTGTCGAACGGCTGAAGATGGTTCGACCAACCGCAAAACCGTCGGCTCGATGAGACCGACGAAGGTGAGTGGAACTTGTGCGCTGCAGCATTGGCATTGACGTAGGCGGAACGAAAACCCTCGGGGCCGTCGTGTGCGAAGATGGGCGAATCATCCATCAAGTAAGGTGTGCGACTCCAGCGAGTGATCGCGATGGAGTCGTTCAGACCGTTGTCGAACTGGCGGCAACACTCGCCGCGTACGCGGCTTCGGAGTCGCACGAAGTGGTTGGCGTCGGTGTCGGGACCGCCGGTCAGGTGAACTTCGAAGCGGGTACGGTCGTCTCCGGGACGCCCAACATCCGCGACTGGATGAATGTGGATTTGCGATCCGCCCTTGAGCCGATTGGATTCCCGGTCTGGGTGGACAACGACGTGAACGTCCACCTGCTCGCGGAGACGCGGTTTGGCGTCGCTGCAGGCCGCCAGCATGTCCTGATGTTGGCCCTTGGCACCGGAGTCGGCGGGGCGGCATGGGAAGACGGCCGGCTGGTGCGGGGCGATTGGGGAGCGGCGTGCGAGTTCGGCCACGTTTGTGTGGATTATCGCGGGCCTGACTGCAATTGCGGCAGTCGCGGCTGCCTTGAGCTTTACGCGTCTGGCACAGGTATCGCGCGGATGATGCGGGAACGTCTTGCGCAGACAGGTGGATCGACTCCATCGCCGACACTCGACGCTCGGGCTGTATTGCAACAGGCGCAAGCTGGCGATCCTGTCGCCGCCGCCGTGGTCCACGACATGCTGGACGCCCTGTCGATGGCGTGCGTCAGCCTGATCCACGCGTTCAATCCGCAGATGATTGTGCTTGGAGGCGGCGTGATGGAGAGTGGCGAGTGGTTGCTCACGGGTGTGCGGGAGCGCGTCAAAACGCTCGGCATGTCCTCCCTTGTGCGGCCCGTCGCCATCGCGGCCGCGCAATTTGGCGCTGAAGCAGGCGTCGTTGGCGCGGCCCTGCAATCGTTTCTATATGAACAGACTCTTGAGGAGTGATGAAGATGCCCATACGTGTAGGCGTGATTGGTGTTGGATCCATTGCTGAGATTGCCCACCTTCCGAACTACCGCAAGAATGACCAGGTGGTTCTTGCCGCGGTCGCGGATTTCAACGAGCAGCGCGCTCAATCGGTGGCCAACAAGTTCGGCGTTGCGGCGGCGTATACCGACGTTGAACAAATGCTTGCGAACGAAAACATCGACGCGGTCAGTATCTGTACCCCGAATACCAGCCACGTTCCGTTGGCGCTGACCGCGATTCGGCATGGTGTCGACGTCTTGTTGGAAAAGCCCTTATCGACGGATTACAGCGAGGCCAAGGCACTCGTCGCGGAAGCGGAGAAGGCAAACCGCATTTGCATGATTGGTATGCCGCACCGGTTCCGCAACCAGGCGCGGGCTTTGAAGCATTTGGTCGATGCGGGAGAGCTCGGCGACATCTATTACGTCAAGGCGAAAATTCTCCGCAGGCGCGGAACGCCGACGGGGTGGTTCACGGATCGTTCGAAGTCAGGCGGCGGATCGTTGATGGACATCGGCGTTCACGCGCTCGATCTCGCCTGGTGGATCACAGGCATGCAAAAGCCCGCCAAGATCTCTGGCCAGTTGGTCCAGGGGATTGGCAAGTACAATACGCTCATGACCGGGCGTTGGAAGTCGGCCGATGCCGCAAACCAGGACAACTCCGTGTTCGACGTGGAGGACTTCTCGACCGCGTACATTCGCTTTGAGAATGGCATGGTCCTCAGCCTGGAAGTGAGCTGGGCCTTGAACGGTCCGCAGGACGATGCCGTCAAAGTGGACGCGTATGGGACAAAAGGCGGAATTTCGCTGGAACCGCTTTGCTACTACGGCGAACACAATCAAGTGTTTGGCGAGGCAAAACTCGATGTGGTTTCCAACGATTTTTATGAAGAGGAGATCAACCATTTCGTCGATTGCGTCGTTCGCCGCAGCACGCCGTTGATTCCGCCGTCGCAAGGGGCGGCAGTGGTGCAGATGCTCAGCGGTATTCGTCAATCGTCCGAATTGCGCAGAGAAGTGGATGTCGAAGAAATCGAAGTATGATGACCGGTGAGCCGAGGATAGAGGAGGACATGGCGATGGATTTGTGTGTGAGCATGTGGAGCGTCCACAGAAAGTTTTACAACGACGGTTGGAGCGTGATCGACTTTCTTCAGTTTTGCCATGAAGCGGGCGTTCAACATGTGGAATTGCTGGATTTGTTCTGGCGCGACGCCGATACCGAGGTCCCGGCGGTTCTCGAATATCTCCGCAGCCACGACATGAAGGTTGCGGCGTACGCCGTGACAAACGACTTTGTCCACACCGACGTCGCGAACCGGGAATCGGCTTTGCAGGCTGTACAAAACGGCATCTCGTTCGCCAAAAAACTAGGAAGCCCGGTTGTCCGCGTATTCTCTGGCGATTTAAAAGAAGGTTACGACTTTGAATCTGCCTTCGGTTATATCGTGGAAGGGCTGAAGGCCGCCGCTGCCGAAGCGGGGGACGACGTCATTCTTGCGTTGGAGAATCACGGAAAACTGGCTGGACGCGGCGATCAGGTCAAACGCGTGATTCTGGAAGTTGGTTCAAACGCGCTGAAATCGACATTCGACGTCGGCAATTTCTACCTGGTTGGCCAGCAGCCGATGGAGGCGTTGGCTCAACTGTCCGGCTATCTCGGTCACGTTCACGTGAAAGACTTTGTGCCGAGTGACAAGGGCCTGCTTGCGACGACGGGTGAATATTTCGCTGGCGCGGCATGCGGCCAAGGGATTGTGCCGTTCAAGGACATCTTTTCGATGCTCGACACGATCGGCTATACAGGGGCCCTGTCGGTGGAGTACGAAGGCGAAGGAGACGAGCTCGAGGGCGTTCACGCCAGCCTGTCATTTTTGCGGAGCCTGAGGAGTACGTCCGCCCAAGGCGTCAATTGAGAGGTGTATGAGCTATGTTCCGAGTAGGACTTGTCGGCTGCGGCACGATTGGCAGTGTTCACGCCCAAGGGTACACCCGTATGGAGGATGTCGAACTTGCGGGCATCGTTGAGGTTCGCGAGGATCACGGCCGTGCGATGGCGCAGTTGTTTCACACGACGTGGTACCCGACCATCGAGGCGCTGTTCGAGGAGGCAGAGGTCGACGTGATCGACATCTGCGTTCCGACGTACCTCCATCGCGGCTACGTGGAGACAGCGGCCCGAGCGGGCAAACACGTCATTTGCGAGAAGCCGATGGCGCGGACTTTGGCTGACGCGCAGGCGATGATCGACGTCTGCGAGGAAAACGGCGTGCGATTGTTCATCGCGCAAGTGTTGCGCTTCTTTCCGCAATATCGGAAGGCGTACGAGTTGTTGCAGGCTGGCGCGGTTGGCCAGGTAGGCACGGTGCGGACAACCCGCGGCGGCGTCTTTCCGACATCGTGGAACGACTGGTATGCGAGCGCGGAGAACAGCGGCACGTTGATTGTCGACATGATCATCCACGACTTTGACTTCTTGCGGTGGTGTTTTGGCGACGTCCGGCGGGTTTATGCGAAGAGTCTGCGCGGGCGCGATTTGAATCGGCTCGATCACGCCTTCGTCAGCCTTCGCTTCGAAAACGGCGTGATCGCCCACGTCGAAGGCACTTGGGCCTATCCGTCCGGTTTCCAGACCCGGCTTGAGATTGCGGGGACGGGCGGCGTGTTGGAACACGTCGGCGATGAGGAAATGCCGATTCACCTCTCGCTGCGCGAACGGATCGGCCGATCCGAAGGGGTCGCCGTACCTGAAAGTCCGCTGGCGAAAGATCCGTATCAGTTGGAGCTGGAACACTTTTTGGCGTGCATCCAGTCTGGAGCAGAGCCGATTGTCACCGCAAGGGACGCTTACGAGGCCTTGCGGATCAGTCTCGCGGCCCTGGAATCGGCTGCGACCGGCCGTCCAATCGAGCTGGAGGTGAGATCATGAAAGTCGGAATCGTCAGCTTCGCGCACATGCATGCCCATTCGTACGCAAACGCCCTGCAATCCATCAAAGGTGTCGAGTTCGCGGCCATTGCGGATGATCTTCCAGAGCGGGGACAGGCTGCCGCAGATCAATACGGCGTTCGGTACGTCGGCGACTATCCGGCGTTGCTGGCTGAGGACATCGATGCACTGATTGTCTGCACGGAGAACGCAAGGCATGCCGAAGTCGTGATCGCCGCAGCCAAGGCGAACAAGCACATCCTGTGCGAGAAACCGATCGCGACCACGCTGGCTGACGCGCAAGCGATGATCGTCGCCTGTCGGGAATCCGGCGTGCTGTTGCAAACCGCTTTCCCGGTGCGCTTCCATCCTGCGGTTCAGCGGGTCAAGCGGCTCTTGGAGCAAGGGCGCGTCGGACGGATTTTGGCGATGCGGGGCACCAACCGCGGGCAGAACCCGGGGGGATGGTTCGTCGATCCGGCTCTGTCCGGCGGCGGCGCAGTCCTGGATCACACCGTCCACGTCGTCGATCTGATGCGCTGGTTCACCGGCAGTGAGGTCCGCGAAGTGTACGCCGAGATCGACACACGCTTTCACGACTCGCTCGCGGTGGACGATTGCGGGCTGCTGACGCTGGAATTCGCAAACGGCGTGATCGCGTCGCACGATCCGAGTTGGTCGCGATGCGCCTCCTATCCGACGTGGGGCGACGTGACGGTGGAAATCATCGGCACGGAAGGAACGCTCTCGCTGGATGTCTTTCGTCAACATATGCTGCTCCACAGCGATCTCAGCGGACACACCACACACGAAAATTGGGGAGACGACATGGACTCGTTGCTCGTCGCGGACTTTATCCGAAGCGTAGCTGAACGAAAGGCTTCGCCGTCCGTAACGGGCGAGGACGGTCTGCGCGCGCTCGAAGTGGCCCTCGCGGCCTATGAGTCAGCGACATCGGGTCAACCAGTGCGGATTGGATAATCCGCCTGGTTGGTCCTTCCCTGCTGCTTCAGGCGGATCGACATCGCGCGAAGGGGCATGTGAGGGTCTCACGGCCGTAAGGGTCTCCCGCCGCGTTTCGATCCCGCCCATGGATAACACCACCAAAATAGCCCGATCCTCCCTTGTCCGAATTTCGACAAATGCAAACAAAGTGATACAATTTGCCTCATTTGCGTAGGAATACTATTGCTTCTTTGGCTGTTCGGCCAGTAGACTAGGTGTGAACTTATTAGACCTCGTATAATGCCGAGAATATGGCTCGGCAGTCTCTACCAAGTGACCGTCAATCACTTGCCTACGAGGACGTTGTGAATGGTGGCGTGCGGATCCTTGCGCGGCTCCCGCTCTGGGTACCTGATGGTGGTTCCGGCGTGAGTGCCTGCGTCTCGGCATTGCCTGAAATACTTTCTCGCGACGCCCTCTACTGGTGAAGTTGACTGACGAGTCCTCACTGGCAGGGGTCTTTTTCATTTCTAGGGGGAGTCGAGGAGATGGCTACAAAGATATCGCAAGCGTCGATGTCGAACGCTGCGCAGACCGATGCCGCATTCCATCTGGAAACCGAGGGTAACGGCATCATCTCGCAGGATAAGAGACACGGCATGCCGCGAGAGCTGTTTTTCGTGTGGTTCGCCGCAGTATTGACCTACACGGGTGTCATCACAGGGCAATTGTTCACTTCGCTCGGCTTGAATGTGTGGGAGAGCTTGCTCGCCGCGCTGTTTTGTTCCTTGTCGTTCGCAGTGCTCGGGTTTGCTTGCGCCGCCGGTCCCAAAGCCGGCACTGTCACGCTGACCATTTCCAGGGCGGCGTTTGGCGTCCATGGCAACAAGGTTCCGGCATTCTTCAGCTGGTTGACCGCCGTCGGCTGGGAAAGTGTCACCATGGTTCTGACCGTGTGGGCAATTTTGAGCCTGGCTCAATATGTTGGACTTCCTTCAAGCGGTGTTGGCCCGACGGTCGTTTCGCTGATCATCACCTTGATCTTGACCTATACCGTGCCCATCCTGGGTCATGCGACGTTGGTCACGATGCAGCGGATTCTCGCATTCGTCTTGGGCATCTGCGCAGTGATTGTGGTCTTCGCCGTGCTGCCGTCCGTGCACTGGGGATTTTCGACGCCAGTCAAGGATATGGCCGCGCATGGCTCCTTTCCGACATTTTTGCTCGCGCTCTCCATTGGCCTGGCTAGTACGTTCTACGGATGGGTCAACTTCGCGGCGGATTATTCGCGCTATCTTCCGACGGAAACGCCGACCCGCCGCATCGTGGGCGTGACGTTTTTGGGCGGCGGTATCGCCAGCTTCGTGATGATGGGCCTCGGCATTTTGTTGGGGACGTTCGTCAATCCCACCGCTTTTGAAAGCAATCCTGTCCTCGCGATCGCGAAGGCGATTCCCGCATGGGCGGCCATTCCGTTCCTGATTGCCGTCGTGATCGGCGATATCTGCGCAAACTACTTGAACGCCTACAGCTCGGGCATGAGTTTCTTGTCGATGGGCGTTCGTCTCAAGCGGTATTGGGCGGTGGCGATTGACGGAGCCATCTGTACCATCATCGGCATTTACGCGCTCTTTTTCTCCAATAATTTCGTAACGTTCTTTCAGAACTTCCTCGACATGATGATTATGGCCATCGGGCCATGGGCGACGATTTTCCTCGTCCATCACTTCATCCATCGCGGCAAATACGATTCAGACGCGTTGGTCGATACGGCGCCGGGATCGACCTATTGGTTTACCGGCGGCGTCAACTGGCGGGCGATGATTGCGTTTATCATCGGTATCGCAGCAACCTTCTTCACCGCAAACAGCGCGTTGTGGGTGAGCCCGCTGTCGAACGCCTGGTTCGGCGGTGCCGATTTGACCGCGTTTGCCGCCCCGATCGTCACTGGGCTGGTGTACTTCATCATCGCGGACAGGAAAAGCAAAATCGGCCGCGAATTGAAGGCGGTCGCTTCCTAAGCCTTCGTGAGCTTGGTCGAGGCATCGACGAGGGTCATGGCTCGGCATCGCGATCGCGCCTCCGCGGCGCTCGCCTCGGGCTTCCGGTCACACTCGCGGGCCACGCTAGCGGGCTGCGAAGGCAAATAAGCCGTCTCAGGCCGCTTAAGTGTGTCGAATCGGCGAATCTGTGCGGAATAAGGGGGGGCCAGGCGGCTTAATCGGCTGAAATCGCGCCATTCCGGGATAAATGAAGACAAATAAGCGGCGTGGGGCCGCTTATTTGTCTTCGATCCGGCGGATTCGCCGGAATAAGCGGCTGAGCGCCGCTTATTCGCCCGCCCGGCGCTCCCCTGGTGCCTCCGCCCTTGCCGCCTCCGCCCCCCAACCCGCCTGGATTGCTCATGGATTTGCGCGGACATCTGCCTGCATCAAACGTTTGCGATAGTCGAGCGGCGTGCAGTGATTGAAAGAACGGAACACGCGGATGAAGTAGCTGACGTCTTGAAAACCGAGATCGAGGGCGATGGACGTGATGCTCCGATCCGGATCCTCCAGCATGCGCGTCGCGTGTTGCACCCGTCTTTCGTTGATGTAGCGCATGGGTTTCTGCTGCGTCATTTCTCGAAAGAAGCGGCAGAAGTGGCCTTCGCTCATGTGCGCTTCGGCCGCGAGTTCGTCCAGGCGGAGGCGGTCGCTGAGATGTTCGTCGATGTAGGTGAGGACGTGCTTGAGGCGATCGAATTTATCCTCCTGAAATTTGTTTGTTTTTCGATCACCGTCGTACGCGTTGTGCTGGTACAACTCGGCCAAGATGGAATAGAGATGCGATTTGATGCGCATTTCAAACGCGATCGGCCGCGTCAGAGACAGATCGCAGATGCGCGACAAGTCGTGCAAGACGGCGTCGGACCAAACGGAGCCTGGACGTACGAGCCGAGGGAAGCGGTAGCGTTTTTCGACGAATGGCTGGATGTACTGGTGCTGGATCAAATCGTACCGGGCGCTGTCGAGCAAACTTAGGTCGAACACGATGGCATTGCACTCGCTCGGCAAATCATCTGGAGCGATCATACTGTGGAGTTCTTCGCCGTTGATCATGACTGCCGAACCTTTCTCGATGTCCACCCAGTCGGTGCCCACTCGAATTCGCACCGTGCCCTCTGTCACGAGAACAAACTCGGTTTCCGCGTGCCAATGAAGATTGACAGGCTGCTGCTTCGGTCCCCGAGTCAGGACGACCTCATAGACTTGCAAATGGAACATGGTTGACCCATGTTCACGGATTTCCAGCAAATCTCGCGATTCCATAAGGGCCAGCACCTTCCTTCGAGCGACGGCTGTTCAGATGCTAAAATTGTACCGGTTTTCATCAGGAAAGTTCAATTTATCCTCATGAGATGTAAGTATAATGCGAATCATCGACGCTGGGGGCGTTCTCTCCAAGTGACTTTTCACCAATCATGTGAGCGCTTTCAATCATTTCATCCATCTTCCTTATACCAATTTCGCAACGTCAGGTGGTCAGCTTATGAAATTTACAGACGGAAACTGGCTCACGCGCGAGGGCGTGTCGATTCACGCGTGTGCAGAAGCTTACGAAATCACGAGGAGCGCGGCATCGTTGGACGTGTTCGCGCCATGCCAGCCCATTCGCCATCGCGGCGCGACGCTTGCGGGGCCGGCCTTGACCTTGCGCCTTTCCTCGCCTATGCCTGACGTCATTCGAGTGCAGGTTTACCACTTCAAGGGTCAGCGAAGGCCCGGTCCAAAGTTTTCGATCTCGACCAGTGACTGCGCGGTCTTGACTGCGGAAACCGAATCCGATGTCGCGCTGACGTCCGGGAATTTGACCGTCCGCGTCCGAAAGGGCGGCGACTGGGGCATCGAGTATTTCGGACACGGGGATCGCCTGACAGGAAGCGGGCGCAAAGGGCTGGCGTATGTGCGCGATCGCGGCGAGCCGTACATTCGCGAATTGCTCGATCTCGGCGTGGGCGAACAGATTTACGGCTTCGGCGAACGGTTTACGCCGTTTGTCAAAAACGGACAGACCGTCGATACGTGGAATCGGGACGGCGGCACGAGCACAGATCAGGCGTACAAAACGATCCCGTTTTACTTGAGCAGCCGCGGCTATGGTGTGCTCGTGAACCATCCGGAAAATGTGGAGTTTGAAGTGGGATCGGAGCACGTCTCGAAAGTGCAGTTCAGCGTGGCGGGCGAAGATCTCGACTATTTCATCATCTATGGGCCGACGCCGAAAGAAGTCATCGCGAAGTACACGGCCCTCACAGGGCGTCCGGCCTTGCCCCCTGCTTGGTCGTTTGGCCTTTGGCTGACGACGTCCTTCACGACGAATTACGACGAAACGACTGTCATGCATTTTATCGATGGGATGGCAAAGCGCGGCATTCCTCTGCGCGTGTTCCACTTCGATTGTTTTTGGATGCGGGCGTTCGAATGGTGCAGCTTTGAATGGGATCGGGATGGGTTCCCGGATCCGGTCGGCATGTTGCGCAGAATCAAAGACAAAGGGCATAAAATCTGCGTGTGGCTCAACCCGTACATTGCCCAGAAGTCCCAGTTGTTCGATGAGTGCGTGGAGAAGGGCTACCTGCTCAAACGGCCAAACGGCGACGTGTGGCAATGGGATTTGTGGCAGCCGGGCATGGGCATCGTCGATTTCACGAATCCAGACGCCCGCAAATGGTACAGCGATCACCTTGCAAGGCTGATCGACATGGGCGTCGACGCGTTCAAGTCCGATTTCGGCGAACGCATCCCGGTGGACGTCGTTTACCACGACGGATCGGACCCAGTGAAAATGCACAACTACTACAGCTATCTCTACAACCAAGTGGTCTTTGAGACGCTGCGCGACAAACTTGGCGAACAGGAAGCGGTCGTGTTTGCGAGATCAGCCACGGTGGGCGGACAAAAGTTCCCTGTCCACTGGGGCGGAGATTGTTCCGCGTCGTACGCTTCGATGGCGGAGAGCCTGCGCGGCGGCTTGTCGCTCGGCATCTGCGGCTTCGGATTTTGGAGCCACGATATCAGTGGATTCGAAGATTCCGCGACGCCGGACCTGTACAAGCGCTGGGTCGCGTTTGGCATGCTGTCGAGCCATAGCCGACTGCACGGGAACTCGTCCTACCGCGTGCCGTGGCTGTTCGACGAGGAAGCGGTGGACGTCCTCCGCCATTTTGCGAATCTGAAGAATCGCTTGATGCCGTACCTGTTCGCGAAAGCCGTGGAGGCGAAAGACACAGGCGTACCCATGATGCGCGCGATGTTGCTCGAATTTCCGGACGATCCGGCGTGCGAGCATTTGGATCGGCAGTACATGCTCGGCGACGCGCTGCTCGTCGCGCCGATTTTCCGAGAAGACGGCAAGGTCACGTACTATCTGCCTGCGGGAACTTGGACACATCTGTTGAACGGCGAGCGCGTGAGAGGTGGAACGTGGCGGACGGAGAAATACGATTACATGAGTCTGCCGCTGTTTGTGAGGCCGAACACCCTGCTCGCGGCGGCGGAGAGTGCGGCGCAGGCCGATTACGACTATACGGATGGCGTGGAATTGCATCTGTTTGCGCTGGACGACGGCGCCGCGGCGAATGCGAATGTGTTCACCAAGGAAGGCGAACTTGGGTTGGCGGCAAGGGCGACCCGTAACGAGCGGACCATTACCGTGCAGGTTCGCGGCGACAAAGCGACCCATTGGACCGTTCGTCTGCATGGCATCGACGGCGTTCGCACGGTCCTTGGCGGCCGTGTGGAGCAGACGGAGGAAGGCGTCAAATTGATTCCGGACGAGGGGCGGACGGAACTGGTCGTTGAATTGTGACGGACAGCGCCCTGACGGCTTCCGAATGAGAATGGAGGATATCGATGATCAACGCGAAACTCCCCAAGATCTTCTACGGCGGCGATTACAACCCAGAGCAGTTCTATCTTGAGACACTCGAGGAAGACATCGAGATGCTGAAACAGGCTGGCATCGACATTGCGACGCTCGGCGTCTTCTCCTGGGCCTTGATGCAGCCAGGGGAAGACACGTTTGATTTCGCGTGGCTGGATACCGTAATCGACCGTTTGTACGAGAATGGCATCTACGTCTGTTTGGCGACGCCAACGGCTGTGCCGCCTGCCTGGATGGTGAAAAAGTATCCGGACATTTTGCGCGTCGATTTCGAAGGCAGGCAGCACAAGTTCGGCGGCCGCGCCAACGCTTGTCCACACAGCCCCAGCTATCGGCGGCAATCGGCCCAAATCGCGACAAAGCTGGCAGAGCGCTACTGCCATCACCCGGCCGTGCTGGTTTGGCACATCAGCAACGAATACAGCGGAGCCTGTTACTGCGACAAGTGCGAGCGCGCCTTCAGGGTGTGGCTGAAAGATCGATATGGATCGTTGGACGAACTGAATCGGGCTTGGAACACCCGTTTCTGGGGACACACGTTTTACGATTGGGATGAAATTGTCGTTCCGAACGTCCTGAGTGAACAATGGGGTGATCGGGCGACAGCGTTCCAAGGCATTTCGCTGGATTACATGCGGTTCATGTCCGACTCCTTGTTGGCGTGCTACCGCCTGGAACGCGACGCCATCCGCCGCCATTCGCACGATATCCCCATCACGACGAACCTCATGGGCACGTACAAACCACTCGACTACGTTCGGTGGGCGAGGGAGATGGACATCGTCTCCTGGGACAATTACCCCGCCTACGATACGCCCGTCAGCGTCACCGCGCTGCGCCACGATCTGATGCGCGGATTGAAGGACGGCCAGCCATTCATGCTGATGGAACAGACGCCGAGCCAGCAAAATTGGCAGCCGTACAACGCTTTGAAGCGCCCGGGCGTCATGCGCCTGTGGAGTTACCAGGCGGTGGCGCGCGGGGCGGACACCGTGATGTTCTTTCAGTTGCGCAGATCGATCGGCGCCTGTGAAAAATACCACGGTGCTGTGATTGCGCACGCGGGCCGCACGAACACGCGCGTCTTTCGGGAAGTGGCCGCGCTGGGGGAGGAACTGCAGAGACTGGGGGACGCACTGCTCGATTCCCGCGTCGAGAGCCGAGTCGGCATCCTGTTCGACTGGGACAACTGGTGGGCTGTCGAGTTCTCCAGCGGACCGAGCCGCGATTTGCAGTATCTTCGCGAAGTGCAGAAGTACTACGACGCATTTTACCGACACCATGTGTCTGTCGATATGATCCACGTCGACAGCGATTTTTCCCAGTATGACGTCGTCGTGGCGCCGGTTCTGTACATGGTGAAACCGGGTGTCGCGCGACGGTTGGAAGATTTCGTGAGCGCAGGCGGAACGTTCGTCACGACGTTCTTCAGCGGACTCGTCAATCAGAACGATCTCGTCATTCAAGGCGGTTATCCCGGCGAGTTGCGAAAGCTGCTCGGGATTTGGGTCGAGGAGATCGACGCGTTGTTGCCCGACATGCACAATCGCTTTGTCGTTTCGTCTCCCGCGGGGGCGGTTGAGGGCGAGTATCGCTGCGGTATGCTCTGCGATCTCCTGCACAGCGAAGGCGCCGACATCGTCGCCGTGTACGGACACGATTTCTACAAGGGTATGCCGGCGGTCACGCGCAACCCATTCGGCAAGGGGCACGCTTGGTACGTCGCATCCAGCCCGGAACCGAGTTTCCTGGACGATCTCGCCGCGACGATTCTTCAACGGCACGACATCCGTCCGCCTGTCGCCGCACCTGCCGACGTGGAGGTCACGGTCCGGCGGAAAGGCGCTTCATCGTACACATTCCTGTTGAATCACGGGGACGTGGTTCATACGGTCGATCTCGGCGATGGGACATACAAGGATCTGCTGGGCGGGGGAACCGTCACGGGCCAGGTGCGCGTCAATCCGAAGGACGTCTGGGTGCTTGAATCATGAGCGATGCCCCGAGCGCACCGGACAGTCTGAGGTTGTGGTACACATCTCCGGCTCGGGAGTGGACGGACGCCCTGCCGCTCGGCAACGGCAGGATTGGCGCCATGGTCTTTGGCGGCGTGGAGCGGGAGCGGATCGATTTGAACGAAGACACGCTGTGGTCAGGGTATCCGCACCGCCAGCCGATGCCGCACGCGAAAGCGACCTTGGCGGAGATTCGTTCGCTCGTCGTGGCCGGTCGCTACCAGGAAGCGCACGAGTTGAGCCGGCGAGTCTCCGGGCCATATGGCGAATCGTACCTGCCGCTTGGCAGCCTGCTCCTTTCGTTTGAGCACGGAGATCTCGCGGCGGATTACGAACGGAGTCTCGATTTGGCGGCCGGGATCGCGAGAACCCAGTACGCCATTGGGGCGACGCGGTTTCAGAGGGAAGTTTTCGTGTCGCACCCGCACCAGGTCATGGTGGTCCACCTCTCGTCAAATGGCCCGTTGCGTCTGAACTTTACCGTGAGGTTCGACGGCAAATTGCGGTATTCCGTTCGCCAGGAAGCGGGAGATCTCGCCATCGACGGCGTGACCCCGGTCCATGTCGCGGCCAGTTATCAGGAATCGGACAATCCCTTGCAGTACGCCGATTCACCGACGGACGAGCGGCAGATGCGATTTCACGCGCGGACGACGGTGACCAGCTGCGACGGGCGGCTCGAGTGGTCCGGCGACGGGCTGCGCGTCGTGGATGCCCGCGACGTGACACTGCTGTTTGCGGCCGCGACGAGTTTTGCGGGTTTCCATCGGATGCCCGGTCGAGCCCCCGGAGCCGATGGCGGCGTCGACGAGATCTGCCGCGTCGAAGCGCAGCTCGAAACCGCGAGGGTGCACGACTATGCGGCTTTGAAAGCTGCGCACGGCCAAGATCATCAGTCGTTGTTTGGCCGGACCGAATTGCGGCTAGGGCTGGAGGACGGCGGCGGGGACGCCCATCTGCCCACGGACGAACGGATCATTCGGCATGGGGCGAACGATGCCAAGTTGATCGAACTGTTGTTTCAGTATGGGCGCTATCTGTTGATCGCGAGCTCGCGGCCGGGATCGCAGCCAGCCAATCTGCAAGGTGTTTGGAACAGCGAGACGCGACCGCCGTGGTGCAGCAATCTGACGCTCAATATCAACACGCAAATGAACTACTGGCTCGCCGAAACCTGCAATCTCGCCGAGTGTCACGAACCTTTGTTCCGCATGATCCGCGAACTTGCCGAGAATGGGCAGCGGACGGCCGCAGATTACGGCTGTCGCGGTTGGGTCGCGCATCACAACACGGATTTGTGGCGGATGACGGACGCCGCCGGCGGTTGCGGCGAAGGCAATCCATCGTGGTCGATGTGGCCCATGGCCGGTCCATGGCTGTGTGCGCACTTGTGGGACCATTACCGCTTCTCCGGGGACGATGTCTTCTTGCGGGAGACGGCCTATCCATTGATGCGCGGCGCGGCCTTGTTTGCGCTCGATTGGCTGGCTGCGGATCCGTCAGGGAAGCGGCAGTCGATTCCGTCGACTTCGCCAGAGCACGGTTTCATCACGGAAGATGGGCAGTCGAGCGCCGTTTCGGCGAGTTCCACGATGGACGTCATGCTCCTCAAGGAACTGTTCACGCACGCGATTCAAGCAGCGGAATTGCTCAATCTCGACGAATCCCTGCACTCACAGTGGCAGCGCGCAGTCGACGCCCTGCGTCCGCTCGCCGTCGGAAAACACGGCCAGTTGCAGGAGTGGTCTTGCGACTGGGAGGATTGGGAAGAGCATCATCGCCACGTCTCCCATTTGTACGGCGTATTCCCGGGTTATCAACTCACCTTGCCAGGGAACACGCATTACCTCGACGCCGTGAAGCGCAGTTTGGAGCGGCGCGGAGACGAAGGCACCGGTTGGAGCCTGGCCTGGAAGGCGTGCCTGTGGGCTCGGCTCCGCGACGGTGATCGGGCGTGGAAACTGCTGGACCGGATGCTGACCATCGTGGGGGAAGCGAATCTGGGCTATCGCGGCGGCGGCGTGTACCGCAACCTGTTTGACGCCCATCCTCCGTTTCAAATTGACGGGAACTTCGGGATTGCGGCGGGTATCGTCGAAATGCTGGTGCAGTCTCATCGCGGCGTGATCGAACTGCTGCCCGCGCTGCCGTCGGCGTGGAAGCGAGGCGCGCTTCGCGGGATACGGTGCCGCGGCGGCTGCGAGATTGATCTCGACTGGGCCGAAGGCGTCTGGACCAAGGTCGTCGTCCGGGCCACGCGCGACGGCGTTTGTCGGATGGAAACTGACGGCGAACCTGGAATTGCCGTCCGTCAGAATGGCGCACAGGTGTATTATGAAATGGAACAATCCGTGCTGGCGTTCCCTGTCATCCAGGGCGGTACGTATGTCATCACACGATCCGCGACATAAAGGAGGCATTCCTATGCCGTATCTATCACTCACGTCCTGGAGTCTGCACCGCAGCTTGGGACCGCTTCGAATGACCCAATGGGACGAAGGTGCTCAAACCCATATCATGGAAGAGGTCCCGCAGCCTGATCTCATTCAACTGCTTGATCTCCCACGTCTCGCCAAAGCGCGAGGGATTCAGGCGTTGGACATCTGCCATTTTCACTTTCCCAGCACTTCGTCCGAATATCTGGCGTCCCTGCGACAGGCTTTTGTCGATCACGGCGTCGAGTTCTACACGTTGCTCGTCGACTACGGGGACATCTCGACCGCGAACGCGGTTCGTCATCAGGCCGACATCGGCTTTATCGAACGCTGGATTGACATCGCTTCGCAAGTCGGCGCGAAGACGGTTCGAGTGGTCGCTGGCGAGGCCCATCCAGCGGATCGCGACGGCTTGCAGCGAGCCGCCGTCAGCCTGCAGCAGCTCTCGAAGCATGCCAAGAATCGAGGCGTCACCGTGGTGACTGAGAACTTCCGATCCTTGACGTCGACAGCGGCCAATTGCGTTTATCTGCACGACGCGTGCGGCGGTGAGCTTGGTTTTGTGTGCGACTTTGGCAACTTCAAAGGTTCAGACAAGTACGACGCCATCGCGGCACTCCTGCCATTTGCCGTCTCGGTCCACGGCAAGGCGCAATACGACGATCACGGCATGCCAGACGAAGCAGAATATCGTCGCTGCTTGGACCTCGTCCGTGAAGCCGGATTTGCGGGCCCCATCACGCTCGTGTACGATGCGCCGGGAGACGAGTGGGAAGGCATTGCGCGGATCCAGCGGATCGTCGAAGATTACTTGTGACGTCGGCGGCCTGTGACGGCGCGAATGGTCATTGGAACGGTGAACGCGCATCGCGATCAAACGCCAACCATCGGAGGGATATCGGAGTGCGACTAAAAGTGATTGCGAGAAACGGCGGGCAAACCGCGACATATGAATGCGAATCCGATGTCGTTCCGCGGGTTGGCGAGAAGCTTTGGCTGGGCGATCACCAATTTGAGGTCGCCGATGTCGCGTACTACATCGGCGGCGTTTCGTCGGCCTTGGAACACATCGTCATTCACGCGAAATACAAAGCAAGTCCTCAAGGAACCTTCGAGACGTTCAAGCATTGGGCGAAACGGCTCGACGGCTGACATGAACCCCTGAACGAGGGGGTGAGCCTGGGTTCAGCCGTTCCCCCCTCGTCCGCTGCGCCGCATTCACCACCTCATCCATATGTATCCATTTAAAAATTTTGCTTGAACATCGAAAGCCATCTCGGTATATTAAGTACATCGTTTTAGTAAAACGTTTTCGTATATCGTTTTCATCAAAATTTTCATGGAATGGTCATAGCCATTACATAGGATGCTTCTGGTACACGGTCCGTGAACGACACGAGTTTGGGATATCCGGCTTGGGTCTTGCGCCGAAGTAAATCATAAAGAGGCATTCGGTAATGGCGTACGACACGAATCAGGGAGGGGCACGTTATGAAACGTTGGGGCATCGGATTGCTCATTGGGTTGGGTGTTCTGATCAACTACTTTGATCGGACAAACCTGTCGGTCGCCCAACAACCGTTATCCAATCTTTATCATTTGAATTCAGCCCAAATGGGTGTTGTTTTGTCGGCGTTTGGCTGGTCGTACGCCGCGTTTCAAATTCCGGTCGGCCTGCTGCTGGATCGAATCGGGGTGAAATGGCTTTCGCGACTCGGTTCCGTGTTATGGTCAATCGCGACTTTTCTGACCGCGATGGTGAGTGGTATGGGTCTCATCATTCTCGCCCGTGTGTTGCTCGGCGTCGCGGAAGCGCCGGCGTTCCCTGCCGCGTCCAAGGCCACTGGGTATTGGTTCCCCGTTCGCGAACGTGGGTTGGCGACATCGATCTTCGACGCGTCGGCGAAGTTTTCGAATGTGATCGGCACGCCGCTCATCGCGTGGGCGGTGACCGTTTGGGGATGGAAAGGCGGATTTTGGTTTACGGGTGTCTTGAGTGTCGCGTATCTCATTCTGTACTGGTCATTTTATCGCGATCCAAAGGACTCCAAGCTTTCTCCGGAAGAGGCGGAATTACTGCGCGAAGGTGGAGCGCAACAGACAGGTGTCGCGCCTGGCGGCGTGGCAAGAAATATGGGGTATTTGCTGAGCCGCCGAAAGATCTGGGGACTGACGCTCGGTTTCGCGGCGTACGGCTATTCGTTTTATCTGTTTCTGACTTGGCTGCCAGGCTATTTGGAAAAACAGATGCACATGACCATTTTAAAGTCCGGTTGGTACACTGCTGGTCCATGGCTGGTCGCGACCATCACCGACCTGGTGATTGGTGGATGGTTGGTTGATAAACTGATCAGCCGGGGTTACGATGGGACACGTGTTCGACGAACCGTCTTGATTGTGGGCATGATCCTTGGGCTCGCTGTCATCCCGGCAGCGTACACCTCGAATCCCAATATCGCCGTCATCTGGATTGCCGTCGCCCTCGGCGGTCTCGCGTTCTCGGCGCCTGTTGGCTGGAGCATTCCGTCTCTGATCGCGCCGAAGGGAACGGTCGGAATCGTGGGCAGTATCATGAATTTCGTCAACAACTTGATGAGCATTGCGGCGCCCATCGTGACAGGGGTTGTGGTAAACGCCACGGGATCGTTTCAATCCGCGTTTGTCATCGCGGGCTTGGTGTTGATTTTGGGGATTTTGTGTTACGTCTTTATGCTTGGGCGAATCGAAACGATCCCATCCGCCTTTGCAGAATCGGACGACCGCAGCTCGGAACCTTTGTCAAGGTAGTGGTGAAATGAACAAGCAGGTTTGTATCGTCGGTCTGGATCTGGGAACAACATCGTTAAAAGCGGTGGCGTACGCCTTGGATGGCGGCGAGATCGGGAGCCATTCGGTTTTGGTGGAGACGTCGCGAGATGAGCATGGAAAAGCGGTCCAGCAGCCGGAATCCATTTTTCAGGCCGCGACGGATTCGCTGCGGCAGTTGGCTTCCTCGCTGCGGGAGCAGGGCGTGCAGGTCGCGAGCCTCGGTTTCAGCGCCGCGATGCACTCGTTGATCCCGATGGACCATCAGCATCAGCCGTTGTTTCCGGCCATGACCTGGATGGACGCCCGGCCGGGCGAAGAAGCGCAGAACCTGTGGGCTGCGGACATTGGCAAAGACATCTATCGGCGTACCGGGACGCCCATTCATGCAATGGCGCCTATCGCGAAGATCGGCTGGTTGCGCTCGCATCACCCGGATATCTTTGCGAAGGCGAGCAGATTTGTTTCCATTAAGGAATATGTGTGGCACCGCTGGTTTGGCCGCTGGGAAGTGGACTACGCCATGGCTTCCGCGACCGGCCTGTTCGACGCGGACACGTTGACATGGTATCCGCCCGCGCTTGAGTGGGCGGGCATCGAAGAGAGGAATTTGGCGACGCCTGTGCCGCTGTCTTACGCGCGATTGGCCGAGGAACTGCTGGTCGATCTCGATCTGCCCTTCGCCCCCGACGCGAAAATCTGCATCGGCGGTTCGGACGGGGTACTGGCGACACTCGCCGCGGGCGTCATGGACGGAAAATCGATGATTTTGACGCTGGGGACCAGTCTGGCCTTGCGCATGGGGCTGCATCGACCGCACACGGACGTGGTCAGCCGCACGTTCTGCTATATTCTCGACGAATCTCATTACGTGCTGGGCGGTCCGAGCAACAGTGGCGGGGTCGTGCTCGACTGGCTGTATCGGAATGTGTTCACCGTCGATGGCGAAGAGTTCGACAAACGGTTTCCGGTGTTATGTGAAGAAGCGGGAGACGTCGAACCGGGCGATCTGTTTTGCCTTCCGTATCTCTCTGGAGAACGCGCGCCCCTGTGGGATGAATCGGCGTTCGGGACGTTTGTTGGACTCAAAATTCACCATCGCCAGGTTCATCTGATGCGCGCCGCCATCGAGGGGATGCTGTTCAACGCGTATTGGATTGCCCAGACGTTCACCAACGCCTTGGGCAAGCCCGACAAGCTGATTGTCTCCGGCAAGTTGTTTCAGCAGGGGTGGGTCCGCCAGTGGATCGCCGATCTATTTCAACTGGCCGTCGAGACCCAGGCTGAAATCGATGGAGCGACGTATGGCGCTGCCCTGGTGGCGGCGAAGGTGGCGGAGCTTGATTTGGCGCCGCCCGCTCTGCGCCAGGGCGACGTCGTGCAACCGCGCGAAGAACACGGTCCTCTGCTCCATGCCCGCTTCAACCAATATCGCGCCTGGTGCGAACGCCTCGGACTGATCTGAGACCTGCCGTCACAGCGTGGAACCGCCCGGCACCAAGGTGGACGGGATGATATGGGTCTCGCCGCGAGGGGAATCTTCATCCAATGGATCCGAAGTTTCGATTTCGCCCTTGATTCGCTCCAAGACGACATTGGCGGCCAATGTTCCCATCTCCTCAACCGGCTGGCGGATGCAGGTGAGCGTCGGCTCCACCAAGCTTGCCCAGTCCGGTTGATCGAACGTGGCGAGCCCCATTTCGCGCGGAACACCGAAGGCCAGTTTGCGCAGCGGTTTATACAATTCAATCATAATGAGGCCATTGGCTGTGTACACGGCGAATGGCCTTTCGTTTGCCATCGACTGGATCGCGTTCGTGACATGGAGCATGGACTCCGAGTTTTCCCGATCAACATGGAATACCATAGGTGGCACGCCATAGGATGAGCACGCTTCGGTGTACCCGCGGAGTCGATCCACGCGCGTAGGGACAGCCGCTTCAGGCTCCGTCACGTAGATGACCTGGCGATAGCCTTGTCCCAGCAGGTGGCTCGTCATCTCGAAGGAAGCTTCGGCGTTGTTCGTGATGAGGTTGGTGACGCCATCGATCTCGAACGCCCTGTCCACCAGCACGACGGGCACCTGGGCCGCGATGGTCGCGAGCAAATCGTTGTTGTCCCCAGTTGATTGCAGCACCATCGCGTCCACGCGCTGTGAAAACATCGATTGGATGACGTCCCGCTCGACCTCCGCAGCGCCTCCCGTCTCGGCGACAAACAGGTGATATCCGTGGACCGACAGCACGCGGCTCAGGGAGCGCAGAAAGCCCACGCAAAACGGGTAGCTCATGTTGACCACGATGGCGGCAACCGATTTGGTCTGGCTCGCTTTGAGCCCTCGTGCGAGCGCGTTGGGCCGATAGCCCAACTGATGAATCACGTCTGCGATTTTCTGTTTCGTCGCGGCGCTCATCGAATCGAATCGGCCGTTGAGGAAGCGGGATACCGTTGTAATCGACACACCTGCTTCGCGCGCGATATCCTGAATCGTCGCCCGTTTGTTCACGATGGTTGCCTCCTTGCCGTGTTGGCTTGTCATATCCATTCGAGGAACTCCAGCCGATTGCCGAATGGATCAGTTACATAGATTCGGTCCGCCCATATCCCGATGCCGTCATCGAGGCTTGCTATGCAGTCCTCATTTTTCCACAGCCACCATCGTCACGGTGACAAGCACACAGAGCGCGCCAATCATCGCCGCAAAGCCCATATGCACATGCAGCGAGACCATCGCGATGATGGAAGCGGACAGCGGCTCGCCGCACGACAGGACGCTTGCCTCCCCTGGGGAAATGTAGCGCAGACTGGCGATATATACGTAGAATGCGACAAACGTCCCGAATAGGACGACGAAGGCGGTGAGCCCCCAGGTCGTGATCGATCCGGCACCGACGAAGGCCCACGGAGGCGATACGAACGATATGCCGATCCCGCCAATCAGCATCCCCCATCCCACAGTCGCCGCAGGGCCGTATTGCTCGAGCAGCCGTTGCGGGTACAGCGAGTAGAACGCCACCGCGATCGCGGAAATCAGTCCCCAGACGACGGCCATCGGCGAAATGGAGAAGCGGTGGAAGTTGCCGTCCGTGACGAGCAACGCCGCGCCGACGAGGGCCAGGCAGACGGAGGCAGTTTGCGATGCTCGGGGCAAACGCCGCTGCCGCAACGATAGGAAGACCGTGATGAACACGGGGCCGAGATACTGAAGAATGGTGGCCGTGGCCGCGTTGCCGTAGCGGATTGACGCGAAATAGGCGTATTGGACCCCGAGCAGCCCGACGATTCCAAACAGCACAAGCCGCAGGGCATCTCCGCGCTGAGTCCAAACTCGCAGGACCGATCTTGGCCCGGAGCGGAAGGCCACACACAGCAGCAAGAGGATGCCAGCGGCGCTCATTCTGGTTGCGACCAGCCAATCGGGGCGCACGCCTGCTCGTTGAAACAGCACTTGTGCGGCTGTTCCTGAAATGCCCCACAGAACTGCCCCCAACAGGACCATCGCAAGTCCTTTCAGGTGTTGGAGCCGTTCGCGGTTGAAGGGCAAGTTCAAGGATCCCTCTGGCTGATTCAATGGTGAACCTCCTGTCGAGCTGCTCGATTCACGTTATCGAAGCAGCGATTCGCCCTCGTGCACGAGTGTGCCGAGATCGTCGCCTTCGCAGATGCGCCGCATCGAGCCGACGGATTCAAAGTTGAAGATGTGCATGGGAAGGCCGTGATCGCGCGCCAGTAGAATTGCGGACTGGTCCATGACCTGAATATCGCGGGAAATCACGTCCCTGTAACTGAGCTTAGCATATTCCCTGGCGTCCGGATGCTTCTTTGGATCCGACTCGTACACGCCGTTCACGCCATGCTTAGCCACCAATATCGCGTCGCAGCGCGTCTCAATCGCGCGCTGGACGGATGGATAGTCTGTCGTGACGTACGGTTGACCGTTGCCGCCAGCGAAAATCACGATGTAGCCTTTCTCCAGGTGATGGATGGCGCGCAGCCGGATGTACGGCTCGGCCACAGCGTTGATAGGCACCGAAGTCATCACTCGAACCTCTCGTTCCGTCTTTGAACTCAGCACGCCGCGAAGCATGAGGCTGTTGACGACTGTCGCAAGCGTGCCGATGTTGTCCGCTTCCGCTCGCTCAATGCCCCACAAATCGGCCATATTGCCGCGGAAGATGTTCCCGCCGCCCACGACGACGCAGACTTCGACGCCAAGGTCGGCCACCGCAAGCAGCTCCGACGCGATGTGATTGAGTCGATCCGGCGCAAACCCGAACGACGTTTCTCCTGCCAAAGCTCCGCCGCTGAGTTTGAGCAAAACGCGTTTGTACCTGGGCATGACACATTTCCTCCTCGGTTTGAACGTTTAGTCATCTCGGAATAACTCGTGCAGCATCTTCTCAGGGGCATGCAGAAATTGCTTCGATATGATGTAGTGTGACGTGTCATGATAGTCGATGGGCTCGATCCTTTCGCCGTCAAAGCTGAGCAACGTCGCCCCAGGATAGCCTAACAGGATGGGCGAATGCGGGTCGGCGATTGGACAGCCGTCTGTGAAACAAGTTGAGGAACGATTCACCGTGGGATTGTTCGTGCAACGATCGACCGGCGTACGCTGCATACGGATCGACCCTGGCTTCCTTGACGGTGTCGTCCAGGTAGCTGGCGAAATTGAAGAGACTCTCGCGCGGAAGAAGAACCCATCTGTCGCGTTGGGCAACCAACTCAGCCGCAGGTATTCGGACGACGGTGCTTCCGTCGCCACCGTGGAAAATTGATTCCCTCTCGATCCGCCCTCGGCATTGAATCCAGCCTCCACCGCGATCGCTTCCAGCAGCAATTTGGATTGGATCATGAACTTGGGTTGCCCGCATGGATTGTCAATCTTCCATCATTATACTGAATCCTGAAACCTTCAATCGTAATTTTAATTTTCTCTAGTACAATGGAGATGAAATGTCGGAGGAGGGTTTGTATACGATGAAACAAGTCGCCCAAGGTATTGCTATGCTAGATCAGATTGTACAATTTGGCGAACATCAGATGGAACTGCACCCAACCTTGTTGTGGGATGACGATCACGCCATTTTGGTCGATACCGGAATGCCTGGCCTATTCCCGTCGCTCCGCAAGGAAATCCAACAGGCCGGTGTCTTGTTCAACCATCTTTCCAAAGTGATTCTGACGCACCAGGATGTCGATCACATTGGAGGCGTCTCAGAACTGCTGGCTGCTTCGGAACATCCTGTCGAGGTTGTGGCCCATCCGGTGGACAAGCCGTACATCGAGGGAGAGAAGCCGCTCATCAAGCACGATCCCTCTCGTGGCCCCGCACCAAGCTCGAAGGTGGATGTCACCGTCGAGGACGGCGATGTCTTGCCGTACTGCGGCGGCATCACGGTGATCTTTACGCCAGGTCATACGCCGGGTCACATCAGCCTCTATCATCAGGCGAGCAAAACGCTGATCACCGGCGACGCGATCATCTCCAACCAAGGTCAGCTGATTGGCCCCAATGAAAACTTCACGCCTGATTTGGATCTGGCGTGGAAGTCGATCTCCAAGTTTACGAACTACGATATCGAGACTGTCATCTGCTACCACGGCGGCCTCTGCACAGACAACGTCAACGAACAGTTCCGCAAGTTGGCGGAAGCGCACGCCTAAACCGCGTCATCGGAGCGGGATCGCCATTCACCGCGCATATGACCCGCATATGTAAATACAGCGTCACCTGGACCAGTGTAGAGACGGTCGGGTGACGCTTTTGTCGTTATCTTCTCATTATACAAGGTGAGAACAGCAGGAAGAGGAAGGGTTTGGTTGCAGTGAACTGCTGCAAATCATATTCCAAGTACGTTTAATACAGTGTAGGCAGTGAGGTGGAGAAGACAAGTTGAACAACGCACTGAGCGCTCAGGAATCCGTTCTTTCACTCTATGAGTTGAATTCAACGACATCTATCGGTACGCAAGGCTCACGCTCGGAGATCCAAATGACGTATATGACGTGGTTCAAGAAGTGTTCGTAAGTGCCCTCCGTCACTGGGGGAGTTACGGAGAAACTTCAAGTCCCAAAACGGCTTCGGCGAAGTGGCTGTGAGACGCGGCCGCTCTAATTCGCGGTCGAAATAAGCGTTCGA
>NZ_BCQI01000027.1 GCF_001544355.1 Alicyclobacillus acidiphilus NBRC 100859
TGTTTCGTTTTGTTGGCACATCAGCCTCCCTTATGACCCTTAAGGTGTCCCACCGCTTTTTGATTTATGCAGTCCATCGCCTGGTGACATCCATCTACACCAACGTTGGCACAGATGTCGCCGCTTCCGTCCAGTCGTCGACAATCCGCAGCGATGCACCAAGTCGATTGAACGTGCCTACCACGTCCTCGTAACCGCGCTCGATGTGTTCAATCCCGGTGATGGACGTCACGCCTTCCGCCATCATCGCCGCCAGCATGAGGCACGCTCCAGCGCGGACATCGGTCGCATGGACGCCTGCGCCAACCAACTTGCGGCCCCCGCGGATGAGAATACCCGATCCGAATTGCAGAATGTTGGCCCCCATTCGCTGCAACTGCGGAACATGGTTAAATCGATGATACACGGTGTCGACAATGACGCTTCGCCCCTTGGCCCGCAAGAGCGGCGCTGTCAATGGTTGCTGCAAATCGGTTGGAAATCCGGGATATGGCAAGGTTCGAACGCGTGTTGGCCGCAATTCCCCGTCCGAGAAGGCCGTGATCGATTGATCCGTCACTTCAAATGTCATGCCGATTTCCCTGAGTTTGGTCAAGCAATTGCCCAAGTGCTCCGGAATGACGCCGGACACCGTCACCGATCCCCCAACCGTCGCCGCCGCCAGCAGATATGTGCCCGCGATCAGCCGATCCGGTATGACAATGTGCTCGCAGCCGCTCAGGTACGATCGCCCGTCGATATGGATCACGTCCGTTCCAGCTCCGCGGATTCGAACGCCCATCTTGATGAGTAAGTTGGCGACATCGACGACTTCCGGATCGCGCGCCGCGTTGCGCAGCGTGGTCGTACCCTCCGCCCGCGACGCGGCGAGCATCAGATTGATGGTGCCGCCCATCGTGATCACGTCGAAATAGATATCAGCGCCGATCAGCCGATTCGCTTCGACAACGTAGTGATCTTCATGCAAATGCACCTTGGCCCCAAGCGCTTCCAGCCCTTTGAAGTGCTGTTCAATTGGACGTTGTCCAAAATTGTCGCCGCCTGGATACCCAATGGAAACACGCCCCAATTTGGCAAGCAGTGCGCCGACGAAGTAGTACCCTGCCCGATAGGACGAGGATTTTTCGGGATCGAACGCCGCTGTAAAAATAGGTCGAGGATCAATTCGATATTTCCCCCGCTGAAGTTGAGTAACTTCCACGCCGACCTCCTCGCACATGTCGAAGATGGTCGTCAAATCTTTCAAGCCGGGCACATTTCGGAGTGTAACCGTTTCGTCCGACAGGCACGATGCAGCAATCAGTGCTTGTACACTATTCTTCGAGCCCGGCACTTCGACCGTGCCGCACAACTCTGTAACAGGTTCTACAATCAAGGATCTCACACACACTACCGCCTCTATCGATTCATCCGAGAACAGACGCTATGCAATGTCAGTTGGACTCGTCCTGAGTTTACCATAGAGTTCCGCGTTTTCGGTGTGGTGTTGGATCCCGACCGAAGAAAAGATCTATATAGAATTGGCGCGGGGGGTGCGGGGCCGCTTGCCGCAAATAAGCGGCCCCGGGCCGTTTATTTGCGTTGAATCGTCGGATTCGCGCCGAATAAGCGGCCCACAGCCGCTTAAGTGGCCGAGATCGCTCCATTTGGGGACAGTAGAGGCAAATAAGCGGCCTTGGGTCGCCTATTTGCCTTCGATCACGCCACTTTGCCGAAATAAGCGGCCATGGATCGCCTATTTGCCCTCACGCCCCCGCCAGCCCCCACATCCTTCGCGGCGTGAAATTATGTGAAGAGGAACTGAACCATATCTCCGCCGCCAATACTGACCTGCACGGCCTGAGGTCGATGGGCGGAAGCAAATGTCGCGGTCAGAACGACGTTGTTGCCACTGGACGAAAATCGATAGGAGATACCTTGACTGGTATAGGATTTGCCGATCACGATGGACGGCGAAACCTTTACATTGACCAATGTCACGCTGAAAGTGCCATTTTGGATTCGAGGATTGCGGTACACACTCTGCATGTCTCCGTGCGTCATCAACAGCAAGATGCCGTTTTTCGCAACCTGCACACTTTCCAGCGTGATCGCGTTCTGCGAGCTGACCTGTCCACCTTCGGGTGTCGTGCGATTGGACGCCGCCGTGTTAGAAGTCTGATGCGAGGCGGCGTTCGTCGCATGGCTCGCACTTCCGGTCCCATTTCCGGTGCCGTTTCCGGACACCGAGCAACCGCTCACGATGGCGGTCGCCGCCAGAACCATACTTACGACGAGATACAGATGAGTCTGAACCCGAGTCATAAACGCAATCCCCCTTATTGATGATGTAGACGGTGCGGTTCCCCATCAGGTTACGCTCTATTTTTTGGAAATTCATTCATGTCCATGCACGGCTCTGCAACAAGGTCAAGCGATACGCTCCAAAGGACGAGCCCAAGAAAAAGGCCACTACGGATGCGGGTGTAGTGGCGAAAGTATAGAAAGGATTGGCTTCAAGCCCATTGTAGCGGCTCGCTTTGGTGCAAATGTGGAGCAGATATGGAGCGGATGTGGAATCCGAACCAAATCCCCTGCGTTCTGCGGCCATTTTCGCCCGAATCGAATGGACGATGTGTCGCTTCTCTCCATGCGGCGGTGGATGTTTGCTATGGGATCGGCAATGGGACCTTCTTCAACGTGCCGATCTTCGCGACATTTCTGCTCGGCATGTTTTGGAAGAGAGCGACTGGCTGGGGCGGTTTCTCCACCCTTGTCTCAGGAATCGCCTTCTCCTTTATCTTCTAGTTTCTGCTGCCAGTCCATTTCCTGACCGACAACGCGGAAAATTTCTGGAGAGCCATTTGATTCTGGATCGTGGCCACAGCCGTCGGCCTCTTGGTCAGCACGTTTACGAAGCCCAAATCGGACGACGAACTCCAAGGTATCGTCTTTGGTGTCGGAAGATATCGTGGACATCATCTTTTGGTAAGGGGTGACTCAAATGAATCGATCAGGCGGTGGAAACATGCTTGATTTCGGCGGCTCACCGGCATTTGTTGACATTCTACGAGCTCCTTCTGACGACCTACGGGGCCATCCCAGGCAATCACGCCCCATCCGTTTCATTCAATTTGGACCTTTGGTGGGGGTTGCTCGTCCTGGTCGCTGGAATCTTGTTTATCCTTGGCTCGCTGCGTCGCCCCCGGGAGCCTGAGGACGACGAAGACTAGACGACACACGGTTACCACGGTTACCGAATCAAGTTGCGAAGGCATGCGCACATCGCGGCGCTTGCCTTCGTCCCACGCGGTCCAAACTCTGAACGACGATGCCCAGTGATTTTACGATTTCACCCGTCGCCTCCACATGCTCAACATGCCGTTGCGACCCACGGCCCCGTCCGAGTCCACGGCTTGCTGCTTGTCCATCGTTATATGGTTGATGGTTGAGGACACCTCGGCCCCAATGAGCAAAATGATGCACACAACATAGATCCAAAACGTGAAGAGCATGACAAACGCGAACGATCCGTACATCAACGCATAGTTCCCAAGGTAATGGGTGTAGATCACAAACCCCCAACGGCTGGCGTAGATCAGAAGCGTCGCTGTCAACGCGCCAACGACAGGTGCCCAAGGCCTTTGCGGGGCACTCGGCAAAATGCGATAGCAGCAGTAACAAGTAACCCACAGCACAACCGGAAATGTGACGATCCCGAGCAGGTGAATGGACATCCATACATCGATCACATTCGTCGACAGAAAGCGCTGGAGAGACGCCGGATCCAACGCCGATATGACGGACGAAGCCACGGTCAGACTCAACAGAATGCCCATCATCACAAAACCAATGACGTACTGCAAAATGAAGGAACGACGTTTGCGCACTTCGTAAATGGTGTCCATGATTTGCTGCAGGTTCACAAATCCTCCAATGGAACCCCAAAGTAGCCCGAACGTTCCCACAATGCTGATATGCGCCCGATAGAGCGTCAAATGCTGAAGCGTCGTTCGCGCGAAATTTCCTCCAAACGGCAGAGCGGGAATATACGACTGTAGAATTCGTTGCAGAAACTGTGCAACCACTGCCTCTGGAACGACAAACGAAGCCACATATACGAGCAGGCAAAGCACTGGAAACAACGAAGAGAAACCGAAAAAGGCGATGATAGCCGCCAACGAACCTATGTTGTGCCGCATGGAGGATCGAAAAAGTGAGATGGCAAATTGTTTGATCATACCCATATGATTGCCAGATAACCAATGAAACAATCATTGGCGGCTTCCGCCAAACGGATGCCCATGACCTGCATGGGCATCCGCACGTTGTCAGACTAGCACGGGCATCCTGGGTCGATCACTTTGTGCTTCACCATCGGTTGCACATAGTGGCGAGGCACGTTGACGATAATCTTGCGCTGAACGTGGATGACGGGCTGCACAATCGGCACCTCGCGCGGCACATAGCAGTCATGGAAGACGTACTGTGGATCGCACACAATCGGTTTACATTGATTCGGCGCGGCGTGCACGACCGGATCCACCGCGTGATGCTTGTGATGTTTGGCTACATATGCTGTCGATTTCGGCGCAACATGACCCGGATCATAACCATGCACAAACGTCACAGATTTCTTCGAAGTGTATGGAGCTACCGGTGGATAGTACGTTGGACTCGACTCGTGTTCCATAGACGGCGATTCAAAGTCGGACGGAGATTCCGATCCATGCGAATACGAATAACCAGATTTCTTGTCGCTCATATGCAGGTGTTCGCCCCTTTCCTTTGATGGTTATAGGTATGAGCACCCATGAGCGTCTGCCCTAGTCATTTGACCATTTTCGCCGTCGGAGGTTGAATCGATTGTCGGCCGCGTTGGGGGGGACGAGGCGGTGCGGTTCACGCCGTATGCGATGCCAGAATGCGTTGATGGCTAGGAAATCCACCATTGGTCTTTGACTCTCGCTTCAAGGAACTCTTCCAAAGCCTGAGAAGTGATACGATACGGGATGCGTTTCTTCTTCTTGTAACGAATCATTTGTATCATATGATTGCCATACAGATATGCCTTAAATTCATAGGTCTTCTTGCCCTGTTTGATTTTCATCATAATTGGATACTTGTTCAACGAGGGAATCATACCGTATTCAAAGAGAAATTCGGCATTGTTGAACGCAATCACAAACCTGTCCCGCTCTCTTCCGCGAAGTTCCAAACCGTAGACGTTCACAGACGAGATTTCCGGATTATTCAGCTTGGGATGAAGGGCAAACGAATCGATCACTCTGTTTACCCATGCAGTCGGAGGACTTAGAAAAAAGGCCAGCAAAGGAACACAGACTGCAGAGACAAGGACAAGCCAATGTGGTATAGGCGGCAAAACCGTTCTCCCCCTCACCAACTCCGGTTTATCGATATTATACAACGCGTAGATTCCATGTTGCACACACCCACGCGAAGCCGGAATCAAGCCCGCGACTCGATGCTATGGCAAGAATTCCGGCTCTCCAATCAGTTCTGAATGGAACAGTGATCGAAGGTGCTGGATGTGGCGACGATCCGACAGCACCAAGAGGTGATCGTACGCTTGCAGCCGCGTCGCCCCTCTGGGAACGATGACATGGTTGTCACGGATAATCGCGTAGCACAAGGTGTTCTCCGGAAACTCAATCTCGACCATCTTCCGGTCGATGAAGTCCGAATTGCTCTGTATCTCGATAGGCGTCACAATCGCGTTTTCCCGCGCGATCGCGACTAATTCCAACAACCCTTCCGACGGCGATCGCTCAAATAAGTCCAGTCTGTGCGCCAACGGTTTGACTGTCCATCCTTGCACCAAGGTGGACGCGATGACTACAAAGAACACTGCGTCCAACATGGTGCTTGGCGTGTACCCGGGTGAAAGGATAGCCGTCAGGACCAACACAATCGGCACCGCGCCGCGAAACCCAGCCCAGGACATAAACTGTTTCTCCCGCCAATGAAAACCCATGCCGAGGGTCGACAGCCAGACGGCGGCGGGCCGGGCGATAAACAGTGCGCCTACTGCCAGTCCCAGCCCCGGCAAAACAATGGCAAACAGGCGCGACGGTGACATCTGCAGCCCGAGTACGACGAACATGATGATGTGCATCGTCCACGACAGCCCTTCGTGAAACCGCAGAATACTGTAGCGATGTTCGAGTCTGCGATTCCCCATCACCACCGACGCGACATACACCGAGAGGAAGCCGCTTCCGTGGAACAGTACCGCCGCGGCGTAAGACAATATCGCAAACGCCAAGGTCAAAGTCGGATACAATCCGCCGGTATCGAGCTTGATTCGTTGATTGGCGAGGGAACCGAGATAACCTGCGACAAGACCCACGGCAAGCCCTACCAGCATCTGAAGCGCAAAGGTTCCGACAATATACCAGGACGCGTGCCAAAACGATCCCATTCCATGTGTCGACCACTGAATCAAAACGATGGTCAAAAAGAACGCCATCGGATCATTGGTACCCGATTCCACTTCAAGGACATCGACCAATCGTCGTCGCAGAGGTTGACCTCCAAGAATCGAAAACACCGAAGCGGCGTCTGTGGAACTCACGGCAACGCCCAATAACGCGGAAGGAAAAAACGGAAGGTGCAGCAGGTAATGCACGAGACACGCCATGATGGCGGAACTGATGAGTACACCGAAGGTCGCCAGCGAAAGCGCAGGAAGCCAAACTTTCCGAATTCTCGAAACCGACGTATGTAAGCCGCCCTCAAACAAAATGAGTATCAAAGCGATATACCCGACAGATTGCGCGGCGGACAGTGGAACTTTGGGGCTGATTCCGATCCCGCCCGGACCGAGCAGCATGCCGATGGCGACGAATCCAATCAGAACAGGGAAACCGATCCGATTTCCCACTCGAGCCGACCAAACGCCAGCTAGCAGAATCACGGACAACAATAGGAGAAATGACTCCAACCGTCCTTCCCCCTTCTTTACGCGCAGCTTCCGTTGCACTATGTTCTTTTATTCTAGCATTGAGACAAATATTTGCGACAGCGTCGGGCCTTGTTTCGTCGTCTCCAGAGATATGCGATCTCGCAAAAATTTTTTTTGGATCGAGGTGACGAACCGATTGACTTGGCACGTCGCCGGAATACAATAAGAAATGTAGTTAGCACTCTCTAGTCTAGAGTGCTAATAAATTAAAGTTTTTGGAAGAAAGGAGTCTGACGAGGAAATGTGATGCGAAGTTGACTGCGGGTCTGAAATTGGTTGTATTCGCGGCACACACAATGGATCATTCAAGGGATGCTTGGAGGTGCTTGCTATGAAAACCCAATGGAAAATTGTGATCAATGCACTGATTGGAATTTGGTTCATTCTCACGCCTTGGGTACTCAATTTCTCGAGCGATACCGCAGCCCTGTGGACCAGTGTCGTGATTGGCGCAATTCAGACGTTGGCCTCGCTGGCAGTCTTTGCGCAAAAGCGATGGAACTCTGCGGCGCGCTTCGTATGGATTTCCTTTGTCACTGGACTGTGGTTCATCGTTCATCCTTTTGTCTTCCAGATGCAACAAAACAGCGGAGAACTGTGGAACTTCGTCATTCTTGGCGTGATCTCCGCCGTGCTCTCGTTCTGGTACGGCTGGGAAACCAGCACGGAATCGACCGACAGCAGACATGGTTCCGGTTCCCGTGCGCAAGCGGCAAAATAACAGTCGCATAAGATCATGAGACAACGATTGCTGATGATGGGTGCCCGACTTTCATGGTCGGGTGCCCGCTTTGCTTTTGCGGATGCACGTGAACACGAGGGATTCGTTGGCTCGGGTCACTCTAATCCCGCAAACGAGCCGAAGAACTCATAATGCCGTCTTTCGGCTGGCACGCCCCACTTTTTCAGCGCTTGATTGACCGCCTTCATAAACGGGATCGGACCACAAAAATAGAAATCAGCTTGGTTGTCGCCCACCACCTGTTCAATCCACTCTCCAGTGATGAAATCTGCCTGGTCAAAATTTTTCGCTTCCCGGTCCTCGATCTGGCGAGGAAGCATAGAACCTACGTTCCATGGCTCAATACGACGTTTCTGTTCGCCTCGTCATCATACACGATGAGGACGACCCATGAAACGACGCCACGATTCGCTCACGAAATGTTCGAGGATTTCACCGCGTACCTTGAATCACAGAACTACTCCCCTGCGACGGTGACTGCCTACCGTTCGGACTTCCGTCTGTTCCACAAGTTTCTCAAGGATCAAGACGTCTTGGAATTGACCGAAATCGATTCATCATTGATGCGCCTGTACCCTCGTTGGCTACATCGTTCAGGACTGAAGCGAACCAATTCAGCCCGGCGCATCAACTCCCTATGAGCATTCTTCAATGGCTGTGCGACGAAGAACTGATCGACAGTAACCCCATGAGCCGAATCAAAGTTCCACGACAGGACAAAAAACTACCGACGTACTTTCGACCTGACGAGCTGTCCCGATTTCTCAGCGCCCCCACTCTCAATCATCCGCTGGACAAGGCAGTAATTACCTGCTGGTCAATACAGGTCTGCGACGTCAAGAGGTTATCAACCTCACCTTGCAGGACATAGACCTCACGAGCCGTATTCTGAACGTGCGCCACGGTAAGGGGGCAAGGATCGCGTCATTCCGCTGAACGACATCGTCGTATCGGCGTTACTCGAATATCTCAAGGTACACCCCGATACAGACAGCGACGCGCTATTTATCGGGATGAGAAGTGCACGAGTACCAATCGGCGTTCAATACATGCACCGACTATTCCATCGCTGCCTCGATGAATCAGGCATTCGTCGTAGCGGTCTGACCCTTCACAAGTTACGCCATACTTTCGCGACACGGCTACTGGAACGGGGTGCCGATTTGCGGACATTGCAAGAGCTGCTTGGTCATGACGATTTGAACACGACCCAGATATACGCTCATGCAAGCCGAGAGCGCCTGACCGAGGCGGTGCGTCTGCTTGAGGAGGGCGAATGATATGTTCATCGTGACCTGCACGAATTGTGGCGCTACACGAGAATGGACGACTGGCGTTCTCGTCGGACAAGCACGAATCCAAGTGGCTGGGTTCAGCGTGTATGGACGATGTGGGCAGGTTGTCACCGAAGAGGAAGGCACCGTGCTGAGAGAGTTCGTTGTGCCGCTGGATGATGGCCAAATAGATGAGTGACGAAAGACATGTCACTCGGGATTCAATATCGTCGCGGGGTCTGTTGGTGAACGGGTGTTCGCCGCACTCGCTTCCGTCGCTGAAACCGCAACATCATCACCAGACATTATCCATTCAGCAGCACCAGCCGTCATTCCACCCCATCAACATAGACGTGCGACCTCAGGACCCACCGTGGACGAACTCAGACATTCGCAACGTCCAGTAATACCTCGAATTCTCTAAATGCGACAATGATCCTTCCGATCCGACGTGATCGTGGGGGCGTTTTTCTTGATTGGTGAAACATCAGTTGGCACAGTCGAGTAGACAGGTTATGTCCAGCGTGCTTATGGTACACTTGGGTTATTCAGGTAAAGGACAGTTCAAGTGAAGATGCAGCTTTGATTTAGAAAAAGGAGGTGAGAGACTAACCGAACATATGTCCGGGGAATCTTACGCGATGATTTTGAGGAAATCAAAACCGATGTTTTTGGGGAAATCAACCCGATTTTTTTGAGGAATTAAATCCGATGTTGACAGCTCACGACGTATCAAACGCAATAATCGCTCAATCATGCCCGATGTTGCCGCCACGCTTCAGATATTGGACAACCAAATTCTACTGGACCGTACCTTACCTTCTGACCTAGACAGCTTGCCTCGCGATCCCAGCCACCCCGTCTACATCGACGTACGAGGCGGCAGAAACCCAGCAACCAAAGGTAGAAACGCACGATTTCGGCTTGCTGTGTCGCCCGGTTGGCAGGCGGAATTTCGAATTCTGTGGGAAGCCTCTCTCATCAATCGCGAGACTATGGAGTCTGTGTGTCGCGACGCAGGGTTGCTTGTCGGTATCGCTGACGGTCGCATGATGGGCTTCGGTAGATTTGAGATTGTCTCATTTGAGTCGAGAGTGCCTAGGAAACGTCCACCACGGGACGTATGGAAAGAACTTCGATACATCGTCTGGAATCGCGATCAACAGCGATCGGACACAGCCAGCACGAAGCCGACGGACATCGGCGTTCCCATCCAGAACTCGAAGTGCTATAGTTTCATCGAGGCAAGACCGAACACGTCAAAAAGGTCGTAGATAGCAGACGTTCTATACTCGCTTCAGGCATAAATCTTCGACGAAGCCCGACACGACGCTGATTTAAGGGAATACTCCAAGTTATAAAATCGGGATTTTCCAGGAGATTCGCACCAGTCGAAATCAACAAGGACTGGGTCGCTTTAGATCCCCCCACCGTATGCCATTACAAAAACAACCCAAAAACCGCGCCTCCGCTGGGTTCTGCGCCCAACGAAAACGCGGTTCATACAAGGGTATGTAGCCGTCGAAGAAGCAAGCCTGTAAGCCGAGTTCTGTGCTCCTGTGCTGCAAACGGTATCGATGGACACGCGTACGCCCCTGTGATACCTCGCACGTTGGAGTAGCAATCATCTATCTAGGCTGACTGTTGCCAGCCAGCTCAAGCGACCAACCCGAGTGCGTGGCGGGCAACCACATCTGCACTCCTATCCGGTCTTGCTCCAGGTGGGGTTTACCTAGCCAGCCCGTCTCCGGGCTGCTGGTGCGCTCTTACCGCACCGTTGCATCCTTGCCTGTGTTCCGAAGAACCATCGGCGGTCTACATTTCTGTGGCACTATCCCTAAGATCGCTCTCGCCGGACGTTATCCGGCACCCTGCCCTGCGGAGCTCGGACTTTCCTCCCGTGCGGCCTTTCGGCACTGCACCGGCGATTGCCCAGCTTACTTCTTCGCGAGAAACATTACATAGTATACGCCGGACCGCGACCTTTGACAATTGGCCGCAGTATTTACCATTGCGCTCAACATCTGTCCATCACTCGAGTCGATCCGCACAGGATCGGCACGTCGGCGCCACGGCCGCAGCATCCGCCACAACCACACGCCGCCAACGCTGCCGCTCATGCCCTCGCCGCGGTCGGCTTACAGCCACCGCCACGGATCGGTCGATCCCGGCGCGGCCGCGACGTCCACGCTGTCGCCGAGGCGCTCCTGCAGCTTGGCGGCGATCACGTTGCATACGGGCTCCTCCATGGCTGCGTGCGGCACGTCGATCACGGCGATACCATCCTGCACCGCGTCCGCCACATCGTGGTGCGACGCGTCGGCGGTCACCATCGCGTGGGCGCCTTTGCGGCGTGCCGTGTCGATCCAGCCGCTGCCCGAACCGCCGAGCACTGCGGTGGTTTCGATCACGGCTGCGGGATCGCCGGCGTAGCGAATGTGCGGGAGGCCGAAGGCGGTGCGAGCGTGATCAGCGAATTCGCGCAGCGACATGGGCGACGGGAGTTTGCCGATCCGGCCGATGCCATACTGTTCGCCGGGCAACTGCAATGGGATGATGTCGTAGGCGATCTCTTCATAGGGATGAACTGCCCTCATCGCGGCGAGAACGCCTTGGAGCAACGGCTCTGGGACGACTGTTTCGAGGCGCGCCTCGGCGACATGCTCCAATTGGCCAGGCTTGCCGATAAACGGGTTCGTTCCCTGCGACGGGAGAAATGTTCCGCGGCCCGTCGTGGCGAATGTGCAGTGCGAATAGTTGCCGATGTGACCAGCGCCAGCGTTGCCGATGGCGTCGCGCAAAATGTCGACCTGGGCCAACGGCACGTAGACCACGAGTTTCAGAAGCGGTGTGGTATACGTGACATCGAGCGGCTCGACCTCGGACAGGGCGAGGCGTTGCGCGATCACGTCGTTCACGCCGCCGCGAGCGATGTCGAGGTTCGTGTGCGCGCTGTAGACCACCATCCCCTTGGCAATCAGTTTGGCGATGGCGCGGTGGCGGACCTGGCTGTAATCGATCCGTTGGAGCGGATGATAGAGCAGGGCGTGATGCGTGATCAACATGTCGACATCCGCGTCGACGGCGCGATCGACAATCTCCGGCGTCGCCTCGAGCGCGACCCAAACGCGGCGGACTGGCCTGGTCACGTCGCCGATTTGCAGTCCAATCTTATCGTTGGGCAACGCCAGATGAGGGGGAGCGAGATCGTCCATATAGCGGATGACGTCGACTGCGCGTAACACTTCACTCATATTCGACTTCTCCTTTCCCGAGCCAAGCGCTGAGAATCGCAATGTCACGTTCGAGCGACTGGCGGCGATTCGCGGAGGCCGGACGATCACTCTGCCGCAAAGCCCCGACAATCCTGCTCAGGGATTCCACCTCTCGCGCAACCCTCCGCCGCATGAGCGGTGTCGGGTTGGCCAACAGCGTGGGACCATAGACGAATTGCAGACGCCGACATTCGCTCACGCTCATGGCCGCGTCCAATGCCGTCAAGAAGGGCGCAGTCTCCGCGTAAATGCGATCCTTGCCGTCTCCTGGCTCGACCGCAATCACTTCGTACAGCTTGTCCTCTTCGGCCACGGTCGCTTCGTGGATAATGTGAAAATCGAGATCGTACAACGCTTCCCGCAGCACGTGGCCAGCGTTCATCGGTTGAAACACGAGCCGCCGCGCACTCCTTGCGATATCGATGGACTGTGTGACCATTTGCATGTGGACGTGTCCGCCGATCCCGGCGGATACGATAACGTCTGCTTCTCCATATTGGAGCGTGCGCAGGCCGTCGCCGAGCCGAAGGTCAATCTGGCCGATCAATCCGTACGCGTTGACGTTGTCGGCCGCGCGGGCTAACGGACCTTCGTTGATATCCGATGCGATGGCGCGGGCCGCGAGTTTGGATGTGACGGCATAGATTGGCAAAAGCGCGTGGTCTGTGCCGAGATCGGCCAAGGTGTCGCAGGGAAGCGCGAAATCGGCGATTTGTTGCATTCGGTTGGACAGCGATAGTTCAGGCATAATTCCACTCTTTCGTTGACTAAGCGTTCCAGAACGGGGCTTCCCGCCCCTTTAAAGTATATTGAATATGCGCAAAAACCTCACGCCTTGCGGCCTTAAATTCTCGTCGGGTCGAATAGGCCGCGCAGCCGCTCACCCGCATGCCAAGCGTCTGCGCGACGGCCAGCGCCCGGGGCAAGTGGTAATCCGATGTGATGATGACGGCTGTTCCGTATCCAAAGCGCTTCATTAAAACGTGACTGTTTTTCAAATTTTCCCACGTGTTGGTGGACCAGTCGTCTTCGTGTACGTGTTCGGGAGGCACGCCGTTCAACATCAAAAAACGCTTCATGGACGACGATTCGGACACACTTTCGTCAACCCCGCGTCCACCACTCACGATAAAAGCTCGTATGATGCCGAGTCGATACAGATGCAATCCCACTTTCAATCGTGCCAGCAGCGGGCGACTCGGATTGTAGCCGTCTGTATAGGCGCCAAGAACGATACCGACGTCGCTTGGTATGGGGCGTTCTCTTCGGCCGTCGATGCGCAGTCGTTGCGCAAAACGGCGAACAAACATGGATGTTCCCATGCATGTGACAATCACAGCGATGATCAGTACGACTATCCATTTCAGCAAAGTCTGGTCACCCACCCTTGATGGGTACGTCTGAAGGAGCACCCCACTTAACGATACGCACTGATTTACCGTGGTAGACCGAAGTAGGTTTCGGGCCGAGATAAAGAAAAAGGGCCATCAGCGACAGCCTCCAACGGCTTGCGGACAGCCCTTATGATACGGCGACACAACAAAGCAAGAGCGCTTATTCCAAGAAATCTTTCAGCCGCTTGCTTCGGCTCGGATGTCTGAGTTTGCGCAAGGCCTTTGCTTCAATTTGCCGGATGCGCTCGCGCGTCACTCCGAAAACCTTTCCAACCTCTTCAAGCGTTCGCGTACGTCCGTCGTCGAGCCCAAAACGCAATCTCAATACATTCTCCTCGCGCTCGGTCAACGTGTCGAGAACGTCCTCCAACTGCTCTTTCAACAACTCGTACGCTGCTGCGTCAGCCGGAGCCGGAGCCTCGTCGTCCGGAATGAAATCGCCGAGGTGCGAATCATCCTCTTCGCCGATAGGCGTCTCCAACGAGACAGGCTCCTGCGCAATCTTCTGGATCTCACGCACTTTGTCTGGCGTCAAATCCATCTCTTCCGCAATCTCCTCGGCGGTCGGTTCGCGTCCGAGTTCCTGCAGCAATTGACGGGAAACCCGGATCAATTTGTTGATGGTTTCCACCATGTGAACCGGAATGCGGATGGTTCGCGCCTGATCCGCAATGGCCCGAGTAATCGCCTGGCGGATCCACCAGGTCGCGTAGGTGCTGAATTTATATCCTTTGCGGTAATCAAACTTCTCGACCGCTTTAATCAGACCCAGATTGCCCTCTTGAATGAGATCGAGGAACAGCATACCGCGTCCGACATAACGCTTCGCGATGCTCACGACAAGTCGCAGATTCGCTTCCGCCAATCTCCGTTTTGCTTCCTCGTCGCCAGCTTCAATTCGCTTCGCGAGTTCAATCTCGTCCTGTGCGGAGAGAAGGGGAACGCGCCCAATCTCCTTGAGATACATGCGAACCGGATCGGAAATCTTCACACCCGGCGGCATCGACAAATCGTTCAAGTCGTATTCTTCGTCGCCGGAATCGTCGGATCGGCTCGGTTCCTCGTCGCGTTCGTTGACCACATCGATGCCCTGTTCGGCAAGCTGTTCGAAGAAATCGTCCAACGCGTCGGTGTCTTGATCAAATGGCGCCAATCGATCCGTTATCTCTTCGTATGTCAAGGAGCCCTGCTTCTTGCCCATATCGATTAATTGTTGTTTCGCTGTTTGAAGGGTTAAACCTTGGTCATCCTCGCGGATTTCATCTTTCGCCTTCGTCATAACGATCCCCGCCTCCTTTACCCCAAGGGTCATTCCGTTTGGTAAGCCCGGGGTTGCTTCAACGTTGCAATCTGGTCCTGAACTTGCTCCACTTGCAACTTTATCTGTCTAAACGCACCCTCGTCGCCCATCGCCTCTGCCTCGATCCACTGCCGAAGAAGTTGCCTGTGCAACATCTCGAGCTGCTGCAATTCCAGCGCACGCATATAGTCGTCGAGCAATGCCGGAGTAAACTCAGGCACCTCATGAAAAAAGAGTGACGACGCCAAATGCGCGAGCGACTCGTCGTCTAGTTGGTCGACAAAAGCCGACGGCGATCCCTCCGGATTCGCCATCCGCCAGGCATACAGATTGGATAGCAGGGCTGTCTGCAAAGGTTCTGCGAGCTCCGTTAAACCTCGTTCCATCAGATACGTCGCAGCCTCCGCGTCAAATAAAACAGCTTGCAGCAAACTGATGCTCGCCTTTTGATCCGCACGCATCAACGTCTGAGATTCTCGCTCCACCCGGCGAACGGACTTGTCTGCAAACCGTCGAGTAGATTGTTTCGAGAAAGCTCGAAGTTCTTCCTTCAATGTTTCGACAGACAAATTAAATTCCTGTGACAAATTTCTTAACTCGTATTCCTGTTCGACAGGCGTCGCTCTCGCGGCCAGTATCTGCAACGCTCGACGCACAAACTCCGTGCGACCGACCGAACTGACCAACTGCGCGCCTTGCCGCAAATCTTCGAGCAGAAACTGCACGACGGACAGCGTCTGTCTGCTCAGCAACCGCTCAAAAGCTTCCGCTCCATGGGCCCTGACATATTCGTCCGGGTCTTTCCCGTCGGGAATTCGTAAAACCAGTGGTTCGATGCCGGCCTCCAAAAGAATGTCGATGGCCCGAACGGTGGCCTTTCGTCCGGCTTCATCGCCATCATACGATATGATCACTCTGTCACAGTCGGTCTTCAGCAGGTGCGCCTGCTCCTCGGTGAGTGACGTTCCTAAAGTCGCTACGCCGTTCTCCACGCCCGCTTGATGAAGCGATATCACGTCCATGTAGCCCTCCAGCAGCAAAGCCGACTTCTGCTGCCGAATGAGCTTGCGAGCGCGATGGTAGTTATACAACAATCGACTCTTGTGGAAGAGCTCGTACTCGGGCGAATTCAGGTACTTCGGCTTGGCGTTGGCATCCATCGTGCGCCCGCCAAAGGCGATGACCTGCCCTTTTCGATCCATGATGGGAATCATCACGCGTCCACGGAAGCGATCGATCACGTCGTTTCCGATTTCCACGGCCAATCCGCACTCAAGCAACTCCGATTCCGCAAACCCCTTGCGCTTCAAAAACTGCACAAGCATGTTCGACGACTTCGGAGCATATCCCAAGCGGTAATCAACCATGGTCGAGCGCGAAATTCCCCGACTCTGCAGATAATTCAGGGCTTGCACACCAGCGTCGGTATTCATTAAAATATGGTTGAACACCTTAGCCGCCAGTTCATGCGCTTCTCGAAATCGATCCAGTTTCGGATTAGGGCCGGCCTGTGCGGAAGAATGGACTTCACCAGGCACAGGTATCCCTTGTCGTTCCGCAAGGAGAACAACGGCATCCACAAACGATATGCCTTCGATGTCCATGACAAAACGAAATACCGTTCCCCCAGCGCCACATCCGAAGCAATGGAACATCTGTCGTTCAGGAGACACGGAAAATGAGGGTGTGCGTTCATTGTGAAACGGACACAGTCCCGTAAACGCACGGCCGCTCTTCCTCAGCTGAACATAGTCGCTAATCACTTCCACAATGTCGACCTGTTGGCGCAATGACTCTAGGAATGACTCGGGTACTTTACCCATGGTAACCTCACCTCACGGTGCGCACTAGGATTGCAGTACATCGAATCGATCCTTGCCTTAGGGTCTATATACTGTTATTCTACAAAGAAAGACACTTTCCTCCCGTCTGATAAAAGTTTGTCCGGTTTTCTCCGCAGTCCAATATCAGGTTGCTGTGGAAACATACATCCGGTACGAGTCAAGACAAAACTTAGTATCGACGCATCTAGTCAAATTTATCCTCTTCAATGTCCCGCAATCCAGTGTATGGTTTGACAAATCCACTTATGTGTGAATCGTGATTAACTGCTTACCTGCATGCTTACCTTGAGGGATTTTCGTTATCCGCATCGAATACGCGGGCGATCTCGTCAAGCACCGCACGCGATTTCAAGTATAACCCAGCGAATTCCGTTAGTTGATAGAAGAGAATTCGATCCATGGCTTTCTTCGTCTGCACGGAAATTGCCACCTGCCCGAGCTGCTCAAAATTGGTGCGCTCCAAGACGGCCAGAATGGCTCCGCAGCGATCAGGCACTTGAAATGTATACGAAGCTTCTTGGGGAGAAAAACAACCGGAGCAAAGCAACCCGCCTTCGCGGATATGGTAACGGACAATCGGTGAGAGATCCCTGCCGCAGCGAACGCACTCGGTCCACGTCGGACTGACGCCAAGCCAGCGGCACACTTTGGTTTCAAACATTCTTGCGAGGATGGACGTATCGTGCTGACCAGCTTCCAGTTGATCCAGCAACGCGGCGAATTGGCGGAAGGCCGACGCGGGCGCGTTCGGCCGTTCCGGCACCGCGTGGGATACGAGTTCACAAAAGTAGGCGGCATAGGCGGCCGCCTCCAAGTCCTCGTGAAGGCGGCGGCGACTTGCCGTACGTTCAACTTGTTGAACCGTTCCCATCCCCTTGCCTTGATAAAGAAAATAAGTTCCTTGCGCACAGACTTGAGCTCCGGCAGATAGACGACTTTGCGGCTTCATTGCCCCCTTTGCCATCGCGCTGGTCAGACCAAGCGGTGTCAGAAGGGTCAGTATCGCGTTCGATTCCCCGTATCGAACCGTTTTGACGACGATCGCTTCGGTGTTGTAGAGCACCGTCTCCCAACTCCATTCAACCAGCCGCGTCACGATGGAGGCAACTCGGATTCATCCACATAACCGACATCTGCAGCGAGACCTTCCTCATTGGTTTCGGAGTCCGTTTGCTCAAAAGCACGATAAAGTAGATATGCGTCAATGTCGCCGGTGAGCTCGAACATTTGCCACGTGATGTCACGCAACGGGATCGTCTCCTTTCAAGCTCTCTTGGCTACATTCCCGTACGGGCTTAGTTTTCCGCACCCGCGGCACCCTATACCTGCTTTCGTCTCGTCCTTGGCTCAGGATTCCTCGTGAAATCCGAACTGGCGCAAGAGCGACGGACGATTCCGCCAGTCTCGTTTCACCTTGACCCACAACTCCAGATACATCCGATTGCCAAGCAGCGCCTCCAACTCTCGCCGCGCCAACTCGCCGACGCGCTTCAACATCTGTCCCTGCTTGCCAATCAGAATGCCTTTCTGGCTGTCGCGCTCCGTATAGATGGTCGCATTGACGTACACGGTGTCGGATGCTCGACGTTCCATACTCTCGATCTCGACCATAACCGAATGAGGAATCTCCTCGTGCGTAAACTGAAGAACTTTCTCGCGAATGATCTCGGAAATGATGAAGCTCTCGGGATAATCGGTCACCATGTCATCCGGATAGTACTTGGGTCCGTCCGGCAGCCGTTCTTCGATCAAGGCGGCCAACAGATCCGTTTGATCTTCGCGAAGCGCCGAGATCGGTATGTAGTCGTCAAACTCATACAGCTTTTGGTATGACGCGATCCGTTCGAGCAACCGCTCCTTCTCGACGGCGTCCACCTTGTTGATCACAAGGAATACAGGTGTTCTGACCGATTCCAAGTGCTTGATGATCTGGCGTTCCGTTTCATGGCTAGGCGCGGTGGCGTCGACAACCAGCAGAATCAAGTCGACTTCGCTGAGCGTTTGCATCGCCACGTCGACCATATATTCGCCAAGCCTGTGGTGGGGCGTATGAATTCCTGGCGTATCGATGAAGATGGTTTGCGCCTCTGATGTCGTTCGAACGCCACGAATACGATTTCGCGTCGTTTGCGGCCGATTGGACATGATGGCGATCTTCTGGCCGATCATCGCATTCAACAACGTCGACTTGCCGACGTTTGGCCGTCCGATGATGGCCACAAATCCAGATTTAAAACTCATGTGTATCCTCCATTCGCCTGCGCTTGATGACCGTCTCGGCGCGGTACGGCCAACAGCGAAATGTCCAGATGACGGCAAGTGCCGCGAGAACCATCACAGCACCGGGCATGTGACGTCTGGACAGAAGCCAGAAGTGCCACGGCCAAACCTGCGTTAACAGCCAGCAGGCGACACACAGGGCCCCAATTGAAATCATGGTGACGGCGCCGGACGCGACATCCTTGGCGGCGCCAGCGACGACGTGATAGCGCCAATTGGAGGCCACATCGACCGTCAACTCGATGGCCGTGTTGAACAACTCGGCCGCGAAGACACACATCGAGACAAAGAGCGTCACGGTGACTTCCGTCAGCGTCGGCCGCAAAACCAATTCGACAATCGCCAACGCGGTGAACAGCCAGACGTCACGCTTTAAGTTGGTCTCCGTGTGAAACGCATAGACGATGCCTTTTGCACTATACGACACTGCCGCCCGAAAAGGTTCTTCCGCCTGTTGCTCGATCTTCGGTTCATCCACATTCACGTGCGTCGCCCCACTTACATCGCCGACCGTCCGTTGGCTGTTGGCGCCTTTGGTGAACGCCTCATTGCTGAACGATTTACCTCACAAGCCCGATTTGCTTCAAAATCTCTTCTTGGTGTCCGAACATGACCCGTTCGTCTTCTTCGGTTTCGTGATCGAACCCGTTCAAGTGAAGAAAGCCGTGGACCAAGAGGAAGGCCAATTCGCGTTCGGCCGAATGTCCATAGGCTTCCGCTTGCCGCAGCGCTGTATCCACACTGACCACGATATCGCCAAGGACAGGCAGTTCATCGTCCACTTCCGGAAACTCGTCCCCCTCTTGCATGGCGAACGAGAGAACGTCCGTTGGCCGATCCACCTTGCGATACGTCCGATTTAACTCGTGAATCGCCTCGTCGTTGACGAACACAACCGAGACCTCTCCGGCGATTTCCAAGTAATCTGCAGCAGCCTGCAACACACGCGCCGAAAATTTGTCCGGTTCTTGATTGGACCCAGACAACGGCCAATCAACCTCGCATTCAACATCCACCGACAATGGAACGCCAGCCATCTACTTCGCCACTTCCTTCCGGAGTTTCTCGATATCGGGATACTCGATGCGCGAATGGTAGATGCCCTTGAGGGTCTTCATGAAAGCGCCGACCATCGCGTCCAAGTCTTGCAGCGTGAGATCGCATTCGTCCAATTGCCCATCCTGGAGCCTGTCCCGCACAATCTTTCGAATAACCCCTTCAACACGGTTCGGTGTCGGCCTCGACATGCTTCGAACCGCGGCTTCCACAGCGTCGCAAATCATGATTATCGCGCACTCCCGGGTCTTTGGCTTGGGCCCAGGATAGCGGAAATCGTCCGCTTTGACCGTACCGTTCTTGTCCTGCTCTTTCGCCTTGTTTAAAAAATACCACAAGATTGTCGTGCCGTGATGAGTCGCGCAAATGTCTTGAATCGGCTTCGGGAGCCCTGCCTGGCGCTGCATCTCAAGACCGTCGCTGACGTGCGACGTGATGATCAGGTGGCTAAGCGACGGCGCGATCTTCTCATGCGGGTTTTGCTTCGTCATCTGATTCTCGACAAAAAACATCGGCCGCTTCGTCTTACCGACATCGTGATAGTACGCGCCGACGCGGCAAAGGAGCGGATCGGCTCCGACGATCTCGGCCGCCGCCTCAGCCAAGTTTCCCACAATCAGGCTGTGGTGGTACGTCCCCGGGGCCTCCAGCAGCACCTTTCGCAACAGGGGGTTGTTCGGGTTCGACAACTCCAGCAACCGAATGGGCGTCAGTAAAGCGAACGCACTTTCAAAGAACGGCAGTACGCCCATTGCCAGGATCGCCGCGAAAATCCCGTTCAGCGCCGCCAGCCCAACGTGCAGGGAGAATGAATGAAGATCCTGCACGTGGCTCGTCTGCAGGAGATACAACGCGACGACGGAGGCCATGTTCATCAGCGAGACGAAAAATCCGGCCCGCATGAATGTGCCCCTGCTCGTCACGCGCGCCACGCTGTACGAACCCACCAGCGAACCCACGAAGCCGTAGAACACGAAATTGTAATCGAAATTCAGCGCCGCGCCGAGCAAAAATGAAAAATAGAACGAAGCGACGACGGCGAGCGAAGAATCCATCATCACCGTGATCAGCATCGCGCCCAGCGAGATCGGCAGCAAATACGCGATGGACGCGGGACCGCCAGCCGAGACGATCCACTTCGTCAACGCAATCAACAGGGCCATCAACACAAAGACCAGGCCGAGGATCGACAACAACAAATTGTCCAGGCGCCGCCGCGGGGCCCGCCGTTCCACGTAGGCCGCCAACAGGCCGATGGACAGCGCGATAAACGCGGCAAATCCGACAGCGACACCGAAATTGGGATACGTCGAATAAAGTCCAACATCGCGCAGCTTGCTGATGACGTCCTTGGTCACGATGCCATTCTTCGAGACGATGATATCTCCTTGATGGATCAACACAGGAGGCACAGTGGCCGCAACCTGTTGGCGGGCTTCCTGGGTCTCCTTCGGCTTGTAGACCATATTCGGTTTCAGAACGCTGACAGCGATGTTCTGGACGATCAGTTCAGAGACGTGATCGAGCGAAAGATTCAGGTTCAAGATTTGACGGTCGACTAGCAGCGTAGCCTGCTGCATCGATTCCTGGTAAAACGGCGCCGCGAGAATCTCCTCGACAACCTTTTCCGTATCTCGCTGCAACGTCGAAATTTGCTCTGGCGTCTTGCCGAGCAGTTCCGTCAGCGTGGCTTGCGACACGCCTTTCGGCGCAACGGCCAACAGCTTGGCCAGCTTCTGATTCTGGGACAACGATTTATCCGAGACCACCTGCGCGGCGGTCGAGAACAGACTGTCCACCGAATTCACGGCGTCCGTCTGGACTTTGGTCGATTGTTCGTACTGCTTCGGAACCTTGTCTTCAGCAGCCTTCTTGGCGGCGGCTGTCGCCGCCGTGTCGACGGTCGTCACTGGGGAGATGATGGTGCTGGGACTGGTCTCGCCGATGGCAAAATGATAGCGCGCCGGCAGGACACTGCCAACCAAAATGACAAACATCAAAACCCCAAGCCCGAGATAAATGGAAATCCGAATACGGCGATTCTCGCGAAACCGGGAGTCGTCGAGAAACTGCCGGATGGCTTGTCCCCATCTCGCTACAACCATGGTGTTCGCACCCTTTGCTCAATCATATGTAACCATTCGTGCGCAACTGGGCCGCGCTGCCGCGGGGCGTCCGTGGACCAACCAGTGTCAACCATTCAACGCACCCACGGACGCCTCGGCTTCGCTGTAGGCGTCGATGATCTTTTGTACCAGGTGGTGCCGTACCACATCGCTCGCCGAAAACAGATGAAACGCGATCCCGTCGACATCACGAAGGACTTTTCGAGCATGGACAAGACCCGACTGCTTTCCAACGGGAAGATCAATTTGCGTGACATCGCCCGTGATGACCATTTTCGAATGGAATCCCAACCGGGTCAGAAACATCTTCATTTGCTCAGCCGTCGCATTCTGCGCTTCGTCCAGAATGACAAACGAGTCATCCAGGGTTCGTCCGCGCATGTATGCCAACGGCGCGATCTCGATGTTGCCGCGTTCCAGCGCGCGCTGCACCTGCTCAAGCCCGTAGATATCGTGCAAGGCGTCGTACAGCGGCCGCAAGTATGGATCGACCTTTTCCTGCAAGTCGCCTGGCAAAAAGCCGAGCTTCTCGCCCGCTTCGACAGCTGGTCGCGTCAACACAATCCGCTTGACCTCGCCGCGCTTCAACGCCATGACGGCCATGGCGACCGCGAGATACGTCTTGCCCGTACCAGCAGGTCCCACGCCAAACACGATGTCGTTTTTGACGATAGCGTCGATGTATTTGCGTTGCCCGAGCGTCTTGACCCGGATGGCTTTCCCTTTGTACGTCACGCCGATCTCGGTCGTGTACACGTCGACAACGCTCGCCAAGTCATCCTCCTTGGCCAATGCGATCATGTATCGATAGTCTCCGTCGTTCAGTTGTATGCCATGGCGAACCAGTGTGGTGACCGTACTGCAAATGGCTTGCATTCGTTCGACATCCACTTCATCGCCAGTGAATACGACTTCCGTACCACGCATACCAACCTTTGCCGAAAACGACTGGCCTAAAAGATGAAGCAACAAATCGTTTGGTCCAAGCACCTTCACCGCTTCGTCATTCGTGGCAAAGACCCACTTGCGCGACAACGTTTGTTCTGTCAACCACAAACCATCTCCCAAGTCTCATCACGTGCCAGCAGTACTTGCCTGTCCCTGCGATTTCGGTTGTACGTTATAGGGTATGGCCGCAGGGGCTCCGATGTCCTGTTCGACTCGGGTCAGCACTGTCTCGTATAGAGTACCATGCTGAACTCTCTCATGTAAAACAGATTGTCCCAAAACTTTACAATCTCCACCTGCTTGCGTGCGAACGTCGTTGATCGCCGCCTGTAAGGCCGTTTGTTTCGCGTCCGCGATCGACTTCTGCTCAGCCGACGGCGTCGCCTCAAACAGGTTCACATGCTGCCATTGCACAGGAAGCAAAAAGTCTCCGATGCGCCAAGATGTCCCCTGATCCCGTTCGTAGTATGCTTGAAAGTGCGGTTCTTTCCATCCCCACACACGCAAGCGCAGCGGCCCGATGTACAAATAGTCGCGTGAAACACGCTCTCCGGTCAACCCTTGCGAATTGACCTGCAGCGGAACGCTGACCTGGGATGTGTACCAGACTTCCGCAAGCACTTTGCCACTTGCTGGAACAGGCTTTTCGCCGTCCGACAAGATGCCGGAGATGATCACCTGGCCCGGTCTCACATATTGATTGGGCTTGACCAGCACGCGTCCCCGCGTCGCCGCCACAGTGCGAATCACCGCCGGGCGCGTGGCGATAATGTTGTGCGGCGTTTCGTTCACCGTCTTCGTGCCCGCGATTTTCGGCACGGCTTGGATGGTCGTGACCGATCCGGTGGTCGTCACCCCCACCCACACAAAGTCGGTCGCCTCTTTTAAAATTTTGTCCGCGAGCACGGCTGGCTCCGGCAACCGGCTCTTCAGTTGTCCCACATACACCCCGCTGTCGACCGCCGCCGCGCGAAGCTGAGTGATTCCTTCTTCGTCTTCCGGACCGCTGATGTCAACGCGCCAAATGACGGAAGACATGAAATAAATGACGCAGACGAAGGCGACTGCGCCTACGGCGAATAGTTTCCTCTGCCACAAGCGGCGTCCCCAGAACGGAGCGCCATGTCTCGCTTCGATGTGAAAACGAACGCCGTATTTGCGGCATACCGAATAAACCGTGTCGAAGGAACGCAGAGAGACCGTACACCGCGCGGTTCTTCCTCGCACCCGCACATGCCGAAGCGTCACGCCCGATTGATGCAGCTCCGCCAGACAAGGACTGACCGCGTCACCCCGAAGATGCAGTGTCAGCGAACCATGGAGGGCGAATTCGAAAGGCGTCTCCGTCATGTCCTCACCTGCTTGCTCGGCGCGTAGTCCATGCTGATGACCGCGCCCTCGACGTGGACTTCCCGTTCCGTGATGAGCGTCACCTCAAAATCATGTCCACGCAGAGATAAAGTTTGATCGCCCAAATCAAGGACAATCGACTCCGAATCGACCCCAATCAGTCCCTTCGCGCCCTCGACAATGACGTGCGCGGCGCCAACGCACGTGACGCGCGGCACGTCCAACAGCGCGTCCGGCGGCAGATTCAGCAACTCGGTGGCACGTTTACGAATCCGCGTCTTCCATCCTGACATGGCCACTCCTCCCCCTCCTGCATTCGTATGAGCGAAAGGGACGGGCTAGTACCCCAATTGCTTGCCACGCTGCACGGAGAGCCGAGAGGGCAACTGGACGGCGTAGGGGCAGCATGGAGTGTGAGGTCAGCGTTGACGGCGCGATGGTAGCATGGAAATGGAGGGCGGACCAGGAGCGGCACATGGGCGTCTTGGGCCGCCTTTCGGCCGACTTCAAAAAGGGCCGCCCCTGCGTCATCGTGAATGACGACTGGGACAGCCCCTGCTTTGTTCGATCTGCGGCTTACACCTATGACAACAGCGATTGCACCGTTTGTTGCACAGCTCGGCCATCGGCTCGCACGCGAACGAGCGGCATCAATTCGGCCATGACCTTACCCATGTCGGCTTTGGATGTCGCGCCGACGCGGTTGACCACTTCCTGTGCCAAGTTGCGCAACTCGTCTTCGCTCAGCGGTTCGGGTAAGTATGACTCGAGTACCGCGATTTCTTCGATTACAGCATCTGCCAAATCCGTACGATTAGCATCCTGGAACGCTTGGAGGGAATCTTTGCGTTGCTTGAGTTCCTTTTGAATGACACCCATCACATCGTCATCCGAAAGGGGATGCCCAAGTTCGATTTCTCGATTCTTGGTGGCGGACTTGACCATTCGGATCACGGAAAGTTTTACCTTATCCTTGTCCTTCATGGCTTGCTTCAAATCATCGTTCAGACGTTGAAGTAAATCCACGAAACGTCCTCCTGCATCACGCTTTAGAATCCCTTGCGCTTATTCTTCCGAGCAGCCTCTGCCTTCTTCTTGCGAGCAACACTCGGCTTCTCGTAGTGCGCGCGTTTGCGAGCTTCCGCCAAAACGCCGTCGCGAGCGGTTGCCTTCTTGAAACGGCGAAGCGCACTATCCAACGACTCATTTTTGCGTAGACGAATTTCAGACATCGAATTCCCTCCCTCCAGTGATGCATCAACAGACGTATTATAGTACAGCGAAAAAAAGCTAGTCAAACCTAAGCATGGTCATCCGCACATCCGCATACGGTTGTCCTAGGATGGGAGGCGTTTCGTGTGTGGAGTCACAGCATCGCTGTCGTCTTGTCCATAGTCGCGTTTGTCGGCGGCTTGCGAGTGATGCGGCACGGCCTGGAAGGCATGGCTGAAGGCAAATTGACCCGCTGGATCGGCAAACTCGTCGCAAGTCCCACCCGGGGCATTGCGACGGGTGCCATCACCACCGCGCTCTTGCAAAGCAGTGCGGCACTGACCGCCATGACAGTCGGTCTCGTCGCCGCCGGCAGCCTGACCTTCCGAAACGGACTGGCTGTCGTCTTGGGGGCGAATGTGGGATCGACCATCACGCCGCAATTGCTCAATCTCAATCTGTGGGGCCTCGTCATCCCATCGCTGGTCATCGGCATCGCCTTCGTACTCGCCAGAAAACCGCGCCTGTTCCGTCCAGGGCAAGCGATGATTGGCTTCGCATGCATCTTTATCGCGCTCCAAGCCCTGAAGGTCTCACTCGAACCATTGGCGGCCAGTTCCTGGTTCCGCAGCGGCCTGGAGCACGCGGGAAATCACGCCGCGCTCGCGGTGGCGATTGGTTGCCTCGCCAGCGCCATGGTGCAATCGTCGACCGCGACCACACTGATCGCCATGGCGCTCGCCGCGGACGGGTTGATCCCTGCCAGCGGCGGGATCGCCATCGTGCTCGGCGCCAACGTCGGCACCTGCCTGACGTCCGTGATCGCCGCCATCGGCACGACGCGCCCCGCCGCGCAAGTGGCCTTGGCGCACGTGATTCTCAATGTGGGCGGCGTGATCCTATTCTTTCCGATGCTCACGCCCTTCAGCGCCTGGATGGGCTCCCTCACGCCCGACGTCGCGCAGCAGCTCGCCAACGCCAACACCATCTTCAACATCGCGTGCACGTTGGCCGTATGGCCCTTTACGAAGCAGTTCGCGAACTTCGTCGAACGTCTCCTGCCCGGCGAAGGCCACGTTGCGTAGCGTCGCAACGTCCCGGGCCGTTCTCAGCCTTCGACCAACGCCCTGCCGGACGATGTGCCCAGTCTGTCCGCCCCGTAGCGCATCAACTGCCGCGCCGCATCCGCTGTGCGAACGCCGCCGGACGCCTTGACGCGGGCGACATTCCCGGCGCACAAAGCCATCGCGCTGACGTCTGCCAGTGTGGCCCCTGCCCGATGAAACCCGGTCGACGTTTTGACGAAGTCGGCTCCCGCCGAGATCGCGAGCAGTGACGCTTTGATCACGCCGTCCATCGAGAGCGCGCTCGTCTCGACGATGACCTTGATGGCGGGAGGGTTCGGCAACGAGCGCGCAGCCTGCACGACGCGATGGACGTGATCGAACACGGTGAAGGCGTCATCCTCGACCATGGCGCCGATGGGGATGACCATGTCGATCTCGCTGGCCCCCTTCGCGGCCAACTCGATGGTCTCGAACGCGAGGGCGTCAGCCGTAGCAGCGCCAAGCGGGAAACCAATCACCGTGCAGACTCGCGTCTTTGTTCCTGCCAGCCGCGACGCGGCAAAAGCGACGTGGCGCGGGTTGATGCAGACCAGCGGAAACGACTCGCGCACCGCTTCGTCGCACAGGGCCGCAACGGCCACCTCGCTCGCCTCTGGCTTCAACAAGGTGCTCTCGACGGCCACGCGCACATCGGCGACGCCAAGGCCCTCACGCGGAAGCGAGACGTCTGGCACAGCCGGGATGGAGATGGACGGACAGGTGACCCGCAGTTCCTCGCGGCAGGCTTCAACCAGTTGTCGTACGACAGGCAGAGCCTCGGCCGCCAAGGCATCGATGTCCTGCTGCGGGGACGAAGCCGGCAATCCCCTCCAACGCGTTTCGTAATCGCCGTCGAGCCACGCAAGAAGCGCTTTCGCCTTCGCAAACACAAATGACCAGTTCGCGTAGCCGTGTTCATCGTGTTTGCGCTGTGCCTCGTCGATGGGCAGAAAGTACGCGCCGCGCACTTCCTCCGCCTGGTGGACGACGTTGCTGTCGTCTTCCGCTTCCAGGAGAAACAGTCGAACCTGTTTGCGAATCGGCTCCCCATCGCGCTCGATGCGGTACTCGACCCGGCCGATCGACCCGATGATCCTGGCCGTGACACCTGTTTCCTCCGCGATCTCGCGCACAGCCGCTTCTTCCCAGCTTTCGCCAGGTTCGAGGTGCCCCTTTGGGAACGACACCTTGCCGTACGCGTCGTCAATCATCAACAACTCGCGCCGACCTTGTGGTCCACGCACAACCAGTCCTCCGGCCGCGCGCTCAATCCGTTCGTTCACGACGTCATCCTCCCCGATATCCCATCGTCATCCGCAAATTCCACCCGTTCCGGCACAGTCACCTGCGCGGTGAACGATCCCGTCTGTACAACCGCGTCGGATTGCTCCACTCGAACGCGGACGACCTCGCCAATGACATCCTCCGGCGCGACATGCTCCGGCACGCGAAACGCGACCCGCAAATAGTTGGAGGCATAGCCCACCAGCATGCGGCCGTCGCCATCCGCGAGGCGATTTGCGAGCCGGCCGCGCGTCGCCTCGTCGGCAGTGGCAATCGGCGATTCCGCGATGACCTCTAGCGTCGATCCGACGAACTTCGATGCGTACGCCGCCGTCAAACGTTCCGAAAGATCGATCAACCGAGCGACCCGCGCGTGCTTGACGTCCTCCGGCACTTGATCCCCGAATTTGGCGGCAGGCGTTCCCCGCCGCTTCGAGTACGGGAAGACGTGCAACTGCGAAAATGCTTGAGCCTGGATAAATGAGAACGTGTCTTCGAAATACTCGTCGGTTTCGCCCGGAAAACCGACAATGACGTCGCTTGTCACGGCGAGATCGGGCAGGGCCTCGCGCAGTTGCGAGAGCTTGTCGGCGTACTGCTCAACCGTGTAATGGCGGTTCATGCGCTTCAACACCCAGTTGTTTCCCGCCTGCAGCGGCACGTGCAAATGGTTCACGACTTTGCGCGATCGCGACAGGACCTCGATCAAATGATCGTCGATCTCGCTCGCTTCAATCGAACTGATGCGGACGCGAAACGGCTCGTCGATCTGCTCCAGATCCTCAAGCAGATGCGCAAGCCGATAGCCGTCGAGGTCCTTGCCGTAGCCGCCTGTGTGAATGCCTGTCAGAACGATTTCGCGGTAGCCTGCCCTCGCCAGCTTGGTCGCCTGTGCGACGATCCGTTCCGGCGCACGGCTGCGAATGAGCCCTCTTGCGCGCGGAATGATACAAAATGTGCAAAAGTTGTTGCATCCATCCTGAATCTTGAGATTGGCCCGCGTGCGCTCTTCAAAGTAGGGCACGTCCATCTCCTCGAATTCGCGAGTCTTCAGGATGTTGTTGATACTTTGGTACGGATGTTGCTCCTGGCGCACGCGCTCGACGTGATCGACAATCTGCGACTTCTGGTCGTTGCCGATGACGAGATCGACACCTGCGATCCTCGCGATCTCGTCTGGCGCAACCTGCGCGTAACAGCCCGTCACGGCAACGACGGCATCTGGATTCGTGCGGACAGCCCGCCGAATCATCTGCCTGCTCTTCTTGTCGCCGCTGTGCGTGACCGTGCATGTGTTGACCACGTAGACATCGGCTTCTTCCTCAAACGGAACCTGCGTATAGCCGCGCCGCTTGAAGACCTGCCAAATGCCTTCCGTATCGTAGAAGTTCACCTTACAGCCCAATGTATGAAACGCCACTGTCGGCACGCGTCTCAGCCTCCCATGTCACCAAAATGGGCAAGTGTGACGGACAGTCCAACCAGCCCGGCGGTCTCCGTCCGCAGAATTCGGCGGCCCAGAGTAATGTGCGAGGCGTTCGGGAACGCTGCGAACTCGGTTCGCTCCTCATCGCTCCAACCGCCTTCCGGGCCCACCAACAAGGCGCGGGTCGCCCGTTCGTCGCCATATCCTCGCAGCGCCTCGAGAATGCCGCAAGTTCGCTCGTCTTCGTCGAGGATCAGCGTCTGCTCGACCCCCAATTCGCCGAGGTGGGCCCTCAAAGCCGCCGACGAACGCGCGTACGTCAGCGTGGGCACACGATCCCGCTGCGACTGCATCGCCGCCTCGCGAATGATCTTTCGCCACCTGTCGAGCTTGACCTCCACCTTGCCGTCCAGTTTTGCGACCGACCGGGCCGCCTGATACACAACAAAAGAGATGGCGCCGATCTCGGTGCCTTTCTGCAAGATCGACTCCATCTTATCACCTTTGGCGATGCCCTGAACGAGTACCAAAGGCGCCCGTGGTTCCGACGGAGGATACGCGGCGTGAAGGCGCACGTCGACCGATGAACCGCTGACGCGCTCGATGGCTGCGAGCCACGGGCCATTATCCATCGCGATCACGATTTCCTCGCCCGGCTGCACCCGCAAGACGCGCGCGTAGTGGTGCCCGTCTTCTCCTTCGACTCGCACGAGTTGGCCAGGCGCACCGACTCCTTCGACGAACACCCGCGGCAGCATCAGGTCTTCACCGCCAGCAGCGCGACCCAGTCGTCCTTGGTATAACGACGTTCCACGCGAAATCCGAAACGGTAGAGTGCGTCTTCGACCAGTGGGCTTTGCGTGTCGATGTAACCCGACGACAGAAAATATCCGCCAGACGGCATCCGCGTCGCAATTTGCGGGATCAGCAGGATGACAATGTCGCGAAGAATATTGGCCGTGACCACGTCGAATGTCTGAGATTCCGCGAATCCGTTCAGCAGGTTTCCCTCACTGACCGAAATCTTCGCAGCCAAGTGATTCAATTCGATGTTGTCGCGGGCGGCCCGAACGGCGACCGGATCGATATCGATGGCCGTGACGTGCCGCGCTCCCAGCCGAGCGGCCGCGATGGCGAGAATGCCCGTGCCCGTACCGACGTCGAGAACGTCCGTGTCCGATCGGACGATTTCAGCGAGCGCCTCCGTGCACATCTGCGTGGTCTGGTGCGTGCCTGTCCCAAACGCCATGCCCGGTTCGAGGATAATGGGCTCACGGTCAGCGAGTTCTGGAGACAAATCGTCCAGATTCCACACAGGTACAATGACCAGCTTGTCCCCAACAGGAATCGGCGCATAGTGCTCTTTCCACGCGTTCAGCCACATCGAGTCATCAATCGAATCGACGCGAATGTCGACGGGCCCATCCGCGACGAACACGCCAGCGTTTGCTACGCGATCGACCACGTCCGCGACTCGCTCGCGGATGGCGTCCGGTCGATAAGATTCCGGAAAATAGACGGACACAAGCACTGTGTCCGTCGGCACGATCATCTCGTCAAACCATTCGCCATACTCGGGATGCGGTGTCTCCAATTCACCGATGCCTTCGAGCTGCACACCTTGAATGTCGGGAAAATCTTGCAACAGTGCCGCCACGGCGTCCGCCGCTTCGTGCGACACGTGAAATTGTACATGCCACCAGTGCATGAATGGCCTCCTCAGGCATTTCCGAGAAATGCGTCCTTCATCCGTTCCATAAATGTGCGCGCCTGTTCGTGCGTCTGTTCACCGAGTTCTTTGGCCAACTGACGGAACAACTCCCGCGCTTCCTCGGACAGGTTCGTCGGCGTCATCACCTGCACGCGCACGTGCTGATCTCCCCGAGCAACCGGCGATCCGAGCTTCGGAATGCCCTTTCCTCGCAGACGGAACGACGTCCCAGATTGCGTTCCTTCCGGAATCCTCAGCTTGACGTTGCCGTCGAGCGTAGGCACGTCGATCTCGTCACCCAACGCCGCTTGCACAAACGACAACGGCACGTCGACGTAGACGTTCGTGCCGTCACGCTCAAACAGCGGGTGCGGCCGAACATGAATGATAATGTGCAGGTCCCCTGGCTGACCGCCGTTCGGACTTGCCTCTCCGGCCCCGGCCACCCGCAATCTCGTGCCCGTGTCGACACCGGGCGGCACCTTGATCTGCACGGTCCGCCGCACGCGCCGACGGCCTTGGCCGCGGCAATCTGGGCACGGTTGATCGACGATCTGCCCACGGCCTTGGCAGGCCTGGCAAACACGGCGATTCACCATGCGGCCAAACGGCGTGTTGGTCACAGTCTGCTGCTCGCCGCTGCCGTGACAAACGGAGCACGTCTTGGGACTCGTACCTGGCTTTGCGCCTGTGCCTGAGCACGTCGAGCACGTCTCCGTGCGAGGAATTTGAATCTCCTCTTCAACACCAAACGCGGCGTCCTCGAAATCCACTTCCAACTCATATTCGAGATCGTGACCGCGCTGTGGCCCTCTCGCACGCGCACCGCCGGCACCGCCAAAAAACATATCAAAAATATCGCCAAACCCGCCAAAATCAAAATCACCGAAGCCAGCGCCCTGACCGCCAGCGCCGCCAAATCCTTGCGTGGGATCCTGGTGGCCGAATTGATCATAGCGGGATCGTTTCGCAGGGTCGGAAAGCACATCGTACGCTTCCGCGATTTCAGCAAACTTCTGCTGCGCCTGGGGATCGTCTTTATTGACGTCCGGATGATATTGGCGCGCGAGTTTTCGATACGCCTTTTTGATTTCGTCCTGGCTGGCGGACCGGCTGACACCGAGAACCTCGTAATAATCTCGCTTGCTCACCGGAATCCCTCCATCGTCGCTTCTTACATCTCCATCTTACAACGGCGGCAGGGGATCGTCACCCTGCCGCCCATTGATACCGCACTATCTGAAATGCCACCCGTTATTGCTTGTCTTTGTCGACCTCGGTAAATTCGGCGTCGACCACATTGTCGTCGGACTTCTTGTCAGCCGCCTCGCTGCCTTGAGCCGCTCCGCTCGACTGCGCCGCTTGCTCGTAGAGCTTCGTCGACAACTTGTGGAGCACTTCGGTCAACTGATCTTTCGCCGACTTGATGGCGTCCGTATCCGTGCCTGCCAAAGCGTCGCGCAAAGCCTTCTGCTTCTCTTCAGCCTCGGTCTTCAACGCCGCGTCGACCTTGTCGCCCAAGTCCTTCAACGATTTTTCCGTCTGGTAGAGCAACTGGTCCGCCTCGTTGCGAATTTCCACTTGCTCGCGGCGCTTTCTGTCTTCCTCAGCATGCATCTCGGCTTCCTTCATCATGCGCTCGACATCTTCTTTGGACAAGCCGCTCGACGCAGTGATGGTAATCCGCTGCGACTTGCCTGTTCCGAGATCCTTCGCACTGACGTTGACGATACCGTTCGCGTCGATATCGAATGTCACTTCAATCTGCGGCACACCGCGCGGTGCTGGCGGAATGTCGCTCAGCGTGAAGCGGCCCAACGTCTTGTTGTCAGCCGCCATTTCGCGCTCGCCCTGCAGCACGTGAATCTCGACCGACGTTTGGTTGTCTGCAGCCGTGGAGAAGATCTGGCTCTTCGACGTCGGAATGGTCGTATTGCGATCGATCAACCGCGTGAACACGCCACCCATCGTCTCGATACCAAGCGACAGCGGCGTCACGTCGAGCAGCACGATGTCCTTGACCTCGCCCGTCAACACGCCTGCCTGGATCGCCGCGCCGACAGCCACGACTTCGTCTGGGTTGACGCCTTTCGAAGGCTCTTTGCCAATCAGCTTCTTAATCGCTTCCTGGACCGCAGGAATTCGGGTCGATCCGCCAACGAGAATGACCTTGTCGATTTGGCTGGCCGTCAGTCCCGCGTCCTGCAGAGCCTGACGGGTCGGACCAAGCGTCGCTTCGATCAAATCAGCCGAGATCTCTTCGAACTTCGCCCGAGTCAAGTTGACTTCCAAGTGTTTCGGACCCGTAGCATCCGCCGAAATGAACGGCAGTGAAATGGTCGTCGTCAACGTCGAGGACAGTTCCTTCTTCGCCTTCTCGGCAGCGTCCTTCAAACGTTGCATCGCCATCTTGTCCTTGCTGAGATCGATCCCCGTATCCTTGCGGAAGGTGTCGATCAGATAGTCCATAATCCGCTTGTCGAAGTCGTCTCCGCCAAGATGGTTGTTACCGCTCGTCGCTTTCACTTCAAACACGCCGTCGCCAAGCTCCAGGATGGAGACGTCAAACGTACCGCCGCCAAGGTCGAACACGAGAATCGTGTGATCATCTTCCTTGTCCACGCCGTATGCCAAAGCCGCTGCCGTCGGCTCGTTCACGATACGAAGGACCTCGAGTCCTGCGATACGGCCAGCGTCCTTCGTCGCCTGGCGCTGACTGTCGCTGAAATACGCCGGCACGGTGATGACGGCTTGCGTGACCTTCTCGCCGAGGTACGCTTCCGCGTCGGCTTTCAACTTTTGCAGAATCATCGCCGAAATTTCCGGCGGCGTGTAGCTCTTGTCGTCGATCTGCACCTTGTGATCGGTCCCCATATGGCGCTTGATGGAAATAATGGTCCGATCCGGGTTCGTGATTGCCTGACGCTTCGCCACGTCGCCAACCAAACGTTCTCCCTCGCGGCTGAACGCGACGACAGACGGGGTCGTCCGATTGCCTTCCGCATTCGGGATGACGACCGGTTCGCCGCCTTCCATCACTGCCACGCATGAGTTGGTGGTACCTAAGTCAATGCCAATGACCTTTGCCATCGGAAATCCTCCTCGCAATTTTTGAAGTCATGAACAGATCAATTCAATCATGTATGAAGCGACGGCGGAGCCGTCGGATTACACCTGACTTGTTACATCTGACCTTTACACGCTGACTTTCACCATGGCTGGCCGGAGCACTTTGCCATGAAGCAAATACCCTTTTTGCAATTCCTGCAATACGACGCCGGCTTCTTGGCCTTCGACTTGTTCCTGCATGACCGCCTCGTGCATGGACGGATCAAACGAGGCACCCTCCGCCTGCATGGGCGTCACACCGTATTGGCTGAGCAACTGATCCAACTGGCGGTACACCATTTCGATCCCGGTCTTCAGTTGCGGCTCGTCGACCGATTCGAGAGCGGTCATGGCCCTGTCAAAATTGTCGACGACAGGCAACAGATCCGTCAGCAACTTCTTGGTCGCGAACAAGCTCAGTTCTTCCTTTTCCTGCCGCGTCCTTCGACGGAAATTGTCGAAATCGGCCCGGGTCCGCAAAAGCTGTTGCGTCAACGCTTCGATTTGCCTGTCGCGTTCGTCCTGTTCATCCGACTGCGTCGACTCTTCCACCCGATTGGCACCCTCGTCATCGGCACCGTCGCCGTCAAACGAGATGTCTTCGGAAGTCACTTCCTCGACATCGACGTCTTGTTCGACCTCCTGCTGTGCTGTCTCGTTCGCTTGCGCAGTCTCTTCGCCGCTTTCTTGGCGCTCATCTTCATACAATGACTTGTTTGTCTTTTCCGTCAAGACTCAAACATCCTTTCCAACGCGATCAATGGCCCTCAATCCAGCGCGACATCATCTGCGTCATCGATTCGGACGTATAGTTGAGGATTTGCATAATCCGGTTGTAGTCCATCCGCGTGGGCCCCAACACTCCAATATGACCCACCGGGCGTCCGTGCAAACTATACGTCGTCGTGATCACGGTGCAATCCTGCAAAGCGCCAATCGGATTTTCAGCGCCGATGCGCACCTGCAGTCCCAGCCCTTCCGTGGGGAACAAGCTTGCAACCGTTTGCCCCTGCTCCAGCAACGTCAAAATCGTCTGAGCCTTCTCCACATCGTGAAACTCCGGTTGGCTCAACATGTTTGAAGCGCCGCCTATATAGACAGGCTCTTCGCGTTGGCTCACTTGGCAAACCTCGTTCAGAACCGCTAGGGCGTCCTCAAACCGTTCCACGGTCTGGGCCAATTCTTCCGACAGCTTGCTGTACAGATTGCTGCGCAGCCTCGAAATGGGCACACCAACCAATTTGTCGTTCAACACGTGGACGATCGATTCCAGATCTTCGACGCGAATGTCTTCGGACAATTGAACCGCGCAATTTTCCACATGGCCCGCGTCCGTCACGAGAATGGCCACAACGCGGCCGCGCGCGAGCGGAACCAATTCGATTTTCCGGACCTTTTCGGTATACATCTTTGGACCGAGCACAATCGCGGTCTGGCGCGTCAAGGAAGACAGCACCGTCGTGACTTCGCGCACGGCCTTCTCCACTTCGTCGATCCGGCTCGTGAAAAATTCGCGAAGGCGTTCGCCTGTGGCGCGATCGAAACCGCCCTGCTGCTGCAGCAAGTTATCTACGTAAAACCGATAACCCTTCTGCGACGGAATGCGTCCGGACGACGTGTGAAGCTGGGTCAGATACCCCATTTCTTCGAGATCGGCCATCTCGTTTCGAATCGTCGCGGGGCTGAACTGAATATCATCGTGCTTGGCGAGTGCCCGAGACCCGACTGGCTCAGCCATTCGCACATAGTCTTCAATAATTGCAGACAAGATCAACTCTTGGCGTGGGGTCAGCATCTCTCTCGCCTCCTCTGTTAGCACTCAAACGAACCGAGTGCTAAAGCTACTCTATTTGACAATAGCAACGCGAAGGCATGTTGTCAATTGACCTGAACGACCGATACAAATTTCTCGAAAATCGCATTGGCGACGGGCCAATACGGCGCGGGAATTCGGTACGCCCCGCCGCTTCTTTCGAGCAATCCATTCGCCATCAGCGAACGGATGACGTCGCCGAACACCGCTTCGACGGGTACGCCGAACCGCTGCTCAAACGCGTCCTCCGCAACGCCTTCGGCCAACCGCAAACCGAGCATCATCTGATCTTCAGCCCGTTCGCCGACATCCAGCAGCGTCGACTCCGCAACGGGGCGCTGGCCGGCTTCAAGGTGACGAAGATAATCCGGGATTCTCCGCACATTTTCGTATCGGACGCCGTGGACATAGCCGTGCGCGCCAGCGCCCGCCGCGAGATAGGGCCGGTTGCGCCAATACACCAGATTGTGTCTGGCCTCGCCGCCATCTTTGGCGAAGTTGCTGATTTCGTAGTGGCGGAAGCCCTGGTCAAGCAACGTCCGGCGAACCAAATCGTACATGTCCGCCTCCGCGTCTTCGCCCGGCAGCGACAATTGGCCCATGTCGCGCCAGCGGCCGAACGGCGTGCCCTCTTCGACCTTCAGCCAATACGCGGAAACGTGATCGACAGGAAGCAAGGCGACTTCCGCAAGGGCGTGTTCCACATCCTCCAGCGTCTGGTCCGGCAGCCCGAACATCAGGTCGATGTTGATATGTTGAAATCCAACGTCGGCCGCCAGGCGAACCGCTTCGCCAATGGCCTGCACGTCATGTGCGCGACCGATGGCCATTAAGAGATGATCTCGAAACGTCTGCGCGCCAAAGGAAATGCGGTTGACGCCGTGATCGCGCAGAACCTGCAACTTTTCCCGATCAATCGAATCTGGGTTGGACTCGAACGTGAATTCCGCGTCGTCAGCCAACGAAAAATGCGCATGCAGCGATTGCAACATGCGCGAAAGCAAACGGGCGGGCGGCAGCGTCGGCGTACCGCCGCCAAAAAAGACGGTCTGCAGCAAACCGCGTTCTTCCGCCGAAACGAGCTTGAACTCAGCCGCCAAGGCCTCGGCGTACCGCTCCATCGTCTCCTCCGGAGCCACGTACGTGTTGAAGTCGCAATAAAAACAGCGGCTCTTGCAAAATGGGATATGCACGTAGAGCGATGTCGGAGCACAATCCGCGTGGCGATCCGCCAGTTGCACGGCCCCGCCGCGATGCCAAACCTGTTGGTTGCCCACTCTGCAATCACTCCATTTTCAGTACAGCCATGAACGCTTCCTGCGGGACCTCGACGTTCCCGACTTGCTTCATGCGTTTCTTGCCTTCCTTTTGTTTCTCCAACAGTTTGCGTTTGCGCGAGATGTCGCCGCCGTAACACTTTGCGAGCACGTTCTTGCGCATCGCTCGAATCGTCTCCCGGGCAACCACCCGGTTTCCGATGGCCGCTTGGATCGGCACTTCAAACATCTGGCGCGGAATGAGTTCTTTCAGTTTCTCGCAGAGAATGCGGCCGCGATCGTACGCTTTGTCGCGGTGAACGATAAACGACAAGGCGTCGACGACCTCGCCATTGAGCAAAATATCCATTTTCACCAGGTTCGATTCGCGATAGCCGACCAGTTCGTAGTCGAACGACGCGTAACCTTTGGTCGACGATTTCAGGCGATCGAAAAAGTCGTAGACAATCTCAGACAGCGGCAGATCATAGATGATGGTCGTCCTCGCCTCGTCCAAATACTGCATGTCGTGAAACTGCCCGCGCTTTTCCTGGCACAATTCCATGACGCTGCCGACGTAGTCCTTCGGCACGAAGATAGAAGCCCGAACGTACGGCTCCTCGATGCGCTCAATCCGATCCGGATTTGGCATATCGCTCGGGTTGTCGATGGCCTGCATCGTCCCGTCGGTCTTGTAGACGTTGTACACCACGCTTGGAGCCGTCGTGATCAGCGTAATGCCGTACTCGCGTTCGAGCCGCTCCTGCACAATTTCCATGTGCAGCATACCCAGGAAGCCGCAGCGGAAGCCAAAACCAAGTGCGCTCGACGTCTCTGGCTCGTAGGACAAAGCGGCATCGTTCAGTTCCAGTTTCTCAAGCGCCTCTCGCAGATCCTGGTAATCCGCCGTATCGACCGGGTACAAACCGCAGAACACCATCGGGTTTGTCCGCCGATACCCTGGCAGCGGTTGTGCCGTCGGCCGATCCGCCTCTGTCACCGTATCGCCGACACGCGTGTCACGCACGTTTTTGATACTGGCGGCGAGGTATCCAACGTCGCCGGCGTACAAGGCGTCAACCGGCGTCATCCTCGGCTTGAACACACCGACCTCGTCGACTTCGAACTCCTTGCCTGTCGCCATCATGCGCACGCGCATACCTTTCCGAATGGTGCCGTTGAACACGCGCATGTAGACGATGACGCCGCGATATGGATCGTAGTGGGAATCGAAGATCAGCGCTTGCAGCGGCGCGTCGACATCGCCCTTCGGAGCAGGCACCTTCGCGACGACTTGCTCGAGAATATCCTCGATGCCAATCCCCGCTTTTGCGGACGCGAGCACCGCGTCGCTGGCATCCAGCCCAATCACGTCCTCGATCTCGCGGCGGACCCGCTCCGGCTCGGCGCTTGGCAAGTCTATCTTGTTGATGACCGGCAAAATTTCGAGGTTATTGTCCAAAGCCAGGTACACATTGGCGAGGGTCTGCGCCTCAATCCCCTGTGCCGCGTCGACGACAAGCAAAGCGCCTTCGCAGGCCGCGAGCGACCTGGACACCTCGTATGTAAAGTCGACGTGGCCTGGCGTATCAATCAAGTTCAATTCATATTCTTCTCCATCTTTCGCCCGATAGCTCAAGCGAACAGCCTGGAGTTTAATTGTGATGCCGCGCTCGCGCTCCAAATCCATCTGGTCCAGCAGTTGGTCCTGCATTTCTCGTTCACTGACAGCACCTGTCAATTGGAGAATTCGGTCAGCCAACGTGGACTTTCCGTGATCGATATGCGCGATGATGGAAAAATTGCGAATCCGCGATTGGCGGTCTGCGTTGGACACGTGCATCCTCCCCTCTGACGTCGCGGACATCCACGGTCAGAGATACCATGGTAGCTTCGACAAAGCCTGATCCTTGGACCAACTCTGCGAAAACATCTGTAAAAACAGCTCACACGAACAAAACCGCGCCTTGAGCGCGGCTCGTCAAAATTATAGCATTCTCGACAGTCCACCAACAAGCCGAGTCCCTGCGATTCAGGCCGAGGTTCAGCATAGGGATTCGGCGCGGCGGTTAAGCCCAGCGGTTCGGGCCGGGGATTCAATGGCGGTGATGGTGATGCTCGTGTACGTGTGGCTCGCCCGACTTGAACGACTCGAACGATTCGAATCCTTCGCGCAGTACGAAATACAGGATTCCTGCAGCGGCGATCGAATCCACCCACCACCAGTGGAACACATCGTTCGCAACCAACCCAGCGAGCAGTGTCCAGGACATGTAGGCACACGTGAATGAACACATCGCGTCCCCGATCAGCGACGGGCTGCCGAGTTCGCGGCCGTAACGGAGCTTCTGCACAGCCATCCACGGCGTGATGACACTGCTCCCCAAGGCAACCGCCAAGCCGAGAACGGAGAGTTCAGGGCCCTGCCGCAGGCGCAACGCCTGTCCGGACTTCAGCGAAATGTAGGCTGCGAGAACAAACAAACAGAGTGCGATAAAACCGCTTGTCCACCGTTCGACCGCGTGTTTCGCGTCCATTTGCTCCCCTGACTGAATCTCGATAAAGAGCCGGGCAACCAACAGCATGCCGCTCATCAGTTCCACCGCGCTGTCCACGCTGAAGGCGGACAGCGACAGACTGCCGACACGATACGCCGCCACCGCGGACAGAATCGCTTCCGTCATGATCCAGCCGACCGACAAGAGTTCCAGTTCAAACGCGCCGCGCAGGCGCTTTTCGCGAAATGTCTCCATGTGACGCTGCAACCCTCCAAGTCAATTCGTGTTGATAAACAGGGTATTGAGCACGCCTTTCAACATCGAACCAAAGACGTGCGAAATACGTTCGCCCACGAATACGCCACCCGTGTCCATCGCGGATGCCAATGCGCTTGGAGCCGCGTCCTGAGGGTCCGGTTGGGTGGAATTGGAGGTCACCTGTGTCGCCGACGGCGTCGACGGATTGGTATATTCCATGATCGGCGGCTGATAGCCGGAGATCGAGTTGGTTGTGCCTGAGGTTGGCGAATTGGCGACAGAGTTCGCGATATCGGATCCGTTGTCGGTTGCAAAGCTGTTCAGCGACGTCTGCCCGGCAACAGCCGTGGTGTCGTTGGCAGCCTGACTGGTGAATGTCGCAGCCTGTCCGCTTCCCAAGTGGGACAGTACGCTCGAAAATACGGTGAACACGGTGCCACTGGCTCCAATCAGGAGACCCAAGAAGATGGTTGTGGCTGTGATCTGTTTCAATCGCCTGCGCGCGTGCTTCCATGTGTGGTTCATCTGTGCGCATCTCCCTTATACGGTGTTATCACAACCTATGTCAGGCATCGGAAGATTATCACTAGCTTATTGAGAAAAAAGTTCGTGGTAGGGGGTGGGGCGGGGTGCGGGCGCGGGCCGGGGTGGGGTGGCGGGCGCGGGTCGGGGGGAGTGGCGGGATCGACCGCAGATAGGCGGCTCTGAGA
>NZ_BCQI01000028.1 GCF_001544355.1 Alicyclobacillus acidiphilus NBRC 100859
TCAATATACCACAGACGATAACGCGTTGTCACCTGGTACTTTTTTCATCGGATGTTCACGCGAGATGATCGGGTGAAAGGAGATGATGAAGCCCGAGATGACGGGGTATATTGGGCGGCCGCCGGAACAGCGGCAACGAGTACTATATCACCGCTCAAATTCGATGTCAACAGGGAGACGCAAAGGAAACGCAAAAAGAAATGCAACGAGCAACGCAAAGGGGATGACAACCATCACCGAAGTCGACCAGGCAGCGAAAGCGGGAACGCTGTGCAACCGCTATGCAAGCGCTGTGGAACTCCCGTGCAACTGCCGCGGGACCTCCATGGCAATCGGAAGAGATAGCGAGAGGGGCAGCATGGAACTTTCGCATCCACGCGGCGCACGCGGAAGCGATCGAGTGAAGCCTAGCCTCACGATTTCCACGTAAAAGCTTGGCGCTCTCGCAGGAGGGTTCGCATTGTAACTCACCGTAATGATACACGGGCAGTCCTAACCGATGCCGAGAAGACATTCGCACCGAAACTCAACGTACGCCCCCTCACCGTACCGAATCCTAACGATAGAATTGCGTCCACTTGTCGATGTCGTGGAAGCCCAAACGGTGATAAATGCGGCCCGCTTCGGGATTATCGTAAAAGAGGCAGAGAGTTTTGCCGCGTTCGTCGTATGTGTCGCATAGCGCGGACAGGCAGCGTGTAGCAAGGCCTTGCCGACGATATTGGGGATTCGTGCAAACGCCTACGACCATCGCCGAGATGGAGTTTTCAGCGGCTGTTGAGGCGCTGGCCAGCATGCGGCCCTGTTCATCCGCGATGTAATAGTGAATGCCGGTGTTCGCCTCGAAACTTTGGCGCAGGCTCTCGCGTGTCGTCGCGCTCGACTCGAATTCTTTGATGCTGCGGCGCAGGCGAAACAGTGGTTCGATCTCGTCCATTGTCGCGGCTTTTACGTCGCTGGTGTCGATGTGAGGGCGGGGTGTGCCTGGTGATCGTTCGGCAAAATAAAATGACCGAATTTTCGAAGGGGAATAGTCCACGGCCTTCTGAAAATCGACCAAATCTTCATACGAGCCCTGCAGAACGGTCCAGGCTGTATTGGCGGAAAGAATGCGAAGGACGTCGTCAAAGCCTTCGCCGCTCTCGGTGGATAATACATAGGTTCCATAGTAGCGAAGCAGGACGGTCCGGACACGGCCATTCGAATCAAAATAGGCCCAGACTTCCTGAAAAGCCGTTTCGTATCCAAACGCTTCAATGTCGCCAAGGATGAACAGGTTCTTCGCAGGGCGGCATGCGAGGAAAGGGAAGATTGCGTCGTGATCGATCTCGGTGACTTTACGAAACAATGCCTTCCCCCACTTCAGTCGCGAACCAGCGCGTTGACGACGATATAGCAGAGCGCGACGAATACCGCAAAGGTCAAAAACATGGCACCCGTGTGCACGAGAAATGTCCATAACACATTTGTCATCGGCGAAAACCTCCCGGATCCATCCTACCAAAGACGGGCATGCTGTTTCCAGCATCCCCGCCACAGATAGTTACAGAGTTATTGTTCTTCGTCGCCTTCATCGTCGTCATCGGTGACAACGCGGCTCACCGTGGCAACTTCCTGGCCTTCGTCGACGTTGATCAGGCGAACACCTTGGGTGTTGCGGCTCTGCGTCGAGATGTCGCGGACGTGAATTCGAATGGCGACGCCTGATTGGGTGATGATCATCAAATCATCGTCCGGCGTCACCATGCGCATCTCGATGGCCTGACCGTTCTTTGGCGTGCAGTTGATGGTCTTGATGCCCTTGCCGCCGCGCGACTGGCCGCGGTATTCACTGACCGGCGTCCGTTTGCCGTAGCCGCGTGAAGTGACCACGAGCACCTCGTGATCGTCCTCAGCGATGTCCATCGCGATGACCTCGTCCTTCGGCCCCAAGGCGATGCCCTTGACACCGGTGGCGGCACGGCCCATCGTGCGAACGTCGGTCTCAGGGAAGCGAATGGCCAAACCGTTGCGCGTGACCATCATGACTTCCTTGGTGCCATCCGTCAGATTCACGCCTACAACCTCGTCGTCATCGCGAAGGTTAATCGCGATAAGGCCGTTCTTGCGAATATTGGAATACTCGCTCAAGGCGGTCTTCTTCACGATGCCCTTGCGTGTGGCGAAGAACAGGTGAATGCCTTCGATCTCGGCGGGATCGAGCGACGGCACTGGAATAATGGCGTTAATCTTTTCATCTTGCTCGATGTTGAGCAAATTGATGATTGGAATTCCGCGCGCCTGTCTGCTAAATTCCGGCACATCGTACGCCTTGATGGCGTACATCCGCCCGCGGTTCGTGAAGAACAGCAGATAGTCGTGCGTCGACGTGACGTGGAGTCCTTCGATGAAATCCTCGTCGCGCGTGCCCATGAGCGACATGCCTCGTCCGCCGCGCCGCTGCGAGTGGTACGTGGACAGCGGGATGCGCTTGATGTAGCCGCGGTGCGTGATGGCGATCACGACTTCGTGCACCGGAATCAGGTCTTCATCGGTGATCTCGCCTTCCGCCGCGATGATCTTCGACTTCCGTTCATCGCCGAACTTGTTGCGAATCTCCATGAGTTCGTCGCGAATGACGCCGAGGAGAAGCTGTTCGTCGGCGAGAATGGAACGAAGGTACTTGATGCGCTCCATCAATTCCGCGTACTCCTGTTCAATTTTCTCGCGTTCCAAGCCGGTCAGGCGCTGCAGCCGCATGTCGAGAATGGCCTGCGCTTGTTCCTCGGACAACCCGAACGTGGTCATCAGGCCCGTTCGCGCTTCTTCCACGGTCTGCGACGCCCGGATCAGGTTGATGACGGCGTCGAGATTGTCCAGCGCAATGCGCAGACCTTCCAAAATGTGCGCGCGGGCTTCGGCCCGGTTGAGATCGTACTGCGTTCTGCGGCGGACGACCTCTCGTTGGTGATCCAGATAGTGAATCAGCGTTTCGCGAAGGGTGAGCACTTTCGGCTCGCCGTTCACGAGTGCCAGATTGATCACGCCAAAGCTGGACTGAAGACTCGTATGTTTGAACAGGTTGTTGAGGACAACTTGCGGCCTCACGTCGCGGCGCAGTTCGATGACGATGCGCATACCTTTGCGATCGCTCTCGTCGCGAAGGTCCGTAATCCCGTCGACCTTTTTGTCGCGCGCCAACTCCGCAATCTTTTCGACGATACGAGCTTTGTTTTGCTGATATGGAATTTCGGTGACGACAATCCTCGTCTTTCCTCCGGACATCTCCTCAAAATGGGTGACGGCCCGGATCGGAATGGATCCGCGTCCGGTTTCGTACGCCTTGCGGATGCCTTCCTTGCCGAGGATCAGCCCGCCTGTCGGAAAGTCGGGGCCTTTGACGACGGTCATCAGTTCATCCACCGTCACATCCGGCTTGTCGATGAGCATGACGACGCCGTCGATGATCTCCCGCAAGTTGTGCGGCGGGATGTTGGTGGCCATACCGACGGCAATTCCACTCGATCCGTTGACCAGCAGATTCGGAAAACGCGACGGCAGGACGACAGGTTCCTGTTCCTGCTCGTCGTAGTTCGGAATGAAATCAACCGTCTCTTTGTTGATGTCCCGCAGCAATTCAAGCGCGATCTGCGACATGCGAGACTCCGTGTACCGCATCGCCGCAGCCGCGTCGCCGTCGATGGAGCCGAAGTTTCCGTGGCCGTCGATCAACGGATAGCGCGTCGAGAAATCCTGAGCCAAGCGCACCAGGGCGTCATACACAGCCGTATCGCCGTGCGGGTGAAATTTACCGAGCACATCACCTACGATACGTGACGACTTTTTGTATGGTTTGTCAGGCGTCATGCCTGCTTCGTACATCGCATAGAGAATTCTGCGATGAACCGGTTTGAGTCCGTCTCGGACGTCCGGGATCGCGCGCGCGACGATGACGCTCATCGCGTAATCCATAAACGATTTGCGCAATTCCTGGCTGATGTCCACGGGTAGCACGCCGCGGTTGTTGTTCTCCTCAGCCAAATCGTTCACCTCTCATCGTGGTCTCTGAATACACGTTGTTCGATCCGTCAGTTGAATTTCGTCAGCCGATCCCGCCGCTGACGTCTATGTTTTACACGTCGAGGTTCCGAACGTACCGGGCATGTTCCGCGATGAAATCGCGCCGCGGCTCCACTTTGTCACCCATCAACGTGCTGAAGATCATATCGGCGTCCATGGCGTCTTCCATCGTCACGCGAAGCAGCGTCCGCGAATCTGGGTCCATGGTCGTCTCCCAAAGCTGGTCCGCGTTCATCTCGCCAAGACCTTTGTAGCGCTGAAGTCCAACGCCCTGGCGCCCCATCTCCTGCAAGGCCGTTTCGAGCTGCGCGTCCGAGTAGGCGTAGCGAACGACTTTGCCCTTCGTGATCTTGTACAAAGGCGGCTGTGCGATGTAGATATATCCGGCGTCGATGAGCGGCCGCATAAACCGATAGAACAACGTCAGCAGAAGAATGCGGATGTGACTGCCGTCGTGATCGGCATCCGTCATGATCACAATCTTGTGATACCGCGCTTTCGTGATATCGAACTCGTCGCCGATACCGGTGCCGCACGCTGTGATGATGGCGCGAATTTCTTCGTTGGACAAGATCTTGTCCAGTCGAGCCTTCTCCACGTTGATGATCTTGCCGCGAAGCGGGAGAATGGCCTGCGTCTGCGGATCCCGTCCGCCCTTGGCAGAACCGCCCGCGGAATCGCCCTCGACCAGATACAACTCGGACATCTCAGGGTCTTTGGACACACAGTCGGTCAGTTTGCCCGGAAGGCTCGTGACGTCCATTTTCTTGCTTCGCGTCAGCTCGCGAGCGCGTTTCGCGGCTTCTCGGGCCCGTGCGGCCATCACGCTCTTGTCGAGGATGCGGCGCGCCACCGTCGGATTTTCTTCGAGGAAAATCTGCAGGTGTTCACCGAACAGACTCTCCACGATGCCGCGAACCTCACTGTTGCCCAGCTTCGTCTTGGTCTGTCCTTCGAACTGCGGTTCTGGCACTTTCACGCTGATGACGGCAGTCAGTCCTTCGCGCACGTCGTCGCCGGTCAATGATCCGTCGTTGCTCTTGAGCAGATTGTTCTTCCGGCCGTAATCGTTGATCACACGCGTGAGCGCGCTCTTAAATCCGGCTTCGTGCGTTCCGCCTTCGCCCGTATTGATGTTGTTGGCGAACGAATAGAGCGTCGAGCTGTACCCGTCGTTGTACTGCAGCGCGATCTCGACTGTGACATCGTCCTTGACGCCGGAGACGAAGACGGGATCCGGGAACAGCACATCTTTGGACTGGTTCAGGAAACGCACAAACTCGCTGACGCCGCCTTCGTACCGGTAATCCACGCGCTTTCCGTCTCGTTCGTCTTCGAGAATAATGTTCAGCCCCGCGTTGAGGAAGGCGAGCTCGCGCAAACGGCCCTGCAGTGTTTCAAACGAAAATTCCGTGGTTTCCGTAAAGATTTCAGGATCCGGCCGGAAGCTGACCGTCGTTCCTGTCCGATCCGTGGTGCCAATGACGCGCAAGTCGTACAACGGCACGCCGCGCTCATACTCTTGCTCGTACACTTGTCCATCACGGTGCACTTCCACCCGCAGCCAGATCGACAAAGCGTTGACGACCGAAGCGCCGACGCCGTGCAGGCCGCCGGAAACTTTGTAGCCTGCGCCGCCGAATTTGCCGCCCGCATGCAGAACCGTAAGGGCCGTCTCAACTGCAGGACGTCCCGTTTTCGCGTGAATGCCGACTGGAAAGCCTGCCCCGTTGTCGATCACGCTGACGCTGTTGTCCTCATGTACCTGCACGATAATTTTCGTACACCTGCCCGCCAAGGCTTCGTCGACCGCATTGTCGACAATTTCCCATACCAGGTGGTGCAAGCCTTTTACGCTTGTCGACCCAATGTACATACCTGGTCTTTTGCGGACAGCCTGCAGGCCTTCAAGGACTTCTATCTGAGATTCGTCATACACTTGTTCTGACAACTAGTTTCCCTCCACACTCACGTCAAAACGGGACGAACGCGTAACGATACCCGACGATAGCCTATTCAGAGGATCGCCCACTTTTCGCCCTTTCAGACGTTATCGTCGCTTATTATACCAGATGATACATGGAAGAGTTGCGCGCGCGCCGCGAGTTCCTCCTCAAGGTGGAACAGGCTCGTGGTCGTGATGACCGTTTGCACCTTCCTGCTCATGGACAACACCAGGTTGCGCTGCCTCCGATCATCCAGCTCCGACAGCACGTCGTCGAGCAACAGCACAGGATATTCTCCCACTTCGTGATAGATGAAATCGATCTCGGCCAATCGGAGCGACAACGCGATGGTTCGCTGTTGTCCCTGGCTCGCGAAGCTCTGCACGCTTTGTCCGTTCAGGTACAGGTCGAGATCGTCGCGGTGCGGGCCCACCGTGGTGTAACCCATGCGCAGATCCTGGCTTTGCCGATCATACAAGGATCGCTCGAACGTTTCGGCAATTCGTTGCACGTCGTCGATGTCGGCGTTGGCAAGATTCGCGATGGACGAGCTGTACTCAAAATCGAATTCTTCCCTTCCGTCGGAAATATCGCGATAGACGGCGGAGGCAAACCGTTTCAGCTCCTCGAGAAATTTGAACCGGCGCTTGACGATGTGCGCTCCATGCTGGGCAAGTTGTTCGTCGAATGCCGAGAGCATTGCGGGATCGCTCGTACCTGTCTTCAACAACCGATTGCGCTGCAACAAAGCTCGCTGGTAGTGGCTCAAGTGGTGAAGGTAGACGGGTTGAGTCTGCCCGAGTTCCATATCGATGAATCGTCGCCTGTCCTTCGGCGATCCTTTGACGAGCTGGAGATCTTCCGGCGCGAACAGGACAACTTGAAAATGACCGATAAAATCGGTCATCTTACTTTGTTGAACGCGGTTGACGTACGCTTTCCGACCCGAGTTCGTCAATTCGAGCCGCAAAGTCCGTGAAGCGTGAAGCGACTCGACGTGCCCTTCAATGGCGGCGTTGTCGCAATTCCAGGCGATGACATCCTTGTCTCGGCTCGTTCGATGCGATTTACCGACAGCAAGCATCAGGATCGCTTCCAAGGCGTTCGTTTTACCCTGACCATTCTCTCCGCAAAACACGTTGACAGCTGGCGAAAGCGTTAGCCGCTGATCTGTGTAATTGCGAAAGTTCACGAGATGCAGTTTATGGAGCTGCATGAGAACTCCTGCGCAAACGGTATTCCTGTTTGCCAATTCGAACGATATCCCCGTCCACCAGTTTTCTGCCACGCCGATTCTCAGCCTGGCGGTTGACCGATACGCCGTGTTCCTCGAGAAATACCTTCACTTCGCCGCCGGATGAAACGATATTCAGCTTTTTCAACAGTTGCCCGACGGTGATAAACGGACCGTCGAATTCAATGTCCATACTTACCTCCAGAGGACAGGAGAAATCAGCTGCAGCGTCGAGGTGTCTCCTGTTTTTTCAATGACGAACGCTTGCGTGGCACCGTTGAATCGGATTCGAACTTCAGCTGCGTCCAGCGCTCGCAGGGCATCCATCACGTATCTGGCGTTGAAGGCGATTTGCAAATCGTCCCCCTGTTTCTGGCTGACATACACCGTTTCCGACACGTTCCCGATTTCCGGCGAATTGGACGAAACGGTGACCCGATCATCCTGTACCTCGAGGCGTACCATGTGATTGTCGCGATCGCGCGCGATCAACGCCGCCCGATCGATGGCGTTGAGAATATCATCCCCCGGAAGAATGATTTCGGTCTTGTGCCCGCTCGGAATAATACGCGATGTGTCAGGATAGGTCCCTTCGATGAGCCGTGTGTAAAATCGCGTGTCTCTAGAGACAAAGAGACTGTGGCTTTCCGTGAGGTAGAGATCGACAATGCTTTCGTCATCAGGCAGTATCTTTGCCAATTCTGTGAGCGATTTGCCCGGAATGACCGCTTCCCAGGAAGGGAGTTCCGGCATTCGCGTGTGTTTGGTCGCAAGACGAAGCCCATCGGTCGCTGTGAAGATGAGGTGTTCGTCTTTGCATTTGATGTCGATCCCGGTAAGGATCGGCCTCACCTCGGTGTTGGCGGTCGCAAAAGCCGTTGACTCGATGAGGCGCGTCAGCGTAGACGAAGGGATTTGCAGACCTTCCACGCCAAGAAACGAAGGCAATTTTGGGAATTCGTCCGCGTCGATGCCGTGCAAGTGAAATTCGACGGTCCCGGTTGAGATTTCTGTCATATAGTTGTTCGCCACGTTCATAGTAATGAGTGTATCCGGGAGTTTGCGAACGATCTCGGTGAAATACCTGGCCGGCAGGACGATGGAGCCTGGTTCCTGAATGGTCAATTCGCTCTTCTCGTCTGAAGTGATGCGGGTCTGGATGCCCAGTTCAAGATCGTACGCCGTCGCAATGACCTCTTGATCCTGCGTTTCCAGGAGAATGCCTGAGAGCACTTGTTTGGTGGTGCGAACGGCTACCGCTTTGGACACGGTTTGAATGGCCTGCATGAGCGCCGATTTTTGAATGGAAAAACGCATGGTGCGCCTACTCCTTCCGAGGTGCGTACGTGGTTAAGTAGTCCTGTTTGAGTATATAGGATGAGTATGAGAGATCATATATAAAAATAGTCATAACAGTAATAGGTGCAGTGAATTATGTGGATAATCCGATGGATCGCTTGCCGTGATTCATACACAGGCTGTTTATAACTCTGTGGATAAAGTGGAAAAAACGTCCCTGATTCGTTATCCACATGTGGATCGTTTTACATCAGGGTACGAATTGCTTCAGACAGCCTCTGTACTGTGGATCGTAAATCGTGATCCTTCTCCATTTCCTCGATGATCCGTTCGCATGCGTGCATCACAGTGGTGTGATCCCTTCCGCCAAAAGCTTCTCCGATTTTCGGCAGCGACATATCCGTCAGTTCGCGCGTCAAATACATGGCGATTTGACGAGGGAAAGCGATATTGCGGGTACGCTTCTTGCCTCGCAGATCCTCGATTCGAAGTCCATAGTGATCGCTTATCACTTTTTGGATTTGATTGACTGTCACAACCCGCGGCCGATTTGGCTGGATGATGTCTTTCAAGGCGACGGACGCGAGTTCGCTCGACACGTCTTCGTTCACCAGGGATGAGTAGGCGACGACTCGAATCAGCGCGCCTTCGAGTTCGCGGATGTTGGAGTCGACTTGATTGGCGATGTACGCGAGGACCTCTTCCGGAATGTCGAGTCCGTCCGCCTTCGCTTTGCGTTGCAAGATGGCGATTCGCGTCTCCAGGTCGGGTGGCTGGATATCGGTGATGAGTCCCCACTCGAATCGGGAACGAAGCCGATCTTCGAGCGTTGGAATCTCCCGCGGCGGTCGATCACTGCTGATAATAATCTGCTTTCCGGCCTCATGCAGGCTGTTGAAGGTATGGAAGAACTCCTCCTGCGTCTGCTCTTTGTTCGCGAGAAATTGGATATCGTCGATCAGCAAGACGTCGATGGATCGATAACGATTACGAAACGCCTCGGTGCGATTGTCTCGAATCGCTGAGATGAATTCGTTTGTGAACCGCTCGGATGAGAGGTATGACACCTTCGCGAGCGGATCGCGCTGTTTGACGAAGTGGCCAATCGCGTGCATCAGGTGCGTCTTACCGAGACCGACGCCGCCATAGATAAAGAGCGGATTATACGCGTGTGCGGGTCGCTCCGCCACGGCGAGACACGCTGCATGAGCGAAACGGTTGCTGGCCCCGATCACGAAGCTCTCAAAGGTGTAGCGAGGAATGAGAGAAGAATCGGTGTCGTTGGCTGTGCTGTCCGTTCCATCGGATTCGTCGGCCGGACCGCTTCCACTAGACACAATCGTGTACGCCTGGGGTGCTTCGCGGCGATTCGTGTCGTCCGCTGCCGTCACGAACCGGATCTGAAACTCCTGTTCGGTCAACGCGATGATCATGTTTTGAATGGTGGTTGTGTAATGTTTTTCGATCCAGTTCTTCACGAAATCGGAGGGCGTATAGATATAGAGGGATTGTTCGCGTTCATCGTGTTTCAAGATCCGCGTGTCTTCGAACCAGGTTTGAAACGTGGGACCGGAAAGTCTTTCGCGCAGCATCGTCAACACTTGGCTCCAGACCGTGTCTAGATAGGATGTGTCAAGGTTCGTACTCATTCTAGCGATTGCCCCCTACGATAAAAGACGCGAAACGTTATCCACATGGAATTTCCCGAGCTGTAGACGCAGATGTCGGCGAAAGTATCGACGCTTCTGTGGATGGCGTGTCATAGTTTTTGCACATGTGCAAGTCATGTGGGAAAAGTTGTCCACAACGTGTGGATAAACCTGTGGATACGAACGTTTGTTCAACGTGATTGTGGATAATGATAGGGCTTATGATAACAGATGTCGTTTGCGTCGAGCAATGTCGAAATCCGTCTTTCTACAGAATCCACAAAATGAGTTGAGTGGCCTAAAAACGTTGTGGAAATGTGGATTTGCTTGTGGATGGAGGCGTATTCTGAGCAAAAAATGAAGAAGATAGGACAAGTTATCCACATGTGGATTGTTTACGGATTATTCTCTTGACAGTGTTTGGTCTTTACGGTATCGTGTGATCGTCTGTCTACAAAGGGAGGTGTCGTGTTGAAGCCGACCTATCAACCAAACGTACGGAAACGCAAAAAGAACCATGGATTCCGCAAGCGGATGTCCACAAAGAACGGACGTCGCGTGCTAGCTGCTCGTCGTTCCCGCGGACGCAAAGTATTATCAGCGTAAAGGCCACGTCTCGTGGCCTTTTTTGATGGTGAATCACAAGGTTACTGGGGGCTTGGCTTGTGCAAAGCCAGTTTCGACTGAAGGAGAACCGGGACTTCCGTCGCGTGTTTCGCCGTGGAAAGTCATTTGCTACGCCCAGACTGGTATTGTATTATTGCGACAATCGAGAGGGACGGGTACGAATTGGTTTTTCCATTAGCAAAAAGGTAGGCAACGCGGTCGTCCGAAATCGAGTGAAGAGAGTCATGCGTGCAGTATTTCAGTCGTTTTTGCCTGAATTGGCCGAACTGTCGGTCGATCTGGTTGTCGTCTGCCGAAAGGAAGCCGCGGCGGCTGATTATCACGAATTGGAACAAGATGTGTCGAAGCTCCTACACAAGGCAAAAATCGTGATATGATGAGGCGGGAGATGACGGTGTCGTGCGCGTGATCGCAATCTTGTTGATTCGCGTATACCAGACGTTTATTTCGCCGCTCTCGGGACCGAGTTGCCGATTTACGCCAACTTGTTCCGAATATGCGGTACAAGCTATCGATAGGTTTGGGGTCGTGAGAGGCGGTTGGCTCGCCTCGAAGCGCCTTTTGAAGTGTGGTCCTTGGCACCCGGGCGGAATTGATGAAGTTCCGCAATCGAAGTAGGGGGAAAATAGGTTTGGAGTCGAAACGAACGCAACGGAAGTGGACGTTTATCCTGAGTGCCGTCGTTGTTGTGGCACTGACGGGCTGTGGAATGTACCCAACGAAGGCCGGCGCATGGCCGCACAACGTATGGGGTTCTGTGCTGCACGGCATTTCCAATTTGCTGGACTTTTTGGCACGACATCTCGGCAACAGCTACGGCATCGCGATTCTAATCATGACGTTGCTCGTTCGTCTTATCATCCTGCCGCTTTTCATCCGGCAACTTCGATATCAACGGGTCATGATGGAGATGCAGCCGCAGATCCAACGCATACGTTCGAAATACAAGGGCGATAACCAAAAGATCCAAGAAGAGACGATGAAACTCTACGCCGAGGCCGGAACCAACCCCATTATGGGCTGCCTTCCGATGCTCATCCAATTGCCTGTTCTGTGGGCTTTGTATGGATCGATCCTTGGCAACACCCACGTGCGACAAGGCACATTTCTGTGGTTCTTCCCGTTGGGGCAGCCGCAGACGTTCTCGGTTGCACATTTTATCCTGACTGTAATTGCGGCTCTGTCCACGTTCCTGTCGTCTTGGCTGACGATGAAGAACCAGCCGACGCAGCAGCGCGCGATTCTGTTTATCATGCCGCTGTTTATTATCTTCATCGGCCTTCGAATGCCGGGCGCGTTGGTGCTCTACTGGATTTATACGAATTTGATCACGGCTCTCCAAACGTATTGGTTCCTCACTCGTCCACGCGCGGCGGAGAGCGCGAAAATTGCGCAGGGTCAAGCTGCGGCGAAAGTTCCGTCCAAGCCTGCAAGCCAATCACGCGCTTCGACTTCTGCGTCAAACAAGACGTCTTCCAAGAAAGTTTCTTCAACGTCGGCCGGATCGTCTGGCAGCAGTTCGACGAAGAAGAAGGCATCAGGATCGTCCAGCTCCGGCAAGACGTCTGCAAAGAAGGCCAAACCAAGGACAAAACCGTCTTCCGACGCGCAGTCGGGCGAAGGTAAGGGATCAGAGCCGGACGGACAGGCAACAGAATAGGGCCTTGGTCCCGGTCGCTGAAGGAATTGGTGGCTGAGGGAGTGTCGCTGGATGAAAAAAGTGATTGCTACTGGAAAGACGGTCGAAGAGGCTGTCAGGTCCGCATTGGTCAAGTTGGGGGTGCCAAGGTCCGAGGCGGAAATTCGGGTGATTTCCGAGCCTGTGAAAGGTTTCCTCGGGCTGATTGGCGGCAAAGATGCTGAAGTGGAAGTGAGCGTTCCACAGAGTCCGTCCGACGAGGCGAAGGATTTCGTTTCGGAAGTCCTCGCCAAAATGGGCATCGACGCGCGTGTGACCGTAGAGAGGAACTTGGAAGAAGAGGGCGGCTACGTGCTGTCCATCGACTGTGAAGAGGATGTTCTGCCCATCGTGATCGGCAGGCACGGATCGACTTTGGACGCCATTCAGTACTTGACGAATGTCGTCGCGAACCGAGATCACGAAGGGTTCGTCAAGTTTTCCGTCGATGCGGGACAGTACCGCGCACGGCGTCGGGAGAACATTCGACGAATTGCCGATCAAGCCGTGGAACGAGCCTTGAAACTTGGGCGCCCGGTGTCGCTTGAATCGATGTCGCCAGCGGAACGAAAGTGGATTCATACGTATTTGCAGGATCGCAACGATGTGACAACGATGAGTGAAGGGCAAGACCCCTACCGGAAAATCAAAATCGCGCCAAAGCGCAATTCTTACGTCGACTGAAATCTTGAATGTCATCCAGTGTTTTTACATGTGGTCGAAACCCTGCTCAAAGGAGTGGGGTTTCTTTTCACTTGCTGTGGTTGAAGGGAGGACGCGTGGATGGAATTGCAGACGATCGCGGCGATTTCAACCGCTCTTGGCGAATCGAGTATCGGCGTCGTTCGCGTGAGCGGACCCGACGCCGGGAGCATCGCGAGATCGATGGTGAGGACCCCAAGCGGCAAAGCTGCTTCATTCGTCAAACGGGGGATGCGGTTTGGGCATATCGTCCACCCCGTGTCAGGGGAGTTGCTGGACGAAGGCATTGTACTGTGGATGCCTGCCCCCCACAGCTACACAGGTGAGGATGTGCTCGAGTTGCAGGTTCACGGCGGCGTGCAGTTGCTGCAGAACGTGTTAAGCGCCACACTGCAGGCGGGCGCTGTCATGGCGGAGCCGGGCGAGTTCACCAAGCGCGCGTTTCTGAACGGAAGAATGGATTTGTCGCAGGCGGAAGCCGTCATGGACTTGATTCGTTCCAAGACCGAATACGCAAGCCGACTGGCGATTCAGCAAGTGGAAGGTGAGTTTGGGCGAGAAGTGAAATCGCTCAGGGAGAAGCTCATCGCGTTGCAGGCGCATGTGGAAGTGACAATCGACTATCCGGAACACGACGTGGAAGATGTGGCCGCGCAGGCGGTGCTTGATGTGGGCGGCGAGATCGCAGGGCGAATCGACCGTCTCCTCGCTTCCGCGGTTCTCGGCCGCGTGCTGCGGGAAGGGGTCGCGACCGCGATCGTCGGGAGACCGAACGTCGGCAAGTCGTCGCTGCTGAACGCGTTGTTGCAGCGGGATCGGGCGATAGTGACCGACATCCCTGGGACGACGCGCGACGTGTTGGAGGAGTTCGTCAACGTGAACGGCATCCCGCTGAAGTTGGTGGATACGGCAGGTATCCGGGAAACGACGGATGTCGTGGAACGGATAGGCGTCGAACGATCCCGCCAGTCCATCGAGGACGCGGAACTCGTCCTGTTTGTTCTCGACGGCAGCGTGCCGCTTGAGGCTGAAGATCGAGATTTGGGCGATCTGACAGAGGGATCGAGGCGAATCGTCGTGCTGAACAAGGCGGATCGAGGCATTCGTTCGGAAACCGAAGCTTGGGCGAAATCATTGGCTTCATCGGGCGTCATTGCGATTTCGGCGCAGGCTGGCGCAGGCTTGGACGCCTTGCGGGACATGTTGTGGGATGTGGTGCAGCGGGAAATTTCGGGACAGGTGGACACCACGTACATGACCAACGCTCGGCAAAAACGGTTGCTCGAATTGGCAAAAGAGGATTTGATATCTGCTATGGAAGGCGCCCGTGCAGGTGCTACACTGGACTTGATTGCGGTCGCGCTGCAGTCCGCGTATGAGCAGTTGGGCTACGTGATTGGCGAAGAAACGGGCGAAGATTTGCTCGATGAGATATTTTCACGCTTCTGTTTAGGTAAATAAAGCGAGGTGAAAACATGAGGTTTTTTGCAGGGGATTACGACGTCATTGTGATTGGCGCGGGTCATGCCGGCTGTGAGGCCGCATTGGCAGCCGCGAGAATGGGTTGCAAAACGCTGTTGTTGACCATCAATCTGGACACCATCGCTTACATGCCTTGCAATCCATCGATTGGCGGGCCGGCGAAGGGGATTGTCGTTCGCGAGATCGACGCGCTTGGCGGCCAGATGGCGCGGAACACGGACATGACGTATATTCAGATGCGAATGCTGAATACCGGCAAGGGGCCTGCCGTACAGGCTTTGCGCGCGCAGGCTGATAAGGCGTTTTACGCGTTGAACATGAAGTGGACTTTGGAGTCCACGCCCAATCTGGACTTGAAGCAGGCGATGGTGGAAGAAATCTTGACCTCCGGCGGCGCTGTCAGCGGCGTCGTCACGAAGAGCGGCCAAGAGTTTCACGCGAAGGCGGTCGTGTTGACGACAGGAACGTATTTGCGAGGACGGATTTTCATCGGCGACGTCTCGTACGAGAGCGGGCCGAACGGTCAAATGCCCGCCATCAAACTTTCCGATTCGCTGCTGGAGTTGGGATTTCAGCTGGTGCGGTTCAAGACGGGCACGCCGCCGCGCATCAACAAGAACTCCATCGACTTCAGCAAGTTGATTGCGCAACCAGGAGATCCGGTTCCAAAGCATTTTTCGTTCGATCCCGACATCAAGCCGAGAGACCAGGTGCCCTGCTGGCTCACGAGCACCACCGAAGTTGGGCATTCGATCATCTTGGAGAACCTGGATCGGGCGCCGATGTACTCGGGCGAGATCAAAGGCACGGGTCCGCGCTATTGCCCTTCCATCGAAGACAAGGTCGTGCGCTTCCGGGATCGGCCAAATCATCAGATTTTCCTTGAACCCGAAGGTCCGAACACGTCAGAATGGTACGTCCAGGGTCTGTCGACCAGCTTGCCGGAAGATGTGCAATTGCAGTTGCTGCACACGATCCCTGGCTTGGAGAACGCGGAGATGCTTCGCCCGGGATACGCGATTGAGTACGACGCCATCGTGCCGACTCAGTTGTGGCCGTCGCTCGAAACAAAGCGCGTACCAGGGCTGTTCACGGCGGGCCAAATCAACGGAACGTCTGGTTACGAAGAGGCCGCGGGGCAGGGGATTATGGCTGGCATCAATGCGGCGCGGAAGGTTCAAGGCATGGAGCCGGTTGTGTTGGCGAGATCGGACGCGTACATTGCCGTGATGATTGACGATCTCGTCACGAAGGGCACGAACGAGCCGTATCGCCTCTTGACGTCGCGAGCGGAGTATCGCTTGTTGCTCCGACACGACAACGCCGATCTGCGACTCATGGATATTGGCCGGGAAATTGGATTATTACCGGACAAGGTGTATGATCGGATGGCTCGCAAACGGGAAATGATTGAACAAGAGTTGAAGCGGCTGGGCATGACGCGCGTCAAGCCATCGGAAGCGAATCCGGTGCTGGTCTCGTATGGATCGAATCCTGTGGATGACGGCGTGACCCTGGAACAATTGCTGCGTCGCCCGGAACTGTCCTACGAACAGGTAGCCGCGCTCGATCCAACCGGCGGCGTGGAACTGGACCCGGAAGTCGTGGAACAGGTGGAGATCCAGACAAAATACGCTGGGTACATTCAGAAGCAGCAACAGGTGATCGAGCGGCAGAAGCGTTTGGAGAATCGGTTGTTGCCGGATTGGATCGACTACGGCAAGATCCGCGGACTTGCCACGGAAGCGAAGGAAAAGTTGGCGAAAATTCGTCCTCGAACGGTTGGGCAAGCGTCTCGCGTGTCCGGGGTGACGCCGGCCGACGTTTCGATTTTGCTGGTGTACCTCGAATCGCAGAAGGGAACAGCGATGCATGGATAATCGTGATTCGTTGCGGTGGCCGATTGCTTTGGACGGCAAGCAAGAGGCCAAGCTCGCCCGGTTCCATTCCCTCTTGGTTGAATGGAACGAGCGGATGAATCTGACGGCCATTGTAGAATTGCGCGAAGTGTACGTGAAACATTTTTTCGATTCGCTCGCTGTCGCAAACCTACCAGCGTGGACGGCTTCGTCGGATCGGCCGTTGCGCGTGATCGATGTGGGTACTGGGGCCGGTTTTCCGGGGATTCCGCTTGCCATTGCGTATCCGAATCGCGACTTCGTGCTGTGCGACGCGTTGGGTAAGCGGATTCGGTTCTTGCAAACCGTCTGTGACGAGCTTGGTTTGGAAAACGTGAAGTGTATTCATGCGAGATCAGAAGATTTAGCCCGCCAGGACGGATTTCGCGCTTCTTTTGACGTGGCTGTATCGAGGGCGGTCGCCCGAATGAATGTGCTCATGGAGTATATGGCCCCATTTTTGCGGGTTGAGGGACTTGGCATCTGTTACAAAGGGCCTTCACTGGCGGAGGACGAAGAAGCCGACGCGGTGCGGGCGGCGAAGGTTCTGCACGCTAGGTTGGCAACGCCTTTCTTTCACTACGCACTTCCAGAAGGCATGGGCGAACGGTCACTCGTTGTCTTTCGACAAGAGTCTCTGGTACCGAATCGTTTTCCGCGAAAAGCTGGCGTCGTACAGCGACAGCCTCTGTAGGCGAAGTGGAAGTGCAGGCGTGTCGAAGGATGTCGCGGGCGTTCCTTTTATGTAATATGGTGGGAAGGTTTGTCGGTGTGAAGGATTCAGAAGCCCTTGTGGTGAATTCGACAACATGTCGATAGAGGCTCTAACTACGGAATTGAGGGGTCAACGATGAGGGAATCCTGGGGACGATTTATGAATCTGCGCGATTCCACAAGTTCGCATACACATACGCAGGTCGTTGAAATCCCAGTGCAAGAGATTGTGTCCAATCCATATCAACCGCGGACGATCTTCAATCAAGAGGCAATTGAAGAATTGGCCAAGACGATCCACACCCACGGCGTGATTCAGCCGATTGTGGTAAGGAAAAAGGATCGAGGGTACGAGTTGATTGCCGGTGAGAGACGATTGCGTGCCGTCCGCCATCTGGGGTGGGAAACGATTCCGGCAATTATCCGGGATATGAACGACGCCCAGACCGCGTCCGCTGCGCTGATTGAGAACCTGCAGCGTGAAGGATTGACGCCGATCGAAGAGGCGGTCGCCTACCAACAGTTGTTGGAACTGCATGGGTTGACGCAGGAGAGCTTGGCTCAACGATTGGGCAAGGGCCAATCGACGATTGCAAACAAACTGCGATTGTTGCATCTTCCGGAACCCGTTCAAAACGCGTTGCTGCGGAAGGATATTACCGAGCGTCATGCCAGAGCCCTCCTTGCTCTGCCAGCTGAAGATATGCAAGTTGCCCTCTTGAACGAGTGCATTGAAAAAGGCTGGAACGTGAAGCAGATGGAGGAACGGGTGAAAGCGAAACTCGGGGCGCTTGAATCTGGCGATAAGCGTCAAGCGAAGCCTCGCCGAAAAGGTTTGTCCCGAGACGTGCGGCTTGCAGTCAATACCATTCGTCAATCTCTGGAAATGATTCAGGAAACGGGCCTCGACGTCGTCTATGAGGAATCTGACGAGGAATCATTCTATCAATTTACTATCAAGGTTCCTAAGGCGCGATAGAGAACATCTGAACCCACCACAGTGGGTATGGTCCGATATTGAAATAGGATATTCCCCGGACATCGATTGTTATTTCTCCGTTTTTTACTTTTTTTGTTTGTTCAACGACGCGCGTCTGGTTCGCGCGTCCTATTTCCTCTCACAGATCTTGTATCGAACCTTTTTCACACTTGGACCCGGTTTTGCAGTAGAATAGTAGAAGCCTGCTATAGCCAGCAAATTGAGTCGTGTATCCATCGAAGGAGGGCTGTGCGTGTCCAACGCCCGTGTAATCGCCATTGCTAACCAAAAAGGTGGCGTAGGGAAAACGACGACTGCAGTCAACCTTGGCGCTTGTCTTGCGACGCTCAATCAACGCGTTCTGCTCATTGATATCGATCCCCAAGGAAATACGACTTCCGGCGTCGGGATCAACAAGGCGGACGTGAAGTATTGTGTTTACGACGTCATCATCAATGACGTTGCGATGGCGGATGCCATAATGCCGTCAGGGTTGGAAAATCTATCATTGTTGCCCGCGACGATTCAACTCGCTGGAGCGGAAATCGAGTTGGTCCCGACCATATCGAGGGAAGTGCGTCTTCGGAGAGCTATTCAAACGATGCGGTCACAGTATGACTATATCGTGATTGACTGTCCCCCGTCACTTGGCTTGCTGACGGTCAACGCGTTGACCGCGGCGGATTCGGTGCTGATTCCGATTCAATGCGAATATTACGCGTTGGAAGGATTGAGCCAACTGCTGAATACGGTTCGTCTGGTTCAAAAGCACTTGAATACCTCCTTGGAAGTGGAAGGGGTCGTGCTGACCATGCTGGACGCTCGAACGAATCTCGGTTTGCAAGTGATTGAGGACGTGAAGAAGTTTTTCCGAGACAAGGTGTACAATACCATCATTCCTCGAAATGTTCGGCTGAGCGAGGCCCCAAGTCACGGCCGTCCCGTCATTCACTACGATCCAAAGTCGCGTGGCGCCGAGTCGTACATGGATTTGGCAAAGGAAGTGATTGGGCATGACTAAACGGGGCTTGGGTCGTGGATTGGATGCGTTGATACCGCAGTTGTCGGTTTCGGATGAGGATGTCGTCGCATCTGTCGATATTCGTGATCTTCGCCCAAACCCGTATCAACCTCGACGGGTGTTCAATGAAGAGAAACTTCAGGAACTTTCAAACTCGATTCGAGAACATGGTATTATTCAGCCACTGATTGTTCGCAAGAGTGAAATTAAAGGATTCGATATCGTCGCTGGTGAGCGTCGGTTTCGGGCCGCGAAATTGGCTGGTCTTCAAGTCGTTCCGGCAGTGATTCGCGATTTCAGCGATGTGTTGCTTATGGAAGTGGCTTTGATTGAGAACCTGCAGCGAGAAGACTTGAATCCAATTGAGGTCGCTGACGCCTATGCGAACTTGATTGAGAAGTGCAATTTGACTCAGGATGAGCTTGCGAAACGGGTTGGTCAGAGCCGCAGCCATATTACGAATACACTCCGCCTGTTGCAGCTGCCGACACTGATTCGCGACATGGTTTCACGTGGAACATTGTCTATGGGGCACGCCCGTGCTCTGTTATCTGTAGCAGATGAAGATACACAAGTTGAGTTGGCGAAACGAACCGTTGACGAGGGTTGGAGCGTTCGGAAATTGGAACAGGTTATTTACGAACCGAAGAAAAAGGTTTCACGTGAAACCAAGACGTCCAATCCCATTCCGCTCGAATATCGACGGTATCAAGAGCAGGTGCAACAGTACCTAGGAACATCTGTCCGGATTCAGCACGGAAAGAAACGTGGAAAAATCGAGATCGAATATTTTTCGAATGATGACTTGAAGCGAATCATGGACTTGATGCTTTCACATAAATAAGCGGGGAGGCAGGGAAGCCTCTCCGATGATTGGTTTGTTGGTGTCGGGTTGGGTGGTGTGGTGACTTCATGTTCTTACTTGGTACGATTGTAGACGCCCTCGCCATCGTCTTGGGAACGGTCATTGGTCTCTTGCTTCCGACAATACCGGACAGAATGAAGGACACCGTCACGAAGGGTCTCGCGTTGTGTGTCATCATCATCGGTTTGAGTATGGCTCTTGCGGATACCGCCGATATTCTTACGGTTATCGTTGCTATCGTACTTGGCGCCGTGATTGGCGAACTGCTCAACATCGACGGAGCTCTCTCCAAATTTGCTCACGTCGTCGAGCGTAAGTTCTCAAGAGTGTACGAGGGTCCTATCGCGGAAGGGTTCATTTCCGCGACGTTGCTCTTCTGTATCGGGTCGATGGCCATTGTGGGAGCGATTCAAGACGGGATTGAGGATCAGCATAAGACTTTACTCGCAAAATCGATTCTCGACGGCTTTTCAGCCATCGTATTTTCATCGACACTTGGAATCGGCGTTGGCCTCTCAGCGATTCCAGTCTTTTTGTATCAAGGCCTAATCGCCTTCATTTCGCATTTGGCGGGAAATGTTTTGGATGCGCCTTCGTTGATTGACATTCTCACAGCCACGGGTGGAATATTGATTGTGGCGATCGGTTTGAACGTCGCGAACATCTCGAAGATTGTCGCGCCGAATCTGCTTCCGGCAATCCCGTTGGCACCTGCGCTGAAGGCGTTGCTTCCGCACCTTCAAAGTCTGTTTCATATGCATTGACAAGGCGGTTTGTACTGGAAACATGCATCATATGGAGTGCCAGACGACGAACGTCCGTGTGGCAAGTTTCAGACGACGTCTAATAATTGGCTGAAGTTCTCAACGTGATTCGCGCTATACTAAGGCGGAATCGATGATCGCAATGGGAGAGCATGTTTGGAAAGGAAGAACGGGGAATGCCGAATTTAAGTTCCATTCAGCCATACGCATTGGATATCGCACTCGCGGCAGGGGTCCTTGCAATCATTTGTTTCATTCTTGCTGTTATCGCCATCGCAAAGGCAAATCGCTTAAAACGGCGGTTGAACGCATGGAAGAACATCAGCTCATCGGCTGACCTTGAACAAGTGTTTTCCGCAACGGCCGACGCCGTAACTCGGCTTGAACGGGAATTGGACGAGGCCCGTGCGCAAATGTCAATCATGGAGGAGACACTGCGCAAGAAGGTCTCGACACCGGCAATCCAACGTTACAACGCCTTCTCCGAAGTGGGCAGCGACTTGAGCTTCTCAGTGGCGTTGGTGGACGGCGAAGGCGATGGCGTCGTCTTGACATCGATTTACGGGCGAGAAGATTCGGTTACATATGGTAAACCCGTCACAGCTGGCGACTCTTCGTACCTTCTAACCGAGGAAGAACAGTCGGTCATTGCGGAATCCATGGGACAGGCGCGGCGATCGACCGCATACGCTTCTTCCTGAGTACGTCTTCCCTGAGACGAAATCGCCGTAGACGCTTCTTCATGGGGATGCAACGGCGCAATAGAGCGGCGTTACATCCCCAATTTCATGGTCCGAGCAATTTGGTGTTTGTGCAAACTACCCCACAAGGCTTGAACCACCACATCCGACATCCTCATCACAATTCCGAGCCGCGTGTTCTGCAACACGAAGTACTCCATGAATCCACTGACGTTGACGATGCCCGTCAGCGATAGATCGCCAAATTCGGGCAGGACCTTCTTCACGCCTGCGCCTGGTCGTAAGGGACCGCGCTCCAGCGTGATGTGACCGACGTGATCGAACTTGCCCAAACAAGCGTCGATCGCGACGATGAAAGGCCTATCTGTGTAACTGTGCTGGATGGTCTCCAGCGTCTCGGCGAGGTTCACAGCGTGCACAGGCTCGTCCAAAGTGCCCAATATGTCAACGCCGGGCAATTTCGTCAGCCGCGAAAGTCTTGAACCGATAATTGGGCCAAACGCGTCGCCAGTTGAACGATCCGTTCCGACGCACACTATCAATACATTGGATCCGCTTGCACCTGAAAGACCTTGATCGAGACAATATTCCAGCTTCTCGACCGCACCGATTTCGTCGAAGGCCACACGTCCGATGACCTCTCCCGCTGGTGTGATAGTTGAATTGACGTGCCCATTCTTCAACGGGATATCCCCCTTGGACGGAATATTCCCAGTATACGTTGGCGTAGCATCAACTATACCTGTCCAATAACCAAGGGAAATAGGGGAGACAACATTGGTTGACGTATTGATCCTGGCGGAAATCTGTTGGGTCTGGCTGTGGGTGAAACGAAAACGGACGGAACGGGCGATGCTCTACGTGGCAGGCATGTTCACCGCGCTGTACGCGGCGACGCACATCACCCCTTGGTTTCTGCGGACCTTCGTCGATTCCGGGAACGCGTTTGAATGGCTGAGGAGCGAGATTGTCTTTCATACCCACGCGGTGGGCTTGGAAGAGCGCATCGTTCCCGCCCTGCCAACAGCGGCGAACGCCTTGGACGACACGAAATGGATTTCTCTGCACGTGCTGCAAGGGATGTTCACCGTGTTTATGGCTTGGGCCATCTTTATGCTGTTTGTTGCAGTCGACTCGGTGGTGGAAGCGTTGTCCGACGAACGATCCTCCGAACTGGTTCGCTTCGACGCGGTATGGGCCAACGCAGCAGGGCTGGTGGCAGGCACGGGTGTCGCAGTCAGTACGTTGTGGCTGCTGGCCACCTTCGCGTGGATTCGTCCCCTCCAGCCGATCGCGGCGTCGACCGCGCATTCCGTTCTCTTCCTCGCGTTGGACAAGGCACTGGCTGTCCTGAAGGGTCTCTAGGCTGTGGTATCATGGACATGATGCTACACAAGGAGGCGAAACACGTGTCACAAATCTGGAACGATATGAAGACGCACGCACTCGCTGATTTGCCTAGCCTTGGGGTCATAGCCTGGGATCTCATCAAAATCTTGGTGTTCTATATTCTTGCGCGGCTGGTGATTCGTGTCGCGATTCGAATTATGGAACGTGTGTTCAATATCCAGCATGTTCGGATGGACGATCGGCGAAAGGCTACGATGACGTCTCTGTTCGCGAACGTCATTCGCTATACCGTCTACTTCATTCTTGTGATTGAGATTCTGACAACCTTAGGTGTCAACGTCGCGGCGCTGTTGGCTGGGGCAGGCATTGTCGGTGTCGCCGTGGGCCTTGGCGCACAAAGTGTGATCAAGGATTTCCTCACGGGTCTGCTCATCTTGTTCGAGGATCAGTACGCTGTCGGCGACGTGGTGCAGATCAACGGATTTACGGGCACCGTCGTGTCTGTGGGGGTCCGCTTGACTCGGATACAGGCGTGGACAGGCGAACTCGAGATTGTCCCAAACGGCCAAATCACCACGGTGACGAACTACTCGAGGACGAATTCCACGGCCGTGATCGATGTCGGGATCGCATACTCATCCGATATCGCGAAGGCAAAAAGCATCATGGAACGAGTGCTCCGCGAGATGAAGGAGGAACATCCCGACACTATGGTTGGCGATGTCACGGTTTCTGGCGTGACCGCGTTGTCCGCATCGAGCGTCGACCTTCGGGCGACGGCGATCTGCGCACCCAACTCGAGCGCGGGTATTCAGCGTGAAGCGCAAGAGCGGATTAAGCTGGCATTCGACGAAGCTGGCATCGAAATACCGTACCCGCAAACGACGGTGTGGCTGAAGCAGCCGACGTCGGAGGACAAGGGAGGCGAACCGGATGCCAGTGCCGTATGAACTCCATGATGTCGTGCGAATGAAAAAGCCGCACGCATGCGGGGAGAACCTATGGGAAATCATTCGCTTGGGCATGGACATTCGAATCAAGTGCAAAAAGTGCGGGCACAGCGTCCTCATCCCGCGCGCCCGCTTCGACAGGCTGATCCGCAAGGTGATCATTCCGAGACAGGGGGCGGCGGCCGATGAAAGTTAAAACCGCGTGTCCAATCGACTGTTACGATGGGTGCAGCGTGCTGGTCTCCGTAGACGAGCGCGGCCACATAACCATGGAAGGGAATCCGGACCATCCCATCACGAAGGGAACGCTTTGCAACCGGGGAAGGCAGTTGGCTGTACGGAGAGACAGTCCGCAACGGATTCTTCACCCGCTCAAGCGGATAGGGGACCGCTTCGTGCAGATCTCGTGGGAACAAGCCATCGCCGAGATCGGACAAGCGTTGCAAAAGACCCTGGATTCCGTTGGAAATCACGGCGTTCTCCACATTTTTGACTGGGGATCCGGCGGGGTATTGAAGAATCTCAACCAGCGCTTCTTTTATGGCCTTGGTGGCTGTACGGAGACCGTTGGCAGCCTCTGTTGGGATGCCGGACTCGAGGCGCAAACGTACGACTTCGGCCGGGCTGACAGCCATTCGCCGGACGATATGGCGAATTCGGCGAACGCGGTGGTCGTCTGGGGGAGAAACGTCGCCAATACCAATGTGCACATGATGCCGTACATCAAGCAAGCGCAGCAGCGCGGCGCGAAACTTGTGGTGATCAGCACGCTCGAACAGGATCTGGGTCGCCGGGCGGATCGGTGCATCTATCCGCGCCCTGGATCGGACGGGATTTTGGCATTGGGGATCCTGCGTATTTGTCGCGATCACGGCTGGATCGACAAAGCGTTTATTGATCAGTTCTCGGTTGGCTGGGATGAGTTGAGCCAAGAGCTGGACGCCTACTCGGTCGATCTCGTCGCAAGCCTGACCGACGTTTCGCCAGACGACATTCACTGGCTGGCCGATCTGTATGGGAACCAAGGTCCCGTCGCGACGCTTCTTGGGCTGGGTATGCAGCGATACAGCCGAGGCGGCAACACGGTTCGGGCAATCGATGCGTTGGCCGCGGCAACGGGACAGATTGGTGTTCCAGGCGGCGGCGTCAACTACGCGCAGCGCCAGGTTGGCAGATTCTTCGATGAGGAGTCCATCATGGGACGGAAGTCGGCCGACGTGAGGACCTTTGAACGGACGACGCAGGCCGCCGAAATACTTGCTGCCGATCCGCCGATTCGGATCGCGTTTGTCACGAGGACCAACCCAGCCGTCCAAGTGCCGGACTCTCAGACATTCCGTAAGGCGTTCGCGTCGATCGGGTGCAAGGTCGTGATCGACACGTTCCTAACCAAGACCGCGGAATTGGCGGACTATGTGCTTCCGTGCACCAACGTGTTGGAGGAAGAGGACGTCACCTACACGACGATGTGGCACCCGTACGTCAGCTATATCCGGCCCGTCGTGCCGCCGAAGGGCGAGGCGAAGCCGGATTGGCAGATCTTTCGCGATCTCGCCGGCGAGATCGGGCGCGCGGAGATCATGGCGGGAACGGTGGACGAGTGGCTCGACGCTGCGCTTGCTCCATTCGGTAAGGCAGCGATTGACGAACTTCGCGAGACTGGGTTCATCCGACTGCCTATCGAAGATGTCCCGTGGGCGCGCCGGGTCTTTCTGACGCCGAGCGGGAAATTCGAATTCTCATCGGAATGGGCGAAGCGAGACGGACATTCCCCGGTCGCGCGCTGTTTGCCAGAAGGTGCTGACGTGGAATCACACGTCGAGTATCCGTACGCGCTCTTGACGACGCATCCAAGAAAGATGCAAAATTCGCAGCGAGATACCGAGAGAAATCTCGATACGCCGACGGTTGAAGTGCCGCAGTCGATCGCGGAGCAGAAAGGACTTGCCGAAGGCGCGCTGGCAAGGGTATTCAACGACAGAGCTTCTGTCGTCGCCCGGATCGTGATTCGCCCAGGCGGTCATGCGGGTACGCTCCGCCTTGAAGCGGGGTGGTACGGGCAGGGAATGACGACGAACGACTTTACGACCGCGTCGAAAGCCGATTTCGGCAGTCAATCCGCGCAGTATGAGTGTCGTTGCAACATTGAATCCATCACGGGATGACGAACGCGGGATGACGAAAAAACAGGGTCCCGAGGGAACCCTGTTCGATTGCGGCAGGCACTGATTTGACGTCGATGGAACGCACGTCGCGAGCGAGGCGATTATGAAGCATAATCATGACGTCTTGTCCTTGGTGAAGCGCCAGGGTGACTGGATTCGATGGCTAATGCTTTCGGAGAAAGCTTTCGCATCCTCAATCGACGCAAGAGTCGTCGCAGCATGCCCATCACCTCCTCACTGGATTAGTATTCCTATGTGGAGACTATCTATCCTGGCGTATGCCATGGTTTTTGAGCAAAATCGAATTTTTCTGCGGCGCTTCTACAAAGGGCTGCCGAGATCTCCTAAGCTTCGTTGTCAGCGACGAGCATATCCATCTATACTTAATCCTGCAGGGAACACGGTGAGGTGTCAACATGCCATTACAGGCTGGAATCGTCGGCTTGCCCAATGTTGGAAAGTCGACCTTGTTTAACGCAATTACAAAGGCTGGGGCAGAGGCCGCAAACTATCCGTTTTGCACCATCGATCCGAACGTCGGCGTGGTGGAAGTGCCTGATATTCGTCTGACAAAACTTGCAGAGATTGTGCACCCAAAGCGAATTGTGCCAACCGCGTTTGAGTTTGTCGACATCGCGGGTCTCGTGAAAGGCGCGAGTCAAGGTGAAGGCTTGGGAAACCGATTCCTCGGCCATATCCGGGAAGTGGACGCGATTGTGCACGTCGTCCGCTGTTTCGAAAGCGGCGAAATCACGCACGTGGCTGGCTCGGTCGATCCCATTCGCGATATTGAAACCATCGATATCGAACTGATTTTGGCTGACTTGGAAACCGTGCAAAAGCGCTTGGATCGCGCGAAGAAAAATATGAAGAGCGGCGATAAGCGGTTCAAGGTCGAGGCTGAAGCGTTGGAGCGGTATGTGCAAGCGATGGAGGAGGGCAAGCCGGGGCGCTCCGTCGAACTGTCGGATGACGAAGCCCAGGTTCTGAAAGACCTTCATTTGCTCACGACAAAACCGATTCTCTACGTGGCAAACGTCGGCGAGGATGAGGCGGCCGATGCTTCGTCGAACGTTCACGTCGCGGCGGTGGAACGCCGGGCTGCCGAGGAAGGGGCGCAGGTCGTTGTCGTGAGCGCCCAGCTTGAGTCCGAGATCGCGGAACTCGAAGGCGATGATCGAGCAGCATTCCTGAACGATCTCGGCCTTGCGGAAGCTGGATTGGACAAGCTGATTCGCAGCGCCTATCAATTGCTCGGGCTGCGAACCTACTTTACAGCCGGGGAACCCGAAGTGCGGGCGTGGACTATCCGCGAAGGCACGAAGGCCCCGCAGGCGGCCGGCGTGATTCATACGGATTTTGAACGAGGTTTCATTCGGGCCGAGGTTGTCGCCTACGAGGACTTGATAGCTGCTGGGAGCTTTCAAGCCGCTCGAGACCAGGGCAAACTCCGCTTGGAAGGCAAAGACTATGTCGTGGCAGACGGCGACGTGATGCATTTCCGATTCAACGTCTAACGTGGTATGGCCGGCGGGACTTGAGGAATATGTCTATTCGTGTTAGCATAGACAATCGGCGCATGCTTCATGTCGCCAACATCCTTGCTCCATGATGGGGCCGAAGACCAGAAGGAGGTGTCACGGTATGCGTCAGTACGAAACGATGTATATTCTGAACCCAGCGCTCGAAGCAGAACAAACTGCCGAGTTGGTTCAAAAATACCAAACGCTCATCTCTGACCAAGGCGGTCAAATCGACGAACTGCAAGAGATTGGCAAACGTCGTTTGGCGTACGAGATCGAAGGCAACCGTGAGGGCTATTACGTGTTGATTCAATACACGGCGGGCACAGATGTGTCCAAAGAGCTCGAACGTGTCATGCGCATCGACGAAAATGTCGTTCGTTATTTGACAGTCCGCGTGGGTGAGTAATTCGCGGAGGGGAAACTATTGCTGAACCGGGTAATTTTGATTGGGCGATTGACCGCAGATCCGGAACTGCGCTATACGAACACCGGTACGGCGGTTGCGTCATTTACGCTGGCCGTTGACAGGATGAGAACCGGACAGTCGGGTGAACGACAGACCGATTTTATCAATGTCGTCGTGTGGCAAAAGCAGGCGGAAATTGTCTCGCAGTATCTGCAAAAGGGCCGTTTGGCTGCAGTGGATGGCCGGTTGCAGATTCGGACGTATGACAATCGCGAGGGACAAAAGGTCCGCGTTGCCGAAGTGGTCGCCGAAACCGTGAGGTTCTTGGATCGTGGTCCAGATGCTGGTCAACAGACGGCCGGTTTTGGTGGGCAAACACCACCACAGTCTCGTCCGCGCCCAGAACGGCCTTCAGCACCCTTGTACGAAGACGACCCATTTGCTGACGACAGCCAAACCATCGATATTTCGGAAGATGACTTGCCTTTCTGATTTTGTACACCGAGTGATGTTCTGAACGGCAGGCCCATCGGCTTGCGTCGCTTGGACATGTCTCTCGGCAAAACGACGAGGAGTGATTTAGATGCCGCGTAAAGGTCGTGGCGGAAAGCGTCGTAAGGTTTGCCAATTCTGCGTCGATAAGATCGATTATGCAGATTATAAGGATATCGGCCGTTTGAACAAGTTTCTGACGGAGCGTGGCAAAATCCTTCCGAGACGTATTTCCGGCAATTGTGCTCGCCATCAACGCCAGGTAACTGTCGCCATCAAGCGTGCACGTCAAATTGCCTTGATGCCGTATACAACTGAGTGATTTCGAACGGAATGTACGAGGTCGTCTCGCCGCAGAATCCTGCGCGGGACGACCTTTGTTCGTTAGAAGGAGCAGGACTTCATCCAGGTCGTGTGGAAGTTTCTACGGACAGTCACCCTGCGAATTTTCGAGGGGGGAAACGTGGTGGCCGGCATCGAAACAGAGGCAAATTTAACGCAGCGGCTTCAGGCGATTGAGCATGACCGGATCGAACTGCTCCAACAGGCCGTTGAAGTCCTGCGAGGCATCCAGTCCGGCAATCAGGCGATGCTGACCGAGGCCTTGGCAGGTGTCGTTGGCTTCGCGTATTTGCTTGGTGTTCAATTGGGTATACCTGCGCATCGGATTGATCACGAAGTGATCACTGCCTTTCGCGAAGTGCTGGGCGAAGAGAACCCCAGAGCACGGGACATCGATGAGGTCGTACGGCATTTGAAGACCCGAGTCTAACTGGACCTGCGGATGGGGACGAGAGTGTCTGCGAAGCGACGCAACTTCAGCAGGATCGAGGCCGCCGCGCCATTCAAGGTATTGGTCAGTTTTGCATTTGCGCCGCCGGCGTCAGGAGACTACCATTTACAGTAGGAATAGACACGAATCGTGTTCACTTTGCACCGATTACAGAGGGGGTTGTGTCGATGAAAGTCATCTTGTTGCAAGACGTCAAAGGACAAGGGAAGCAGGGCGAAGTCAAGGATGTCAGCGAAGGATACGCTCGGAATTTCCTGTTTCCCCGCCATCTGGCCGAAGAGGCGACAGCGTCGGCGCTAAAAACTCTACAGCAAAAGCACGACAAAGAAGAACGGCATCGTGCTCAGGAACTGGCTGACGCGAAAGCGCTCGCCAAGGTCCTGGAAGACAAAAAGATTGTCGTGAAAACGCAGGCTGGAGAGGGCGGACGCCTGTTTGGCGCCATCACGACCAAACATATCGCCGATGCGATGAAGCAACAGGGCATCGACGTCGACAAACGAAAAATCGTGCTGTCCGATCCCATCAAAGCTTTGGGTGGACACCGTGTCACTGTGAAGTTGCATCCCGAGGTACATGTCAGCATTTTGGTGTATGTAGAGGCGGAGTAAGCCCTACTGAAGTGAAGAAAGGCGATGGCAATGGCAGGCGAAGGAGCCATTTGGCAGGCAAGCGTCGGCGATACTTCGTTTCGCTTGCCGCCGCAGCAGATTGAAGCGGAGCAGGCTGTGCTCGGCGCGATGCTGATTTCCGAAGACGCGGTCGCAGAGGCGTTGGAGATCCTTGAGGCGGAGGATTTTTATCGATCCGCCCATCAGTCGATCTATCGCGCCATGCGCGAGGTGTACGAGGCGGGCCAACCGGTGGATATCATCACTGTGGCAGCGGCGCTTCGAACCCTTGACGATGCGTTGGAGTCCGTCGGCGGGGCGGAGTATCTTGCAGACTTGGCCGCCGCGATGCCAACCGCGCTGCACGTCGTGCAGTACGCGCAGATCGTGCGGGAAAAGGCGTTGCTTCGCCGGATCATCGCGGCCGCGTCGCAAATCGCGGAAGCTGGTTACAGTGGTGAAGCGTCCGCGACGGATGTCCTCGCAGATGCCGAAAAAGTCATTCTCGAGTTGAGCCAATACCAGAAGACGCGAGATTTCACGCACATCTCGGACGTCCTGGAGTCGACTTTTGAACGAATTGAACAGCTCTACGCGAGCGACGGCAATATCACAGGCGTGCCGACGGGATACAGCGAATTGGATCGCATGACGAGCGGCTTTCAGAAGTCGGACCTGATCATCGTGGCCGCCAGGCCTTCCGTGGGCAAGACCGCGTTCGCACTCAACGTCGCACAGAATGTGGCGGTGCGCAGCGGGCTGCCAGTCGCGATCTTCTCGCTCGAAATGTCCAAGGATCAACTGGTTCAGCGCATGCTGTGCGCCGAAGCCTATATAGACGGCCACAAGCTCCGCAACGGTACGCTGGAAGACGAGGACTGGCCGAAGTTGTCGATGGGCGTCAGCACATTGAGCAATTCTCCGATATACATCGACGATTCGCCGGGCATTACGGTCCCTGAGATGAGGAGTAAGCTTCGGCGGTTGAAAATGGAGCATGGACTTGGATTCGTCGTGATCGACTACTTGCAGTTGATTCACGGCCGGAGATCCTCAGGCGAGAATCGCCAGCAGGAAATCTCCGAGATTTCGCGCTCGTTGAAGCAGTTGGCCCGTGAACTGGAGGTTCCGATTGTCGCTCTCGCGCAGTTGAGCCGATCCGTCGAGCAGCGCCAGGACAAGCGCCCGATGTTGTCCGATATTCGCGAATCCGGTTCTATCGAGCAAGACGCGGATATCGTGGCATTCTTGTATCGGGACGATTATTACGATCCGGAAACGGACAAGCAGAACATCATCGAAATTATCATAGCCAAGCAACGAAATGGCCCGACAGGCAAGATAGAGTTGGTGTTCTTGAAGAACTACAACAAGTTCGTCAATCTCGAAAGGGCACATTCGAGCGCATGAGGACAGACGACTTGACGACTCCTCCGAACGACGGTTCGCAGCTTCCCACACTCACTCGCAAAGAGCGGCGGGCTATCCTGGAAGAGCGGAGGAGGCGCCGCAATCGCCGCCGTCGGGCACGGCTGCGCAGATTGCAAGTCATGAAATCCCTGCGCAGCATCCAATTTTGGCTGCGTGTACTTGGGTTCGCAGTGATTGGTCTCTGTATCGTCTTCTGGGCCCGCTTCGCATTCGTATACGATATCCCGAGCTTTGCGGCGGTTGGATTGCCGCCACATGTTCAGGCATATGTCGCAGTCAAGCCGTGGTGGTTCGGCCCGCCAGTGTTTGACATCGGCAATTACGACGGGATCGACAATTGGCAGTGGGTTGCCAATCCGTATCAGTATCTCATCTATCACATGGGGAGATACGCAAGCATTTTGAGTCACCCCCACTTCGTCTGGATCAGGGCCTCATGATGTGCACCGTTTTGCTCGAATGGGGCGTGGGGGGAGGCATTCGCAAGTCCGAAAGGAGGTATTCGCGTGCAGCATCACATACTCGTTGTCGAAGACGAAGAGCCCATCGCGAATATCCTTCGCTTCTCGCTCGAGCGCGCGGGCTACCGAGTTTCCTGCGCCTACGAGGGCACGCAAGCGCTCGAAATGTGGCACGGGCTTGCGGTCGATCTCGTCCTGCTCGACGTCATGCTGCCAGGAATGGACGGCTTTGACGTGTTGCGCGCCATTCGTTCCATCTCCGGCGTTCCCATCATCATGTTGACCGCGCGCGACGACGAGGTCGACAAGGTACTCGGATTGGAACTTGGGGCAGACGACTACGTCACCAAGCCCTTCAGCACGCGGGAATTGTTGGCCCGCGTGAAAGCCAATCTGCGCCGGGTGACGGAAGAAGTCCCTGACGAACGTGACAATTCGAGTTATGTCCTCCAGGATCTCGTGATCGACATGAAGGGCTACCGGGTCACCAAATCGGGCGATCCGGTGATGCTGACGCATCGCGAGTTTCAAGTGCTCGCGCTGCTTGCCGGCCGACCGGGCCAGGTGTTTACGCGTGAACAACTGGTCGATCAAATCTGGGGAATCGACTACGAAGGCGACGCCCGAGCCGTTGATGTGACGATTCGGCGGCTGCGCGAGAAGCTCGAGGAAGATCCGAGCCAGCCGCGCTACGTTCTGACTCGCCGAGGCGTCGGCTACTACGCGAGGAATAAGTGACATGTTGTGGAGAAGCCTGCGGTTCAAATTGGTCCTCGTCTACACGCTGCTGATCCTGTTCGCCGTCGAGCTTATAGGGGCTTACTTTGTCCGCGCGTTGACGAGCACCTTGATCCACAATCAGTCTTCTGCCGCGAAGAGCCAGGCGCAGTTGATGGCGACGCTCGTCGCTCCCCAGCTCGACAGCAACGCCAAGGGCGTCGACACTTCGATCACCGCGCTTTTGCAGTCGGTGCCACAGTTTCTCGACGCGACTGTGTACGTCCTGAACCAGGACGGGGACGTGACCTACACCACCGCCGGCGGCGCGTTGATTGGGCAGAAACGCATCGATTCCGTCGCCACACAGGCGCTTTTGCATCATACGTCAGCTCAGTCCATCCGCTTCGATCCGCTCTCAAAGAGCCATCTTCTCGCAATCGCAGTTCCGATTGAGCCCCGTGGCAAATTTATCGGCATTTTGGAATATGTGTTGTCGATCCAGTCGACCTACGATACCATCCGGCAAGCGACCACGATTTTTTACACCGGATCGATAGGTGTGCTCATCTTGACGATCGTGCTGGGCATCATCGTCGCGCGCGCTCTGACCCGCCCTGTGCTGGATGTCACCCGGCAGGCCAGAGTCATGGCGGAAGGGGACTTTTCGACCCGGCTGCTGGTCACCGGCAACGACGAATTCTCCGCGCTCGGAGAAGCCATCAACCACCTGGCCGACGAATTGGCCGAGGCATTGGCGGCCAACCGTATGGAACAGGATCGGCTGCGGACCATCATCACATCCATCGGGGAAGGCCTCATCGTCCTGGATGCCAATTGTAACGTGCTATTCATGAATCGCGCAGCGCGCAACATCTTCCACGCGACGGAAGATCCGGACGTCGATCCGGTCGAACTCCTGGGTCTTGATCGCTTGGCGAACGATGCGCTCGAATCCGAAGCGAGATCCGTCCGAGTCGTAGGTGATACAATCTATCACGTGATTGTGACCGGCATTTACCGAAACGGACAGGTCGAGGGATTTGTCGCTGTTGTCCGCGACGTCACTGAGCAGGAGAAGCTGAATCAAGCAAGACGGGATTTCGTCACCAATGTGTCGCACGAACTCCGAACGCCGTTGACAACGGTGAAGTCACACCTCGAAGTGCTCCATGACCTCGATGAAGATGAAGTGGAGACGAGGAACCAGTTCCTGAAGGTCATTGAGGAAGAGACGGATCGAATGGTCAGGTTGACGCAGGATCTCCTGCAACTGTCGGATCTGGATCGAGGCGCGACTCCGAATGTCCAGCAGCCCATTGCTGTCGTGGATTTGCTGGATCGGGTGCGGCAGCGGTTTGCGGTTCAAGCAAACGGATTGCACTTGGAGTTCCACGTGGAACATCCTCGAGAAACCGCGACTATCTACGGGAATTTCGATATGGTGAATCGAATTCTCGACAACCTGATCTCCAACGCGTTCAAATACACGGCTCCGGGCGGAAGTGTTCGAGTCACGACCTTCGTGTATCCGACCACCGTATCGTTTGAAGTGGTGGATTCCGGTATCGGCATTCCGGAAAGTGATTTGCCGCGTGTATTTGAGCGTTTCTATCGCGTGGACAAGGCGAGATCGCGCCGTCTGGGCGGAACCGGCCTCGGCCTCGCTCTCGCGCGCGAGATGGCGGAGCGCATGGGCGGCTTCATCTACATCTCCAGTGAACCCGACGTGGGTACGACGGTCCGTGTGACGTTTCGCCGGGCGGATGGAGGTGATTCCGTGTGATCAAGTCAATCTACCGTATCTCGAAGACGATCCTGCTGGTGCTATTGGTTGGCTCCAGCATGGTGCTAAGCTACTTCCTGTGGTCAGGCAATTTGGAGAAGGGCACGGAAATTGGCTTCGTGCAAGGTACCTCCTTGCCGATCTCGACGACACCTGTGCTCAACGACACGATTTCCCCTTATCAGATTACCGTTCAACGCGACAACGAATACGCAGACGTTCAACCGAATTCGAGCGAATATCAAACATGGACATCGATACTACTGAGCGCCCAGGCTTCTCATCCCAAGGTCATCGGCTCGCTGCCGAGCGACGTGATCGCCTCCGCGACATTCAATTTTGGCATCGAAATCAACGACGGGTTGGGAAATAAGTGGATGAAAAATCTGACGCAGGCATTGACCGGATGGCAATGCCGAACCATCGTCCTGTACGCGGAGCGGGGAGAAGCACTATGCCACATCGCCTACGTGGGCGAGAACGATGCGGGTACGGACAGCATTCTGTCGGCCTCCACGGGATTGACCGCGGAACAGATGATGCAGACGGTATCTGCCGAAGTTGAGAAACAGCCAGCAACGGCTTGGAACGACTTCCAGTCCATCAGCCTTGTCCCGGAGCATGGCTCTATGCAACGCCTCGTGTACACGACGCAGTCCCCGGATTTACTGCCGCTCATCCATACGTTTTTTGTCAATCCACAAGCCATTACGAGAATTGCTGAAACGAGCCATACCAATCTGTGGACAGACGGCAGCCGGGCTGTCCAAGTCGACAGCCAGAACAGCACTTTGGACTATGAGGATCCCAACGCGAGTCAAGAGGGCATTCACACAAACGACTATGTGACGGCCATCAATTTTTTGCACGCTCACGGCGGAGGACCAACGGACTTGATTGGTTTTGATTCGTATTCCGCGCTCACCGTGGATCCAAACGCGCCGAGCATTGTATTCACACAGTACGTCGACGGCTATCCCATCCTGAATAACGGCGCCAACTACAGCATGAGCATCGACACCGGCCGGGTGCTGCAGTTCGATAGACCGCTGTGGACGCTTGGGACTCTCGCGCGCAAGAAGACCGTGCCGATTCTCGACGCCAAGCGGTTAGGATCCATTCTCAAGCGGATCGCACCGTCGACTCCACTCGATTCGTTTCACGTGGAACTTGGATACGTGCCGCTGCTACCAGGATCGAGATCGAGATATACGAGTCCGCCTTCCTCTTCGGCGGCCAAGCGAAGTGTCGTTCAAGCAAACCACGTTGAGTTGGAGCCGGCCTACTACATCTCCAGCACATCAGGAAACATTTGGGTTATCGACGCGGTGACAGGCGAGGTCTTACCGGGGGGGCAGGCCACATGAACTGGGAAGTTGCGAAATCGTGGTTGATTGCGTTGTTTGTCATTCTCGATCTCGTCCTTGGCTGGCAACTCTACGAATCCCACGAGGTTGCCACCGGTTACACCGAGTCCCCGGCTGATTTGTTGGCGAACACAAAGACTTTGCTCGCGAACCACGGCCTTTCCCTGGATACGCAAGTTCCGTCTGGGCAGCCGGCCTTGCCGACGTTTGAAGCGACTATGGCGACGCCGAAATTCTCTGTCCTAGCGTCGATCGCATTTCCCAATGCGACGGGCAAGGTCACAACCGAAGACGACGTCGGCGTCTCCACGAACGAAGGCTCGTTGACGGTGACAGGTGTCGGCAGTTGGGAAGTGACCTACTCTATCCCAGAAAAGTTAACCGCCGCCCGGACGCCGCTGTCCTACGCCTATCACGGCAATGACTATGTGTTGGATCAAGCGACATCCGGCGACGGCCGCCTGGTGTATTACAAGAGGGCGGACAACTACCCGGTATTTGACGCGCAGATTGTGGCGACGGCGATATCTGGCCAGTTGCAAGCCTACACCGAAACGTACATCGATCACGTCGTCAACACCAGCTCTCCCAAGCCCGTGATCAGCGCTCTCGACGCCCTCGACAGCCTGGCGAACGGCGTCGACAGAACTGACTCATCGTCGCACAACGAAGTGGTCAAGGTGGATCTTGGCTACGCCAGAAAAGTCCAAGTCACCGAGGAAAACAACACGTCGCCGTCGAAGAACTATTGGTTCCCTGTATGGCGAATCGTGACGAGTCAAGGCACCTATTTCGTCAACGCCTTTACAGGAGAGGTCGAGATGGCGACGGGGTTCTGAACCCAAACGCGCAAACCAGCTCTCGGTTGACGCTGGCCGTTTCGTCTTTCAACAAGGAGGGCCCAAGGTTGCGATATTGCATTTTGGCAAGCGGCAGCAACGGCAACGCGGTATACATCGAGCACGGAGAAACGCGGATTCTGCTCGATGCAGGCATCAGCGGCAAACAATTGCGCTCTCGCTTGGTGGAGAACTGTGAACGCGACCTTGCAGACCTCACTGCCGTTCTCATCACGCATGAACACGACGATCACATCAAAGGTCTGGTCCAGGTCGCCAAGCACACGGACGGACCGATTTATATGACCGAAGGCACGCAAGCGGCGTTGCCGGATAAAGCGCGACCGGACGATCTCAGCCGCTGCGCAATCGTTCGGGAAGATCAACCATTTTACATAGGAGACATTTGCGTCACACCGTTTGCGGTCTCCCATGACGCGGAACAGCCGGTCGCATACCGCTTCGACTCGCCGGACGGCAGTCTTGCGGTGGTGACGGATTTGGGATACGTCAACGATCACCAAAAAACGCTCCTCCAGGACTGCGACGCGTACGTGTTTGAGAGCAATCACGACGTGGATATGCTGCGAGCAGGGCGGTACCCGTGGCACTTGAAGCGGCGAATCCTTGGGGACAAGGGGCACCTTTCGAACATCGACGCCGCCTATGCCTTGATTGACATCTTGCCGGACAAGCCCATCGACGTGCACCTTGCCCATCTCAGTGAGGACAACAATCATCCAGATCTCGCCATTTTGACCGTCGAACAGATTTTGCGCGACGCCCGGCCAGTCACGAAGGAGACGACAGCGCTCCACAAGACGAGCCGCAAAGCCGCCTCGCCAATTTTTGAAATGTCTAGAGCGCGAGTATGATCAGTTCCAACAACGCCCAAAATAATCCCTGACCATTCTTATCCATCGCTTTTCCGTACGTTTTGGAAACGAGGCAGGGGGGCGTCAACGTGAGCTTGTATCGCAAATGGACACGGGATTTCGCGCGTGCACCGCGCGCCGTCAATCGACAGCCTGACGGATTCAATCGCAAATCAGGCGGACAGCCTGTACGCTGGCTGGCAACTGTCGCGATTTCCGCATTGTTTGGTTCGTCGGTGGCCGCCTGGGGTGTGCACGCCGCCGCAAACGGTCGTGAGGCCAGCGCTGTCGTGCCGCCGCATCACGCGGATCAGGCGATGGACGCTTTGCCAGTCGTTCAAGTGTCGAGCGATGTGACGCGCGCGGTTCACCGAGTTGAACCCGACGTGGTAGGCGTTGAGAACTATCAACTCGTCTCGAACTTCTTTTCGCAGGAATCGAAACTGGAGGCCACAGGCATTGGCACGGGCGTGATGTTCTACAAGGACAATAAGACAGCGTATCTCGTGACCAACAACCACGTCGTCGAAGGCGCGGCGAAAGTGGACATCGTTCGCGACTCAGGCAAACACTTCAACGCGCAAGTGGTCGGAACAGACCCATACACGGATCTGGCGGTGATCAAAGTGCCTGCGGACGTATTCAAAGGGGTCGATCCCGTCACCTTCGCCAACTCCGACGCCATCGAAGCGGGAGAACCCGCCATCGCGATTGGCACACCGCTGGGCCTAGACTTTGCGGACACGGTTACGAGTGGTATTGTGAGTGCAAAATCGCGCGTGATGCCTGTGCAGGATGAAGCCACGCAACAGACTCTCGACTATCAGACGGTGATCCAGACGGACGCCGCCATCAACCCCGGCAACAGCGGGGGGCCGCTGGTCAACATCAACGGCGACGTGATCGGCATCAACAGCAGTAAAATCGTTGCCCAAAACTTCGAAGGCATGGGATTCGCCATCCCTTCCAACGAAGTCAAGGTGGTCGCTCGCCAATTGATGCAGACTGGACATGCGGTGCACCCGGCCATCGGGATCGAAGCCTATTCGCTGGCGTCCCTACCGCAGCAGATGTGGCCGGACGTACCAGTCGACTACGGCGTTTGGGTCAAACGGGTGACCTCGCTGAAGACCAGAGCGGCAGGGTTGCGGCCGAACGACGTGATCGTGGCCATCAATGGCACGCCCATTCGCACCATTGCCGACTTGCGCACGCAGATATTCGAAACGAAGCCGGGCGAAACCGCGCAACTGAAGGTATACCGCGGAGATCGACCCATCACGCTGAAAGTTCAGATTGGCGCCATGGACACAGAACGCACCACGGACCAAGCGGATTTGCCTTGATGCTCGTCCGGCGCGGCAGGCAGGTCGATGCGCCAGCGAGGAATGCGGGGGAATTATGCAAGTCGCTGTGATTGCTGTTGGACGCGTCAAAGAACGATATTGGACGGAGGCGCTTCGTGAATATGAGAAGCGCCTTTCGGCGTATGTGGATCTGACCATCCACGAAGTCGCCGACGAACCAGCACCCGAGACCATGTCCGACGCCGATCGGATGCAAGTGTTGAGGCGCGAGGGCGACAAGATCGAGAAACTCATCCGCCCGCGCGACGGCATCATCCTGCTCGACATCGGCGGCAAAACCCTGTCTTCGGAAGCCTGGAGTGACACGTTCGCCGGTCTGCAGAGCGAAGGATTCGGCCGCTTGGTATTCGTCATCGGCGGATCGAACGGCATCCATCCCGACATTCGCGCCAAAGCTCGCCTGCGCTGGAGCTTCGGCCCGATCACGCTGCCCCACCAGCTGGCCCGCGTTGTATTGCTGGAGCAACTGTACCGCGGCGTAAAGATACTGCGGGGGGAACCGTATCACAAGTAGTGGTAAAGCAGAAGTTTGAATTGCGGGTGGATGCGATGATGTTAACCATGCACAAGGGTGCTTAGCCACGTACTCCAGTCATGTGGAGTGCTGTGTGTCGCTCGTCAGAAGTTCCTGATATTATGCTACATATACCTTGTTTTGAGGCTCAGGCGACGAATTTGCCTGAGCTTTCATTGTTGCGTAGTTTGTTCCCAGATGAGGTTATACCTCAATAACTACTGAAATTTGGTGCTCGGTAGCGAGTAACGGCGGCAAACCCATTTAATTTGTTGAGTATATAGCTGCAACGATGAATGGTTGTTGGTCGGGCATTATTGGAACTAAAAATACTGTATAATCAAGGAAGAACCTCAGGATGCACCATCGTTTAGATGTTGAAACGTAGACGTTGGGTGTGTGGAAGTCGTGAATGAATATGCATTTTCCATGTGTTGATGTTATTCGGTTAACGGGCATGCTCAAGAGGACGGATATATAAATGAAGATGTGGTTGTTGTGGTTGGTACTTGTCCTGATAGGAGTATTTTTTATTGGATTGGCTGAAGTAGTGGTAAATAAAACAAAGGGAAAAAAGAACGTATCTTGGTTTGGAAGATTTGCTGGTGGGGTTCTTAAAGTGACAGCGAAGATTATCGATGTCGTTACGTTCTTTTGGACTCCTTAGTCGGGTCTAAATGCGATACAAGGAATCGACTTCTTTTTCAGTTAACGGGCAGTTTAGTTCAGTACGGGAACACGAAATTTGGAGCACGGACAGGATATCTGAATAAAACAACGAATACAATTGCATGGAATACGCAATGTCAGGAGGGTTTCTGTGCAAGTACCTTCGATTTTTGATGCGGCTGTTATCCAAGGGGGAAGTTTGCCCTTTTTTGGGTATTCAATTGCATACAAAGATCAGGGGATCGCACAGCGTTCTGACTAGCTACGCCTAATTAAGGCGTGTTTAAAATCGGAATACAAAGCACCTGATCACTGGTCAGGTGCTTTTTTGCGTTGAAAAGAGACAAAGGGGAGAGCATTCAATGAAATTCAATACAACAATGTTGAAAAATAAAAATTTCTTATCT
>NZ_BCQI01000029.1 GCF_001544355.1 Alicyclobacillus acidiphilus NBRC 100859
ATACGATTCTTAAGAATACTGATATGCTTATTACTAAATGATACGCCTCATGTGTTGACGTAGAGTTAGTTCATTGTTCACTCGACCGGTCGGAAGAATTGTTGGAAGATAAAACCTAAGCTTTTCGTCAATCACAACCGGCGATGGTGATTGGCGAGTATTAGATGAGGTGTCTTTGCGATGAACGTATAAAATCGTATTGTTGGCCCTCCTTCCGCCGCCACTGTCCTTCGAACGATGAGGAGAGAGCGGCAAATTAGAAAGCTTCGCTTGATTGAAGTGAAGATTCGTTAGGTGGTGCAATTTAAACTTTGCGATAACGTCACTAAAAAATGTATCGCTCAGCGGTACTACACATGCTTACCTGAGACTTATAGTTGAATCTGTATTAATGGACAACAATCAAGAGATATTCGGGCATTACTGAGGGGGCGAACGCGTGTATGGGAGAAGGCCGTAACTTCAGAACGATCGCCGTGAGGGGCGCAAGTGTGACTGTAATCGGGCAAGGAGTGAAGTTGCTCCTTAATACCGCGTCGATCGTTGTCTTGGCTAGGATCCTGACACCTGAGGACTATGGGATAGTCGGGATGGCGGCGGTGGTCTTTTCATTCATTTCTCTTCTAAAGGACTTGGGGTTAACGTTTAGTATCGTCCAGTCACCGGATGTGAATGACGAGCAATTGAGTTCGCTCTTTTGGACAAACCTAATTTTTGGCTTCCTTTTGTGTGGATCCGGAATTCTAATTTCACCGTTCCTTGCGAGGCTCTATGGTGAGGCGCGGGTTGCCCAGGCGATGGAGATTTATTCCCTAGACTTCGTCTTATCAGGCCTTATTACGGTTCATCAATCACTTGTAAGGCGAAAAATGCTATTTAAGCGGTTGGTTACTATCGACGTCTCTAGTACGTTCGTTGGCTTGGGTGCAAGCGTTATGTTGGCTCTTCTGGGATGTGGGTATATTTCCCCTATCATAGGGGCTATAGCTACGGACTGTTGCACAGCTGTTATGGTGTGGTTTGTGGCACAATGGCGTCCAAAGGCGATGTTAAGGTGGTCTTCAATGAAGGATTTGATGGGATTTGGAGGGCAGTTGATGGGGTTCAACATTTTGAATTTTTTGTCTCGAAACCTAGACAACTTCTTGGTTGGTAAATACATAGGCCCTACCGCACTCGGATCTTATTCTCGGGCATATAGTCTTTTCCTTCAACCAATTAATCAGATTAATCTGCCCATATCGTACGTTGCTACTCCCGTGCTTAGCAGGCTGAGGGATTCAGAGGACAGTTACCGGCGTGCGTACACACAAATTCTTCAGATTGTTACTCTAGCAGCATTTCCTTTAGTTATTTATTTATATTTTTCTTCGAGTGCTCTTGTGTCGCTATTTCTCGGGGACAAATGGATAACTGTAACGCCTATACTGCGGTTCTTGTCAATCGTTGGTTTGGTACAGCCAATTTCGAACACCACGGGGTGGCTGTTTGTGAGTCAAGGTAGAGCAAAGGATCAGCTGATTTGGGGAGTAATAGACAGTGTCCTTACAATAGCTGCTTTTATCGCCGGTCTTCCTTGGGGCGTTGAAGGTGTGGCAGCGTTCTATTCTATTACTGGCGTAGTTATCAGGACTCCAATTCTCATTTGGATAGTTGGTCGCAAAGGCCCGGTGCGGAGCCATGACTTGGTGAAGACTAGCCTTCCAGCTCTAGGTATAGGCGCGGTCCTGGTCGCGGAACTTAGCATCTGCGAATATGCACTTCGGTTGCCAAGTCCCTTGGTCGTAGCAGTGGTTAATCTATTAATTGTCCTAATGACAAGTCTTGGACTAGTCTTTCTGAAGAAACAAGGGAGAGATGGCATTCGAAGATTTGTTAAAGAAGTGAGTAAAGCGATGGGGTGACCAGTGACAGAGCTGCTAATGCAGCAATAGCGGTCGGGAGCATAGGTTTTGCATTTACTACACGAATGGTGTACACGACATTGCGTTTGCTACAGTTGGCACACCTTTTCTTCCAAGCGGAGAGGCGAATCCTAAAGCACCGAACCTAGAATACAGGAGCAAGGCAACGATACGCCTCGAAGGTAACCTGACGGGGCGAAGAAGAGTGCCTGCCTATAGTCTCATATACGACCGCACTGGTCAGATGACTTTTACGGCTCGCTCGGCACCGTAATTCGCACGGGCAAGTATACACCAATTGACGCGACACCGCATTCCATCTGAATTCACTTCTTCATAAATTTTCACTGTATAAAAAATCCTAGCATAGAAGTGATTATGAATTATAGAACATGAAGGCAGCTCTATGTGCTATCATAAGTGTATGTCATAGGCTAGGCGAGCATTGGTCTGAGCGTGGGCTTCAACTCGATATAGGCCGGTTTCGGGGTTAGAGGGGGCGGGTCGTTTGATAGTAACGGTTGTTGGTACGGGCTATGTAGGTTTAGTCACCGGTCTGGCTTTTGCGAAGCTAGGGCACGAAGTCATTTGCATCGATAAGGAAGAATCAAAGATTGATGCGTTAAAAAGAGCACAGGCTCCGATTTTTGAGCCGGGACTTGAAGAACTGTTGAAGGAGCAGACAACCAACGGGAATATTCGGTTTGCGACTTCGATGTCTGTCCCTTGGTCATCGGATATCGCATTCATTGCGGTAGGTACCCCATCCCTGTCCACTGGCGAAGCAGATCTCACGGCGGTATTTGAAGTCGTAGACGAACTGGCGCAAATGCTCCAACGGAACAGCATAATTGGCACGAAAAGCACGGTTCCAGTCGGAACAGCTCATAAAATAAGAATGCGTCTAGCCCTCCTAGGTAGGCAGGATATCTCAGTGGTGTCAGTGCCCGAATTTCTTCGCGAAGGAAGCGCGATTCACGATACGTTCCATCCTAGTAGGCTGGTATTTGGCGTCCGTGACCAAAGAAGTGAACAGGTACTCCGTGAACTGCATGCGGGATTGGACGCGCCTATAGTCGTCACCGAGAATGAGACAGCAGAGATGATTAAATATGCATCGAACGCGTTCCTGGCCACAAAAATCTCCTTTATCAATGAAATTGCAAATATTTGCGATAGAGTTGGTGCGGATGTTGCAACGGTGTCAAGGGCCATGGGATTGGATCCGCGCATTGGCTCATCGTTCTTGAGGGCTGGACTGGGGTACGGCGGATCATGCTTTCCCAAGGACACCAAGGCTCTGGTCAATATTGCTGGACAAGCCGACTATGATTTCCTTCTTCTCAAAGCAGTTGTTGAAGTCAATCAATTGCAACGACTTCGACCGTTGTCCAAATTGCGCGAGTGGTTAGGGGAACTCCGAGGCAAGACGGTTACGCTTCTAGGAACCGCATTTAAGCCAGGAACTGACGACGTTCGTGAGTCACCTGCGCTTGATCTCGCGCAAGTGCTAGAGGCTGACGGCGTGATCGTACGCTTTTGCGACCCTGTTGTACGCAGTTTGGAAGGTGTGTTCGGCGACCCAATCGATGTCATTGCGGATGCTTACGAAGCACTAACCGATGCGGACGCAGCGGTCCTAGTAACTGAATGGAACGAGTTCATTGAATTGGACTGGGCGCACGTTGCCGACATTATGGCGTCGCCATATATATTTGACGGACGGAACGTGCTTGATCCGAGAAAAATGCGGACATGCGGGATTGTTCTGTCTAACATTGGGATGTCTGCCGCTTCACAAAACTTGACGGGGGCAAATCAATTGTAAATTCCTCAGTTTTCTTCAGCCCCTGTTGTGTTCGTCAATCGAAAGCTTGACCGGGGCGCTAACGGAATTGTTGACAAAGAGATTGGAATGGGATGAATCAAGAGCTAGAGTTCCCCCTCAATGAATTCTTCAGTCAGATAAAGTTATCAGCCGCCAGTACATCTAGAGATTTCGAGGTGTCGGAACTTAAGAAGGATCTCACACTGTTGGATGAATTCGAAGCGGTGCCGGGAGTACATCTCTTCACACAACACGGAGTCATGAAGTACGTAGGCAGGGCATTGTCATCGGGACTGAAGAGCCGAATTAAGGACCGGATAAAGAATCGCACTTCGAGTCCAAATGGATGGCATATATTCATTCAAGATGAGCAAGTCATGTGTAAATTAATAATTTTTCCAAGGTCAGATTGGTTCTTCGCTGTAGCCCTGGAGGTACTTCTAATTTCAAAATTCAATCCGAGATTTAATCGCAGAGTTGGGTAACCGCCGTCCTTCGGTGTTACTGACGTAACGTAGTGTCCGGAAACTGACCGCTTAAGTTGACCACGAATCGACGGATTCAGTGTCCAAGAGTTTTTACAGGAATAGGAAGGAGCTTGGCCAGCCCTTCCCAAAGTGTTTCTATAGGTCGACCCTAACCGCGTATCGTCGGTTTCTAAGAGGCCTCACAGCGATTTCCACCAACTTAAATATGCCAACCGCGGTAAGCAACCGACCATCAGACAGTGCCTCTACGCTTCATAACACACACGACAAACTCTTTTCCCACCCCACCTGTGCCGAAATACCCAATCAGCAACACAAAAAGACTATTGATCGAGCTTCAATTGCCTGATACCTTAAATGCAAACGATTACGCAAACGTTTGCGCCATCGTTTGCGTAATCGTTTGCTCGGCATTTGCTTATCGTTTGGGATGTGATGAAGTGAGCACAATCAAAGATGTTGCAAGGGTTGCTGGAGTCTCAACGACGACGGTGTCCCACGTGTTGAATCGAACCCGGTTTGTTTCGCCGGAGACGGTGGAGAAGGTCATGCAGGCTGTTGAGGCGCTGCAGTTCAACTTGAATACGGTTGCAAGAAATCTTCGCGCTTCCAAGACAAAGATGATAGGTGTTCTGATTCCGGACTTGTATGGATCGTTTTTTACCGACTTGATTCGGGCCATTGAGCGGGAGCTTGAGGCAAATGGATACAAATTTTTTCTGTTTCACTCGGATCGAAAGGCGGAGCGAGAGGCCGACTTTATTCGTCAGTTGGTGGGTTATAAAGTCGACGGGCTGATTGTCGCGGTGACGGATCCGGTGGAGAATGGCTCCTTATACGAATGGATTCAATCGCAGGACATACCTATCGTCTTTGTGGATCGGGCGCCGCCGGAAGGCATCTCTGGTCCGACTGTGACAACCAATAACTTTGACGCGGCGTTGTCGGCGGTACAGCATCTCTTTGCATCTTACCGAGAAGTACCGATGATCACGCAATCGCCGGCGCCTACGCCAATTTTGGAACGTGAAGCGGCGTATCACGAGGCTTGCAAACTGTTTGGTAAGAGCCCGCGAGTGTACACGATGGATGGCTGGGGTTCGGACGTTGGGTATCGGCAAATGGAGAAGATTCTCGCGGACCGTGGTTCTGACCCTGTTGGCGTCTTCTGCGTGACGAACTCGGTGACTCGTGGGGCGTTTCAGAGCTTGAAGGAAAACGGGATCGCCATTCCGGACGAGGTTGGTCTGGTGGGATTCGACGATGCTTCCTGGACGACGCTTGTGACGCCGGAGGTAACGGTCGTGCGGACTCAGCCGATGGAGATGGGGATTCGCGCGGTGCGGCGCTTGATGGCTCGGCTGAGTGAAGAGGACGCGTCCGAATCGGTTCATGACTTGATTGATGCGGAGCTGATTATTCGACATTCGTCCATACGGCAAAGGGAGACGGCACAATGATTCGGGTTCTTGGGGCAAATCCAGCGATGGATCGAACACATATCATTCAAGCTTTGCATCTTGGGGAAGTGAATCGCGTCGATTCGACGAGGGCGTTTGCGGGTGGAAAAGGACTTGATGTGGCGAGAACGGTCCGTCGCCTTGGGATACCGGTTGCGGCGTACGGCTTTCTTGGCGGCGAGATTGGCGATGCCGTGCGAAGTGCGTGCAGGGCGGCTGGGGTGGAAGATCGGCACACTCAAATTTCTGACAATACGAGAGTGTGCAACATCTATCTCGAGCAGGAAACGAAACGGGTGACGGTGGTCAATGAGCAGGGACCGTTCGTCACGGAACAAGAACAAGCGTCGCTTGTTCAGCAACTGCTTTCCGACGTGGAGGATGGAGATTTCGTCGTTTTTTCCGGAAGCGTGCCAACGGGTGTGCCGGATGACTTCTACGCGCGGATGATCCGCAGGTTGGCGACCAAGCGAGTCTACACCATCGTGGACGCGGGCGGGAATTTGTTGAAGGAAGCCGTTGCGGCAAGACCGTGGATGATTAAGCCGAACATCCACGAGTTTAAGCAAGTGTATCCGAACGTGACGGATGAATTGCATTTGCCGGCCGTCATGAAAGACATCGTCGCAAGCGGTATCTCACATGTCGTTGTCACGCTCGGAGAGAAGGGCTGCGTTGCGGCGAGCGCCGACCGCCTGTTTTATGTGCGGGTCCCTTCGGTGGAAGTGGTGAACCCCATTGCGTCTGGAGACACCTTCATAGGCGGATTCCTCGCGAAGTACGTGGAAGCTGGCGATTTTGAACGCTCGGTACGGTTTGCGAGCGCGTGTGCCATGGCGAACGCGATGAACGCCATGCCTGAGCTACCGCAGAACTATGACTTGGATGACCTGACAGAGTCAACCAAGGTGGAGGCGGCTGGATGAAGACCATCGGGATCGACATGGGGACAACCAACACGAAGGCGATCTTGTTCGATCCCTTGCGTGCGACAGTCGTTCAAAAGGTCAGCGCCCCGACCCCGGTGACGGAAGGGCCATGGGGAACGGTTCGGGATGCCGAACAACTCGTTGACCTGGTGAAATCACTGATCCTCGATTTGGGAAAGCTAGCGGATCTATCGGATGTTGTCGGGCTGTCTGTGAGCTCGGTCGGCGAAGAGGTTGTTCTGCTGGACGACAAGCATCGGCCGCTCTGTCCGGTGATTCCGTGGTACGACGCTCGCAGTTGGGGCGAGCGCGACCAGTTCTTTGAGACGTATGGGACCGCGGTGTTTGCCGGTGTGAATCCGGGACCATGGTACACCTTGTTCAAATTGCTGTGGTGGAAACGGCACAGTCCGCAAATCATGCGGCAGGCGCACCGATTCACCGACATTGGAAGCTTTATCCTCGGGACACTCTGCGGGCGATATGTGATGGATTGGTCGCATGCGTCGAGGTCAGGCGCTTTCAATCTCGTCACCAAGTCGTGGAGCGAGGCTGTGATTGAAGCGGCGGGGCTGTCGAATGCGATATTTCCAGAGTTGGTTCCGTCCGGAGCGAATATCGGATCGATGGACGATCACGTGGCCGAAGAGCTTGGACTGCCAAGCGGGGTGCTGATCTACGCTGGCGGACATGATCACTTCTGCGCGGCCTATGCTGGCGGGGTTCGACATCCCGGAGACATTCTGGTATCCGCGGGAACGTCGGAAGCGTGTTTTGTGTTGCTCGATAGGCCAATCCAGGACGTCAGCTGTCGTTTTCCGGCTGAACAAGGGTGCTTTGTGGATGACGAATTGTATTACCTGATGATCTCCATACCTTCGGGGCACCACTTTCAGCAGTGGAAGAAGTTGATGTACGGGGATTCAGACGACGATGTGATTTATCGCGAAATGTCCCGTGTACCGCCGGGGAGTGAAGGGCATCGGTTCGCATTGGCGGATGATCTGACAACCTGGACACTGACGGGAACAGACCGGTTCGTGAATCGGGGTGTTCTCATGAGGGCCATTCACGAGGGATTGGCGGAGACATCGAAAGAGATTGTCGATGTCCTCTCTGCTCTATCGAATCAGGAAGGTCAGCTCTATGTCACCGGTAAACCTGCTTCGAAAGAGTTTTGGCGGAAGCTGCGGGCTGATGTTTACGATAGAGAATTTCAGATCATTCGCGAGGTTGAATCGGCAGCGCTGGGTGTTGCCATGATGGCGAGCCGCGCTTGCGAAGAAGAGACTTCGAGGACCGGTCGGATTGGATGAAGCTGCTGGACAAAGTTATCGATGGAGGGGATTCGACATGACGCTGTTTCGTGAATTGCTGGAAGACGCTAGACAAAACCATTACGCGATACCTGCCATCAACGTGCAAAGCGCGGAGACGATGGATGCGGTGTTTTCAGCCGCCGAGGCGAGCAAGTCGCCAGTGATTGTCGCCTTGGCCCATTCTCACGCGGGCTACACATACAACTATACGCATATTTCCACAATCGCGGCTCTTTTTGAAGATGCTAGAAAGCGCTATCACGCGACAGCGTGTTTGCATGTGGATCACGGTCGGACCTTCGAATTCATTCGGCAGGCTGTAAATCTGGGGTTTGATTCCGTGATGATCGACGCGTCTGAACATCCATACCAGAAGAACGTCGAGATCGTGCGGGAGGTCGTAGCGTACGCCCACGAACGCGGTGCATCGGTTGAGGCGGAACTTGGCCATGTGGGAAAAGGGGAGTCGTTTGATTCGCAGGAGGCCGTGGAGAATGCGTTCACAAATCCCGATGACGCGAAATCCTTCTTCGAAGATACCGGGATTGACGCCCTGGCCGTCGCGTTTGGAACGAAGCACGGCGTGTATAAGCACACACCGAAGCTGGATCTCGACAGGTTGAGCCATATTCGCGAGATCGTCGGGATCCCACTTGTCATGCACGGCACATCCGGATTGTCGGACGCTGACATCCAACGCGCGATTGCGTCGGGGATTGCGAAAGTCAACGTCTTCACGGAGTTGGCAGAGGCAGCGAAGCAAGCGTTTCTGAAGGCGGTGGAGAACCCGAAGACGAGGTTCCCTGACGCCATGGTCGCCGCTCGGGAAGCGTTTCAGAAACGCGTCGAGCACTACATGCGCGTCTGTGGATCGGCAGGGCGTGCGTAGCGGCGACGGTGGTCAGGAATCCAGCATAGAAGGGAATGAAGAACGATGCGTGGGGATCAACCGCTTTTGCAAGTGTCACACGTGAGAAAGCATTACGGTGCGATTCAGGCTTTGCGCGATATCAACTTCGACGTCTACCCCGGAGAAGTGGTCGGACTGGTTGGCGACAACGGGGCGGGAAAATCGACGACCATCCGCATCCTGTCCGGTGTGGAAGTGCCAGATGGTGGCGACGTCATTTTTGAAGGATCCAAAGTGTCTTTGAAGGGTCCGCTGGATGCACAGATGCTGGGGGTTGAAACTGTGTACCAGGATCTGGCGCTGGCTTTGCACCTGGATGTCGCCTCCAATCTCTTTCTCGGCCGAGAGGAACTGCAGCGTGGGTGGCGGGGGAGATTCGGATTTTTGAACAGGAAAGAGATGATGCGCCAGGCGGAGGAGATTCTTGTTCAGATGAACGTCCAAATTAAGGACATCCGACAAAAGGTCGGGGAGTTGTCTGGAGGGCAGCGGCAGTCCATCGCGATCGCCCGCGCCACGTCCCGCGGCGCCAAGCTGATTCTCCTCGACGAACCGACTGCGGCGCTCGGCGTACAAGAGTCTGCCAAGGTTCTCGAGTTGATCAAGAAGCTTCGGAGCCAAGGTGTCGCGGTGATTCTGATCAGCCACACGATGCCGCACGTCCTCGAAGTGACAGATAGGATTGTGGTTCTGAGAAGAGGTCAAGTCGGCGGGATTTTGACGACCAAGGACACGACCCTGGAGGAAGTTGTCCAATACATCACAGGCGCCAAATCGCAACATTCAGAGAAAGAGGGTGTGTTGGCATGAGCAACCCAATGCCGACTGCTACGACGCTGAACTCCACGAAACATCAGCGTATCAACATCATGGAAAAACTTGGCGATTACTGGACGCTGTGTGTGCTCGTGGTCATCATTCTGGTTTTTGGTATTCTGGCCCCCAGCTTCTTCTCGGCGTTTAACTTTTTGAGCACGACCACATCCGCCACGGAGATCCTGCTGCTCGCGATTGGCGAGACGTTCGTCATCATCACGTCTGGGATCGATCTCTCCGTCGGCGCGGTGCTCGGGCTTTCCGGGATCACGGCAGGCATGGCGATGCAGGCTCTCGGAAACGACGCTTTGTCGCTGATTGTGGGCATCCTGGTCGGATTGCTGACGGGGCTGATTTTTGGGCTCGTGAATGGGTTTGTGGTTGCCAAAATGAATATCACCCCGTTCATCGCGACACTCGGCACCATGGGCATTGCGAGCGGAATAACGTTCTTGCTGTCCAACGGCGCAGATATTACTGCACTGCCTACTCCGCTGACGAGTTTCGGGAGCGGCAACATCGCCAGTTTCATTTCGTATCCCGTGATCGTAACCGCTTTACTCTGCGTGATCAGCGGAATTGCGCTTGCAAAAAGCAGATTCGGTGTTCACACCTACGCGATCGGAAGCAACCAAGAAGCCGCACGGCGAACCGGTATCAACGTGCCGAGACATATCATCAAAATCTACGGCATTTCCGGCCTGATGGCCGGAGCGTCGGGCATTATTGTGGCGGCTCGATTCGCATCAGCATCGCCGATTTCCGGTCAGAACGACGAACTGAACGCCATCGCCGCAGTGGTCATTGGCGGCGCGAGCCTGTTTGGCGGACGAGGAAACATCCTTGGTACGGTTGTCGGTTCCATCATCATCGCGGTTCTGGCAAGCGGATTGGTCATTGTCAACGTCCAAGCCTACTGGCAAACCGTCGCGGTCGGGATGATCATCATTGCGGCAGTCTTCGTCGAACAGTTGCGCCATCGAAACAAGTAGCCCAATCATCTGGTACCTTCGTGCCTTGAAAGGGGTGATTCGTTTTCCAGCGTTCCGTGCAGCGTAGAGTCTTTCAAGGGGTAGTCATAGGTGAAATCATGAGGAGGTTACAAGAATGACATTGAAGAAGAAGGCTGCAGCGCTCTTGGCAAGTTCCGTTTTGGCGGGGATGGCTCTCGCAGTTCCCGCAGGTTCCGTGTATGCTGCTTCAAAATCGTACACGATCGCGTTGGTGCCAGGCATGACCACCGATCCGTTCTACATTACCATGAACAACGGCGCGCAGGCAGAAGCGAAGAAACTCGGCGTGAAGCTGCTGTTCCAGGGATCGACGGCGATGGTCGCGTCCGAGCAGTTGCCGGTGGTGAACAGCCTGATTGCAAAACACGTCAACGCCTTGCTCGTTGCACCTGCTGACGCCAACGCGTTGACGCCTTCGCTGAAGACGGCCGCCAAACAAGGGATTAAAGTACTGACGGTGGATACGACGACAGCCGATCAAAGTTTCCTCACAGCCGCCGTAACAAGCAACAACTATCAGGGCGGTGAGGCAGCCGCGGACGCTCTGGCCAAAGCGGCGCACGATCACGGCGATGTCGCCATCATCAACTTCGACAAAGGCGTTACGACCGCGGATGAACGAAACGCCGGTTTCATGGCGGAGATGAAAAAGTACCCTGGCATGAAGGTCGTGGCCAACGAGTATTGCAATGATTCCCAAACCACAGCGGACAGCCAGGTCTCGTCGATTCTGCTCGCGCACCCGAATTTGGTCGGCGTATTCGGCACCAACACGTACGCTGCCGCAGGTGCAGCTGAAGCGGTGAAATCGAGCGGCATGTCCAAGAAGGTCAAGGTCATCGCCTATGACGCGGAACCGGAGGAAATTCAAGACATCAAGTCCGGTTTCATCTACGGAACAGTCGCCCAGAATCCATATAAGGAAGGCGAACTTGCTGTCGAGTACGCCTATGAAGCAGTGACAGGAAAGAAAGTGAAAATCCCGAAGTCCACCAAGCTCAATAACCTGGTCATCACACAGCAGAACGTCAACAAGCCTAGCACCAAGCAGTGGATTTATGCGGAGAGTACCCAGAAATAACGCTGCGTAAGTTTGTGATAGAATGGCCGAAACAGCACGGTTGCTCAAAGGGGGACGGCGAATTTGATGTCCACGCGTGAACGGGAAGAGATGAGGCAGCAGGTGATAAGGCTCTTCAATCAGGCCCACATCGTCCTGACGGAGGAAGAGCAGGGCCGGATCGAAATTGCCGACTTCGGGCTTGGCGACTATCAGACGACAGGACTGGGGCTGATTACCTACGTGAACAATGACCTGTACTGCGCAAAGGAGCTGGCTTTGTTGCCGAATCAGACGTGCCCGGAGCACAGACATCCGCCGATTGGCGCGATACCCGGGAAAACCGAGACGTTCCGGTGCCGCTGGGGCAAGGTTTGGCTGTATGTCGAGGGTGAGCCCACCGAGCCGATCCAGGCTCGCATTCCCGACGAAGGCAGGGCGTATTACACGGTGTTTCACGAGATTGAGCTGACGCCCGGGCAACAGTACACGATTCCCCCGAACACGCTGCACTGGTTTCAGGCGGCAGACGACGGCGCGATCGTATCGGAGTTTTCCACGACGAGCAGAGACGAGTTCGACATCTTTACGAATCCGAATGTCGTGCGTGTGCCGTGAAGTGACGGCGGCACAGTACGAAGCTGATACGGCATTGCGAATCCCCGCTGGTGGTCGGTGGGGATTTTTTGTGTGGGGCTTCTGGGTGGCGTGAAGACTGTTTTATCGGGAACCTTCAAATCGAACTGACCATCCTCCAAAATCCGGTCATTGTTTTCTGAAAAAAACAAATAGTACAATCATAAATCATATCCAAGAGCACATGGTCTGGGACAATCGGATGAGCAAGGGGGAGGTTACATGATTCCAGTTCGGGAGTTTGTCGCGGGGTTCGAATACGAAGCAGATGTCTTGGCCGGAGATCTTGGATTGAGTGAGCTTTGTCGAGACGTAATCTTCGTAAGCGACCCGAAGATCTGGCTGCAAAATGTCAATGACGCGATGTACGAACATACGCTCGTGTTTCTGCAAGCTGGTCAATTTCCGGGCTACTCCCCCACATTTGATTTGCTCTTGCGCTTTTTCCACCAGACGGGCGTTGTAGGTGTCCTGTTTCAGGGCGGCAAGCGTTCGGACTTTCCAAGGTCGACGCTCGTACTTGCGGATCAGTTGGAAATACCGCTGATTTGGTTCAAGGATTCGCTCGATTATTCTCTGATCGCGAGACAATTTTATACGACTGTTCTTGAGCAGCGTCAAAGCGCCGAGAAACAATTCGCTGAAGCACGAAGACGATTGGAAAGACAATTTGAGGAATCAACGTCATTATCCGCATGGTTGGATCAGGTTGAGCACGTATTGTTTGTGAAAGCGAAACTAGCGTGGGCGAAGACAGATGCGAACCATCGTCGGAATGAACGATGGCATACATTTGGAGGCGGCAGAACTTTGCAACTTCCGATTCAGGTGTTGGATCGCGTGTTTCTTCTGCAGTTGACCCCAGAGCCGCACTGTTTGCTGTATCGTCCGGATTACGAAACGATGTGGTTGGAAGAGCTCACTGGCGTGCTCACTTCGCAGACGGGATTTTTTCTACTGGTGGAGCTTCCCGGAATTCTTCGGCAGAGTGACTGGGCGTGCTCGTTTGAGAGTGTCGTCTACTATTCGATCTCGCGGTTGCCTATTATGAACGCGAAGGTCTTTGGCGCCCCACGTCAGTCCACCGCACCGACATGGTTGCAAGACGTGCTGGAGACATTGTCCATACGGCGCAGGTTGGAACTGATTGAAACTCCGCCGATTGGCGCGATAAGCATGCTGTGGATATGTGGCGTGGGCGGTACTTCGAATAGAACGGCCACTCAGACTCGTATTTCGGACAGGCCGTACGCCTATCGTCGATTTGCGGATTGCACGTTATACCTTCGCGATCAGGCGTTGGTCCTTTCTCACGATATGCAGTTCGCCTCGGGGAAGGCGTCCACTCTAACCTCTGTTGTCCCTTGGGCGGACTGGCGTGGGAATCAAGGTGTTGCCCTATTCTGGTTTTCCGAAAACGAGGATGTAATGCATCAAATGGAACATCGCATTGGACAGTTGATGGAACAACTTCACTTTCGGATGCAAATTCCTTTGCGTTCCTATTTCGTGACGGAGACCTTTGAAGGCATTCATCGTTCGTACGAAATTCTTGAACGGGTCGTCGAACTGACAGAGCGCTCGTATTTCGATTTTTTGAGCACGTTGTCGCAGTCGAAGATGGTCCAGTTTGCCGACAACCAGAACGATTTGGCCAACCGGATATTGCCGAAACCGGGGGAGGACTCGTCCTATGATCACGCCGTCCGCTTGTTGAAGCGGCTAATCGACGAGACGAATGGAAGTCCCTTGCTGGAAGCTTTGGAGGTCTATTTAGAGTGTGGGGCCAAAATGCAAATGGCCGCGGAGAAGCTGTATTTGCATCGAAACACCCTTCGGTATCGGCTGAAGCGAGTGGAAAAACTGTTGGGCATCAATTTGGAAGACGATCAAACTCGCTTCACTTACCAGTTGGCGATACGGACTTGGCGCCTACGCAATCCGAATATCGTTCTGTAGGTTTTGTGAACTTACTGTACATTCCATGTGAGATATCGGGGCCGTATTGTGCATTGCGCACAAGTTCGGCCCCATTTTTGTTCAAGGCGGCGATACACGCACATTCGGAATCGAATTAAGATAATTCAAACAATAGCAGAGGAGGAAGATTCGGATGACTCAAGCGGAACCCATCAATGAAAAGCTCGATGACTATTCGTTATCGAGAGTTCCGGAATCGGACCGCCGACACTGGTTCGGTATCGCAACCATGCGGTTTGGTCAGATGTCAGCGCTCTCTCAATTCCTGTTGGGCGCGACATTGGGTTTTGGTATGAGTTTTTGGCAGTCGTTTTGGGCCTTGACGCTCGGGGCCGTGATTCTGGAAATCGTTTCGATATTCGTCGGGATCGCGGGGATGAAAGAGGGACTCAGTACCACCATGTTGGTTCGGTGGACTGGTTTTGGCAGGTTTGGTTCCGTCCTCGTCAGCCTGGTCGTCGCAATATCGCTGGTCGGCTGGTTTGGCGTGCAGAATCAGGTCTTCGCAGATGGGCTGAACCAACTGCTCGGCGGGCCCATTTGGGCATGGTCCATTGTTACAGGAATCCTGGTCACCTTGGTCGTCATTTACGGGTTCTTGTCGATGGGGTTTACGGCCTACATTACGGTGCCGCTCTTTATGCTCATTGCCTTCATCTCGATTGGCCGGGCGCTCGGACATTATTCGCTGGGACATCTCGTCTCGATGCACGCGCCGGGCAGCGCTTTGACGCTGGGTGCGGGTGCGAGCATGGTCGCGGGTGGATTTATCACAGGGGCCATCATTTCTCCGGATATGACGCGTTACAACCGTTCAGTTGGCGATGTCATTAAGCAAACCGTGCTCGGGATTACCCTTGGTGAGTATCTCATTGGTCTCATTGGTGTACTTCTTGCACATGCGATGAAATCTTCCAATGTCATCACGATTGTCATGTCGACGAGTGGTGTGGTTGGCACGGTTGTACTCGTGACGGCGACGCTGAAGATTAACGACTGGAACTTGTACTCTTCTTCGCTCGGTATCGTGAACTTATTTGATGTCGTGTTCAAGAAACGCGTCAGTCGCGTCGGTGTCACGATTTTGTTTGGCGCGCTTGGCACGTTGCTCTCCGTCCTCGGTATCCTGAATCAATTTGAAGGTTTCCTTTCGTTACTGGGTGTGGCAGTGCCGCCAGTTGGCGGCATTATGGCTGTCGAATATTTCTGCATACGGCGATATAAAGACGAGCTTTCACAGTCGAGAGAACAAGGCGTCCTGCCGAGTTCGTATGAGTCCTGGAATCCCCTCACGCTGATTTGCTGGATTGGGGCGTTCTTGGTCGGCGAGTTCGTGAAGTGGGGAATTCCGTCCATCAACTCGCTCGTCGTGGCGGCCGTGGCGTACTTCGTATTGAACAAGCTGGTCAATCGGAACCGGACTGTGACATTTGGAAGCGTGAGTACGAAGGAACTCGCGAACTGAATATGACGGGAGACGGGGCCAACTGTCTCCCGGTCATGTTCTAACTTGACGATAGGCGGTGACATGGTGAGAAGACTGATTCACACAAAAGACATCGATCACCTTGCTTTAGGCGCAACAGTTCTTGGTACCGGCGGCGGTGGAGATCCCTACATCGGTGCCCTGATGGCAAAGCAGGCCATTGAGAAATATGGGCCTGTGGAGATGGTTTCGATAGATGAGTTGCACGATGACGATTTGGTGATCCCGTCGGCGATGATGGGAGCACCTACGGTGATGGTTGAGAAAATGCCGAGCGGCGATGAGCCGGTGAAGGCATTTACGCAATTGGAGAAATTCCTCGGTCGCAAGGCTGCAGCGACCGTGTCGATTGAAGCGGGTGGGCTGAATTCGACGATCCCGTTCGTGGTCGCGGCAGAACTTGGCATCCCTATTGTCGACGCAGATGGCATGGGGCGTGCGTTCCCAGAGATTCCGATGACGGCACTGCACTTTGGCGGCATTTCGGCGACGCCGATGATGGTCGCGGATGAAAAGGGGAACACGGTTCTACTGTCTACTGTGAATGGGGCTTGGACGGAGGCGCTGTCGAGAAATGCGACGATTGTCATGGGTGGATCTTCCATGTTGGCGCTTTACGGAGCCAATGCGGATAAGATGGCGTCAAATTTGGTACATGGGACCTTATCGACAGCCATGAAGATTGGTGAACTGCTCGAAGCGAAAGAGGATGCGGCAGTTCGCCTCGCAAACCTCCTCAAATTCACGGATGGTGTGGAAGTGTTTCGCGGCAAGTTGACGGACGTCATGCGTCGGACCGTCGATGGATTCGCCCGTGGTACCGTGACGATCGAAGGGATGGGTGTGGACAGCGGATCGGTCTGCAGACTCGAGTTTCAAAACGAGAATCTCATCGCGATGCGCGATGGGGAGCCCGTTGCGACGGTGCCAGATTTGATTACGGTTTTAGATCAAGAGACGATTCACCCCATTACGACGGAAGAGCTGCGCTACGGCCAACGCGTGATTGTCATCACGATGCCTTGCGCACCCGTATGGCACCGGCCCGAGTGCTTGGAGCTGGTCGGGCCGAGGTACTTCGGATACGATTTCGACTTTAAACCGCTTCGGCCACTGACAACACAGAACGCGTAAGTGACTGACTCGAGAATGGCTAGGAGGAAACTGTATGACTTACCGCTTGGGAATTGACGTTGGTGGGACGAATACGGACGTCGTTTTATTGGATAAGGAAAATCGTGTGATTGCGAAGACGAAAACGGCAGTCACTTCAGATATTGTCACGGGTATTCGCGCCGGCGTAGGCCGAGTTCTTGAGCAAAGTGGCGTGGATGGTGCACAAATTTCCCACGCAATGCTTGGCACGACGCAGGTGACCAACGCCATTATCGAGCGCCGCGAACTGAATGATGTGGCGATTGTTCGCTTGGGCGCGCCGGCGACGCGGGCTGTCAAGCCGTTAGCCGGTTGGCCCGACGATTTGCGCGCCCGCTACGCCGAGTACTCCTGGATTGTCGGTGGCGGACACGAGTTCGATGGCCGTGAAATCGCATCACTCGACGAGGCGGAGATTCGCAGTATCGCCGAATCGGTGAAGGGGAAAGTTCAGGCAGTCGCCATCACGGGCGTGTTCTCACCTGTGAATACGGACCACGAGGAACGCGCAGCAGGGATTTTCCGCGAAGTCCTCGGCGAAGAGATTCCTATCTCTCTGTCCTACCAATTGGGCAGCGTTGGGCTGTTAGAGCGAGAGAACGCCACGGTGTTGAACGCGGCTGTGTCGAGTGTCGCGAAGCGGGCGACGATGTCGTTCCAGCAAGCGTTAGCCGATCTCGGTGTGCATGCCGCACTCTACCTGGCGCAAAACGATGGCACGTTGATGTCCGTGGAGTACGCCCTGTTGTATCCGATTCTCACTATCGCCTGCGGACCCACGAATAGTATGCGTGGCGCGGCGTACCTCACGGGCTTAAAGAATGCGATTGTCGTCGATGTCGGCGGCACGTCGACGGACGTTGGGGTGCTTGTGAATGGATTCCCGAGGGAATCTTTTGTCGCGGTCGATGTGGGCGGTGTGAGAACCAACTTCCGCATGCCAGACTTGTACTCGATTGGTCTGGGTGGCGGAAGCCGGGTGACCGAGTCGGAAGTTGGCATCGAAGTGGGGCCAAAGAGTGTGGGTTATCGCATTGTGGAGGAAGGGCGCGCATTCGGCGGCGACACGACGACCTTCACGGACATCGTCGTGGCGCTCGGCAAAGCCACTGTAGGGACGCACGCGGTCCAATTGCCGACGGACTTCGCACAGAGGGCCTACGATATCGCAATGGCAAAGACGGCGGAGGCCATCGACAGGATGAAGACGAGTGCGGAGCCTGTGCCGCTGATTTTGGTGGGCGGCGGCAGCGTCTTGCTTCCGAGCGAGTTGGAAGGCGCCTCGGAGGTCCATCGTCCGGAGAACTTTGACGTAGCCAACGCAATTGGCGCGGCCATTGCTCAGGTGAGTGGACGGGTGGATCGGATATTCGCGATGGATCAGAAGTCGCGCGAGGAAGTCCTGGAAGAGGCCAAGTCTATCGCGATTGCAGAGGCCATTCGAGCGGGGGCGGAGGCGTCGACCATCGAGATCGTCGAAATTGAAGAGATTCCGATTGCTTACCTGCCGGGCAATGCTGTGCGAATCAAAGTGACTGTTGCCGGAACGCTTGCGACGTACAACTTCGGTTCTAAGGTGGGCGCTTATGCGAATCACTGAAGAGGATTTAGAGGCTTTGTCTATCGGTGCGGCCATTCTCGGGACGGGGGGCGGGGGGGATCCCCTCATCGGAAAATGGATGGCACAACAGGCCATCCGCGAGCATGGCCCGGTTGAACTGATTTCTTTGGATGAGGTCGAGAATCATGACGTCGTCTTTCCCGTCGCGATGATGGGGGCACCGACGGTCTTTTTGGAAAAGGTGCCGGCCGGGGAGGAAGGGTATGTCGCGGTGCGGCGCATGGAGCGCCATTTAGGCAAATCGGTGACGGCGCTATGCCCGATTGAATGTGGCGGGATGAACAGCATGATTCCGTTTGTCGTCGCCGCCCGGATGGGCTTGCCGGTCGTCGACGGAGATGGTATGGGGCGCGCGTTTCCGGAGTTGCAGATGGAGACGTTCCACATCCTTGGCGTCTCGGGAACGCCAGCGTGTATTGCAGACGAGTGGGGGAATGTCGTGCTGTTTGAGACGGTGGACAACTTCCGGCTCGAATCGTTTGCGCGCGCGTGCACCGTCAAAATGGGCGGGTATTCCCATCTCGTCGATTATCCAATGACGGGTGAACAGGTGAAAAACACCGCCGTTCGCGGGACCGTGACCATGGGGATTCAATTGGGAAGGGCTGTTCAAGCAGCGCATCGCAATCATTCGAATCCCGTAGAAGCCGTCCTTGCGGCCACCCGCGATACCATCTATGGGCACGGAATTGCGCTTTTTCGAGGCAAAGTTGTCGATATTTCGCGACGGACTTCGGACGGCTTCGCAGTCGGCCAAGCGCATCTGCAGGGCTTTGAGGAAGATGCCGGGAAAGCCATGGTGATCGACTTCCAAAACGAAAATCTCATTGCGAAAGTAGACGGGCAAGTTGTCGCGAGCGTGCCGGATTTAATCACCTTACTCGATCCCGACACAGGCCACGCTATCACCAATGAACGCCTGCGCTACGGCCAACGCGTCGTCGCCATTGGGATTCCGACACCGGAAATGATGCGCAGTGAGGCGGCACTCACGGTATGGGGGCCGAAGCACTTTGGCTACGATATCCCGTTTGTCCCGCTTGAGCAAGCGTATCCGGCGTTTTATCAACAGGCCGGCGTACCAAACGAGAAAGAGAAGTATCTAGTTCAATCATCTGATGCTTCGCGTTGAACGGGAAAGCGATTTGGGAGGGTGCCACCTAGGCATTCCTCCCTTCCTCTTTAAAGCGACTGAATGGATAGGAGTGTGTGCCATGACGAAGCGGCAATTGACCGTTCGTGATGTGGAAGCGGCCGTATTGGGCGGAAAGTTTCTCGGCGGCGGCGGGGGTGGCTGGACAGCGGATGGTCTTGCCCTTGCAAACGAGGCGATGCAGACGAACGCGCCGATGCTCATCAGCCCAGATGAGTGCGGCGACGACGATATCATTGTGACGGCTGCGTTGGTTGGTGCGCCGGCTGCCAAAGACCAATACGTCGAACCGGCTCACTTTGTGCGGACCATCGAACGAATGGAGTCGGCATTAGGAACCAAGGTGGCTGGGGTCATTACGAACGAAAACGGCGCGGCGGCTACGGTGAACGGATGGATTCAAGCCGCGAAGCTGGGCATTCCAGTCATTGATGCACCCTGCAATGGTCGCGCACATCCGACGGGTGTGATGGGATCTATCGGTCTCCACCAACTGAAGGACTTCGTCAGTATTCAAGCGGCAAGTGGTGGCCGCCTGGATAAATACGTGGAAATCGTCGTGAAAGCTTCCTTGGAACGCGCGGCCACACTCGTTCGGAACGCATCTGTTCAGGCAGGCGGTGTGGTGGCGGTTGCGAGGAACCCTGTCACCGCAGGTTATGTGATGCAACATGGTGCCGTTGGCGCCATTACCCAAGCCATCGAGTTGGGGCACGCCATGCTGCGGGCGCAGGCGCATGGTGCGCGGGCCGTAGTGGACGCCGCTTTGGACTTCATGAGTGGAGCGCGCATTGCGACGGGTAAGGTGGCGCATGTTTCGCTGCGGACAGAAGGCGGCTTTGATGTGGGGGAAGTCACCATCGGCGACGTGGATATGACGTTCTGGAACGAGTACATGACCTTGGAGAGAAACGGTGAGCGGCTAGCGACGTTCCCAGACCTCATCATGACGATGGATACGAACACGGGGATGCCGCTATTAACGGCAGAGTTGCAGCCTGGATTGGATGTCACGGTCGTCTGTGTCCCAAGGGCTCATGTCAAACTCGGCGCGGGTATGCATGACGAAGCCTTGTTCAAAGTCGTTGAAACTGTCGTGAACAAGGAGATTTGCAAATACGTATTTGCGCCATCGATTGGGACGGCGCAGACGGTGTAACTGAAGTGGGTTTGAACGCGCAGGATTGCTACATCGATTTGAGACGAGGAGCGGTGTGTGATGACATTGAAGCAGACATTGGACATTTATGAACTGTTGGATGACGCAAACGTCAATGGGGAACAGGTGCGGGATTTTTTCTTGCGCCGCGGCGCGGGGCAAGTAGAAGTTGAGCGGGTGGAGGGAGAATCGGGATGGACCGATTTTATTCAGGTGTGCATTCCCGGCCGCAGCGGTAAGACAACGGGTGGCGACGCGCCGACGCTTGGGATTATTGGGAGACTTGGCGGCATTGGTGCGCGGCCTGAGCGAATTGGACTTGTGTCGGATGGCGATGGTGCCATGACTGCACTGACGAGTGCGCTGAAGTTAATTGAAATGCAAGCAAAAGGCGACAAGCTGCCTGGAGATGTTCTCGTGGCGACGCACATCTGTCCGAATGCGCCCACGATTCCGCACGAGCCGGTTGCCTTTATGGGATCACCTGTGGATATGATGACGATGAATCAACACGAAGTGAGTCCCGAGATGGACGCGATTCTCACCATCGATACGACGAAGGGAAACCGCGTGTTTAACCACCGTGGCGTCGCGATTTCGCCGACGATTAAAGAAGGCTGCATCCTTCGAATCAGTGATGATCTCGTCTCCCTCCTCGAAATCTCATCCGGCCAATTGGCGCATACATTCGCGGTGACGATGCAGGATATCACGCCGTACGGAAATAACTTGTATCATATCAACAGTATCATGCAACCGTGCACCGCGACGAACGCACCGGTCGTCGGCGTCGCCATCACGACACAGAGCACTGTTCCAGGATGTGCGACAGGGGCAAGTCACGAGACGGATATTGCGATGGCTGCGCGGTTTGCCATCGAAGTGGCAAAGGCGTATGGTGCAGGAAACTGTTCCTTTTACGATGAAGAGGAGTTTCAACGATTTCAAGCGCTGTACGGGTCGATGAACCACCTGCAGACGCTTGGCAAGTCTGTGAACGCAGGTATCTGATTTCTTACCAGAGAAGGTGGACAACATCGGACTTTTGGAGACCTCACGGAAGCTCCTGTCGCAAGCACTCGCTGTGAAGGCCGGAGAAAGTGTCTTAATCATCTCCGATGGAACGAGGCCGGAGATTTGCAACGATTTGCATCAGGCGGCACAAAGCCTCGGTGCGGAATCGATGATCTTGACGATGAAACCGCGGCGGAGAAGCGGTGAAGAACCACCTGAAGTCGTCGCCTTCGCGATGCAGAAAGCGGATGTCGTCATTTGTCCGACAGAGCACTCGTTGACGCACACATCGGCGCGAAAACGCGCATCTGAACAGGGGGCCCGGGTTGCGACGATGCCGGGCATCACCCTTGACATGTTCGAAAACGGGCCGATGACCGCCGATTTTCACCAGGTGGCCGATCTCAGCCGACGCGTAGCGGACGTGCTGACGAAAGGAGATTACGTTCGCATCGAAAAGGATGGGGCTATCCTGGAATTTCGGCTGGGGACGCGATTGGGCATCGCCAGCACAGGCATGTACACCGAGAAGGGACAATCGGGGAATATGCCATCGGGAGAGGCTTATATTGCGCCGCTTGAGGGGACTGCGAATGGGGAATTGATTGTCGACGGATCGATGGTCGGACTTGGCCTGCTCTCCTCACCCATCAAGCTGACGATTCGAGATGGCCTGCTTACTCATGCCGAAGGTGAGCGTGCAGATGAATGGCTCGACAAGCTCGGAAGTAGCCCGAGTGCTCGAAATGTCGCCGAATTTGGCATCGGCACCAACGACAAGGCGAGGCTGACTGGCGTCATCCTCGAGGACGAAAAGGCGCTGGGGACCATTCACGTGGCGTTTGGCAGCAATGCGACATTCGGTGGAACAGTCGAAGCTGGCGTTCACTTGGATGCCGTGGTGACCAAGCCGACGGTCCATTTGGACGGGAATCTTGTGATGCGGGATGGGGGGTTGATGGTGTAGGGGCGGGATCGCGCAGGTGCTGTGGCGTGAGAGAGTATCGAAGGAGCCCTGATACCGGAACAAATAAATTTGTTTTGATGCATTTTGGTTACATGTTGAACAACGAAGACGTTATGGGTCGAACAGACTTTGCGATTCGGTGCCAAGGACAAATTGGATAAATCAATCTTGCTTGAAAGTTCATACATTGCGTCTCCCCGTAGACTTTATCAAGGCCATCTGTTACCTAGATAAAGACAACGGGGTTGTTTTTGCTTAATTTCCATTTAATCGGAATCATGAAGGCAAGTACCCATTCGTGATGGTGAGAAACTCGAGTCACGTTACTTATGTAGCGTTTCATGCAACCTATCGAGCAACGTATCAGTCGTTGGTGCAATGATGACTTCAATTCCGGTCGCTTTGATCTGAGAAATCACTTCGGAATCCAGGTGATCGTCGACAACCAATTGATCGAAGTCCGTAAACTCCGCGAAGCGGTTGAATGCTCTTACATCGTACTTGGAGCTATCTATCACTAAAGTTCTGATCTTTGAGCTTTGGGCCATCAGACGTTTCACTTCGGATTGCTGAATATTGGCGTCCGTGAGTCCGTGCTGGACAGAAAATCCTGTGGCAGTAATGAATGAGCGATTCACATGCAGAGATTTGATGGTTTCAGTGACCGCTGAACCTATCGTAAGTTGAGGGGTATGTTGCAGCGGTCCACCCAGAACCAGGACTTCGATACCAGGTTTATTCACAAGCACATTGACGACAGGGATGGCGTTTGTCACTACCGTTATGCCTAAGTCCTCGGGTAAGTGACGGGCTACCTCCATCATCGTGGTCCCTGCGTCCATGAAAATGGTATCTCCGGGTGCAACCAAAGTTGCACACAACTTCCCTAAGGCGGTTTTCAGGTGTTGGTTCTCAGAGGAACGAACATCGACTGGTACATCCGTATTTTGTCCTGCAGGAATGGCACCGCCGTACGTGCGGCGAACAAGTCCGAGTTGTTCAAGCTTCACCAGATCTCGGCGAATGGTCATTTCCGACACGCCAAACATCGTGCTAAGCTCCTGCACGGATACTTCTTCTTTGGTCAGGATATAATCCAAAATTGTCTTCTGCCGAACTTCAGCTATCATACCCAGGTGTCTCCTTTCCTGTAATTGTAACCATTGTACTACACAAATATGAACAGTTTGAGTATGAACGGTTTGAACATATCTTTGACTATATCACGATCTTTTTGATAAAAGTGATTGCTTAATTTGGAGTTATGTGATAAAAACAATCACGTAATCTGTGAACAACAATCATAAGGGGGAAGTGTTTTGAAGAAGGTTACGGGATTTCTCGGAGGGGCAGCACTCGTAGCATCCTTAGCTTTGAGTGGGAGCGTTGTAAGCGCTTCATCCACTAAGTCCGCACACAAGTTTACAATTGGCGTTTCAATGTACTCGCTTACGAATCCTTATTTCGTAGCAATGGAAAAGAGTTTGATTCAAACAGGCGAGAAGTACGGTATGACCGTACACGTTGAGGGTTCGAACAATGACCAAGCAACACAGTTATCCCAAATTGACAGTTTTATTAATCAGAAAGTGGATGCGTTGGTGATTGTTCCTCAAGACTCGAAGTCGATTGTCACAGCGGTCAAGGAAGCCAATCAAGCCCACATCCCAGTCTTTTTCATTGACTCTGACGCGAATCAAACTGTGATGAAGCAACAAGGGGCGTCCGAAGTTGAGGTTGTTGAATCCAACAACTATCAGCTCGGTGTAGACTGTGGCGAAGAGCTTGTCAGTTATCTTGGCAAAAACCCCAATGCTGAAATCGGTGTGGTGAATTTTCCGACCGCACTGTCTACCCAATTGCGCGACGAAGGTTTCATGAGTGTCGTGTCCAAGTACAAGGGAATCAAGATCGTTGACACGCAAAATGGCGACGTTTCTGAGGTGACTGGGCTGCAGGTTGCTTCGGAGATGCTTCAAGGCCATCCCCAAATTAAGGCGATCTTCTCCGACACAGAGCCAGCAGCTATTGGAGTCATGCAGGCCATCAAGAGTGCCAATGATACAGGCAAGGTTGCGGTGTTCGGTGAAGCGAGCGCCAAGACGACCATTCAAGACATCGAACAGAATTCCATCTTCAAAGCGGGGGCCCAACAACGGCCGATCCTGGAGGCTCAGGTTGAAATTCAAAACATCCACAAATACCTCACTGGCGGGAAAGTGCCGAAAACTGTTTTGATTCCTGTTCCAAAAGTGACAAAGAGTAACGCGAAGCAATGCTACGCCGACGCATTCTAAAATCGCGCAGGAAAGAGGGCGTTGCCTGCAACGTTCCTCCTTCCTATCCCTTTTGTTTGAATAAAACACATTGTTGGTCGGATTGCGTTAACACTGAACACGCGGAGAAGTTAGCGAATCCAACTCTATCGCTGAATCTCATTCTTGCTTCACGTTCGGGGGTGACTGTATGGCATCAATATTTCAAGCGAATGGCATTGCGAAACAATATGGGCCTAATCGCGTTCTGAATGACGTGAATCTTCAACTACACACAGGGAAAATTCATGCCCTGGTAGGTCACAACGGCGCGGGCAAGTCTACCCTACTCAAGATCCTGTCCGGTGTCGAGAGACCCAGTGAAGGCAGTTTGAGTCTGGATTACAGGAATGTCGTCTTCAATTCCCCTAGGGACGCCCATAATGCTGGTGTCATCTGCGTGTACCAGGAACTTCGGTTGGTAAATGAGCTGACTGTTGCTGAGAACATCTTTCTTGGCCACGAGATCAAGGCTGGCGGAATTTTGGATCGGAAGAAGATGAACAGACTGGCGTCGGAATTGTTGAACAGCCACGGTCTCGACATCGACCCGACGCTCAAAGTCATTCATTTATCGCATCCGGAGAAGCAGTTCGTCGAGATTCTTGCCGCTTTACAGCTGAATGCTAAATTTCTGCTGTTGGATGAACCAACGACGTCCCTCGAATTCAATCAAATTGAAGATTTTCTCAAGACCATCCGAGACATCGCCGACACGAAGGATGTGGGCATCGTCCTAGTGACGCACAAGCTTGATGAGGTCTATGCAGTGGCCGACGAAATCACGGTTCTGTGCGATGGCGAAGTGAAGCAAAGCGGGTCCATCAACAATATCAGCAGGGATGAGATCGTATCATTCATCATTGGCCGAGAGGCTGAAGGAACCGAGATCACTGCACAGACTGGTGCGGCGGCCTCCAGTATGAAGAAGACTGGTGAACCTGTCTTATCGGCGAAGAATGTCCGAACTTCAAAAATTCAAGACGTCTCACTGCAGGCCTATCGAGGTCAAGTACTCGGAATTTATGGTCTAGGTGGGTCGGGCCGTACTGAATTCCTGCGAGCTTTGTATGGATTGGATCCGCTCATTTCCGGTCACATTTTGTTGAACGGAAAACCTTATCAGCCGAAGAGCCCTATCCATGCAATTCGCTCTGGTATCGCTTATATCACCGAGGAGCGAAAGGTCGACGGATTTATTCCGGAAATGGACAGCATTGTAAACGCCGCTCTACCTTCCATGAGGAAGTTCTCAAAGGGTGGATTCGTGCAAAAGGACCGAATGAGAGCAGCCGTTATGGATGTATTGAAACAACTGCAAATTCGGGGAAATCCCGAGGAACCTATTCGTGGACTCAGTGGCGGCAATCAACAAAAAATCTTGTTTGCCAAGGTGATTTTGCAGGACGCTGAGCTGTTGCTCTTTGACGAACCTACCAAGGGGATCGACATTGGCGCCAAGAGCGAGATTTACTCGCTGATTCGTAGGTTGGTGGAAGAAAGAGATGTATCTGTGATTGTGGTCTCTTCAGAGGAAGATGAAATTTTGGCAGTAAGCGATCAAATCGCCATATTCAGGGCGGGCCGATGTTCAGGAAAGCTCTATCCGAGAGAAGAAATGAATGCTGCTTTACTGCGAAGTATCTCACTTGAGGATAAGGTGATGGCATGAGTAAGAATACGGTCAAAAAGCGGCGATTCCCAAACGAGCTAGGGATTCTTGCGGTTCTCATTGTGGTATTTGTAATCTTCGGTGTGCTCTCACCCAACTTTTTTACGGTTTCCAACACGATGACCCTGTTGCTCAATACTACGGACATCGCGATTCTTAGCATCGGTCAGACGTTTGTTCTGCTAACCGCTGGTATTGACCTGTCGGTCGGTTCCGGAATTGCCCTTTCGGGCGTCGTCGCAGCACTAAGCCTTCAGGCAGGTATGCCTTGGCCCGTAGCCGTGATTCTTGCCTTGCTTTCCACGGTGCTTATCGGGCTGTTTAATGGCGCGATCATTCATTATGTTAAGGTGCCCGCTTTCATTGTCACATTTGCGACAATGGGTGTAGCTTCCAGTATACCGCTTATTGTAACGAACGCAATGCCGATCGCAATTCTTAATCAAACGTTTGGAAAGATTGGACAGGGATTCGTTGGGCCAGTTCCCTTACCGGTTTGCTTGTTGATAGTGTTTGGGCTCGCGGCGTGGATATTGCTCTCCAAGACAGTATTCGGGATGCATGTTTTTGCAGTAGGCGGTAACCGAGCCTCTGCAAGGCTAGCGGGTGTAAATACAGCCAAAGTCGATTTGTTAGTCTATACCATCAGTGGATTGATGTCGGGTTTCGCAGGGATTGTCGATGCCTCTCGACTGATGTCCGGTTATCCGACGGCTGGATCCGGCAACGAGCTATTCTACTCCATTTCGGCTGCTGTCGTCGGTGGGGTTAGTCTGTTTGGCGGCATCGGATCCATTCCTGGCGCATTGATCGGATCGGTCCTCATCGGCACGATCAGCGACGGTATGAACGTACTCAACGTAAACAGTAACTGGCAGCCACTTGTCATCGGCTTGATCATTCTAATCGGAGTAACTGTGGATACGTTGCGCACGGCCCGTCAAAATCAGCAGACATTTTGGAAGACGCTTTCGATGCGATTTGCATTCATGAGGCAAAATACCGCAGCCTGACATTAGTTACATAAATCGTCGTTGAACAGTTACCTGAAGCGCAAGGACCAACCAATTACAAGGAGATGGGAATCATGAAGGCAGCTGTGTTGAGGGGTATTATGGATCTTGCGATAGAGGAAGTTGCTGCGCCAACGATCGTTCCGCCTGGACACGTCCGCGTCAATGTGAAGGCTGTTGGAATATGTGGTTCTGACGTTCACTATTATCGTGAAGGAGCTATTGGCAGTTATGTCCTAACCGATCCAATGATCTTAGGACATGAGGTTGGCGGCATTGTTGATGCAGTAGGAGAAGGGGTCGATATCCCTGTCGGTTCAGTGGTTGCGTTGGAGCCGGGAATCCCATGCGGTACATGTTCGCACTGTCGGACTGGGCGTTACAATCTGTGTCCTGAAGTGAAATTTTTCGCAACGCCGCCAGTTGACGGAGCCATGACGAATCAAGTGATCCACCCGGCGGCCTACACGTTTGTGGCGGATGGATTAACGCCGGAAGAAGCCGCGTTGGCTGAACCCATGTCCGTTGGCATTTATGCGGTGCGTCAGGCGGACCTTCATTTGGGACAGAACGTGGCAATCCTCGGGGCCGGACCGGTTGGTCTACTTACAGGTCTCGCCGCGCGTGCAGAGGGTGCGAACATTGCTCTGTTCGATGTGCAACAAAATCGAGTGGACACTGCTCGGCAATTTGAATTCGATGCCTATCTATTTGGGCGCGGGCCGGAGACGGAATATGACGTCGTCATCGATTGCAGCGGCAATGGCAATGCGATTCGCTGGGGACAAAGTGCTGTACGCCGTGGAGGCAAATTGATTCTTGTAGGTATGGGCTCTGAAGAAGGTATGAAGCTTAGCGGATTGGATTTGTGCCTCCGAGAAGTGTCAGTACAAGGGATCTTCCGCTACACCAATACATTCCCAGCGGCGATAGCGCTCATTAAGAAGAACAGAGATGTTCTGTCGTACTTCACACAGACGAAGATCACTATGGACGAGTTGCCCCAGTACCTTGCAGAAGAGAAGTATCTCAACTCGATCAAGACCATAGTCACAATATAGGACCACTTTTACGGAGAGTTCGAACGCGACTGTTACTTCGTTGCGATCGCGTTTGATATGCAGGTTCCACGTCGCAAGTTTGGTGGGATCACCGTCGAGCAGTGTTCATGCATTTCTCGGGGGATCCCACAGCGCATATTACGATTACTTCTCGGGGATCGACATCGGGGGCAAAATGTATAACATGATTAGGTTAATTGTGAGCGATTTGGATGGAACCTTATTGGAACATGACAAGACCATTCGAGACATGAATCGTGCTGCACTCCTTGATGCTGAAGAGCATGGATGTGAGATTTGTCTTGCCTCGGGGCGAGCGTTCCCGGAGATTAAACGGGTCATGGACGATCTTGGCAGAACATATCATGCCATAAGCCAGAATGGCTCATTCGTTCATACGAAAGCAGGCCAATTGCTGAAGTCATCAAGGTTCGAACCTGACGTTGCACGCAAAATATTTCAATTTGTCTCTGAATATAGCTTTCCATGCTATGTATTTTGTGAAAGTGAAATCTATACTCCTTTGAAAACCGAGTTATACAGCCAATATGAGTGGCGGATATTCGCTGCCTGCATACAGTCTTCTACCATTCTGCAGGATATCGGAGAGTCGATTTGGCCATCCAGATTTGCGCTATATGGTGATTTGACAGAACTAAAATCTATGCGATTGAAACTGCAGGAACGTTTTCGCGGCCAACTCAATGCCGAACTCTCCGATTCTGACTGTTTGGATTTGATGCCTCCCGGTGTGTCCAAGGGCGATGGACTGAGGATCTTAATGAACCACTTCGGTTACAGACCGGAGGAAGTTGTCTGTATTGGCGACAACTATAACGATTTGTCCATGTTCAGCCGGACACCTCACAGCTTTGCTGTATCGCATAGTCCACCGGACGTACGCGGCCGTGTCTCACACGTTGTGGACTCAGTACATGAATGTATTCGATGGGCGCGTGAACTGGAGTGTGCTTCTTCGCATTGAGAGGTATTATCATAAAGTAGGCGGAAAGCGTTCGTTGTATAATGTAAAGATTTCAATCGCACAGACTGGAAGTGATGTTGGTTTGAAGTACGTGATAGGCGTTGATTTAGGTACAAGCAGTGTGAAAGTGTTATTGGTCGACGAACATGGGCATGTTTGCGGAGAGGCCGCTGAGCAGTATCAACTCATTCAAGAGAGATCGGGCTGGAGTGAACAGAACCCTGAAGACTGGTTTACCAGCACGAAACTGGCGCTCAAGAAGCTCGTCAGCCAAGCTGGCATTCCTAAGGATTCTGTAGAGGGAATCAGCTTTTCGGGACAAATGCATGGTCTTGTCCTGCTTGATGCCGAACATCGAGTGATTCGGAATGCAATCCTATGGAATGATACGCGGACAACTGAGCAATGCCGCGTGATCGAACAGGTTCTGGGAGACACATTGCTGGAGGTTGCCAGAAACAAGGCGCTGGAAGGCTTCACGCTGCCCAAATTGCTGTGGGTGAAGGACAATGAGCCGCGAAATTATGAGCAGATCGCGACTTTTCTACTGCCGAAGGACTACTTGCGCTTCCGGTTAACCAACTGCCTTGCTACCGAATATTCGGATGCAGCTGGAACCATCATGATGGACGTACGAAAGAAACAATGGAGCCCGGAAATCCTGCAAGCGTTCGGTATTCCGCAGGATATCTGCCCGCCTTTAATGGATTCGGGGGCTGTGGCAGGAACGTTGTTGCCCGAGGTTGCGGATGAAGTGGGATTGACGGACTCCGTGAAAGTGTTCGCCGGCGGGGCGGATAACGCCTGCGGCGCGATCGGCGCTGGCATCCTGTCTCCAGATGCGACCTTGTGCAGTATTGGCACATCCGGTGTTGTTTTGAATTACGAGGAAGACAGCGAGCAGGACTACCATGGTCAGCTGCACTTCTTCAATCATGGAAAACGTGACGCGTACTATTCGATGGGCGTCACGTTGGCCGCAGGTTTTAGTCTGAGCTGGTTCAAAGACACATTCGCGCGTGCGTCATCGTTCAATCAATTGTTGGAACAGGTGGGCAACGTTCCAATCGGGGCCGGTGGATTGGTATTTACGCCATACCTTGTTGGCGAGCGAACCCCGCATTCAGACTCCGTCATTCGCAGCAGCTTCATCGGGATCGACGCGGGCCACACACTGCATCACTTTGCGCGAGCCGTCGTGGAAGGGATCACGATGTCTTTGCGTGAGTCCATCCAGATCATGAGTGATGCGGGTCGACGTATCAACACGATTGTATCGATCGGCGGCGGATCGCGAAGTGACACATGGCTTCAAATTCAGGCTGACGTATTCGGCGCGGAGGTCGTCAGGCTCGAAAGTGAACAAGGGCCGGCATTGGGCGCAGCGATGTTGGCTGCGGTGGGCTGCGGTTGGTTCAGTAATCTCGACGAGTGTGCAAAAGTCTTTATCTCGCGTGCGAAGACGTATTCACCCATCGCGAAGAACACAGAATTGTACGATCAGCTGTACGCGATTTATCGCGAGGTTTACCCAACCACACGTTCGTTGAATCAGAAGCTGCAACAGTTCCGAATCTGACGGCGCAAGTTGACTGGGCAGGATCGGCAAGATGCACAGGTACTGTGAAACCAGAGGAGTGTTTTCGGATGAAAGCTGTTCGCTACGTGGAGCCGAGGAAGTTTGAAGTCACAGAAGTAGACACGCCGAAGCCGAATTCGAATCAGGTTCTCATCAAAGTGGCGACGTGCGGCGTGTGCAAGACGGATGTGCATATCCACGAAGGTGAATTTCTCGCCGAGTTTCCACTGACACCTGGGCACGAGTTCACAGGAACGGTGGTTGAGGTCGGTAGCGATGTGACCGCGTTGATGGTGGGGGATCGCGTTGCTGTCGACAACACGGTCCTGTGCGGCCATTGCTACTATTGTAAGCGGAATCAACCGTTGTACTGCGAGAATTTTTACTCACTCGGCTGCAACGGGCCTGGAGGTTTCGCGGAATACGTTGTGGCGACGCACGATAAGGTATTTCCCATTGGCGATCTCTCGTTCGAAGAGGCGGCGATGATCGAGCCCACGGCATGCGCGGTGCACGGGCTGGACGTGATTGACGTGAAGCCAGGAGACGATGTGCTGATGTTCGGGACGGGGCCAACCGGCATTGTGCTCGCACAATTGCTGCGACACGCTGGGGCTGCGAACCTTGTCGTTGTGGGAAGCGATCCCGTCAAGCTGAACCTCGTCGGCCGGCTCGCGAATGCGAAGACGGTGCTGATGGATAGGGCGGATTACAGCGTCCACACGAACGCGTTGATGGCGTCCTTTCCGCATGGATTTGACGTGGTGATTGACGCGACGGGCGCGGTGGAAGTGCTGCAGCAATGTCCCCAGTTCGCCAAATTCGGAGGCAAGATTGTCGTCTACGGGGTGACCAATGAGGCGGATACGATGACCGTCAGTCCATATGAAATTTTCCGCAAAGAGCTGAAGCTGATCGGCTCCTTCGCCCAGACACATTGTTTTGATAGAGCGATTTCGTATATTCAATTGGGGATTGTCAACGTCAAAGATATTGTGACGCATCGGTTCTCGCTGGACGAGTACGATAAAGCGCTCGAGCAAGTCGCTGCTGGCAAAGGGCATATCAAAGTGATTATGGATCTGAGACAATGAGCAGACAGTGAAGAAGTGAGCCTTGATTGCCAGGCGAGTCGTTGAGCGGTTCATGGTGTTGGACAACGTCGGGCAGGGATTGGTGTTACGGGCGCGGGCATATCCTGATTTCCGATGCATCCATTCGCTAACGCGATATCTCATACCCCCCTCGGCCTGTATCCGCTACATTGAAGGAAATGGAAGGGGACTTTGTGATGGGATATTCGTTCTACGGTTTCGATCACGTTCAACTTGCCGGCCCTGCCGGCTGCGAGGAGGAGGCACGCCGCTTCTTCGGCGACATTCTGGGGATGGAGGAGATGGAGAAACCGGAGGCGCTGAAGGAACGGCTGGTCAGCCACGGCATCCCGGTCCAGGATGACGAACTGCTGCCCGGGGCCGATCGGTTCTACGTGGACGACCCGTTCGGGAATCGGATCGAATGCCTCGAGTGGAAGGAGTGACCGGGATGCCGATTAACTTCCATGACGAGAAGAACCGCGGCTCCTATGCGAACCGCAACGCGGATGAGGCTTGGAAGAATCTTGCGCGGACACTGGTGGACCCGGCCGGGCTGCGAGTCGCTGATGTGGGTTGCGGCGGCGGGATCTACACGAGAGCGTGGGCGGAACTGGGTGCACAGGAGGTCATCGGTGTGGACTCGTCTCCCGTGATGGTCGAGGCCGCCCGGGAACAGTGTTCCGCCCTCGCAAATGTTTCGTTTGTGGTGGGCGACGCCGCCGCAACAGGATTGAATGACGCCTCGGTCGATCTCGTCTTCGAACGAGCCTTGATTCACCACCTGACGGACTTGGAGTCTGCCATGGCCGAAGCCTGTCGTCTGCTGAAGCGGTCGGGGCATCTCATCATCCAGGACAGAACGCCAGCGGACGTGGCGTTGCCGGGATCGGCCGAACACATCCGGGGCTATTTTTTCGAGCGGTTTCCGAGGCTGCTCGCCATCGAGCAGGGGCGCCGCTGGCCGGGGGAACAGGTGCAATCCGCGATGGCAGCCGCTGGGTTTACGGATGTTACCGAGATGGTCCTTTGGGAACCGCGCCGGGTATACCCCAGTTTTTCCGAGTTGGCGGAGGAGTTGCGAAATCGAACGGGAAGGTCCATCCTGCATGAGTTGACCGACGAAGAGTTGGAAGATTTGATTGACTTTGTTGGGAAGAGGTTGGATCACGACAAGGTCATCGCCGAAGGAGATCGCTGGACGATTTGGACGGGGCGGCGAGGGTAGCGGGAAGACGGGAAGGCGAGAAGGCGAGAAGGCGAGAAGGCGAGAAGGCGTAAGGGACAAAAGTTCCGTTACGAAGGTGGGAAGTCGCCGACCCGGGAGAAGGCGAGGCGTCGTAAGGGACAAAAGTACCGTTACGGAGGCGAGAAGTCTCCGCCCCGGGGGAAGGCGAGGCGCCGTAAGGGACAAAAGTACCGTTACGGAGGTGGGGAGTCTCCGCCCCGGGGGAAGGTGCGGCGTTGTAAGGGACAAAAGTACCGTTACGGAGGCGAAGAGTCACCGACCCGGGGGAAGGCGAGGCGTCGTAAGGGACAAAAGTTCCGTTACGGAGGCGAGAAGTCTCCGCCCC
>NZ_BCQI01000030.1 GCF_001544355.1 Alicyclobacillus acidiphilus NBRC 100859
AACTAAAATCATCAGCCCATATACCCATCTGGCTTTGTAGCCTTGACGCTTCAACCCAGTCCACAGTACGCACACGAATCCAATCAAAGTGCTGCCGTATACGAGGGTCTTTAGGATGGAGAAACCTATGTCTGCGCTCGGACTCCCGAAGTAATATCCATCTGGAACGGGCTGAAGTACGGGATAGATGCTGTTTCTGAATAGAAGGGACGCGATGAAAAATCCGATTCCAACCCACCATAACCAACGAAACCATTGCGGGTTGCGCAATTTGAATGTCACGATGAATGCGTGGATGATGGCGAGTTGGGATATGAACACGAGCGGTAGTGCGACGCTGTATATGAGACGGGCTTGGACTCCGTTGTGCACATTCATAAACACACTTTGGGTAACCCAGGTCGCCGCAAGCAACAAGGTTGCTAGGGAATAGGATTTGGCGAAAGATCTTAGATAGCTGTCTCTATATATTAGGAGAAACAGCGATACGACAACCGCGACGCAGGCCATCGTCCAGAGCGGTAAGGTGCTTAGTTTAATCTCCAGTATACACACACCCATACATAAGGTTTCTTTTCAGCACAAATAGGGACGTTAGGATTGTACCACGCAATCAGGATGAAAAATACAGACAAGACTCCTCCCAATTGGTATTCTTGTCCATGAGATATCGGGAGCGGCGTCATCAAGGCGTGCATAAACTCGATTTGCGGATGACATCCTAGTCCTCGTAAGGAGGAGATGTGTAATGGTGACTCCTTTGTAGGAATGTCTCAGAACCATCACTGACTTACAGAGAAAGACCGCCTCGGCGGTCTTTCTGCATGTTTGGTGACGATCCGGTGGTCACTGTGTGATCGGATAGTGTGATCGAATATTTTGGACGATCTCGTCCGACCTCAGTTCTTTCGTTTTTCAGTAAGGGCCTCGAATATGGTCTTTGACCTTGGTTTCGTAAAATTTCCGCAGACGAGCGTGTTCCTCGGGTGAAAATGGAGGAACGTCCAACGTCGCGAGGTTGTCCTCGACTTGGGCGACCGTTTTGAATCCTGGGATGATGCATGAGATCGCGTCAAAATCGAGAATCCAGCGCATCGCCGCGCGCGCCATGGTGCCGCGTCCCTCCGCGATGAATCGCAGTTCGTTCGCCAGACGGACGCCTGTCTCGAAGGGGAGGCCAGCAAAAGTTTCGCCGACGTTGAAAGCTGCGCCGTCGCGGTTGAAATTGCGGTGATCATCTTCGGGAAACTTGTGCGAAGGCTCAAACTTCCCGGTCAACAGCCCGCTCGCCAGGGGCAATCTGGCGAGAATGCCGACGTCTTTGGCCCTTGTGTGCGGGAACAGTTCCGTCAAAGGCTTTTGGCGGAAGATGTTGAATATGACTTGCAGCGCTTCGACGCCTGGGTATTGGATGGCGGTTAGCCCTTCTTCAACCGTTTCCACACTGACACCGTAGTGCTGGATTTTACCTGCTTGCTTCAAATCATCAAGAACTTGGAACACGTCGCCCGCTTTCAAAATATCGTGCGGGGGGCAGTGGATTTGATAGAGATCGATGGTCTCCCGATTCAGACGCTTTAGGCTCGCATCGACATAGTTCTGGACACTCTCTTTGGAGTATGTGGCGGGATCGTGTATATCTCCTTGGCGGCAGAACTTCGTCGCAATATGGATGGTGTCGTGCAGGCCTTTGGTCGCTTTGGCGAGCAGTTCCTCTGAACGTCCATCTCCATACACATCTGCCGTATCGAAGAAATTGACACCGGAATCGATAGCCCGCTGCAGGCCCTTCAAGGCTTCCTGCTCATCGACGCGGCCCCAGGCGCTCCCGATGGCCCACGTCCCGAAACTGATCTCGCTGACTTGCAAGCCGGTTCTTCCGAGTGGACGGTACTTCACAAATATACCTCCGTTCTGGATTTCCTAGTTGGTTATCTGGTTCTATTCTAGCAAAATGACTGCATGGGGATGGGGGGAAGAGCGTGATCGAACATTGCAGCTTCGTCCTGATCGAACATCTTCGTCTCGCGCCATCCAACGAGAGCCAACAAAAAAGATTCTCTCATTTCTCCGTGAATTTGTTGACAACGCTTTCGCAAGTGTTTATTCTACGGATCGAAACGTTTCGATGTGTGTGCAGAATGTTTTTCTGAAGTATGGGGATAGACTAGTCTGCGAATACGTCTTTCTCCGCAACCTAAAGTGATAAGCACAGAAAGGGGGCGATGTGCGAATGGCGACGATAAAAGACGTGGCGAACGCAGCGAACGTTGCGGTGTCGACCGTCTCTTTGGCTCTGAGGGGCGATCCGCGAGTTAGGGAATCTACACGTCGACGAATTTTGGAGATTGCTCAGGAACTGCAGTACCGGCCGAATGGTGCAGCGCGCGACCTGAAAACGCGTCGAACGGAAACCATTTGTGTGATTCTTCATGATTTGGGTGGACCATTTTACTCAGAGTTACTGTTGGGAATTCAAGATGTCGCCACCGCGAATGACTACAATACTATCGCCAGCGCTTCCATTGGTGGAAAGAACGGATCGGCCGTACGGTGGCTCTTGGAACGCCGAGTGGATGGTGTCATTGTATTGGCTCCCGAGATCGACAACGAGACCATTATACGTGCCGCTGGACCGGATTTGCCGGTCATCGTCCTGGATCGGGATTTGGTGGCGAAACATGTCTACAGCGTTCGAGTGGACAATGAACAGGGTGGTTACAAAGCTACACGGCACCTATTGGAAGCTGGGTATCGTGACATCATTTTTGTAAGTGGTCCTGCGGATACGCTTGATTCTGAACTGCGCTATCGCGGATATGAGATGGCTATGGACGAATTTTCCGCGAAGAAATCGAAACGATTCGATTACATGGGGAAATTCACCGAAGAAGGTGGCTACACCGTCGGTAAGGTGATTGCTTCGCAGGGCACACTTCCTGAAGCGGTGTTTGCGGCGAATGACGAGATGGCGATTGGACTTATGCGGGCGTTTGGGGAAAAAGGCATTCAGATTCCGAGAGACGTAGCCATTGTCGGATTTGACAATATTCGCATTTCTGAGTACGTGCGTCCGGCTTTGACCACAGTCCGTCAACCGATGTACGACATGGGTTCGGTTGCTGCGCAGATGTTGTTCGCTGCGCTTGCTGGCAGTTCGGATTTAAATCCAGTCACCTTGCCAGCTGAATTGATTGTTCGGCAATCCTCGGTACGGGGCATGTACGTTTGACGTTCGGTTAGGGGCCTGGTTTCGCATTTTTCGATCTCGATTCTATCTCGTCCAATTCCGAAACGAAGCGTCATGGCATTCCCTGAGGGAAAGCGTATTCACAACGACAGGGGGTAACTGCATTGGCAAAAAATACAAAGCTTGTCGTTTCCATGGTTGTTGCACTTGGGCTGGCCGGAACGACATTGGCTGGATGCGGCACCGTTCCAATGAACAACACCGCTGGTAACACACATGCTTCAGGGGCTTCGAACGCAGCGGAGACTGGAGCGGCATCGGTAAGCAACTCAAGCTTAACCATTGGCGTGGACAACGGATCGCCGACCTTTACCGATAATTTCAATCCGTATGCTCCGTCGACACGCACGGGGACCAACTATATTTACGAACCGTTGTTCTTCGTGAACAACATCAATGGCAAGGTGACTCCCTGGCTTGCAACGGCTTATAAGTGGGAGAACAACAAGAAACTCGTCGTCACCATCCGCAATGGAGTTAAATGGAACGACGGGAAGCCATTCTCGGCGAAAGACGTCGCTTTCACATTTCAATACCTGAAAAAGAACCCTTCTCTTGACAGCCAAGGGTTGTGGCAGGTGCTTCAGAGCGTGACGGCGAGTGGAAACAAAGTCACCTTTACCATGAAGACCCCTGACGTCCCGGTGTTCTATCAAATTGCTAGTACGCTTATCATTCCGCAGCACGTTTGGGCAACGATCTCCAATCCGGCGAAGGCCGTGATGAAAAATCCGGTGGGTACTGGACCCTACGTGGTTGGAAGCTTCACGCCGTATCAATACACGTTGACGAAGAATCCGAAGTACTGGCAAGCGAACAAGGTGCAAGTCGACACGTTGAATTTCCCGGTGCTTGGGAACAATCAGACGGCCACTCTGAAATTGGCTTCCGGACAATGGGACTGGGCAACGTTGTTCCTGCCGGACATTCAAAAGACCTACGTGTCGAGGGATCCGTCCACCAACAAATACTGGTTCCCGGCAGGCGGCATCATTTCCCTGGCGTTGAATTTGACGAAACAGCCGTTCAACGATCCGCAGTTTAGAAAAGCGCTTGCGTACGCGATCGACAAGCAGCAGATTGCGAATCAGGCTGAGGACGGCTACGTGGATGTCGCAAGTCAAGCGGGCTTGATTCTGCCAGGTCAGAGCCAGTGGCTCGATGCTTCTTTGCCAAACAAGGGAATCTATCCATTGAACATCCAGAAGGCCAAACAGATTTTGAAGAGCGCTGGCTACAAGACGAACAGCCAGGGTCAACTGCTCGACAAATCTGGCAAACCTATCACGTTTAGCGTGGAAGTGCCCACAGGCTGGTCGGATTGGATTCAAGCTGCGCAAATCATCCAATCGAGCCTCAAGAAGATCGGCATCACTGTGAATGTGTCGACACCACAGTATGCTGCCTACAGTGAAAACTTGGCGAGCGGACAGTTTGACGGCGCGCTTCTCTCGTTCGGCGGCACGGCCAGTCCGTACACGTCTTTCCAGACGCTCTTGAACAGTTCGTTCGCGACTCCGGTTGGCCAATCGACGACAGCAAACCAGGAGCGCTTCAAGGACAAGGCTGTAGATCAGGCTCTCCAAAGCTGGGAGCAGTCGACGAGCACGGCTCAGCAGAAGAAGTCGGCAAGCGAGATCGAGAACACGATGTACAACGAACTTCCTGTGATCGACTTGTTCTATGGCGCAACGTGGAGCGAGTTTAGCACGAAGAATTTCACTGGCTGGCCGAGTGCCAAGAACCCATACGCGCTTCCTTCGCCTTATGGGCAGCCGCCTCTGATGATCTTGACTCATCTCAAACGCAACTCGTGATTTTCAACCTGCCTCTCCGTTGTGAAACGGAGAGGCCTTTGCTAAAGGGGTGCAGACCATGCGGTACTTTCTCCGCAAAATCGGGTTCCTATTGCTTACCGTGTGGGTCGCCGTGACATTGAACTTTGTCCTCCCGCGCTTGATGCCAGGCAATCCAGCGCAAGCGATGATGGCCAAGTTTGCTCAGCAAGGACCGGTCAGCCCAAGTCAGGAAAAGGCGCTCGAACTCATGCTGGGATTGCCCACCGGTTCGCTGTGGAGTCAGTATTGGAGTTACCTGGGAAATATCGTCCATTTTAATTTCGGGACATCGTATTCGTACTTTCCTGAGTCCGTGTCGAATGTGATTTTGACCGCTTTGCCATGGACGTTGATCCTGGTCGGTATCGTGACGATCTTACAGTTTGTCGTCGGCACGCTTTGCGGTGTGTACGCAGCTTGGAACCGCGGCAAAAAATTCGACTCAACAGCCTCTGTGATGCTGTCGTTCACCGCGGCATTTCCGTACTTTTGGCTGGCGCTTGCGCTGATCTACTTTCTGGCCTATTTGGCCAAGTGGTTTCCGATTTCAGGCGGCTATTCCGGTTCACTTCATCCGGCGTTCCAATGGTCGTTTATCGCAAGCGCAGTCTATCATAGCATCCTCCCCGCGATCACGATATTCGCAACGGGTATTGGCGGATCGCTCCTGGGCATGCGGAACAACATGATCAACACGCTGGGCGAGGATTATATCCTGCTGGCGAAGGCCGAGGGACTCAAGAACCGGGTGGTTGCCCTGCGGTACGCCGCTCGGAACGCTCTCTTACCGATTGTGACGAACTTTGCGATGTCTCTCGGTCTTGTGGTCGGTGGGTCGCTGCTGATGGAAACGGTCTTCGCTTACCCGGGTATGGGGTATCTGCTGTCGACCGCGGTGAGCAACCAGGACTACCCTTTGCTCCAGGCGTTGTTTTTGTGCATTACCGTCAGCGTACTTGTCGCGAACTTCATCGCCGACTTGATCTCAGGATTGCTTGATCCGCGCTTGCGAAGGGGGGCAACGACATCATGAAGCTAGACTCCTTAAACAGCGAGTCATTCGTCAACGGCGCCAGTACAACGACCGGACTGTCTTCTGCCAAAGCCGAAGAGGCGAAGCAGGCAGGCGCTTTTCGCATCGTGTGGTCCAATCGCAAGGCAAGGTTCGGCATCATTGTACTCGCGATTTTCGTATTCATTGCGATCTTTGGACCGTGGCTTGCTCCGTATTCGATAAGCGATACCCACTTTCCCACGTCGATGGGTCCGTCGGCCGCGCATTGGCTGGGCACCACGCAGACGGGACAGGACGTCCTGACGCAGTTGTTGTGCGGCGCCCGCGTTTCCATGTTCGTTGGCTTTTTGTCTGGGGCCATCGTCATCGCGATCGCGTTGACCATCGGCTTCGTTGCAGGCTACTTCGGAGGATGGGTAGACGACGTGTTGTCGATGCTCATGAACGTGATGCTGGTGCTGCCAGGACTGCCGCTGATGATTTTGATTGCTTCGTACATTCCGAGTCACGGCATCTGGGAAATTATTTTGGTCATGTCGCTCACGGGCTGGGCATTTGGCGGCCGTACCTTGCGGGCGCAGATGCTCACCTTGAGCCGCCGTGATTATGTGATCGCAGCCCGCTTTGCTGGCGAGTCACCCTTGCGTATCATCTTTCGCGAGATTCTTCCGAACTCGTTGTCGTACATTATCGCCAACTTCTTTGGCGCCGTCACAGGCGCAATCCTTGCGGAGGCTGGCCTGGAGTTCCTGGGTCTCGGGAATCCCAGCATCACCAGTTGGGGGACGATGATTTATTGGGCTCAAAACGGCGATGCCTTGCTGGAAGGTCAATGGGCTTGGGTATTGGCGCCAGGATTATGTATTGCGCTCGTCGCTTCATCGCTGACTTTCATTAACTTCGGAATCGACGCCGTGGCTAACCCTCGTTTGCAGGAGGATTGATGTAATGCTTGAAGTCAAGGATCTCCGGGTCACCTATACATCGAAACGCGGACCGGGGGTTACCGCGGTGCGCGACGTGAGTTTTGATATTCCCGACAACACGTTCGTGGGTCTCGTCGGCGAATCCGGTTGTGGGAAGTCGACACTCGGCTTCGCGCTGTCTCGTCTGCTCGATCCCGCGCGAAATGAGATTCACGGCTCCGTCGTCTTGGACGGGCAGGATCTCTACAAACTTTCGGACGAGGCCTTGCGCAAGCTGAGATGGAGCAAACTGTCGCTGGTGCTCCAAGGTGGCATGAACGCCTTTAATCCTGTGTTGAAAATCAAAAACCAGTTTATGGACGTGATGCGCGAGCACAGCGATATGACGAAGGCGCAAATGCTAGATCGCATTTCGGAGTTGCTGAAGGCTGTGAACCTCAATCCATCCGTGATGGAGGCTTATCCGCATGAACTGTCTGGCGGCATGAAGCAACGCGCGGCCATCGCGCTGGCGCTCGTGTTGCAGCCGAGGTTGGTCATCCTGGACGAACCGACCACCGCGCTCGACGTCGTCGTGCAACGGTCCATTGTCACGATGCTGAGCGCGTTGCAACGGCAATTGGGATTTTCCGTACTCTTTGTCAGCCACGACTTGGGGCTTGTATTGGAATTCGCTGATCGGGTGATGGTCATGTACGCCGGGCAAATCGTGGAAGACAAGCCCGCCGATATGTTGATTGAAACGGCTGAACACCCGTATACCAAGGCATTGCTGAAATGTTATGCCGATCCCGGCGCAGAAACCGTGACGTTGTCCGGCATACCAGGCTCTCCGCCGGATTTGGGCGCCGCAATTCAAGGCTGCCCCTTCGCTCCGCGGTGTGCCAACGCATTTGCGGATTGCCGTTCGATCCCGCCGGCGCCAGTGGATCGCGGGGCCGGGAGAGTAGCTTGTCATTTGTATCGAGCGGAGGAGGTGGCGAGATCATGAGTCTGGACTATCGAGATCAAGCGCGGACGCTATCAAACGACTGGGTTCTCGAACTCAACAACGTTGGGAAAATCTATGGAAAGAAGGGCAACGTGACCGTCGCCGCCCACAAGGTGAACTTTACGGTCGAGCCGGGGAAAATCGTGGCTTTGGTCGGGGAAAGCGGAAGTGGCAAGAGCACTTTGGCGAGGCTGATCACGGGTGTCGAACGCCCGACGGAAGGTTCGGTTCGATTTGGCCAATGGCAGGTCGATTCATTGAGCGGAAGAGATCTCCGTTTATACCGAAGACACGTCCAGATGGTATTCCAGGATCCGTTCTCATCGCTCAATCCGCAAAATACCGTGCTGTACACGATTGTCCGGCCATTGCGCCGACATCTGGGGATGAGTGAGTCACAGGCGATCGATGCGGCAAAGAGCATCATGGAGACCGTGCGACTGACGCCGGTGGAACACTTCATGCACCGCAAACCCCACCAATTGTCTGGCGGTCAAAGGCAGAGACTCGTCATTGCGCGAGCTATCGCCTGCGAGCCGAAACTGGTTGTCGCCGATGAACCTGTATCGATGCTCGACGTATCCATACGGGCTGATATTCTCCATTTAATTGATGAAATCCGTCATACCCGAAATACGTCGTTCGTCTACATCACGCACGACATGGTCAGTGCGCGGGCGTTGTCGGACGAGGTGATTGTGCTTTATCGAGGTCATGTCGTAGAGCAAGGTGCGGCGGATGAAGTTGTTCGTCATCCTGCCCATCCGTACACCCAATTGCTCTTCTCGTCGGTTCCTCGGCCATTCAGGTCGCGCGGGCACAACTCGAGGAGCGTGGAGCCAAGCGCCGCCAGCCGTGACAGTTCATTGGCATCGCAGGTCAGCACCGGAGGCTGTCCGTTCGCGCCGCGATGTCCGTATGTGATCGACGACTGTCGATCGACGGCGCCTGCGCTGGTTGGGCTGCCATCGCATCGCCACGCCTGCTTGAATTCGCCAAACCCGACGCACGATGCGTAATAGCTAGGAGGACATCTTGTGGTTTCATATCAGAACAAACACTTTCGAATCAGAGACAAAGACGTGTTTTTGTACGGGGCGGAGTGTCACTATTTTCGGTTGGACCCAAGTGAATGGGCGGATCGACTGCACAAAATGAAAGAAGCGGGTTTCAATCTTGTCAGTACCTACGTACCTTGGATCTGGCACGAGCCCACGGAGGGCGAGATCGATCTCGAGGGTAAAACGCATCCGCGACGCAATCTGGCGGCGTTTCTCGATCTTTGCCAGTCGCTGGATCTGTACTGCATCGTTCGGCCTGGCCCCTACGTGATGTCCGAACTGAAAAACGAAGGCATTCCCGAATGGCTCTTAGCGACCTATCCCGAGGTCATCGCGCGAGACCGATACGGGAACCTGCATCCTACGCGCGTTGTTTCGTATCTTCACCCAACGTATTTGAGATTGGCGCAAACCTGGTATGAACACGTTTGTTCGTGTGTTTCGCCTCGTCTGATTACCCGAGGTGGAAACGTGATCATGTTTCAATTGGACAATGAGATTGGCATGCTGCATTGGGTGACCAATACGGCGGACCATAACACGTCCGCGCTTGCACGCTACGAGAGTTTTAAAGCGGATCGAGGAATACAAGATGACGCAACACGTTCGACGGCGGACGAACATTGGCGGCAAGTCGAATTTCGCCGCCGTGAGTGGGCTGAATATGTCCGGGTGCTCAAATCTCTTGCAGAACGCAACGGAATCGACGTTCCATTTATTGTGAACGTGCATGGTTTCAAAGATTTCTCCGTGTACAGTCGCGGTGTGGATTATCCAATTGGGCTGTCGCAGTTGAAGTCGACGGGCGAGATCGACGATGTCATTATCGCCGGCGATTTCTATCCGGGGAAGATAGGCTATGATAACTTTCACGATCTGATTTTGAGTTCAGCTTTGACGGAATCGATTAGTCCAGCAGGTCAACCGCTCTTTTCCGCAGAGTTTCAATCGGGGCGCCTCGCGGATCGACCGCGCATTTATCCGAGCGACGTCGATTTGATCACGCGCCTGTGTGTCGCGAGCGGTATGAATGCTTTGAATTACTACATGTTTTGCGGCGGCGACAATGTCGAAGGGATCGGCCTGTTTGGACGTCGGCACGAATGGCAGGCTCCAATCGCTTCGAACGGCGAATTGCGTCCGTCGTATGACGTCACCAAGCATTTGGGACGATTGTACACGACGCTCGGCAGCCTGCTCTGTGGCGCGCCGAGATCGGTGGATACCCATATCGGCTTCTATTCGCCCTATTACGCAACTGAAGTGGCAGACAGGAACGATCCGCAGGTGAATCAGATCGTTTCGCACATCGAACACCAACGAGAGCAGTATCATTTCGATGGGGTGTGGAGACTGTTGGCTGCCGCGAATATTTCGTTTGACGCCATCGACGTTCAAAAGGACATTGATGTCGACGCTGCGCCGACGCTTTGGATGTGCACGACAAAGTACATGGACAGGCACACGCAACAGAGACTCGCCGATTATGTGGAACAAGGCGGGAAACTGGTCATTGGCCCCGAGCTCCCTGCTTACGATTTATCTGGACGGCCGTGTGATGTGTTGGCAAACGTCTTGGGGACGAGTGTCCAGGATGAACGCTATGGGTTTCAGCGCGTCACCATTGGCGGTATTGATTCTGTCTTCTGTCGTCAATACTCGGTTCTGGAACTGCCTGACGATGCAGAAATCACCGCGTTCACGGAGGCTGGAGCGCACGAGCCGCTCGGTTTCACTCGCGCCATTGGCCGAGGGCAGGTTCTCGTGCTTGGGGCGGCGTTGACACACGAATATCAGTACCAAATTGACGTCATCCGAAAACTGGCCAGTTACGTCGGTATTGAACCGGTGCTTCGCCTCTCCAATGACAATCTGGTCGCGACGGAGCGCTTGAGCGATCAAGGGAAGCTCATCTCCGTGATCAATGTGGACGACGTCGCGCATGAGACGTACGTGACTCGTTACGGCACCGACGTATTTGACGGCCAGTCCGTTTGCGTTGCGCCTCGGACAGGGAAACTGCTTCCTGTTGATTGGGAACTCGCGCACGGCGTCAAATTGAAGTACAGCACGGTCGAAGTGACGGGGCTGGAAGCCACAGAAAGCGGAGTGCGCTTACGCGTCTCAATACCAGCTCGAGATGCCGCAGTGTTGGCGTTTGCCACGGAAGCTAAGCTGCAAGTTCACTCGGATGAAATGCTGGATGCGGTAGATGACGTTCTGCATGGATACACCATACGCTATCGCTCTATGGAAGAACCGCGCGAGGTGCAGATTGAGCTGGTGAAATCCGCGGAACGTGCCGGATCGAGGTAACAGGCACGAGTGGTGTTTGCAACGGCACATGAGCATGGGAGAGTCACTTGGACTTTCTGTTTATTCATCTGCGGAGCGCTTGATCCCAATAGAGGCCACGGCCATTCGACCGCGGCCCTCTGTGGCAGGAAGCGACATTGGACGTCTGAGGCACTATCGGCCAACTTCGCGTTTTGAGTTGAGAATGTAGTGATTGATCCAATTCCATAACGCGCCGCAATGTGGTAGGGTTATCATGACTGTCGTGAAACCCCTTACATGAAAATGTGGAAGCCACTATCGGAGATGGTGGTTATTCTGACATGGATCGATCCGTTTCGGCAATTGGGTATCCTTCGATGTTAATTTTCGTGTAAAAAAATGTATGACACAATCATGAAAGGTTTTGGGGTCGCCCTCATCGAATGTATATTTTCAACCAATGCTATTGACTATCTACCCCCAATCCACAGTAAAAAGACTGCCAAATGGGGCTTTCTCCCTTCTCCTCTCCTCTAATCTTGCATCTTTCTGAAATTTAGTTTCGTAGTATTTACACCAAAAATGAAACATGATAACATTCAGTCAATAAGCGCAGCTTACGTCTCACGTACGGATTAGGGGGAGAAAAGTTGACAAAGAGGAATCGAATTCTTGCGTTTCTAGCAGCTCTCAGTTCGATCTCAGCACTAGGCATACCGTCCGCCGCCACGACATTTGCAGCTACGAGCAACACGTTCACGACCATCAACGGAGACCACCCGATTACAGCAGGGGCGCCAATGAATCCGTTCAATGCCACGCCCAACACGTTCATGGGCTATGACGAGATGCAATTGGCTTGGTTTACTAACTCGGCGAACAACGAAAATGATTTCATCCCTGGACTGGCGAAGAGTTGGGTACAAAACAAGGCTGGGACTTCGGTTACGGTGACGCTTCAACCTGGGGCGAAATGGTCCAACGGACAGCCTGTCACGGCGCAGGATGTTGTGACATCGATGGCGATCGCGTTCACGCAAGGCGACGCCCAAGCATTCTTCCTAGGTTCCGTAAAAGCGCTTTCATCGAACAAGGTCCAGTTCAACCAGCTTCCTGGGCAGCATTACAACTTGTTCATGCACGCCTTGTTGCAGTCGGTCATCGTGCCAACATCGGTCTATGGATCGCAGTTGCCAAAGAACATCTGGCAATTGATTGACACGTCGCAGTACGCGGGTTCGAACAAGGCGAAGGCAGCCGCGGCGGCCAAGGCGGAGACGCAATTGACGAACCTCGGCAAAAAAATTGCGGCGTTTGCGCCGCCGACCGACGTTTCGGCAGGGCCGTTCGTGATCAAAAACCTCAATCCCGGCGAAGCGTATCTCACGAAGAACCCGTACTTCTATGCCGCGCAAAACGTGCACGTCGACAACGTCATCTTCCGCAACTACACGGGCAACCAACAAATCTGGAACTATCTGATTTCCGGCCAGTTGGATCAGGCGCCGTTTACATCGATGCCAACGAACATTCTGCAACAGGTGTTGCACGTGAAGACCAACAAGGAGCTTTCGACGCCGTCGTTCGTGGGTGCAGCGTTGGCATTCAATCAAAGCGCATATCCGTACAATCTGTTGGCTGTTCGGCAGGCCTTGGCGCACATCATCAACCGTCAAGACGTTCAGAAGGTCGGCGAACCGGTTTCCGGATCGGTCTCTGAGTACTCGGATGGCATGATTGATGCGGCTACCAAGACCTGGTTGACAAAGTCGCAGATCAATTCTTTGGACAAGTACTCATACAACGTCGCGCTGGCGACGAAAGAGCTTGAGGCTGCCGGCTTCAAGAAGCAGAACGGCCAATGGATCATGCCAAACGGCAAACCGTGGACCGCGACAATTTACACGGTCAACGGTTTCAGCGACTGGATTGAGGCTTCCAAAGTCATCGCCAGTGAAATGACCAGCTTTGGCATCCCGACACAACCCAGCATCGTGAGCAGTTATTCGGAATATCTGCAACAACTGGCGGCTGGCAAGTATCCGATTGGCTTCTGGCTGAACGCTTTAGGACCTTCGGCGTACGGCACATTCCAACGAATCTTCGGATCGCCGGACGGTTACAACGTGGTTGGTGGCAAGCTTCAATACTCGCCTGCGAGCGACAAGAGCGGTGGAAACTGGCTCGACATCTCGAAAGAGATCAAGCTTCTCAACGGCAAGGTGATCAATCCTGGTCAGTTGACGTACGCCTTGAACAATATGAACGCAGCCCAGCAGAAGACGGCCGTCGCCGAACTGGCTGAAGCGGCGAACGTGGATTTGCCGATGATCACGCTGTGGAACTACACGAACGTGCAGTTCGTGAACACGGCACGGTTTACCGATTTCCCGACGCAAACGGGTGTCTTGGACAATCCGGCTGGTGTCTGGATGGCGTTGGGCTATGTGAAGCCTGTGAAATAACGACAGCGTTGAACCTTGGATCGGGGTCAGACCGAGTATGGCCTGCCCCCGATTGTCATTTCACGTTTTATCAAATGGGGTGTTGTCATCATGAAGACGGTGCTGGTGCGGCTGCTAAAACGTATCATCGGAGGCGTCATCATGATTCTTGTGGTGGCATCCTTTACGTTTTTCTTGGTCCGCATGATGCCGGGCAATCCGATTGAGGCGAAGTATGAACAACTGATCATGAGCGGCTACACGCCGGATCAGGCGATGAGCGCCGTGCGTGTGATGTATGGTTTTATTCCGAAGCAGCCACTGTTTCAGCAATTTGTCACGTATCTCTGGCAGATTCTGCACTTGAATCTCGGGCAGTCGATTTCCTATGAGGGCACGCCCGTGATGAAAATCATACTCGGTGCCGCGCCGTGGACCATCATCCTTGTCTTGACGGGTACGCTGGCGAGTTTTGTTGTCGGGGTCCTGGCAGGCGTGATCGCGGCGATCCGGCGCAATAAAGTCTCCGGCAATTTAATCACAGTCTCCGGTTCCTTGCTGCACGGCATTCCGCAGTTTGTCATGGGATTGTTTTTGGCGTACGTGTTCACGACCATTTGGGCCGTTTTTCCGTACGGCGCCCCGTACGACGCGTCCTTGACGCCTGGGTTCAACTGGCCGTATATCGGCTCTTTGGCGTGGCACGCCATCTTACCCGTCGCGACATACGCTCTGTCGAGTTACGGCGGTTGGCTGCTGACCATGAAGTCAAGTGTGATCAGCGTGCTCGGCGACGATTTCATTCTGGCTGCCGAGGTGCGAGGCATCAAACCGTCCATTCGCATGCGGTACATTGCGCAGAACGCGATGCTCCCCCTGTTCACCATCCTGGCCTTGTCCATCGGTTTCATGTTTGGCGGTTCCATCTTCATCGAGGATATCTTCGATTACCCCGGTCTTGGCAACATGCTGACCAACGCGATTTCGTACAAGGACTATCCGCTGATGAGCGGCGCATTTTTGCTGATTACCGTGGCGATCATCGCCGCCAACATCGCGACCGACTTTCTATACTCTATCGTCGATCCACGAATTCGGAGGTGACGCAGCTTGGTTGTTGCCCAAACGCAATTATCAAACGGACAGGCACGCAGACGACATCATCGGGAACCGTTTTTGCGCTTCGCCTTAAAGACGATTGTGAAGAAGCCTGGTCGACTGATTGGCTTCCTGATTATTGTCCTCTTTATCCTGATGGCGATCTTCGGCCCGATGCTGTATCCGAAGAACCTGCCCATCGATCCCAACGCGATTTACGCGCCAATCAGCTGGAAGTATCCACTGGGCACGGATTTTGAAGGGACGAGCAATCTTGCGCTGGTGATCACCGGTGCCCGCTACGTGTTGTTCGCGGCGGCCATGGGCGCTTTGTTTACGGTCGTGTTCGGCACCGTGCTCGGGCTGTTGTCCGGCTATTTCGCAGGGGCGACCGACTCCGTCATCATGCGGATCACCGACTTTATCCTGACGTTGCCATCGTTCCCGCTCTTGGTCGTGCTCTCGACGGTGTGGAACTTCGGCCAACCGGTGGCGATGGGCTTCGTCTTAGGCATCACGGGGTGGGGCGGCCTGGCTCGCGCGGTTCGCTCGCAAACCCTGACCCTTCGTGAACGAGGCTTCATTGAAGCTGCTCGTGGTCTCGGCTTGTCCTCTGGTCACATTCTGTTTCGGCAACTGATGCCGAACGTTGGATCGTATATCGCGATGAATCTGCTACTCGCGGTCACCGGGAGCATTTATGCGGAAGTTGGTTTGTTCTTCCTTGGCGTCGTGCCGTTTCACGTCAACAATTGGGGCGTGATGCTGAATTTGGCCGTGTTCTCCGGTGGCGCGATGTCCAGCCCGCAGGCTCTGCCATACTTGCTGTCGCCGATGCTGGCTTTGCTGATTTTGACGCTCGGTATCGTATTGTTCTTGGACGCTGTCGATGAAATGTTCAACCCTCGGTTGAGAGAGGTGTAGCGATTGAACGCGGAACTGCAGTTGATAGATGCGCAAACAGCCGTTCAGGTGCGCGGATTGAACGTCGTCTACGAGACGACTCAAGGCGATATCCCAGCTGTCCAGAACGTCAACCTGGACATTCGAAAGGGGCAGATCACCGGGATCATCGGCGAATCGGGATCGGGAAAATCCACGCTGGTGATGGCGATGATGAACGCCGTCGCGAAGCCGGGCCGCGTGGCATCGGGGTCCATAGAGGTGTCGGGCGTCGGCGACATGATGAAGCTGTCGACGGAGCAACAGCGGAGGGCGCGCAGCACGGAACTCGGCCTCGTCTTTCAGGCGGCGCAGAATTCGCTGAATCCGTTGCGGCGGATTGGCCACCAGGTGCTGGATCTCGGCCGTTCTCACGGCGTCAAGGACCTCCGCGCGCTTCTGCGAAAAGCAAAGGATCTTCTGGAGCGGCTGGGGCTCGACGCGGACCGCGTGCTGACCGCCTACCAACACGAATTGTCTGGCGGCATGCGCCAGCGGGTCGGCATCATGTTCGCGCTGGTACTTGACGCGAAAGTGGTCATTTTGGACGAGGCGACGACGGCGCTCGACATGCTGTCGCAGGCATCCGTGCTCCAGATTGTTCGAGAGTTGCACGAAGAACGCGGCTTGACGACCATTCTCATCACCCACGACATGGGTGTCGTCGGAGATCTCGCCGATCGCGTCGTCGTCATGTACGCTGGTTGCATCGTCGAAGAAGGTGTCACTCAGGAAGTTCTGACGAGTCCGAAACATCCGTATACGCGCGGCCTGATTCGCGCCATTCCGAGAATCAGCGGCGATATCGACAAGGCGGTGCCGCTGTCGGGATCGCCGCCCGACATGAACACATACAAGCAGCCTGGATGTTTGTTCGCGGATCGGTGTCCGTTGGCGGCGCCTGAGTGCCAACAGAGCCGCCCGCCGTTGTTGGAAGTGGAAACTGGGAGACATGTCGCATGCTTTCGGGTGAATGACCATGCTTGAAGTGAAAAACCTGAAACGGACGTTTACGACGAAGGACAATATGTTTGGACGCCGGGAGGTGAAGGCGGTCCGCGATGTCAGTTTTACGATTCCGGATGGAGGGGTTATCTCCTTCATTGGCGAATCAGGCTGTGGCAAGACGACGATTGGACGCATCGTGGCCGGACTGGAGACACCGACGGACGGCACCGTGCTCTTGGACGGGATCGACATCCACCGCGCGAATCCGAAAGAGCGGCGCGAACTGATGCGGCAAATTCAGTTGATTCAACAGGATCCGTATCAGGCTTTGAATCCGGCGCACACCATTGAGGAGGCCTTGGCGCAGCCGCTGCGGCTGATGGCGAAGCGGAAGGCGGGGGTGTCGAACGCGTGGATCCAGGATCGGATGGCCGAGGTCCTGAGCTTGGTGGGACTCGATCCTGCGGCGATTCTCTACAAGTATCCGCACATGCTTTCCGGCGGCCAGCGACAGCGCGTCGTCATTGCGCGCGCGCTCACCGTGGAGCCGAAGGTGCTGGTGGCGGACGAGGCGGTGTCGATGATCGACGTCTCGCTGCGGCTCGGCGTCTTGCATTTGCTGAGAAACCTGCGCGAGAAGCTGAACATCTCGGTCCTCTTCATCACGCACGATGTCGCCGCGTCGAGGTACTTGGGACGGGACGGCAAAGTCTTCGTGATTTACAAAGGGATGATTGTCGAGGAAGGCGCAACGGACACGGTCATCAACGGTCCGACACACCCGTACACGCAGGCGTTGCTGAGCGCCGTTCCTGTGCTGAAGGGACTGGAAGTGCCGGGATCGCAGCGGTTCTATGTGGAGAAGGAACTGAGCCAAGACGGCCTGTCCGAAGAGGGGTGCCTGTTTGCCAGCAGATGCCCGTTTGCCACGGCAGAGTGCAGACGGCAGCTTCCGCCGCTCGCGGGAGATTCGCACAAGAGTGCGTGTCTGTATCCATACGAGCGTCAGGTGACTGCGCGCATGCTGGATTGAGACGATTTGAAGGAGATGGGATTCATGCCCGATATGCTTGTCAAGCTGTACGAATTGCCTGACGAAAGGCCTTATCTCGAGAAGATGAAGGAGCACGGCATTGTGATTCGCCGGGCGATCGCGCCAGAAAAGCGACTGGTCGTTGGGTTTGCCCGGGATCGATTCAATCCCGCGTGGGGCGACGAATGCGAAGTGGCCTTCAGCCGCCTGCCCGTATCGTGTTGGATTGCCCATACGTCCGAGGAACTCGTGGGCTTTGCTTGTTACGACTCGACTCAGAAGGGCTTTTTTGGTCCGACGGGCGTGCTGCCGTCGCAACGGGGGAAAGGTGTCGGCGCGGCATTGCTGGTGCTGTCGCTCAAGGCGATGTATGCGGAGGGCTACGCCTACGGTGTCATCGGTGGGGCCGGGCCGACCGAATTTTACGAGAAAATCGTCGGTGCAACCGTGATTGAGGGGTCAGCTCCTGGCGTGTACCGGCATATGTTGAAAGAGTAGAAACGGTCGGTTCATGAATTGAGTTTATGAGTCTTGACCACGTCGCGCGTCGCTTCGAGTGACGCGTAGACGTCTTCGCGGTAGCGATTCGCCAAATAGATGAATAGGGTATCGATCATAATCAGCGCGCAAATTCTCGACGCGGTTGCGGCGACCCGGACCTGGGGCTCGACGGCGCTGGTGTACAGCGAGATGTCGGCCAGGCGGCTGAGCGGTGTATCGCCAAAGCGGGTGATGGCAATCACCGTGACGCCGTTCCCTTTGGCGAGTTCCGCGACTTCGATCACGTCGGACGTCGTGCCGGAATCGGACACGGCGAGGAAGACGTCACCCGGTCGCAACTGCGTCGCGAGGATGGCGGCTTGGTGAAAGTCGTGGACGCAATTGACGGGAAACCCGACGCGCGTCAGTTTTTGGGCAAAATCGGCAGCGACGACCTCGGAAGCGCCAACGCCCATCGTCATCGTGCGTTTGGCTTTGTGCAGAGCCTCCGCAGTCGCCTGGATATCGGCTTCTTTGAGAAGTTTGAGCGTGTTTTGGATCGATTGAACACTGCTGCTCTCGACGGAGTGCAGGATGGTGCCAAACGAACTGTTTTCGGAAAGTTCGACATACTTGTTTTGCGGCGTGGATTGCAAGTCGCTCGCGACACGGAGTTTCAGATCTTGGTAGCCATCGAAACCGAGTGATTTCCAAAGCCGGACGACCGCCGCTGAACTGCCTCCGCTCAGTTGGGCCAGTTCGTGAACTGTTGTATTGATAAACTGTTCTGGATTTTCGAGAATATATTTCGCGATTTTGGCTTCCGAATCGGGCAAGGATTCGATGGACTCCTGAAGTCGTACGAGTCCCCCTCCTGGCATGTACAACACGGATCCCTTCCCCCTCGCGCATCACCCTGTGGATTGGATGGCAGCTCTGAAGAGCAGTATACCATGCAGGCATTGAGAAGGATATTCGCCGTCGGGGAAGAATAGACATATTGGTTGAAATAAAATATCTTATGTTTCAATTAAATATTGAAACGTTATTACAAGTGTTTGCGACGACATGGTTTCGCGGAGAGGAGCGCCTAGCATGAAAGTGGATGTTCAGAAGCTGCGTCGCTTGGACGCGCTCCTGGAAAACGAAGTGGAAGCCGAACGTCTGCCGGGAGCTGTCTATCGCGTTGGCATCGGAACACAGACGCTCTGGGAAGGCGCGATTGGCTACGCGGAGAATCGGAACGGCATTGTTCGGCCGATGACCAACGACACGGTGTTCGATTTGGCGTCCCTGACCAAAGTGATGGCAACGCTGCCGAGCGTTTTGCGACTGGTGGACGATGGCCACATTCGTTTGCAGGACCGGGTCTCGTATTTCATTCCCGAGTTCGACGTGGATGGCAAACGCGACGTCACGCTTCACCAACTGCTGACCCATACGTCCGGGTTGATCACGCATCGCGACTTCTACAACCATGGGCGGGATCGCGACCACATTTTGCAGATGGTTGCGGAAGAGACGCTCGACGTTCCGCCAGACACGCGCGTGGCGTACAGCGACTTGGGGTTTATCTTGCTCGGACAAATTGTCGAGATCGTGTCCGGCCAGCGGATCGATCAATTTGCCCAACAGAACGTGTTCAGTTTGCTCGGCATGCGCGAAACTGGCTATCGTCCCGCTCCTGCCCTGCGGCCGAGAATTGCGGCGACGGAGGAATTCCCGGATCTCGGCGTCAAGGTCGGTGTCGTCCACGACGAAAACACGTACGCCATGGATGGTGTGTCCGGGCACGCGGGGCTGTTCGCGCCAATCGACGACGTGGTCCAGTACGTACAGATGTGGCTGAACCCGGAACCGAGCGTGTTGTCGCCAGCCATCCGACGCGCCGCGGTGCAATGCTACACGTACCATTTGGCTGGCCGGCGCGGCCTTGGCTGGACCTGCCGGCGCGACGCATACGATCACACTGGCGACATGTGGCCTGAGACCACGGTCGGGCATACCGGCTTTACCGGAACGAGTATAGCGTTCGATCCCGTTTCGCAACTGTGGGTGGTCCTGCTCACCAACGGGGTTCATTACGGGCGGGAGTCGCGCAACATCGTTCGTCTGCGCAGTAGAGCGCACAATCTCGTCGCCGCGGCCATTGTGGAATTCTGAATGGATGTGAGGACTTGGCCTTGTATGTGGGTGTAGATGGCGGTGGTTCCAAGACGCAGGTGTTTGTGCTGGACGACGAGTCGCAACGAGGCGTGACGTGCGTCGGCCATGCCAGCAACCCGAATTCCGTCGGGTGGGATGCCGCGCTGGCGGCGATTGAGTCGCTGATTGGGCAATGTTTGCGCTCGATGGGTGCGCAAGCTGGCGATGTTTGCGGGCTGTCGGTTTGCATGTCCGGCGTGGATCGGCCAGAGCAAGTCGCGGCGATACGAAAGCGCATCACCCAGAACTTTTCTGGGCGGTCGGTGGAGGTGGCGAACGACGCTTTGGCCGCGCTCGCCGCGGGAACGGGCGGGACCCCAGGCATCGTGCTGATTGCGGGGACGGGATCGATTGCGGTCGGTGAAAGCGCCTCAGGCAACACGGTGCGCGCCGGCGGCTTTGGCTACCTCATCGGGGATGAAGGCAGCGGATTCCACATCGGGCGGGCGGGTATCATGGCGGCCATTCAAAGCGCCGAAGGCCGGGGACCCCACACGGTGCTGTGGGAGCAATTGCGGGACGCGTTTCATCTCCGGCAACCGTCCGATGTCATCGACGCAGTCTATCAATCCAGTTATCCGGTGCAGAAAGTCGCGTCGTTTGCCAAGCGAGTGATTGAGTCGGCCGCCGTCGATCCCGTCGCGGAAGCAATTCTCGACGATGCTGTCCGGCATCAGGCCAGCCTGGTTCGCTCGATTCAAGACCAACTGATTCAGCACCAACTGGCAGACGATGCTTTGCAGCAGCTTGTCCTGTCGGGCGGCATCTTCACCAGCAACGACGTCCTGACAGAGCGCCTGCAGCATCGGCTGCCGGACGTTCAGTGCCAGGTCTTGCGGGTGTGTGCCGCATCCGGCGCTGCGCTTCGGGCTGCGCTTTGCCACAGGCGCATGAGCGGCAACGGGAATTGGCCCGACCCGGCGTGGATGGAAGGCTGGCGTCGAGCTGCGCGGAACCCGCAAGAGATTGCGGACCCATCGAGTGACGTGGATGCAGGACAATCGACGATGGTTTCACTAGAAGGGATGTGAATTCGTATGACCGCACAAGAGACCGTGACCTTTTGGGGGATTCGCATTCCGCTTCGCGACGGCGTTCGGGTCGTCGCGGACGTCTTCTTGCCGAAGCGGATATCGCCTCGTGCTTCCTATACACAGGGCGGGGCGCGCGTCGACATCGACACGACCGACCCGATTCCCGCCATTGTCGTCCGAACGCCCTACGGCCGCAGCGCCGACGGCATGGTGGATCAGGCGCGATACTTCGCGAGCCGAGGCTACGCGGTGGTGAACGTCGATGTGCGCGGGCGCGGCGACAGCGAAGGCTCGTTTGTCCCATATCGGACGGAAGGGCGCGACGGGTACGACGTCATTGAGTGGGCGGCGACGCAGCCGTGGTGCACGGGCGACGTCGGTACGCTCGGCGGGAGTTACTTGGGCAAAGTCCAGTGGCTGACGGCTCTGGAAAAGCCGCCTCACTTACGCGCGATGATCACCTTGGTTTCGCCGTCCGATCCGTTCGTGGAATGGCCGACCGGTTCACCCGATCCGATGCATCTGTGCTGGATGTTTCTGACGGCGGATCGAGCCCCGCAGAACGTCGGGCAAGTCGATTGGGACGCCGTGTACAGCCACTTGCCGTTGATTGACATGGACGAGGCGGCAGGCCGCTATCTGCCAGGGTGGAAGGAATTGTTCGATCACTGCTCGCTCGACGACTGGTGGCGCACGGTGTGCTATCAGAATCGATTTGCCGAGATCGACATCCCAGTGATGCACATCTCCGGTTGGTACGACGACGAGCAAATCGGAACCCCGCTCAACTACGCGGGCATGGTGAAACTCGCGCCGAGCGCGCAGACGCGGCAGGCTCAGCGGCTGATCATGGGGCCGTGGCCGCACCAAGTCAACCAGTCGACGAAGGTGGGGGCGCTCGACTTCGGACCGGCGGCCGTGATCGACCTGCGGGGAAGGCAGCTTCGCTTCTTCGACCGCTGGTTGAAGCACGAGTGCAACGGCGTCGACGAGGAAATGCCAATTTCGCTGTTCGTCATGGGAAAAAACGAATGGCGGGAGGAGCGCGAGTGGCCGCTTGCCCGAACTCAATACGTGCCATGGTACTGCCACAGCGGCGGCTTTGCGAATGGCGAGAGCGGCGACGGGACCTTGTCGGCCGAGCCGCCGGGGGCCGCTGAACCGCCGGATCGATACACGTACGATCCCGACGATCCAGTGCGATTCATCACCGAACCGACGTCGTCGCAGATTGGCGGACCGGACGATTACAGCGAGATCCATCGCCGCAAGGACGTATTGGTGTACACGAGCGAACCGCTTGCGAAGGAACTCGAGATCACGGGACAGGTCCAAGTGTGCCTGCACGCGGCGACGTCCGGGCCGGACACCGACTTTATGGCGCAGCTGCACGATGTTTGGCCGAACGGGTACGCGCAGCGGCTGTGCGACGGCATGGTGCGGGTTCGCTTCCGCAATGGGATGGCGGAGCCGCAGTTGTTGGAACCGAACACGATTGATTCGTACAGCATTGATTGTTGGAACACGTCACACGTTTTCCTGCCAGGCCATCGCATTCGGCTGCACATCGCGTCAAGCGCGTTTCCGAAATACGACAGGAATCCGAACACGGCCGAACCGCTTGGCCGGACGACGAACAGGCAGGCTGTGGAGCAAACGGTGTTACACGACAAAGAACATCCGACATACGTGATTTTGCCGGTGATACCTCATGAAGAATGAACCTTGGCGCGAGAAAAGTATGACGAATGTTCAAGGAGATGATGGCGTGGAAGCGATCTGGGGGTTACAGACAGAGCAGTCCCTTCCCGAATACGATCGGCTGGATGTCAGTTCGACCAGTGAAATCCTGTCGATGATGAACGAGGCGGATCAAACGGTGCCGATCGCGGTGAAGAAGGCCTTGCCGGCGGTCGAAGAGGCGGTGGAACTGATTGTCAAAGCCCTGTCCTCGGGGGGGCGCCTGTTCTATATTGGCGCTGGAACCAGTGGCCGCCTGGGCGTATTGGACGCCGCGGAATGTCCGCCGACGTTTGGCACGCCGATGTCACTGGTGCAGGGATTGATCGCTGGCGGGCAGGGGGCGATGTTCAAGGCCGTGGAAGAGGCCGAAGACAAATGGACCTCCGCCAGTGAGGATCTGACGGCAGTCGGGCTGTGTGAACGGGACGTCGTCGTCGGTATCTCGGCGAGCGGCCGGACTCCTTATGTCGTGGGCGGGCTTACGTACGCCCGCAGCGTGGGCAGCGCGACCATTGCGCTCAGTTGCAACACCGGCGCAAGCATCGGTCGGTTGGCGGATGTTTCCATCGAGATTGACACAGGGCCGGAGGTGCTGGCGGGATCGACCCGGTTGAAGGCGGGAACGGCGGAAAAACTCGTGTTGAACATGCTGAGCACCGCGAGCATGGTGCGGCTGGGCAAAGCCTACCGGAATCTGATGGTCGATTTGAAGGTGACCAACGAAAAACTGCAGGACAGGGCAAGGCGAATCGTGATGACGGCGGCAGCAGTCGACTACGACGCGGCGGAACGGGCTTTGCGGCTTGCGGACGGGCACGTCAAAACCGCGATCGTCATGGCGCGAAGGGCGATTGACAAAGCCGCGGCAGAAGCGATGTTGAACAGGGCGAACGGATTTCTGCGGGTTGCACTGGAGGAAGATGTATTCGCGGAGGCTGGGTTGGTGCAGCATCGGCCAGCGGCGGAGACGGCGGCCGAGAGCACGGCTGCTCGGAACGGAGGGAATTGAGCGGTGGAGATGATGCTTCCCGGCGTAACTGAGGCGATGTTGGAACCCGACTTCTGGATTCGCCGGTTGCGTCAGTCCGATGAAGCGCACCACATGGATCGAGCCACATGTTCCGACATCCTGTGGTCCGATTGCCGCGATTTGGTGCACGTGCCAAGCATTGCTGCGACATTTCTCACGAATCTCGATCTCGACGTGTTTCACCGATGGCTGACTCTGCCGGAGATAGACGGCAGAACCTTGTACAACGAGCACAGTCAGCCGCTGAACGAGACGTTCTGGCAGACGGTGACCACGAACGCCTCGTTCGGCAAGGAACAGATGTACGTGCGGTTTGGGTTTGCCGTGCGCCGGGCCGACGTGCGGCGCTGGCCCACCGCGACCTGTGCCTTTCGCACGCCGGAGGACAGGGAGTTCGATCAGTTTCAGGAGACCGCTTTGCACACGTTCGAGCCTGTCATCGTGTTGGCTGACAGCCGCGACGGGCAATGGCACTACGCGATTTCGCAGACCTACGCTGGGTGGGTCCGATCCGCCGACATCGCCATTGCCACCTGGCAGGATTTTCTGCAGTATGCGCAGCCCGAACGGTTCGTCGTGGTCACGCGGCCCGGCGTGTGCACGCAAGCAAATCCGTACGACGAGGCGGTTTCGAAACGGTGGATCGAAATGGCCGCATATTTGCCCATTGCCGACGCCGCCGAGCCGTCAGTCGGAAATCAGATTCGCGTCGGGCACACTCCGATTCTTTACCCCGTGCGGCTCCCCGATGGAACCCTCGAAGTCCGCACGGCTTTGATCTCCAATCGTGCCGGCATCCATGAAGGCTACCTTCCGTTTTCGCCAGCGTGGGCGATTCGCTCCGCCTTTCAACTGCTGACCGAACGCTATGGTTGGGGAGACAGCTTTGGCAATCACGACTGCTCCAGTCTGGTGATGGACGTGTTCCGCACGATGGGCGTTCCCTTGCCGCGCAACGCAGGGGCCCAAGAACACGCATCGAGACACCGCGTCGAAATTCCGCCATCCGCGGGGGTGCGGGAACGGATGCGGCTGCTTGAGGGCCTGGGGCCAGGGGTCCCATTGTATATGCCTGGTCACACCATGCTGTACTTGGGCTGTGTCGATCACCGCCACTACGTGATCCACGACTTCGCAGGTTTTCTCGACGACGAGCGGGGGGACGAGATCTTTGTGCCGGTCAACGAGGTGATGGTCTCCACGTTGGACGTGAAATCGAGCAAAGGGCAAACATATCTTGAATCGCTGACCGGCGTGTTGGAGTTGTTCCCGTCCGCCGTCCGCTGAGGCCGCGTAAGGGACAAAAGTACCGCTACGGTGGCGTGATCGCGATGGCGGGTGAGCCGCTGAGGCCGGGGGTTAAGAGAATATAAGCGGCTCTTAGCCGCCTATTCCGGCGAATGACCCGCAGCGAGGCCGGATAGGCGTCCCTCAACCGCTTATATGCCTCCGCTCCCTTCGAAATGGGGTGGTTTCAGGCGTTTAAGCAGCTGTCGACCTCTTATTTGTCGCAACTCAGACGATTCGACATACTTAAGCGGCCAGCGGCCCCTTATTTGGCCCAGCCCTCCCAGCCCGCTCAACTAAGCCTGCTCGACCTCGCGCGGCCCTCCCAGCTCCTCCCAAACGGCCGTTCTACAAAGCTTTCATTTGATATTATATTTCAAATGTTTATTGAATTGATTAAAATGATAATTCATACTGTGTCTTAGACATGATCGTTTCGAAGAGAGGTTATCGTGGTGAAACTCGTTCAAGCATCGGTGGAAGTCCGTGAAATACCTCTGCGCACAACATTTCGGACGGCGCTTCGTTCTACCAGTTCTGTTACGGACATTCGCGTCCGTTTGGAAACCGACGAGGGCTTGGTCGGCTGGGGTTCCGCTTCGCCGACTCCCGCCATCACGGGTGAAACCGAGGGCTCCATCGTGTACGCGATTGAACGGCATCTGTTCCCTGTTCTCGAAGCTTCCGATCTCGACGACGAACACGCTGTCCTCGCCGCCATTCAGCGGGCGATTGTCCGCAACACGGCGGCCAAAGCGGCAGTCGATATCGCCCTTCACGATCTCTACGCAAAGCGGGCAGGCCTGCCGCTTTGGCGGCGCACTGGGAGTCAGCCCGGCGCCATTGAGACGGATGCGACGGTCAGCTTGAACCGGGTGGAGGCGATGATCGACGAAGCGAGGGATTATTGCGCGAAAGGGTTCAAGGTGCTGAAAGTGAAGCTTGGCGGCCGAGACGGCTTGGATATGGAACGCCTCTTCGGCATCCGCTCCAGCGTGGACGAGGAGATCCAGCTGCGCGTCGACGCGAATCAAGCGTGGTCCGCGAAAGAGGCTATCGGTTACTTGGCGACGATGGAGAAGCTCTGTGTCGACTACCTGGAGCAGCCCGTGCCAGCGTGGGATCTGGCGGGGCTGGCCGCGGTGGCGCAGGCGAGCTCACTGCCGGTTGTCGCGGACGAAAGCGTGTTTGGGATGACCGATTTGCTCAAAGTGATCGATCAGCGGGCGGCAGACATCGTCAATCTCAAATTGATGAAGACGGGCGGCATCACGATCGCGCTGCAAATGGTTCAGACGATTCGGGCGGCCGGCTTGGATTGGATGGTGGGCAGCATGATGGAGGGGCCCATCTCCGTCACCGCGGCCGCCATCCTGGCCGCATCCCAGGGGTGTCGGCACGTGGATTTGGACGCGGGCATGTTCTTGGGCGATCACCCGCTTCAGGGCGGGATATCGTACGAAGGACCGAGGATTGTCCTGCCGAGTGGAGAAGGTGTTGGGATTGACGGTGACAGACGAGGGAGTGGATGACTGCATGGTGGATACGAATAGTTCCATCCGATCTCGACTGTGCGCCATCGTGGGCGAAGATTCCGTTCGGGACAGCGCCAACGAGCGCCACGCGTATTCGTACGACGCAACGCCCATCGTGACCGGGGCGCCGGATTGGATTGTGTTTCCGCAAACGACGCGGCAGGTTTCGGAAGTCCTGCGCCTTGCCAACGAAGAGCGAATCCCGGTGATCCCGCGTGGATCAGGGACCAATTTGGCGGGTGGAACCGTGGCTGTGGCAGCCGGGATCGTGCTGAACATGACGCGGTTCAATCGGATTGTCGAGATCGACGAAAGCAATTTGACTGTGACGGTTGGGCCTGGCGTGATCACGGCGGATTTGCACCGGGCTGTGGAAGCGCGCGGTTTGTTCTATCCGCCCGATCCGGGGAGTATGCGGATTTCCACGATTGGCGGCAACGTCGCCCAGGGCGCGGGCGGTATGCGCGGCTTGAAGTACGGTGTCACCAAAGACTACGTGTTGGGCTTGGAATATGTCCTGCCTACAGGTGAAATTCTGCGATGCGGCGGCAAGAACTACAAAGATGTGGCGGGGTACGATTTGACGCGCCTTTTGGTCGGGTCTGAGGGCACGCTCGCGGTGATTACCGAGTTGACGTTGAAACTCTTGCCTTTACCAGAAAGCAAGCGCACCATGGTCGTCTATTGCAAGCGCATGGTCGATGCGGCACGGATTGTGGAGCGGACCATCGCCGCGAAAATCATCCCGGCCACGATGGAATTCCTGGATCAGTCGACGATGCGCGTGGTGGATCAATTTGCTCACCTGGGCCTGCCCACCGACGTGGCCGCGATGCTGCTGATTGAGCAGGACGGTGTCGAACAGCAGGTGGATCGGGATATCGATCGGATTGCCCAGATTGCCCGCAAAGTTGGCGCGACAGACGTTCAGGTGGCGAACACGCCGGAGGACGGGGCAAGGTTGATGGCGGCACGCCGCTCCGCCCTCGCCGCCCTGTCAAGACTGCGCCCGACCACGATCCTGGAGGATGCGACGGTGCCGAGATCGGAATTGGCGACGATGGTCAGCGAGATCGAGCGCATCGCTGAGAAATATCAGGTGCAAATCTGCACATTCGGCCACGCGGGGGACGGCAATCTGCATCCGACCTGCATGACCGACGAACGCGACGCCGAGGAATTGGAGCGCGTGGACGCGGCTTTCGCGGAGATTTTCGAAGTGGCTCTTCGTCTCGGCGGCACCATCACCGGGGAACACGGTGTCGGCATGGCGAAGGCCAAATTTTTGCCGAAGCGTGTGGGCGAAGATGGGATTCAACTGATGATGCGGTTGAAGCAGGCGTTCGATCCCAACGGCATTTTGAATCCTGGGAAGATATTTGTTCGGGTACCGGACTGGCAGCATGTCGCTGAATGAAATGGTTCCCGGAACGATGGGGTGGTGAGAAGCGATGACGGATCGCGTACCCGTTCTCAATATGGATGAGATTCTCAATTGCATGCACTGCGGATTTTGCCTGCCGACCTGTCCGACATACGAACAGACGGGATTGGAGACGCAGAGTCCGCGCGGCCGCATTGCCTTGATGAAGGCGGTCGCGGAGCAGAAGCTGCCCGTCGACGACGAATTCGCGTCCAACATGTACGCCTGTCTCGGCTGTCGAGCCTGCGAGACAGCGTGCCCAGCCGGCGTGAAGTACGGACAGTTGCTGGAGGACGCGCGCGAACTCGTCGAAGACGTGAAACGCGGTGACAGGCGTCGATCATTCCGCAGAGACCTCGCCTTAAAGCGGTTGTTCATGCATCCGGGCAGGATGCGCCTGGCGGGCAACCTCCTGTGGGCCGTGCAGGCGTCTGGATTGCAGCGACTGGCCAACCGCACCGGCATGGTTCGAATCCTGCCAAAGGAAATGGCCGAGATGCAGCGCGCGGTGGATCCGGTGGCTTCACCCGGCCAGCGAAAAGGCCGCCAAGCCGTCATTCCCGCGCGGCGATCGCAGCCTCGGGTCCCGCGCGTCGGCGTGTTCACAGGATGCGTGATGGATGTTCTCTTCCACCAAACCAACGAAGCGACCGCCCGCATCCTCGCCCACGCGGGGTGTGAAGTGGTGTTTCTTGAAGGGACTGCCTGCTGCGGGGCTTTGCACGCGCATGCCGGAGAAAAGGCGAGCGCCATCGATCTCGCCAAACAAAACATCGAAGCGTTTGAAGAGGCCGGTGTCGACTTCATGGTCAACAACGCGGGCGGCTGCGGCGCCGCGCTCAAGGAGTACGCGGTGTGGCTGAACGATCATCCCAGGTGGTCGGAACGCGCGAAACGTTTTGTCGACGCCACCCGAGACGTCAGCGAACTGTTGGCCGAACTTCCGGACTTCGAGTTTACCAAGCGGCTCGATCTCCGCGTAACCTATCAAGATTCCTGCCATCTGGCGCATGGACAGGGCGTTCGCACCCAGCCGCGGGACTTGCTGCGGCGGATCCCTGGCGTCACCTACGTGGAGTTGCCCCGCGCCGACAGCTGCTGCGGCTCAGCCGGCATCTACAACATCACGAATTTCGAGATGTCGATGGACATTTTGGACACCAAGATGAATCACGTTCGCGGCACGATGGCCGACGTGGTGGTCACGTCGAATCCAGGGTGCCTGCTGCAGATGAAACAGGGCATCATCCGGGCGGGCTTAGAAGGGAAAATGAGGGCGATGCACATCGTCGACGTGATCGCGATGGCTTTGTGATGCGGGATGGGGGATGCGGGATGCGGGATGGGGGATGGGGGATGCGGGATAAGCAGCTCACAGCCGCTTATCTTTGTCGAATCTTCGAATTGGCATCGAATAAACGTCCGTGAGCAGCTTATTCGACCGAAAACCGGCGCGATCGGCGGTCGTGGAGAGAAATAAGCAGCTCACAGCCGCTTATTTCGTTCGAATCGGCCGGACAGAGTCAAATAAGCGGCTCTCGGCGGCTTAATCGCGTCGACGGTTCTGCGGATCGCGCTCGACCGCCCCCGCCTCCGCCGCCCCGCTGGCCCATCCGCCGCCCCATCTGCCCATATCAGAATGGAATTGTTGTTTTCAGTATGATTCCGTATCATGGTGAATAGTTCTTGATTTGTCTAGTCGTGCTATGACGAAACGCGGCTGTCGCTGCGAGGTTGATGCGCGAATGCTGCCGCTGCGTTCCACCGATGTATTCGTCCATCGTTTGTGACCATGAGGAGGTCGGTTTCATGATTCGAGTCGCCATGCTGAGTTTCTGGCACGTGCACGCAAGAGATTACGCCCGGCAGGTTGCTGAACACCCTGATACGGAAATTGTCGCGGTTTGGGACGAGATTCCGGAACGTGGTCAGGTAGAGGCCGACAGATTGTCCGTCCCGTTTTACGCGTCGTTAGACGAACTCTTGGGACAGGAGGATATCGACGGCGTGATCGTCGATGCGCCGACGAATATGCACGGCGAGGTCCTGACGAAGGCCGCGGTGGCAGGGAAACACATTTTTACCGAGAAGGTCCTGGCGCTGACGCTGGAGGAAGCGAATCGGATTGTGTCAGCCGTTCAGGAAAACGGTGTCAGGCTGACAGTGTCACTGCCGCGGCTGAACGACGATTACACAGTGGCCATTGAAGACATTCTGGCGAAGGGGTGGCTCGGTCAGCTATCGCTCGTGCGCGTTCGGTTGGCGCACCATGGCGCGTCGAACGATTGGCTCCCGGCGCATTTTTACGATCCAATCCAATGCGGAGGCGGCGCGTTGACCGATCTCGGCTGTCACCCGCTGTACCTCACGCGCCTCTTCCTGGGCTTGCCGCAGGCTGTGAGCGCGCATTACGGCTATTTGACCAACCGCGCCGTGGAGGACAACGCCGTCGCCATTCTTACGTACGAAGACGGCGCGCTGGGCGTCGTCGAAACGAGCTTCGTCAGCGGGGCACCATCGTTCAGCATCGAGATCCACGGAACGAAGGGCTCTGTGCTGTATGGTTTCGGGGAAGACAAACTGCTGGTGAAGACTTCGGAGCGGGAACCAAACGAATGGACGACATACGAACTTGGCGGCGCTCGGCCGTCCGCGCTGGAGCAATGGGTGAAGCACATTCAGGAGGGTACCGCCGCGGACGAGAACGTCGCGATGGCGATTGACTTGACCAGACTCGTGGAAGCCGCGAACCGTTCTGTGAAACTCGGGGCACCGGTGAAGCTGACAGATCTCCAGGGATAATCGGGGCCGGCGCGCTTGCCGAGACTCACCGCGACTCAAATGAAATAGCCGGGCTGCCGGAACCTCAGCCGCAAGACGAGGTTCCGGCAGCCCGGCTTCGCTTTTCTTCTCAAACTCGCTCGAACACGCTCTTTCCCGATATCCACGTCCGCTTCACTTGAAGTGATTCGTCGAGCAGGACGAGATCGGCGTCATACCCAACGGCGATCCGGCCTTTTCGCGAAGCCAGGCCGAGTTCGCGCGCTGGCACCGCGCTGGCCATGGCGACGGCGTCGGGCAGCGATACGCCGACGCGGTTGGCCATGTTGCGGACCGCCGCGTCCATCGTCAAGGTGCTGCCAGCCAAGGTTTGTCCGTCCTGCAGCAGGCATATCCCCGCTTTGACCGTGACGTCGAGCCCGCCGAGTTTATACGCGCCGTCAGGTCTACCGGCGGCGGCGATGGCGTCCGTGATCAACATGAGGCGATCCCTGCCCTTCAACCGATACGCCAGTTTGAGCATGTCAAAGTCCACGTGATGGCCGTCGGCGATGATCTCGCAGACGACGTTGTCGGACAGCAGGCTGGCGCCGACAGTTCCGCCGTCGCGATGGTGCAAACCGCGCATGGCGTTGAACAGGTGCGTCGCGTGCGAAGCGCCTTGTTGGATGGCGTGCATGGCTTGGCTGAAGGACGCGTCCGTGTGGCCCATCGAGACGATCGCGTTGCGGGTTAAGAGAAGTCGAATGACCTCGTCGGCTCCGGCCAGTTCGGGCGCGATCGTCACCTTGCGCACCAAGTCGGGAACGGTGTCAAGAAGCTGCGTCATCGTGGGAACGTCGGGATCGATCCGATGTGCCGGATTTTGCGCGCCGATCCGCTTCGCCGAGATCATGGGCCCTTCCAGGTGAACGCCGAGTATCGCGGCGCCCCCTTCCGCCGCGGCTGGCGTGTCGCGGACCTCGGCGACGGCCAACAACGCGCGTTGGAGCGCCGCGGCTGGACCGACCACCGTCGTGGGCAGCCAACCGGTCGTACCGTGCTTCGCATGAAAGCGGCCGATGCGTGCGATGGCCTCGGCGGTGCCGTCCATCACTTCCGCCCCATCGGCACCGTGGACGTGCACGTCGACGAAGCCTGGCACAAGCCATTGTCCGTCCGCGTCAACCACGTCAGCGCCGCCCGCAAAGAGCGACTCCGGTGGCGTGCCGTCTCCCAACTCTGTCACGATCCCGCCGCTCACGGCCAACCAGCCGTCCTCGATCACGTTGTCGCCGCTGACGATCCGCGCGCGATGGATCAACGTTGTTCTCCCAGTGTTCATTGCGCTTACCCCTTTGTATGGTTGCCGATGATTTGGTTGACGATGGTGTCGTTACCGCTAGTTACCTGTAGATTACACGATTACGAAAGCAGTTTCGCCGCCAAGTTGCCAAGCCGATGAAATTCGCCAAACCTGTCGAACGCGATGGGCGCCCCAATCTTGTTCATCGTCCGAACCACGACTGCGTCGAGATCGGGCATCACGAGACACAGGCTGCCGTTCATGCCGGCGATTTGGTACGAACGGGGTGGCACGTCTGGGCCGATCTCCGTGCTCTTCGAATAGGGGACGCGCAGCCACCAAAAGTAGCCATGACGCGGCTTGTCAGGATCCAGCCCAGAAGGCGATTGGCAGGAGACAGCTTCCGCGATAACCTCAGCAGGCACGATCTGGGTGCCGTCGAGTCGGCCGTTTTCCAGGTGGAGTTGGGCGAAGCGGGCGAGATCGGTCGGCGAGGTGTAGAGGTTTCGATCATGCCCATTCCTCGGCCCCAACTGCAACTGCGGCGGCATCGCCGGATCGTGGACGTCGCGAACGAAGATGTCTTGCGCCTCGTCCTCCCAATCGACGTGGTGCAGACCGGCGGGCCCGAACACCTGCTGATGCAGCATGTCACGCACGCTCTTGCCTGAGATGGCACGAATTATGCGGCACAGCAGCTCGACGCCAACGTTATTGTACATCCAGCGCGTTCCAGGCCGGAACGACTGGACGATGCCGTTCCTCTTCTCAGCCAAGCCGTGGGTGTGTGTAAGCAGGTGGCGAATCTCTAGATCCGGCGAGACATCCTGGAAATCCGGGTCTTTCATGACATCCAGGACGTAGTCCCGTACGCGGGAGTTCACGTTCCATTCTTTCGCGTTGGCAAGCGTGATGGCAGCAGCGAGACCGATGAACGCCTTTCGGACGGAGTACACGTTGAATCTGGAATCTATATCCACAGGTCGATTGCCATCTGGCCCCGTTCCTGCGCCACCCCGCCAATTGACGAGCACCTTTCCAGATTGAATCACGACCAAGCCTGCGGCTGACGCAAATTGCTGGCGGTTGCTGGTTCGAACGTGATCGACTAGCGGCGAGAACTTGTCATCATAGCCTTGTTCATAGCTTTGTTCGGGCATAGCGGCTGTCTCCTCTCTCACTCTGCGCTGCAGCTTGTTGTCCGCAGCTTGCCGTCGCACACGAAGGCTGGAAAACTCCACCTTCGCGGGAACTTGGCGGCTCGGGCGGCTCGGGCGGCTCGGGCGGCTCGGGCGGCTCGGGCGGCTCGGGCGGCTCGGGCGGCTCGCGGCGGGTTGCGGCGGGTTGCGGCGGGTTGCGGCGGGTTGCGG
>NZ_BCQI01000031.1 GCF_001544355.1 Alicyclobacillus acidiphilus NBRC 100859
CCTCTCAGAGCCGCTTATTTACCCGTCCCCTGGGTCCCCAGCCCGCTCGTCCCCGCCTACGCGGCCCCCAAGCCATCCATTCGCCCTCAGCCCCCGTTCCCCGGCCCCCCAGCCGGTCCGCTCCCAACCATCTTCGCGATCGCGCGCGCAGCCCCGGTCGCCTGCCAGTCCTCTCTCACCTATTCAAAGACGCCCTTGTCCTACAAGGTTTTGTCAATCTGCGACACCGTCGGTGAAAAAATTCTCGCAATATACGATATATTATTGAAGTCTTGTGTATAATAAGTCAAAACATACTATCTCTTTTGAAGGGGGAGGGACCTGTGTCTGTTAAGCAGGGCCGATTTAAGCGAAAATTAACACTTCTTGACCTATCGCTTTTGGGCGTTGGCTCGATGATTGGGTCCGGCTGGCTGTTTGGCGCTCTGAACGGCGCGAAGGATGCCGGCAATTTGGCGTGGGTGGCTTGGTTGTTCGGGGCCGTCGTCGTCGCATTGATTGGTCTTGTGTATGGTGAGTTGGGGGCGATGTTGCCTCGAGCCGGAGGATTCGTTCGATACCCACAGTACACGCACGGTTCACTCGTGGGGTGGCTCATTGGGTTCTCGTCGATGCTCGCATACTCCAGTGTCGCAGGCGTCGAGACAGACGCGTTTCGTCAGTATGCGACCGGTTGGTGGGGCGGACTTGGAACGGCTTCTAGCCCGACTTTTCTAGGCATTCTCGTGCAGGTCGCACTTTTGGTCGTCTTTTTCCTAATTAACTATTGGAGCGTCAACTTTTTTGGAAAAGTCAATACTATCGTCACTCTGTTCAAGTTTATCGTACCCATCATTATTATTGTGATTCTTCTGACGCACATGCATGTCTCGAACTTCTCCCAAGGCGGAGCTAACCCTGGTGGAATCAAGGGAATTGAAACCGCGGTAACCGGCGCCGGTATCGTGTTTGCGTATCTGGGATTTCGGCAGGCGGTCGACTTTGGCGCGGAAGCCGCAAGGCCGCAGCGGGACATACCGCTGGCGATTCTATTTGCAATCGCCTTGAGTGCCATCATGTATCTTTTACTGCAATTCGGATTTATTGGTGCCGTTCCAGAAGCTGTCGCAAAGGGCGGCTGGGCGAATGTAAGTTTTGATCAACCTTACGTCGATATCGCGAAGGCGTTGGGCATGTTTTGGCTGGCGACCTTGGTGAACATCGACGCGGTCATCTCCCCCTCTGGTACCGGCAACGTCTATATGTCTGGTACAGCGCGTACGATATTTGCTTGGGCGAAAAACGGTATTTTTTATTCGATTTTCGGCAAGGTGAATCCAAAGACAGGTATTCCTCGCGGCGCCATGTGGTTGACCTTGCTTTTGTCCATCGCGTGGATCATGCCGTTCAAATTCCAGATTTGGAGTGTCCTCATCAACGCCGTTACTTCTGCAACGGTGATGACGTACATGGTCGGTCCCATTTCGATCGCGTCGTTGCGCAAGACCAGTCCCGAAATGCATCGGCCATTTAGGCTGAAAGGCATGTCGATTATCTCACCGCTCGCATTTATCGGGGCCACGTGGATCATCTATTGGTCTGGTTGGTCGACCGATTCACTGCTGATTGGGCTGGTCATTGGATCGCTCATTCTGTATTTCGCCTTCCTGGACCGCCGCGAATCGGCCGAGAAGCTGAAGGCGCAGTGGAAATCGGGAATTTGGCTGATTGTGTATTATATCTTCATCTTTGTCATGGCCCGAATTGGATCGTTTGGACCAAGTGGTTCAAAGCCCATCATTCCGGATCCGTGGGACAGTCTGATTGTCGCTGTTGGCGCGATTATTCTCTACTATTGGGGTGTCGCCAGCAGGATGCCGGAGCCTGTGTTTGATACCGATGAAGGGGAAGAGATCGTTCCGATTCCCTGAATGAAGCCGAGTCAATAGAAGCAGGTTTGTCAATCTGCGTAATACGTGGGGCAATCCCGTCGATAGTGATACTATCGAACGGGGTTGTCCCTTTGTCACATCGTTGCTCGCCATGGGTGTACAGGTGCTTGGAAAGCGGGCGATCGCGACGTTTGTTCTTCCTGCCAACTGTACCCATAGTATGATCCAGCCTCGTTTCGATATGATTGGAGCAGCATGGTGACTGACGTAAATTGAAGGATATACTTCGATATAAACTGGAGAACGCCGTTCTGTGGAGGTGATATGTGCATGACCAGGGCATTCGATGTTCTTGTTCAAGGCGGCAAGTTGTTTCAGTCCCTTTTTCAAAACTATCCGGTCGGCATCTTTATTGTAGATTCGCAAGGGTACTGTTTGGACGCGAATCCTTTTGCATTGCATATCAGTGGGTACACCTTGGAAGAACTAGCAGAGAAACCGGTAAGAGAATTGCTTCTTGCGGAGGGTAACAAACTTGCTGCGAGCGAATGGGACGATCAAAACGCGCCTGGTGTTCGCGAATTGGAAATCCGCCATAAACATGGGCACGCGGTGTATGTAAAGTTGACGGAGGTTCCGGTTCAAGTCGATGCGGATACGACATGGACGCTGCTGACACTGGAGGATATTGATCAACAGAGAAAGCAGCATACAGAGCTTTTAAACATTCAAGACATGTTTTCGTTCATATCGCAGCAGTCTCAAAATGTGATTTCCGCATTTTCGGCTGATGGGACATTTACCTATATCTCGTCTTCCGTGACCGATCTGCTTGGCTATACCCCTGAAGAGGTGGTGGGAAAATCCGCCGTCCTGTTCAACCACCCGGAAGACAACAAAAATTTGGCGAAATTGAGAGACACATTGCCGCGTCACCAGAACACGGAGCGATTCACGGGGCGGGTCCGGCACAAGAATGGCGACTACCGGTGGTATGAGACAACCGTTCAATACATTCGCGACGAGTCGGGAGCAATCGTCCAGACCATTGGCGTCGGACGTGACATCACGGAGCGAAAGGAAGCAGAGGAGGGAATCGCCTATCTGGCGTATCATGATCCTCTGACCGATTTGCCGAATCGTCGTTTGTTTAAGGAGCGATTCGATCTCGCCTTGGTTCAAGCGAAACACGCATGCCATTGCCTGATGTTGCTGGACCTGGACGGTTTTAAGCCTGTCAACGATTCTTATGGTCATCATATTGGGGACCTGTTGTTGGTTGAAGTAGCGAAACGGTTGACGCAATCCGTTCGAGATGGGGATGTCGTGGCTCGGCTCGGCGGGGATGAGTTTACGATCCTCCTGAAGAATGTGGAAAGTTTGGCTGAATGCAATGATATGATTGCGGTGATCGAAGACGCGGTTTCGCAACCGATTTTTATCGAGGAGTACCAATTGCGGATTCATGGGAGTATCGGAATTGCGTTGTATCCGGAGCATGGAGACACTGTGAGCAAACTTATGCGACATGCCGATATGGCCATGTACTACGCCAAGAACACACGTTGATGCCTGCCCTTCTGGTCCTCTGACACCTGCATTTCTCCTGCATGGATGTTCCACTGTTCGCCTCCCGTTTGATCCCAGTATCTACGAAGGCTTATTTGAGATTGCGATCTTTGGCAACCTACATACGGCGCAATGTTGAATTTTATTTCGAAAAGCTATATATTAGTTTAGCGATATAAAATGAATTGGGGAGCACGTGAGGATGGAGCAGGAATCGGTTGTGATGTTCTTTGAAAGTCTCCAACGCTTGATGAGGATGATGAGGCAGTCCCGGCCTTGGGAAGTCGATGGACTGTCCATTACCCGTGTCCAGCGGTTTATCCTGTCGACGTTGACCACTCAAGGTCCGTGTACGATTGGCCAGTTGGCTGAACGATTGGATGTGCGGCCCAGCACCATGTCGACGATGGTGGATCGCCTGGAATTGGCCCACCTCGTCCGGCGTAAGACGTCTCCCGACGATGCTCGGGTAAAAATTGTCGAGTTGACGGATGAGGGTAGCGCGATCGTCGAGAGCGTTCGATCCACGATCATGCGCGAGTTGGCAGACTCGTTCACGCAGTTGACGGAAGCGGAGCAACACACGTTCATCGAATTAGTTCGGAAATTGTCGGACATTCTCCAAAAGCAGCACGAAGAAAACTGACTCGACAAGCACGAGTGAAAGGCAGGATATCCATGCGTTTTTTGACCCGATTTTCGTTACGAAATCCGGTTGCCATTATCATCTTGGTGCTGCTGGTAGTGGTGGGCGGTATTATCTCAACGCGTTCGCTCAAGGAAGAGTTGATGCCCGACATTTCGATTCCTATCGTCACCGTCTCCACAACCTATCCTGGGGCGACTCCCAGCCAGGTGGCCGATGATGTTACGAGCCCGCTGGAAAAAGCCCTCAATGGCACACAGGATGTCCAAGTCATTACATCCAACTCGCTGGCCAATGTTTCGGAAATCGAACTCCAACTGAACATCAATGCCGATCCTGACAAGGTGGCGCAGACAGTCGAGCAAACGCTGGAGGCTGTTCAGCTGCCAAGTTCGGCAGACAAGCCGGATGTGCAGTCGTTCTCGTTGGGAAACGCTCCAGTTTTGGAATTTGCGGTCGGATCGAAGACGGTTCCCATGGAGCAGCTCAAAAATATCGTGAACAACACGGTCATCCCCGCGATGCAGGGTATTTCCGGAGTTGCCAAGGTGACTGCGGCGGGCGCGGATGAGGACAACATTGTTGTCACATTCAATTCCGCCAAATTGAATCAATACCATCTGACACTGCAGCAGGTGGAGCAGACGCTGCAGAGCGACAACGTGACGATGCCGCTTGGTACGGCAACGGTGTCGAATAAAGTGCAGCCTGTGCAACTGAATGCGCAGTTTCAATCCATCCAAGACATCCGCAACTTGCCGCTGACTACGCAAACGGGGACCATTGCGCTTCAGGATGTGGCCACGGTGTCAGAGCAGGCTCCTGGAGACTCAATCAACCGCACAGACGGTCAACCGAGCATTATGGTCAGCGTTTACGAAACGGATGATGCGAATACCGTCCAGGTCGTGAAAGCGGCAAGGTCGGAAATCGCCGCGCTTCACAAGCAACTGCCAAGCGGTGTCAACACCACCACCGTCTATGATTCGTCGCAGATGATTACAGGGTCTATCAACGGACTGTTGCACGAGGCCTTGCTTGGCGCCCTGTTCGCGGTTCTTGTGATTCTGTTGTTCCTGCGCAACTGGTTGACCACGCTGATTGCGGTCGTGTCGATTCCGGTTTCCATCCTGTCCGCGATGATTCTTTTGAATCACTTTGGTGTGACGCTCAACATTATGACGCTTGGAGGTCTCGCCATTGCGACGGGGCGGGTGGTCGACGACAGTATCGTCGTGATCGAGAACATTTATCGATCCTGGAAGAGCGGGCTTGGCTACGGGAGAAAACTCGTGATGTACGCCACCGCAGAGGTCGGCAAAGCCATCTTGTCGTCGTCGCTGGCCACCATCGCGGTATTCCTGCCGCTTGCGCTGGTCAGCGGGGTGATTGGCAAAATCTTCGCCCCATTCGCGTTGACGGTGGTTTTCTCACTGATTTGTTCGCTGATTGTGGCCTTGACCATCGTGCCGTTGTTGGCGTGGATGTTCGTGGTTCGAAAGCCGCCGCGGGGCAAAGTCGCAGAATGGCTGGATGCGGCCGTGGCGGATGGGGCCGATGGCATTCTGCACCCCAGTCTCATCGATGGGGCATCGAATGAAGGGGACGATCCGTCGGCGGCACGGGTGCCCAAGTGGCGGCCGTGGCAGTTGGCCTACCGAGGAGCGCTCGATTGGTGCTTGAATCACAAGCTGTGGGTCATTCTTGGCACAGCCGTTGCGTTTGTCGCATCCATCGCGGTGCTTCCGATTGTCGGCAGCACGTTCATGCCCAATTCCACGACCCAGAATGCGACGATTTCCATCACGCTTCCGGTCGGCACGCCGCTGAACGTGACGAACAGCAAGGCTCAACAGGTCGAGCATATCCTTCGCAAAGACCAAGCGGATATTGAAACTCTGAATACCCAAGTGGGCGGGTCATCGAACGCGCTTGTTGCCGGGCCCGGTCAGACCAATACGGCGACGTTGAACATCGCGCTCAAGCCAAAGGTCGATGTCAATCAATTTTTGGACAAGGTCCAGAAACAGACCGCATCGCTGAACCAGGGCAATACGCAGATCACGGTGGAGGGCGTGGCGGCAGGCGGGGATCAAACCGCGTTTGATATCGTCGTCACCGGACCCAACGATGGCGCGATTCAGTCCGCCGCCACGGAGATTTCCGGCCGGCTGAAGCATATCAACGGACTCACGAACATTTCGAACAACCTGTCCCAGAAGCAGCCGCAAATCAGTATTGTGCCGAATCGGCCGGCGATCGCGAAATACGGCTTGACGGCACAGATGGTGGGCAGTGTCATCAGTGAGTACGTGTCGCAGCAAAATATCGGATCGGTGAATCTGAATGGACAAGCGTATGACATGGAGGTCGCGCTCCAGCACTCGGCCATCGACACGCTGTCTGCTATCCGAAGTTTGCCGATCACGATGACGCCGACCGGACAAACGGTGGACCTTGGCGATGTGGCGAGTGTGCAAACGGTCCAGACGCCGACTTCCATTCTTCACGAAAATGGTCATTCGTACGTGGAGATCACGGCGGACTATACGTCGAAGAACACCAACCAGACGGAGAAATCGGCGATGCAGGCGATTCAATCCATGCATTTGCCGACTGGCGTGCAGGTGCAGCAGTCCATTACCAACCAGCAGAATGCGCAGGATATGTCCAGCCTCGTCGAGGCGATCGGCGCCGCTGTCGTGATCGTCTACATCGTGATGTTGATCACGTTCGGCGAGTGGTCCGCCCCGTTCGCCATCCTGTTCTCGATGCCTGTCGCCTTGATTGGCGCGTTCTTCGGCTCGCTCATCGCCAAGCAGCCGATCAGCGTCTCCTCCATGATTGGCATTCTGATGTTGATGGGTATCGTCGTCACGAACGCCATCGTGCTCGTCGGACGCGTCGAGCAGCAGCGTAGCAAGGGATTCACGATCCGTGAAGCGCTGCTGGAAGCGGGTACTACGCGGCTCCGTCCGATTTTGATGACGGCTATCGCGACGGTCTGCGCGCTCCTGCCGCTCGCGTTCGGTTCATCGGAAGGCTTGCTGTTGTCACAAGGGCTCGCCGTGGTGGTGATTGGCGGCATTGTCACGTCGACGATTTTGACGCTGTGCATCGTGCCGCTGATGTACGAATTGCTGCACTTCCGGGCCATTCGCCGGGAACGCAGACGCCTGGCCGAAGTCGAATAAGGTTTGAAGTGAAGATGTTGCGAAGCCTGTCCCCCATTGCAGGTCATCTGCGGTGGGGGACAGAATTGTAATGCGTGCGAATTCGCTTTCATGGGATGGTGAACGATGAGTATTGTATACGACGAACAGAGGCGAATCTTCCATCTGCAAGCACATGACACCAGTTACGTCATGGAGATTGTCAAGGACGGATTCCTGGCGCACCGCTACTACGGTAAGAAGATTTCAGAATACACAGGCGCGTCCAGGTATCCTGATTTCAGCAGGGCGTTCTCGCCAAATCCGGATCCGACGGATCCTGCCTTTTCGCTTGACACCTTGTTGCAGGAATATCCGGCGTTCGGGATGTCGGACTTTCGTTCCCCTGCCTATCAAATACAAGCTGCTGGCGGATGGACCGTTTCCGAGCTCAAATATCGATCCCACCGCATTTCCAAAGGCAAGCCCCCGCTCGAAGGTCTGCCTGCCACGTACGTGGAGCGCGAGGACGAGGCGGAGACGCTCGAGATCGAGCTGGAGGACGCGGTGCTTGGCCTGTGTGCCGTGCTGCGATACACCGTTTTCGAAGGATTCGACGCGATCACCCGCAATGTTCAGTTCTACAACCTGAGTGATACTGCAATCCGTCTGCAGCGAGCCCTCAGTATGAGCGTCGACTTTCCCTGCGCGGACTTTCGGATGATGCATCTTGAGGGTGCGTGGGCGCGAGAACGGCATGTCGTGACGCGGCAGTTGGTTCCCGGAATCCAGTCGATTGAGAGCCGCCGCGGAGCGAGCAGCCATCAACACAATCCGTTCGTCGCGCTGTTGGGCGACGCGGCCGATGAGCACCACGGCGACGTGTACGGGTTTAGCTTGGTGTACAGCGGCAACTTTCTCGCCCAGGTCGAAGTGGATCAATTTTCGACGGCACGGCTGTCGATGGGCATCAACCCGTTTGACTTCAGTTGGTTATTGGAGCCCGGCGAGTCGTTCCAGACGCCTGAGGTGGTCATGGTTCACTCGTCGCACGGACTGGGCGAGATGTCGAGAACGTTTCATCGCTTGTACCGATCCCGTTTGATGCGGGGTGCGTGGCGCGACAAGCCGCGGCCGATTCTGATCAACAATTGGGAAGCGACCTATTTTCAGTTCACGGCGGACAAAATCGAGCGTCTCGCCAAAGCGGCCGCCGAAGTCGGCATTGAACTGTTTGTGCTGGACGACGGATGGTTTGGCAAGCGCGACGACGATACCACCTCGCTCGGCGACTGGTTCGTCGATAAGACGAAGCTGCCGAACGGGTTGGCCGATCTCGCCGAACGCGTCAACCGATTGGGGCTCAGTTTCGGGTTGTGGTTTGAACCCGAGATGATTTCTCGCGATAGTGAACTGTACCGCGCTCATCCCGACTGGTGCCTTCATGTTCCGGGCTACCGTCGATCCGAAGGGCGAAACCAGTTGGTCCTGGATCTCACACGTCCCGAGGTGTGCGACTACATCGTCAAAGTGGTCAGCGACGTCCTCTGTTCCGCCCCGATTCACTATGTGAAATGGGATATGAACAGGCATATGACAGAGGTCGGATCGGCCGCCCTGCCGCCGGATCGACAGCGGGAGACAGCGCATCGATACATGCTTGGCCTGTATCGGATCATGGAGGAAATCACATCGAAGTTCCCGCACGTGCTGTTTGAGAGCTGCTCCGGAGGTGGCGGGCGTTTTGATCCCGGCATTCTTCATTTCATGCCGCAGACCTGGACGAGCGACGACACCGACGCTGTGGAACGACTCAAAATCCAGTACGGGACGAGTATGGTCTATCCGCCGATCGCGATGGGCTGCCATGTGAGCAGCGTTCCGAACCACCAGACAGGCCGCGTAACGCCGCTCGAAACGCGAGGCGACGTCGCGATGTTCGGCAACTTTGGGTACGAACTCGACCTGACGAGCCTGTCAGCCGACGAGTTGGACGCGATCCGATTGCAGATTGAGAAATACAAAGGGTTGCGCTCGCTTGTGCAATTTGGCAACTTTTACCGATTGCGAAGTCCGTTTGCAGGGGACGACGCCGCATGGATGTACGTTTCTGAGGATCGAGGAGAGGCGTTTGTCGGATACTATCGAGTGCTGGATCGACCAGGAGATCGCGTTCGTATCCTGCGGCTTGCGGGACTGGATTCTCATCGACGGTACAAAATTGTCGAAACGGGATGGATCCACGGCGGCGACGAGTTGATGCACGCTGGGCTCACCATGCCGTATCTCCACGGGGATTTCCGCAGTTGCACGTTCAGGCTGCAGGGCTTGTAGATTCGAAGTTGTGCCGCGATCGGAGATGGGGCCCCGCAAGGGGCCGCCGATCATACGATGTCAAAGTCACACTCTTCGAGCGGTACCACCTTCGTCTTCTTCACAAACTTATAGCTTAACCACAGCAGTACGAACAATGGGATGCCGATGTACGTGGCGATGACCCCGGTCCAATCGATCTTGCCGCCGAAAAATGCCCCGTAGTCCTGCCCCAACACGACAATCAAGCACAGAACGAGCGCGAAGATGGGCCCAAACGGGTACCACTTGGCGCGATACGTGAGCTCGCCGAGATCTCTTCCTTGCGCCACATAGGCTTTGCGGAACCGATAATGGCTGATGGCGATCCCCAGCCAGGCGATGAATCCGCTCAAGCCGACGCTGTTCAGCATCCAAGTGTACACGGCGTTCCCGTAGACGGAGGTTAGGAACGCCAAAAAGCCAATCAGCAGATTGACATACAGCGCGACGGACGGCACACCTCGACGGTTCACCCGCGCAAGTATGCGCGGCGCCTTGCCCTCCGTGGCGAGCGCCCACAGCATGCGCGTGGAAGCGTAGAGCGAAGAGTTGCCGGCGGACAGGACCGAGGTGAGAATGACAGCGTTCATCACCGCAGCCGCAAACGCCAAGCCAGCTCGGTGCAGGACGAGCGTAAAGGGGCTGATGGCGATGTGATCGACGCTGGCGTTGAGCAAGTTGGGATCCGTATAAGGTATCAACATGCCGATGATGAAAATCGCGAGCACGTAGAAGATGAGAATGCGCCAAAATACCTGGCGGATCGCCTTGGGCACATTCCGTTTCGGATTTTCACTCTCACCTGCGGCGATCCCCACGAGTTCCGTACCTTGAAAGGCGAAACCGGCGACCAACACTGTGCTGAAGATCCCCACGATACCGCCGTGGATGGGAGAACCTCCGAGCGTGAAGTTGTGAAAACCCACCGGATGTCCGTTGAGGATGCCGAAGATCATCAGGATGCCAATGACGATAAAGACCACGATGGTCGCCACTTTGATTCCCGCGAACCAATACTCTCCTTCACCGTAGCCTTTGACGCTGAAGGCGTTCAACGCAAACAACAAAGCGAGGAACAGCGCGCTCCAGAGAATGGAGGGGGTGTGCGGAAACCAGTATTTCATGACGATGTCGCCGGCAACGAGCTCGGCTGGCAGTGTGGTCGCCCAAGAATACCAGTAGTTCCATCCGAGCGCGAATCCCAGCGCGGGATCCACAAACTTCGTGGCATAGGTTTCGAACGATCCGGAGACCGGCATCGCCGTCGCCATTTCGCCAAGGCTGGTCATGATAAAGTACACCATGATGCCGACGATGATATAGGCAATCAGGGCGCCGCCGGGCCCTGAGACGCTGATGGAGGAACCGCTTGCCACAAACAGCCCGGTTCCGATGGCTCCTCCAATCGCGATCATCGCCAAATGTCTCGCACGGAGACCTCTTTTCAAGGGCTGAGACGGACTGGTGTCCGACAGACGACTGGCAACGTATTTTTCCAAAAACAATCGCTCCTTTGCTGCATGGTCGGGTACGTCCGGAGTGATTCGCAAGCCCGAGTGACCAAACTTTCATAAAGTACGATATAATCCACAAACAAAGCTTGTTGCTGATGCATCACAAATTCATTCGACGCACTGAATAATTATGCACAGATATTCAAGAAAGTTAATGGTAAATACTAACTGAGCATATCTGGCGTGGAGGTTCGTTCATGAATATCCGGATTAGTCCACCTCAAAAGGTGGTCCTCGGCTATCTTTTCATCATCGTCGTCGGCACTGTGTTGTTGATGTTGCCCATCTCCAGGCACACGGGCATTTCGTTGACCGACGCGTTCTTCACCTCGACAAGCGCGCTTTGCGTGACTGGACTGAGCACCGTGACGACAGCCACGACGTGGACCCCTTTCGGCGACTTTGTGATCGCGCTGCTGATGCAGGTGGGAGGAGCCGGAATGACGCTCGTCACGACCGGCGTGTATCTGGCCTTGGGCAGAAAGATTTCATTGCGGGATCGGGTGCTCATTGCCGAGGATCGCAACTTCGGTATCCACGGGGCTGTGCGACTCATCCAAAGGATCCTGATTTTCAGCTTCGCGATTGAGGCTGCTGCTGCGTTTCTGTTCACGCTGTATTTTCACGGGGTGTATCACTACGGATGGGTTCGGGCGATTGGCATCAGTTCGTTTCACGCGATCTCGTCCTTCAACAACGCAGGTTTCGATCTGTGGGGCAATTCCCTCGAAGGCTTTGCGACGGATCCGTTTGTCGTCATCATGACGAGCTTGCTCATCATTCTCGGCGGATTAGGGTTCATCGTCTTGGAGGAACTGTACAGTTATCCAAGAGAGCGCAAGTTGTCGCTGCATGCCAAGATTGTGCTCTTCATGACCGCACTGCTGCTTGTGCTCGGGACCGTCATCATCTACCTGCTCGAGTCGAATTACGCCTTTGCGTCGCTGTCGCAAGGAGCAAAGTGGCTGAACGCCTGGTTTGCGTCGGTGACGACTCGAACAGCTGGCTTTGATTCGGTGCCCATCGGTAAGATGAAGGAAGTCACTTGGTTTGTCATGATTCTTTTGATGTTTATCGGGGCGTCACCGGGATCGACTGGAGGCGGCATCAAGACGACAACCTTCTTCGCATTGGTCAAAGCGACCATCTCGTCTCTGCGGGGGCGCGACGAGGTTGTGGCGTACGGGCGCTCCATCTCCTGGGGGCTCGTGAAACGCGCCATGATGCTGTTCTTTCTCGCGACATCGGTCGTCGTGGTTGGAACGATTGTCGATTCGATTCTGGATCCGCAGATCAGCCTGCTGCGATTCCTGTTTGAAGAGACATCCGCCTTTGGAACGGTCGGCCTGACCACGGGCATCACCGGGATCGTGGACACACCGGTGAAGTGGGTTTTGATTGCCACGATGTATATCGGGAGAGTCGGGATTTTGACCATTCTCGTCGGTATGCTGCACCGTCGAGGCTATGTCGCGCGCGTTAAGCGGCTGGAAGAGCGGATATTCATTGCATAGCGGCGCTCACTCGTTGCTCATTTGTTGATGGAGATGTCGTGATTCGGCATGTCGCCGTCCCGATTGACGAAGCGGTCAAGGCGTTTGTGGAACGCGCGGTACGCAAAGACCAGGGCGGCAAGAAGCACGGCGGCAGGAATACATTCGATGCGCCAGTGGTGATAGAGTGATTGGCCAGCCTTCTCCAGGAACGATCCGGTCAACAGAAACGTGCTGGTCCAAGCCAGCGAAGCGATGAGTTGGGCCGTTAGGTAGGTGCGCATTCGGATTCGTTGAATACCAGCCACGTATGGGACGAGATCGCGAATGACCGCGATATATTTTGTGACGATGATGGTCGGAAGTGCGCTGCGGCGAAAGAGTCTTTCCGTTTTCTGCAACCTGGCCTCCGTCAGGAACACGTACTTCCCGTATCGCAGGATGAATGGGCGACCAACGGCGCGGCCTAGCCAATACGTCGCGATGGATCCGGCAAATGTGCCGAGCGTCGCCGCGATCACGAGAAGCCACAAATGCAGGTGAATCTTGTGCGTTTGGGCCAGGATGCCGAGCGTCGTGAGCAGCGTTTCTCCTGGGACGATCAAAATCAGATATTCGAGGCCAAGCAGCACAAATACGCCCGTGTATCCGTACGCCATCAAGATGTGTTGGAAGCCCACGGCTTTCCACTCCTTATCAATCATACCTTGTTGAACTGCGCCTATATCAAGATAGCTCGAATCGTCGGGGAAGATGTGGATTTTTGTAGGAATTTTCGCGAGCCATGCAGTTGTGGCACAGTTCATTCTACGCCGTGCAGCCAATCGCGTTATAGGCGTCCACAGCTTCTCCACGGCTTCTCCAAACGGACAAGAACGCGTTCAAATATAATGGACGGAGAGGTGATCAATGTGCCGCAGCGCATTTTGATTGTGGATGACGAGCCGAAGGTCGTGGATGTCATCAAATCATTCCTCGAAGGCGAGGGGTTTGAGGTACACGCACTTTTCGATGGATCGTCCGTCGTGAAAACCGTGGATCAACTCAAACCTGATTTGGTGATATTGGATTGGATGCTGCCAGGGGTCAGCGGGATCGACGTCTGCCGCGAACTTCGCTCCGCTTCGGCAATTCCCATCATCATGGTGACGGCGCGATCGGAAGAAGTGGATCGCGTATTGGGACTCGAAATGGGCGCGGACGACTATATCGCGAAGCCGTTCGGACTTCGCGAACTCGTCGCCCGTATCCGATCCGTCCTTCGCCGGGCACAGCAGCAACCTGCGCCGGAACCTGTGTACGTGCGGGGGAATTTGAAAATTGACGAGGCCCGTTTTCGCGTGTGGAAAAATGGCGAAGAAATCGCGTTGACTCCCGCGGAGTTTCAAATGCTCGTCACATTGGCCGCCAAACCTGGTGTGGTCTACAGCCGCCTGCAACTCCTTCAGACCGTCATGGGCAACGCGTATATGAACTATGAACGCACGGTGGACAGCCATATCAGCCATCTTCGCCGAAAGATCGAAGATAATCCGTCCAATCCGCGGTACATTCAAACGGTTCATGGCATGGGTTATCGCTTTGGAGACGATCTATGAGGATCACCGTCACACGCAAAGTGTTCCTCATCATTGCGTCCCTCATCGCGTTCATGTCGGCGGCCTTTTTCACGTTGGCACACAATGAACTCGAGGGCATGTTTCGCTCTTACGCCAGCCAGGCCAGACAGCGAACGGCTGTTCAATGGGCCGATGTCATCAGCTATTTCTACCGAAGCGACGGCGGATCGTGGTCCGAGGTGGACAAGCAGTTGAAAGCGCTGATGGCAGTCCGGCCGGCGGGTAACGATTTGCCTGAGCAGTTGATTGTCGTCGATCCCAAGGGACACTTGATCCTTGACGTCGGACGACAGCGAGGCATGCGCGCACGAAGCCTGTATTCCATCGTGCATTTGCAATCGAATGGGCGCATTCTCGGCGATTTGATGATCTACGGCGAAGGCCTGGATCCGTTTTACGAGATTGAAGAGACTGTGCTGCACACGATGACCTTGGCAACGTTGTGGGGAATCATCATATCGGGAACGCTCGCGCTCTTGTCGGGCGCCTTTATGGCGAGGCGGATGACGAGACCGCTGAAACGCATGTTGCAGGCCATCAAGGGCATCACGAAAGGCGATTTATCCACGCAAATCCCGGTGTCCTCAAACGACGAATTCGGGCAAGTCGCACTTGCGTTCAACGAAATGACCAGGCAGTTGCAAGCCACGGAGCGCGCACGCACGCATCTGGTCGCCGATGTGGCCCACGAACTTCGAATTCCGCTCACGATTATCCAAGGACAATTGGAACTCATCCAACAAGGCGTCCGCGAGCCTAAACCCGAGGATTTATTGCCAATTCACGACGAGGTCATCCGGCTGTCCAGATTGGTCCAGGATCTGCACCAACTCTCGCAAGCGGAAGTTGGCAAATTGGCTGTGCATAAACGTCCCACCGACGCGATCGCGTTCTTCCAACGGATCGTGGAGTATTTCGAGATTGAGGCGGCGGATAAAAAGATTCGCTTGGAGTTGGAGACCAGGGACAAAACCACGGATGATTCTGCCGCGATGGGCGATTCTGGCACGAATGGGAACGCAGCCGCGGTGAGCGCGAAGACGCGCGAGATCTTGATCGATCCCGACAGAATGACGCAGGTGTTCGTCAACCTCCTCGGCAACGCCGTCCGTTACACGCCGGACGGCGGTGAGGTCAAGGTCGTTGTCGATCTCGCGCCGCACGAACTGCGCGTGATGGTCAAGGACACCGGTCCAGGCATCGCACAGGAGCATCTGCCGTACCTGTTCGATCGATTCTATCGGGCGGACGAGGATCGCTCCCGGAATACTGGAGGGACCGGCCTGGGCCTGGCTATCGCGAAAGAGTTCGTCGTCGCACATGGCGGCGAGATCGAAGTGATGAGCGAGGTGGGGAAAGGGACGGCGTTCGTGGTGGTGCTGCCGCTGTTGCCGACTTGAACGGTTTCTGGCAGGGGGCGACGGCGTGGCGTGGGCGGTGGCGCGATCCCGTCCCGGCAGCCTACGTGTTCTGTCCGAGCCCGAGGCACCGGAGGCGAATAAGCGGCCGCAGGCCGCTTAAGTGTGTCGAATCGCCTGAGTGGCGGCGAATAAGCGGCTCGCAGACGCTTAAATGGCCGAGCCCGACTCGTTCGGGAGGGATCGGAGGCAAATAAGCGTCCCGGAGCCGCCTATTTGCCCTTGATCCGGCCGTTTTGCCGAAATAAGCGTCCCGGGGCCGCCTATTCGCGCGTGCACCGGTCGCCTGCAGCGCCCACCCTTCGTTCACCATCGCCCGTCTTGCCCGATCCCGCCACCGACAGCCCGCCACCCTTTGCCCCCCTGCTACGCTCCGGCGCCCGTGCTGAAGTCATGTGGAATGCCGCGCCCCTCCGTAATGGAGCGAATCACCTCAACAGGTACTTTCGGTTTTCGGTCGTACGTCAAAAGTCCGTTGATCTCTTGTTCCACGTCCGTGAACTGGGTGTAGCAAAAGCCTTGGATCACGGGCGAATCGAACATGGGTTGAATGACGTCGAAATAGCGCTGGACAAAGTCGGGATCGGACGCGGCGGATGAGTATCCCCATCCATCCCATCCGCTTTTTTTATAAGAGATTCCGCCCATTTCGGTAACCATGATAGGCTCACCTTCATTGTGGTAACCTGGCGCATATATCAGATGGTGCCCGGGGGTGGCGGATACGGACGATTCCCGCGTTGCGTAGCGGGCCGAGAGGATCTCGCGAGCGCTTTCATAGTCGTGAATCGTACATAAATCCGAGTGGGTGTGCTCCCATCCATCGTTTGATATCACCAACCGCGATGGGTCGAGTGACTTGGTGAGGTAGTACAAGGCATTCAGAAACGCGCGTTGTCTTCCGTCGGAGATGAGGTTGGGTACGCCCCAGCTCTCGTTTAGCGGCACCCAAGCGATGATGCAGGGATGGTTGTAGTCGCGTGCGACGGCTTCCTGCCACTCTGCGGTCAAACGGCTGATGGCCCGCTCCGAATACTCATAGGCGTTTGCCATTTCTCCCCACACGATAAGGCCCAATTTGTCGCACCAGTAGAGGTAGCGGGGGTCCTCAATTTTCTGATGTTTGCGAGCGCCGTTGAAGCCGAGCGCTTTGATCAGTTCCACATCCTGGCGAATGGCGTTGTCGCTGGGAGGCGTGAGATTACCGTCCGGAAAGTAACCTTGATCCAGGACCATGCGAAGATAGTATGGGCGGTTGTTCAGCAGAATCACGCCATTCTCGACGGCAATTTTGCGCATGCCAAAATAGCTTTGAACCGTGTCGATCACGCCTTCGGTGTCGTGAAGCGAGTACGTGATATCGTACAGGTTTGGTTCCTCCGGCGACCAGGCACGCACAGGTTGGGCTGGGTCGCTGTTGACGTATATCCGCAAGTGGAACCGCTCTTGCGCGCGCACGCGTGTTTGGGCGATAGTCTTTCCTTCGTGGCTGACCGTAACGGAGAATTCGGCTGGGATGAGATGACGGTGGAGTCCTTCGATGTGTACATCGAGATCGACAGCCCCTTCGTCCAGGTTTGGGGTCGCCTTGACAGATTCGATGTACGTTTGTGGAACCTGTTCCATCCACACGCTTTGCCAAATGCCTGTGGTTCTTGTATAGAAGATGCTCGCGGAATGTTCTTCCCAGAACTGTTTGCCTCGAGGCAAGGACAAGTCGGTGCTGAAGTCTTGTGCCCGGACGGTGAGGAGATTTGCCCCCGCGCTGACGAGGTCTGTCGCGTCTACGGTGAATGGGGTATGGCCACCCTCATGCTGTCCTGCGAACTGCCCATTGATCCAGACTTGCGCCTTGTAGTCGACGGCGCCAAAGTGCAGCAATACGCGGGTGTCGGCTTGGTCCGTTTCCACCGAAAATTGTCGTTGGTACCAAACCACGTCGTGGAATCGCGGATCGCCTATGCCGCTCAGTTCGCTTTGGTATGCAAACGGGACGAGAATTTCTCGGGAAAATGGAGCATGGTTGTACCAATGTTCTTGGATGCCAATGTTCTCGTCGTCGAATTCGAATTTCCACGTTCCATTCAAGCTGACAAAGTTGGGACGGTAGTACTGGGGGTTCGGATGTTCGGATCGGGGAATCGTCGTGGATTGGCCTGTTTGCCCAAGTTGTGCCAAGGACTCATCTGTACTCATGCTGATGAACACTCCTCCATCATGCGTTGGTATCTACAACCATGATCGATTGGCTCGAGATCGTCAAGGGCTTCAGGGAGGTTCTTGGCCGCTCACGCCCCATCCTTCGTGTACATATACTGTGTGCACGACATTTCAGGCGTGATCGCATGATCACTCTGCCATTTGAGGGGGCGCAGATGTGAGCCAGGCAAAACCCGAACACCATGTTCAATCGGGAAGTAACGACTTGCGACGCAGTTTGTCTGGCCGCCATATCAGTATGCTGGCGATTGGCGGCGTGATTGGCGTGGGCTTGTTCTATGGGGCGTCGGTCAGCGTGCAGCTAGCGGGGCCGGGCGTGTTGATTGGTTTTCTAGCGTGCGGTGTGATTGTCGCTATCGTCATGCGCGCGCTTGGCGAGATGACCGTCGAGTCTCCAACCTCAGGCTCATTTACGGAATACGCGACCAGGCATCTGGGGCGCGGCGTTGGCTTGGTCACCGCAGGCATGTGGTGGTTCTATTGGATCGCCACAGTGATGTCCGAACTTGCCGCGATTGGCAAGCTGTTGGAATACTGGTTTCCATCGCTGCCCGCGTGGATTCCCGGACTGGCGGCGCTGATCCTGTTTACGATATCGAATTTGCTCGTCGTCCGTCTCTTCGGCGAGATCGAGTTTTGGTTCGCCGCGTTGAAAATTCTTGCGATCACGGTATTCATGGCGTTCGGTCTGCTGATCATTCTGACCGGCCTCTTCAACCATGGCCACGTGACCGGGTTAACCAATCTCTGGGTCAATGGAGGCTTTCTGCCGCATGGCTGGTTCGGCGTGCTGATGGCGATGTCGCTTGTTGTGCAGGCATACAGCGGGATCGAGACGCTTGGCGTGGAAGCAGGCGAATCCCGCGATCCCAGGGTGACGATGAGACGGGCATTTCGCACAGTGACGGTTCGCATCGGCGTACTTTATATCGGATCGATGCTGATCATGTTGTGCGCCTTTCCGTGGAGCTACTTGATTGGGCATTCGGGCAGTCCGTACGTGCTGATGTTTTCGAAGATTGGTATTCCGATTGCCGCAGGCCTGATCAACTTGATCATTGTGCTCTCCGGGCTCTCTTCCTGCAACACAGGAATGTACGGCGGCAGCCGGATGCTGTACAGCCTGTCGCGAAGCGGTGTCATTCCGGATGCCATTTCGACACTCAACAAAAACCGCGTCCCCCGTCTTGCGACCTGGATCACGGCTTTCGCGATCTCGATAGGCATCCTCATCACGTATCTGGCGCCCAACAACGTCTATGTGTGGATCACGAGCGCGTCCGCGTTTGCTTCGCTCTGGACCTGGGCCATCATTTTGCTCGCGGAGATGGTCTCACGGCGGCGGGCCAATCGATCCGGTGTCCGTTTGAAGTATCCGATGCCGTTTTGGCCTGTGCTTCCGATGATTGGATGCCTGCTGTTGTTGGTGACATTCGTATCGATTGTATGGTCTCCGTTGACGCGAATCTCCGTCTTCAGCGGCCTCGTCTGGCTCGCCCTGTTATGGATGTATTGGCTCACGCGCGGGAGAAGAAAGATGTTTGAATCGACGTGAGACAGATTGCAGCTTGAGACATGATGCAACGTCCGCCAAGGTATGCCCACACATTCTTCAAGCGCTTGCATGTGATGGAAGTGAGGGGGGATGCGGCATGGTTGTCGTCTTGAACGCGAGGGAGACTGGGAGCGCGGAGATTGTTGTGACAGCAGGAAGCAGTTCCGATCCGGACGTCGTGATCGCAAACTTTTTGGGGCGCACGATAGGCGACGTATTGCGGATCTTGGAGCAGCGGGGATACGTGCTCTCGTTCGTCACCCAAAACTCGTTTGTATGCACGAAGCCTGTCTTGGCAGGGCGGCGTGGGAATGATGCGAAGCGGTCGCACAAGGCGCGCTGACCGGGAGCGTCGAGAGGCGGATCGTGCGGCGTCGGTCGCAGCGCCTATCTCTTCGATTGATTGCTCCATTTGCGAACTCGCTTCCAGATCCACTTCACGATGTCAGATATCCAGATATAGAATCCGATTTTCCCAAGCAACTGTAGAATGGGCTGAACCGTGCTGAACGCCGCGAACAGCAAGAATGCGATGAAACCAAGAATCACCACGAGGATGGCGACGAGCACGATCAGGACGATCACCAACGTATGCATTGCCATCCTCCTTCGTCCGTCCATGTACCTATGTATTGTACATCGAAACGCGGGGGACTGGGGACGATAACGGACAAATTGACGATTTGCCCATCGCCCCTAATTGCGTCCACCGACTTCGATGTCTGGCGCTCCAAGTGAAACAGTAGGTTAAATTCGAGGATTAAACTCGAAAGTTCAAACAGAAGGTTAAAACATTCGTTTGACGCCAGTTAGATGGTTGTGCCAGTACCATCCAGGACCGATGTTCATGTAGGCGACTTTTCCTTTGCCGCCGCCCTCCTGGATCATTGTATTGTTGCCGATGTAGATGCCTACATGTTTTCCGTTGTCGAAAATCAGCAGATCTCCTGGACGCATGTCCTTGATGGGAACGCGCCAACCGACAGAAGTAGCCTGCTTCTTCGAAGCGGTCGTAAATTGGTATCCCAGCGCATGGTGATAAACGTATTCCGTGTAGTTAGAGCAATCGAAGCCATACTGGCCTCGGTCCTCATTGTGTCCCCAGATATACGGGGTGCCAAGTTTGCTTCTAGCTACACGCAACACGGCGTCGTACTTGTATGTCCAAGATGCGGACAAGGCTGCGCTTCCGGATGTTTTTACGTGATGAACGCCTGGGGGCAAGTGACCTGCCTTCGCGACCGTTTTGCGTACTGCTGCGTTTGCTGTGGCGGGACTGATCCAAGTCACTGCGCCAAATGCGGCCGTGATGATCATGGCGGTCGAGATGGCTCGGCTGATCTGTCTCGTCAATAGAATCTCCCCTTTCTGTAAACCAATAGGATAAGCGTAACAGAGTGGGACACAGGGTTGAACGCGTAAATCTTGGATGTCGCACGGCTGCGGATGGGCGATGACCGCCTCTTGCGGCGCCAGACAAGGTTTTGAAGTAAATTGACGTTGACGTAAACTTCGTGTTCCGCTAACATGATCACTTGGGAGTTCTTGTCGATTTTGGTCTGAAATTTTTCGTTTCGAAGAAGAGGTGGTGAGTGGATTTGGATGGTCAAATTGGCGACACCATTGGCGTAGACGCAGTCGTACGCGAACTCGGAATCACGTCGCGCACACTGCGGTACTACGAAGAGATTGGACTTCTGACGCCTGTTGCGCGTACGCCTGGAGGCCATCGCCTATACGATCAATCGGCGATCGAACGTTTGAAAAATGTCATACGTCTCAAGGAGAATCTGGGCTTTTCCCTGCAAGAGATTCGCAATGTCATGGAAGCGGAACAGGAGCTTGAGGCGTTGCGCAAGAACTTTCGCGAGTCCAAGGCGGCTGGGGATGAAGAGGACAAGCGGCACGCTTTGGACTCATACATACGCATCCTCGAGGATCTGGTTGCGACGATGGACAGCAAAATTCAGAGTTTGACTTCGATGAGACAAGCGTATCAAGAGCGGTTGGAGCGATCGATCCGATTTCGAAGCGAGAAATTCAAGACTGAGGAGAGTTGACAGATGGCTGAAGGGTCAACGCACAACCAACACTACAAGTGGATCGCCTTGTCCAACACCACACTCGGCGTATTGATGGCGACCATCAACCAGTCCATCCTGATCATCGCGCTGCCGGTGATTTTCAACGGTCTGAAAGTGAATCCGTTGGCCAGCAACCAAACGGGGCTGTTGCTATGGGTTCTCTTAGGGTTTAACGTAGCGACCACCGTGTTGCTCGTTCTCTTTGGACGGCTGTCGGACATGTTTGGCCGCGTGCGTTTGTACAACCTGGGGTTCCTCGTGTTTACGCTGGGTTCGGTGCTGGCGTCACTGACGTGGAGCCAAGGTACGGCAGGCGAAGTCGAGTTGATTATCTTCCGCATCGTGCAGGGGATCGGCGGCGGGTTCTTGTTCTCGAACAGCGCCGCGATTCTCACGGACGCCTTTCCGCAAAATCAACGAGGGCTGGCGCTCGGTCTCAACCAGGTGGCGGCGATCGGCGGCGGTATCATTGGCTTGCTTGTCGGCGGCGCGCTTGCCGCGACGGGTCACTGGCGCTGGGTATTTCTCGTCAACGTTCCGGTGGGCATCTTCGGCACGATTTGGGCGTTTGTCGCGTTGAAGGAAGTTTCTCGCCGTCCCTCGAACCAACGATTGGACATTCTCGGCAACGTCACCCTCACGCTGGGATTGCTGGGGATTATGCTTGGTCTGACGTATGGCATCATGCCGTATGGCAGCCACAGCATGGGCTGGAGCAACCCGCGCGTGATTGGCGAACTCATTGGCGGATTCGTTTTCCTCATCGTGTTCGTCATTGTCGAGACGTTTACCGAACAACCGCTGTTCAATCTGCGATTGTTTGGCATTTGGCCGTTTACCGCAGGGAATTTGAGCGGACTCTTGGCCTCGCTCGCCCGCGGCGGTCTGCAGTTTATGCTGATCATTTGGCTGCAGGGAATCTACCTGCCTTTGCACGGCATTTCCTACGCAAATACGCCGCTCATTGCGGGGCTCTACACGCTGCCGCAGATGCTCGGTTTCCTCGTCGCCGGACCCATCAGCGGAACCTTGTCGGATCGTTTCGGAGCGAGAACGTTCGCGACCGCCGGCATGGTCGTGACGGCGCTTGGCTTCTACCTCTTGGGATCGCTTCCGGTCGACTTCAATCACTGGCTGTTTTGGATCTATCTCTTCGTGATTGGCGCAGGAATGGGCCTGTTCGCTTCACCGAACAGCGCCGCGATTATGAACTCGCTGCCGGCGCGGTACCGCGGCGTCGGGTCCGGGATGCGTTCGACCTTCACCAACGCGGGATCGATGCTCAGCATGGGGATCTTTTTCTCCATCATGATTGCAGGGCTTGCGCAGAAGTTGCCGGGCACACTGTACTCGGGCTTAACCCAGCACGGCATACCAGCGGCAGGGGCTGCCGAAATCTCGAAATTGCCGCCGACCTCATCACTGTTCGCCGCGCTGCTCGGGTATAATCCATTGAAAAATTTGCTGCAAGAGTTCGGTTTGCTGTCCCACATCCCAGCGGCGCAAGCGCGCTACCTGACGGGTCACACCTATTTCCCAACGCTGATTGGTCCACCGTTCATGCATGGTCTCAAACTCGCATTCCTGGTGTCGTTGATCATGTCCCTGGTCGCGGCCGTGGTTTCTTTCTTCCGAGGGAAACGCTATGTGCATGTGGAAGATTCGTCGGAGGCTGTCGTTCCTGCGCCGAATTCTACGAAGTAGGTCACGCAATACGGCGATTATTCAGCGATCGCGTTTTCGGTTCGCGATCTCAGTCATTCCATCTCGATCCACACTTTCGTTCGGGCCGCCTTGGGCGGCCCGACACACGTTTAGAGGGGCTTGGCGCTGTGATACCGGCGATACGGCCTGCCTTTCCATGCATCCTCCTTCCCAAGCCAAAAACGGCGGGCGGAGTCGATGGTCATGAGGGTATAGAGCAGTCCAGACAATGGAATCCACATGGCTTTCCAGCGTGACACTCGGTACCAAGCGAGCATCGGCATAAAACTGGCCGTCATCAGCACCCACGCGAGTCCATTGACAATGAGACCCATCGTTTCGCTTGGAGTCGGTTCGTTGGTCGCGAGAAGCGCGATCGAGACAAGAGCCAGGACGACCGGATACAAATACAACAGAGCCATGCCAACCACCGTACCGACGAGCAGAATGAAGGAATACTTGAGTTGGACGTAGGCGGAGCGGGCCACCATGTTCCAGATGCTTTGCAGATTGGCCGCTTCGCGCAGACTCGCCACGTCGTCGCCAAGGCCGAGCCAGAGCGTTCCGCCGCGGCTCTGGACGAGTTTCGCAAGCGCGCAGTCGTCGATGAGCGCGTCCGCCATCGGGGCCAGCCCCCCGTCTCTCGCCACGAGCTTGCGCCGCACGAGAATGCTTCCGCCAGCGGCTGCAGCCGTTCGCCGACGAGGATTCGCCACCCATTGAAACGGATAGAGCATCGCAAAGAAATAGACGAATGCGGGAATCAGAATCGATGCCCAAAATCCCTGAATGTCGAGGCGAACCATGAGGGAAACGAGATCGGCCCGCGTGTTTGCCGCCTGCCTGACCAACGTCTGCAACGAGTTCGGCGGATGCAAGATGTCCGCGTCCGTAAACAGCACGTACTCTGCGTCGGCAGGAGCATGCTGAAGCCCCGTCTGCTGGGCGAACACCTTGCCTGTCCACCCCTCGGGCAGCGCCGGTGAAGAGATGACGGTCAGGCGCTCGGCAGCACCGCTCTGCTGTGCAATCTCGACGGCGGTCCGGGCGGTGCTGTCTTCACTGTGATCGTCCACGATCACGACGGAATATTTTCCATCGTACTGTTGACTCAATAAAGCCGGAAGCGTCTTCGGCAGCATGTCGGCCTCATTGCGGGCGGGTACGATCACGCACACGCTGGGCCACGCTTTGTCGTCGGTATGGTTGCCTGCGCGATTGTCCGCACGGGACGGAATCTGAGCCGAGCCAGGCATCGTCGCGGGAGCGGATCCCAAATGCATCGTCGTGCGCCAGTAGCCGCCCCGAAAGAGCATCAACCAAATCCAGGCTAAGAGAACGAGTCCACCAATGACGTCCACCAGCCACCACATGCTTATCACCTCGCGATGGTCGTGATATGTCAACTATATCCGATCGCGCGTCCGCAAGGCGATGGGCTTGCGCGGGTGGAGCGGGAAGGGAGTGGGAAGGGAGTGGGAAGGGAGTGGGAAGGGAGTGGGAACGAAAATTCGGGCGGATAAGCGTCCGTGGGCCGCTTATCCTTGTCGAATCATCTGATTTTGGTGGAATAAGCGGCCGAGGGCCGCTTAATCGACCTGTGATCGCCTCGATCCGGCGGATATGGAGTGAATAAGCGTTTGTGGGCCGCTAAAATCGGCGGGATCGAGCGAGTTTGGTGGAATAAGCAGCCCGGGGCCGCTTATTCGGCTTCGCGTTCTCCCGCGCCGCCCGCGCCTTCCCCCCGCGCCAGATCTTCACTATAATGGGCTCAGCTTCTTTTGTTGGCACTGGCACGTTTCGTTGTCGAGTCGCGGGGAATGGGCGTAAGGGGCATTCGCAAGATCGGCCAGGTCTCGATCACGGTGGAGGACACAGCCAAAGCGGTTTCGTTCTATCGCGACGCGTTGGGACTTTCGTACATATGGGAGACCAATGGGATGGCTTTTTTCCCGCGATTCGGAAGGGAATTGGATGGCGATTCAATCGGAGATACCTGTAAACTGAGTAATTCTGAGAGACGTTTGGAGTTGGTGGATCTTGAAACAGCATCGGATCATCGTCGCTGGATGCGGCGGGATGTCCAACACTTGGTTTGATTACGTCGCACAGCGGGACGATGCGGAGATCGTTGGTTTGGTGGATATCTACATCGACAGCGCCATCGCGATGGCGAACCGACGGGGACTGTCGGCACCTGCATTCAGCAGCTTGGAGCAAGCGCTTTCTGAAACGGATGCGAATCTTGTGTTCGATGTCACGATTCCTGAGAGTCATCGGGAGATTGTGACCACCGCGTTGACGGCTGGCTGCAATGTGTTCGGTGAAAAGCCGATGGGCGTGTCGATGGAGGATGCGAAGGCGATGCTGCGGGCGGCGGAGTCGACTGGCAAACGCTATGCGGTCATGCAGAATCGCCGCTATCAAAAGCAGCTTCGCGCGCTGCGGGCGAGCGTGCAAAACGGGGCGATCGGGCGCGTCGGCTCCATCCACGCCGATTTCTTTATTGGCGCGCACTTCGGTGGATTTCGCGACGCGATGGAGCATCCGCTGATTCTCGACATGGCGATTCACACGTTCGATCAAGCGCGATGCATCTCTGGCGCGGACGCGGTGTCGGTGTATTGCCACGAGTTCAATCCGCCTGGATCGTGGTATTAGGGAAACGCGTCGGCTATCTGTATTTTCGAGATGAGCGACGGATCGACATTCTGCTACCGAGGCTCCTGGTGCGCGGAGGGCATGAATACGTCGTGGGAGTCGTCGTGGCGCATCACGGGCGAGCGGGGGACGTTGATGTGGGACGGCGCGAACGATCCCGTCGGAGCCGTGGTCGACGAATCGCAGGCGCCGGCTTTCATTCGTCCTACGAAGCCGCTTTCGGTGCCGCTGGAGTGGGACGGGCGCGAAGGCCATTGGGGCTGCCTCGACGAAATGTTTGCGTCGATCGCGGAGGGACGAGCTGCCGAAACGGACTGTCACGACAACATCAAGAGTGTCGCCATGGTGTTTGGCGCCATCGAGAGCGCCAAGTCGGGCCGGAAGGTGATGCTGTAAGGCTGACACTCCAAAGGTGACCCTGCAATAGCGTGGATGCGTGAATGGGACTCTGGACAGGCCGGCGGGCTCGCCTGTCCGGGGTCCTTTCTCCTTGGGCGTTACGCGTGTGCGACGGCTGCCGTTTCGATCCGCCGGCTGTGATCAGCGATGGACAACCAGTACGTGTCGCGGGCCATGATGATCTCTTCATTGGTCGGAATCACCAAGACTTTGACCGGAGAGTAGCGGCTAGACACGATGTGCTCGCCCTGGTTTGCGGTCTGGTTCAACGCTGGATCGAGATAGACGCCGGCGTATTCGAGACCTTGGCAAATCCGCTCGCGAATCTCAGCGCTGTGTTCCCCGATCCCCGCCGTGAAGATCATGGCGTCCGCTCCATTCATTCGCGCCATGCACAGTCCGATGTAGTCGTGGATCTTGCTCACGAAGATCTCGAGGGCCACCTGCGCGCGCCGGTGCCCATTTGCCGCGGCCTGCAGCAGGACACGGACGTCGTTGCTCAGCCCGGAGACGCCGAGGAGGCCGCTCTCGTGATTGAGCTTCTCGATCACCTGCTCGGTCGTCAGATGCTCGAGCTGTTCGAGCATCGGGATGATGGCGGGATCGATATTGCCGCTGCGCGTGCCCATCGCGACGCCAGCGAGCGGCGTGAGGCCCATGGATGTGGCGTATGACTCGCCGTTCTTAATCGCGGTGACACTGACGCCGTTGCCGATGTGGCAACTGATCAGGCGGAGTCGCTCCTTGGGCGTCTCGAGAAGCTGTTCCGCGCGTTCCATCACGTAACGATGGCTGCTGCCGTGAAAGCCGTATTTGCGAATCTTGTGTTTTTCGTAGTACTCATAAGGTATCGGGTACAGGAACGAGGTTTCGGGCATCGTCTGATGAAAACTCGTGTCAAACACGGCCACGTGCGGCACGTCTGGATAGAAGCGCTGGGCCAACCGGATCCCTTCGGCGTTGAATGGATTGTGCAAGGGCGCAAGGTAGCCGAGCCGCTCAATTTGTTCGATCACGTCGTTGTCGAGCAAGGCCGACGCTTGGAACAAATCGCCGCCGTGGACGACACGATGCCCGACAGCGTCGATGTCGCTGCCGACTCGTTCGGCAATTTGCGAGACAGCGTTCGTCAACGACTCTCCATCCGCACGGGGAAGGTTACCTTCATCCAATTGGACTTCACCCGGCATGTCGTAGACTTTGTATTTCACCGAACTGCTTCCGCAATTGAGTACGAGAACGCGTTTGGGTGTAAAGGTTTGAATTTCATGAATCGCGTCGATCTGGATGACGCTCACGATGTCTCCCGTCGACAGGCCGGACGCGTTCGCTTCGTCGGTGTCGATGTGAAACTCGAGCTGGTAGTTTGGATTCACGCGGCAGAGCACCTGTTCGAGAATGACTCGGCGCTCGCCTTTCGTCATCACGGCGACAAGGTCCTTGTCATGGACGCCGAGTTCCATGGCGTCTGTCGGGTGCAGATGCAGGTGGCGCTTCGCCAGTATGACACCGCGATCCAGCACAACAGAACCGTTCGGGCCAATCACTTCGATGCCAGGCGTCCCATCGATGTCGCCGGAGTCTCTCACGGGAGGGCGCAGCCCGAGCACATAGCTGTCGGTTTTCGAGATTTCGACTTGTGAGTACGGCCGCACTGGTCCGAGTACGCGCACGTTTGGGATCATGCCCTTGGGCCCCTTCAGCGTGACGGTTTCCTGACAAGCATACTGCCCAGGCTGTTTGAGTGGTTTGAGGACCTGAAACTCGTGGTTTTGACCAAACAGCTGATGTGCGTGTTCCTGCGTCAAGTGAATATGTCGATTGGATACGCCTACAGGTACGTGCATAGGGCAACCCTCCTGGTGAGTCTGTGATTCGGCATCTCATGCTCCCATTGTCGCGGCGGACAATCGAAGCGGAAAGGAACATTCGGATGGTTTTGTATCGTCCATTTGAACTAGTCCGGGGGCGTTGGCCGACAGCCTGCTGACAATCGGAAGAAGATCGATACGCTGCGGCATGGAGGCTTCGCCTCGGATGGCGTATGATAGATTCGTGATCCGGATTTCATGGACCGAGGAGGGCGCCTATGGCGAACCAAAGTTTACAGTCATTTCTCGAGGCAAACTTGGGTGAATTGAAGGCGAATGGACTCTACAATGAGATTGAGCCGCTGCAGAGCGCGAACGGCCCCGTGATCGACATCAACGGCCGATCACTCATCAATCTCTCTTCGAATAATTACTTTGGCCTTGCGACGGACAAACGGTTGATTCAGGCGGCTGTCGAGGCGACCGAGAAATACGGCGTTGGCGCAGGCGCCGTGCGAACCATCAATGGAACGCTCGACATTCATGTCGAGTTGGAGCGCAAAATCGCCGAGTTCAAGCACACCGAAGCGGCTATCGTGTTCCAGTCCGGCTTCAATTGCAATATGGGCGCGATTTCCGCAGTCATGGACGCCAACGACGCCATTTTGTCGGACGAGTTGAACCACGCGTCGATCATCGACGGCTGTCGTCTCTCCAGAGCGAAGATCATCCGCGTCAAGCACTCCGACATGGACGATTTGCGCGCCAAGGCGAAAGAAGCCAAGGAGTCCGGACAGTACAACAAGGTAATGGTCATTACGGACGGCGTCTTCTCGATGGACGGAGATGTGGCAAAACTGCCTGAGATCGCCGAGATCGCCAAGGAGTTCGATCTTATCACCTACGTGGACGACGCGCACGGTTCGGGCGTGATGGGCAACGGCGCCGGCACTGTGAAGCATTTTGGCCTGTCCGACCAGATCGATTTCCAAATTGGCACCTTGTCGAAGGCGATTGGCGTCGTGGGCGGATATGTCGCCGGCCGCCAGGAGCTGATAGACTGGCTGAAGGTTCGGGCCCGGCCGTTTTTGTTCTCGACTTCGATGACACCTGGGGCCGCTGCGGCATGCATCGTCGCCATCGACATCTTGATGGACAGTTCCGATCTGCAGGAGCGGTTGTGGGAGAATGGCCGTTACCTGAAAGAGGGACTGAAGAAGCTTGGATTTGACATTGGCCACAGCGAGACCCCGATCACGCCGTGCATCATTGGCGACGAAACCGCGACGCAAGCGTTCAGCAAACGCCTGTACGCGGAAGGAGTCTACGCGAAGTCCGTCGTATTTCCGACTGTGCCCAAAGGAACAGGGCGCATCCGCAACATGCCGACTGCGGCTCATACGAAAGACATGTTGGATCAAGCGCTCGCAATCTACGAACGTGCGGGCAAGGACATGAACATCATTTGACGTGTTCGGATGGATTCAGGAGGTTCTCACGTGAAACGTATCTTAGTTACCGGCGCGCTTGGGCAAATCGGTTCGGAACTCGTCGCCCGCCTGAGGCAGGATTATGGAGCGGACAACGTCATTGAAACCGACATTCACGCGCCGACGCAAACCAGTGACAGTCCAACGGGCGGCTCCGGTCCATTCGAATTGCTCGATGTCACCGACGGTCAGCGCATGGCGGAACTGGTCGACAAGCATCAAGTTGACACCATCATCCACTTGGCGGCATTGTTGTCCGTCACGGCTGAAAAGAATCCGTTGTTGGCCTGGAACCTCAACATGGGCGGCCTCATGAACGCGCTTGAAGTCGCCAGACAATTTGGCTGTCAGGTGTTTTATCCGAGTTCCATCGCGGCGTTCGGTCCCCTGACGCCGAGGTTTCAGACGCCGCAGGACACCATCCAGCGGCCGACGACGATGTACGGCATCAACAAAGTCGCTGGGGAATTGCTTTGTGACTATTACTTTCGGAAGTACGGCGTCGACGCGCGCGGCGTGCGCTTTCCAGGCCTCATCTCGCACAAGACGCCGCCCGGCGGCGGAACGACCGATTACGCGGTCGAGATTTATTACGAGGCGGTCCGGACAGGCAGGTACGTATGCCCCATCGCGAAAGGGACCTACATGGACATGATGTACATGGAGGATGCCATCACGGCCGTGATCGACCTGATGGAGGCGGACGGCAGCCGATTGAAGCACCGCAATGCATTCAATATCTCCGCCATGAGTGTGGATCCGGAGATGATCCGCTCGGCGATCCAGACCTGGATCCCGACGTTTGAGATGGCGTACGAGGTCGATAGTGAAAAGCAGTCGATTGCGGACAGTTGGCCGGATGCCATCGACTCCAGCGCGGCCCATGAGGAATGGGGCTTCCGCGCAAGGTACAATCTCGATGCCACCACGCGCGAAATGATTGTCCATTTGCGAAAAAAGTTTGCGGTGATATAACACCGCAAACTACTCGGCATGGACGACGCGAACGTCCATCAATTGCTTGACCTCGGCGCGGAGCGTTTGCAGCAGCGCTTCGTCAAACGGTTCGTCGATTTCGCAGACGGTGACGGCCGATCCGCCGCGCGTCCATCGTTCCAAACTCAAACGGGCGATATTGTACCCTCTCGCGTCGAGCAAGTGGGACACCTTTGCCAAAAAACCGCGCGTATCGGTGTGGTACAAGATCAACGTGGTCCGCTCACCCGTGAATTTGATGGGCAATCCGTCCAACTCCTGGACCTCGACCTTGCCGCCGCCGAGCGAACTCGCGACGACCGTGGTGGAACGATGGTTCCCTCGGATGTCGATAGCTACGGTATTGGGGTGAAAGTAGCCGACGTGGCCGGGTTGAAAGTGGTACTCGAGACCAGCCTCGAGTGCCGCCTTGTCCGCTTCCGGAATGCGGGGATCGTCCGTCGCCATCCCGAGTACGCCAGCCAACAAGGCCACATCGGTGCCGTGTCCTTCGTAGGTTTGCGCGAACGAGCCCATGAGCCGAAACGACACCTGCTTAGGTTCTTCGCCGAGCACTTGCCGGGCCAAGTTTCCGATTCGTACGGCGCCAGCCGTGTGTGAGCTGGATGGCCCCACCATGATGGGGCCGATAATATCGAACACGCTGTTGTATTTCACGCATCGTCACCTCGATTCGCAAGGCTTGCCAAATACCTGTTCGCGCAGGGCTTTTCCGCGGGGCGTCGCGGCCAGCCCCCCAAGTCCCGTCTCGCGCAGGGATTCCGGCATCGCGTTGCCGATCTCGTACATCGCCTGAATCACTTCGTCCGGCGGAATGATGCTCTTTACGCCTGCCAACGCCATATCGGCTGCCGCGAGCGCAGTGACCGCATGCAGTCCGTTGCGGATAATGCAAGGGATTTCCACCAGACCGCCGACCGGATCGCACACGAGCCCGAGCGAATTCTTCAGCGCCAGGCCCACCGCGTGACCGACTTGCTCAGGTGTTCCGCCGGCGATCTCGACCACTGCTCCAGCCGCCATCGCAGTCGCCGATCCAATCTCCGCCTGACAGCCGCCAGCTGCCCCCGAGATGGAAGCGGAGTTGGCGATGACCAGTCCCAGCGCGGCCGCCGTCAACAGCGACATGACGATGGACTCGCGCGGATATTTGCCCGTTTCGAGAATCGAGATCAGAACCCCAGGCAATATGCCGGCCGATCCCGCCGTTGGCGTCGCCACAATCCTTCCCATGCCCGCATTCACTTCGTTGACGGACAAAGCGTACGCCATCGCCTGGAGCGCCGCCGGATGCAGAAACGATCGGCCGGTCTTCAGATACTCCTGGACCAGGTACGCGTCCCCGCCAGTCAGTCCCGTACGGGATCGAATCGGCTCGCGCGTTCCCTTGTGCGCCGCTTCCTCCATCACTTCGAACTGGCGATTCATAAGCTGGATGATCTCGTCTTTGGATCGCCCAGATTGTTCACATTCGACTTCGAGCATGACGTTCGCGATCGACGTGTTCTTCGTCTCGGCGAGTTTGATTAAATCGTGCAAATGGACGAACGCCATCCGACATCCTCCTCACACATGTCTAGTGCCGCACTCGCTATTTTCGAGGACATACGTACATTCGGTCCAGTGATCTTGTGCTTCACTTTGATTATACGCGAATTGCCGCAGCGGGTGATATCCATCGAGCGTAGGCGATGGACACGTGGCATGGCAAGCCATGCAATATTTCCTGTCAGCAAGAGGATACTAGCAAGCAGGAGGTGGACACGTGACCAAGGAGCACAAGAAGCCGGCGCACAACGACGCCAACAAGACGTTGCCACTCGAAGAACACGAAGAACGCGTGCAGGGCGAGACGCAGAGATCGAAAAACAGAAAGCGCAAGTAGCCGAGTGGGAAGCGGGTGGCGCCGATGGCCGGGTAAGGCGGACGGGAAACGGAGGAGGATGTCCTCCAGTACATCAGCCTCCCGCGCGAAGGCACGAACAGGTTCGATACATGGAAGACGCACGAAGGCCACACCATGATTGGTGTGGCCGTTTTTCAGCGGCGTTCCGTTTCCCGGTGCCAGTTCGTTTGCTGGCCCATTCGCCCTGCCGATCACGACAGCGTCGTTACGGTATATGTGTTCGATTGAGTCAGTTGCGTGTCCGCTGAATTATACGCCACCACGCGAATCGTGTAGCGTTTGCCAGCGGATTGGTTGGCAAACGTATAGGATGTGCCAGTTACGTTGGTGGCAGCACGGTAACCGTTGACGTAGATGTCATAATAACTTGCGCCGGAGACCGGTGTCCACTGAAGTACCCAGCCTGAGTTGGTAATTTGGCTGGCCGATACCGAGATCGGCGTTGTGACGGTCAATGCCGTGGATTGCGCGCTCTCGGTGTTGTTCGATCCCACCGCGCTCACCGTCACATCGTACGTCGTCCCTGGCGTCTCATTCTGGAATGTGTAGGACGTGCTTGTGACATTGCTTGCTACGAGTGTGCCATTTAGGTAGACGTCATAGGATGTCGCGTTCGCGACAGGGCTCCATGTGACAGTCCAACTCGTCGACTGAAGATTCCGAACTTGGAGCTTGGACGGTGCTGTCAACGTCGTGGTGACTTGCTGACCTTGGTTGAGGGCGATCCACTCCTTCGTATAGGCAATTGCCACGCCTTGCAAATTCAGAATCGACTGTTGCAAGGTCTTCAAAGTACTGTTGATCGATCCTCGTTTCAATTCCTTCTGTTCATTTTGCAGCGTAGACAGTCGCTTGTTGAGTTGGGTCAAAGTCGATTCGTCTGAGTGCCATTGTTGCAAGGCTTGCGACCAGGTTCCCGAACTGCTGCCGCTCTTTCCATGTCCGGATTGCTTGCCCCGGGCAACGGTGTAGGTGTGCCATTCTTGGTTAATCTGCTTGATCAGCGATTGGCGCTGTTGCTGCAGAGACTTGACTTGCTGTTGAACACTCGTAGCGCTGGCGCTCACAGACAGGGACGAGTCGGACGCCAGAGTTTGTTCGACGCTGTACAGACTTGCCACTTCGGCATTGATACTCTGCACGGCGTTGCTCAATGTCTGTTCTTGCGTGTTGCTGACCGGTGTCGCTTGAGCGGTCTTCAACAAAGATTCCTCTACTGAGGTGTTGCTTTGATATTGTGCTTGAAATGATGTGGTCGTGTCAGCGTGAGCAATCGCTGGCGCGAGCATGGGCAATGCGGCGACGACACTAAGGATACTAAGCTGTTTCAAAGATCGTTTTGTCATGTCGTTACTCCCCCTCTAGGTGATTTGCCCCTGTCATAAGGCTACGAACCTCAGTCCGATTTTGTGGGGGAAGTCGAGAAAAAATCGTTCGACATCGCCGGACGTGATCGCCGAATGACCAGCTGCGGAGGAGGTGCGATCGCGGGCAGCGGAGGAG
>NZ_BCQI01000032.1 GCF_001544355.1 Alicyclobacillus acidiphilus NBRC 100859
AAACGAAATGACTATTTCGTAGCGGATGGCGTATCACGACTAGCCTTATAGCGACAGACGGCGCAAGCCGTCTGTTCGCATATTCGGGGAGGGGATTCCATGGATGTGAATCGTGCAAAACAGATCAGCGAATCGCCAGTCATGGCCCACGTAACGCATAATGGACAGCAGGTTTACATTCAAAGTGTCGATGAAGAATCGGAAATGGCACGCATTTACCACCTCAAAAATCCAGAACAAGAGCATGATGTTCATGTCAGTAATTTGACGGAGCGGACCACGCAGTAACCATTCCTCCCAGTGATCCTGAAGTTCGAAAATCTCTTTGTCACGTTGCATGGAACGTATAGTCGGGTGAAAACAAGTCGGCTGTCATGTGGGCAGCCGACTTGTCGATCGATCCGTCCTGTTAACAGCATCCACGGGTGCCAGATAAGCCATCGTCTTTGATTGCCCGGGCAAAGTGTGCTATACAAAGAGAAGGAAGTAACGAATTTCTTGCATATGACGATTCGAGTGGAGAGATGAATTCATGTCAAACGTATTCACCCCGTTTTCTGTCAAGTCGCTGGAGTTGAAGAATCGCGTTGTGATGGCGCCTATGTGCCAGTATTCCGTGACAGCGAAGGATGGCATTCCGAACGATTGGCACTTTACGCATTACACGAGTCGAGCGGTAGGAGGCGTTGGTCTCGTTATTGTGGAAATGACGGATGTCGAACCGGATGGACGGATTACCGACTATGACTTGGGAATTTGGTCGGACGATCACGTTGCCCCCTTCCGCAAGATCGTCGACGCGTGCCATCAGCATGGAGCCAAAATCGGGATCCAGATTGCCCACGCCGGCCGAAAGGCGGAAGACGCCCCCACACCAGTCGCGCCATCGGCCATTAAGTTCGAAGGGCCGCAGTACAAGGAGCCCAAAGAACTCTCTGTCGCCGAGATTGAACGAATCGTCGAATCGTTCGCGGCAGGGGCGCGTCGCGCCGTGGCGGCAGGCTTCGATGTGATTGAGCTCCATGGAGCGCATGGCTACCTCATTCACCAGTTCCAGTCGCCGTTGACCAACCGCAGGACGGATGAATACGGCAAGGATTTGTCCAAATTTGGCGTGGAGATCATCCGCGCGGTGAAGCGGGAAATGCCAAGCGATATGCCGCTGTTCCTGCGGATTTCCGCGGTAGAATACGCCGATGGCGGATATTCGTTGGATCACGCCATAGACATCGCGAAGGCATACCGTGACGCTGGTGTTGACGTATTCCACGTCAGTTCGGGTGGAGAAGGGCGGCCTGGGCAGCGCGTGCCTGGCAATTTCCCCGGCTATCAAGTGCCGTTTGCACGGGCGTTCCGGGAGGCCTTGGGCGTACCAGTGATTGCGGTCGGCATGCTCGACGACGTGGCTCTTGCGGAGTCTGTGATTGGAAACGGCGACGCCGACCTGATTGCCATTGCTCGAGGACTGTTGCGGGATCCGTACTGGGCTTTGCACGCCCAACAACAGCTTGGCTTGGAAGTTGCCTCACCGAAGCAATATGGCCGCGCATTTTCCTAAATCGCGATCCGCAAAGGGGAGTTGCTGATTCAGCAGCTCCCCTTTGCTGTCAAAGAATCTATCATTTCATACCAATAGATGCTGGACAAGATTCCATACGGTATTGTCTCACGATAGATTTCGATTTATGATGATAGCGAATCTCCCGTTGAGATCGTCGACAACGTATTCAACATCGAAGATTTTGCAAGCCGAGAGGGCATAAGCTCTTTCGGCTCTTTTAACAGCCTGTTTATTACATTGTTGGTAGAGCGGAGAAACATGCATGGAGTTCAAAAAGGTATGGGATGTCGAAGACAAGCGGATTCTCTTTGCCCTGCGTATGGCGAAAATCGGGTTCTGGCAGTACGACACGCGGACTCATTCAGTCTCTTGGTCCCCTGAGATCTACAACATGTTCGGACTTTGCGACGACGGCCGTCCCATTGATGTTTCGAATACGCTCTATCCGTTCATCCATCCTGATGATTTGGACGCCACGAAGGCCATGCTCGCAAGGTTCGCGGCAGGCGAGCTGCACGATCACATATATCGCATTTGCCTGGATGCAGGAGAAATTCGCTATCTGCATTCGACAGCGGTCGGATTTTCTGGTCCGTCCGATTCGATTGTCTATGGGCTCGTACGGGACATTACGGAGCAAAAATTGCTCGAACTCGAGTTGTTGGAAAGCAAAGAGCGTTACGAATCGTTGAAGAAATATAATTCGGATGGCATATGTTCGCTTGATTCTTCAGGTCTTATCATCCGCACAAATCCCGCGTTTGGCAGAATGACGGGCTATCCATTGGACGAGCTCGTTGGCACACCCTACAACGAACTGATTGCGACCCGGCACAACTCCGAGTGTCCTCATCAGAGCATGGACGATGGCCACATTTGCTTGCGCCATGCAGATGGGCGGTGTGTTCAAGTACAACAGACTGAGGTTCCGATTGTCGTTCGCAATCAGACGGTTGGGGCATATATCGTCCTCCAAGACGTGACTGAACGCAAGCGACAAGAATTAGAACTCCGACGCAGCAAAGAATTGTTCCAACTGATTTCGACGTATGCTTCGGACGTGATTTTTCTCAGCGATTTGTCGGGTGTTTGTACGTACATATCTCCGTCCGTGACATCGTTGTTGGGATATGCTCCAGAAGATTTGACGGGCAAGTCGCTTGTCGACTTTTGTCACCCCGGGCAGATCTTCGAGATCACGCACGCGTTTGAGCGGGTTGCCAAAGGCTTGAGTGTCGATCCGCTGGTGTGTTTGTTGCGAGATTCCCGTGGGCAGTACCGATGGTTTGAGACGAACATCCAGTCTCACGCCACCGATACAGGCAACGTCCTCGTGGGCATCGCCAGAGATGTTACATCTCGAAAGCAAGCGGAAGACGAATTGGTTTCATTGAAAAAGTTGTATCAGTCGATCCTGACGGCCGCCGCGGAAGGCATTGTCGGACTCGACGCTTCCGGTCGAGTCACATTCGCCAATCCGGTCGCCTTGAACACGTTTTTGTATGTGGATTCGGAGATGATCGGCAAACGCTTCATGGATCTGATCGAAACTTCGGATCAGCCCGCTGGTTCGCAATTGGCGTGGCTTGAGGAAGTGCTGCGAAACGGCCGTCCTATTCGTGTTCAGCGCAGTTCGTTTGTCCGAAGCAACGGAGAGGCGTTTCCGTGCGAATACAATATCGCGCCTATCTTGGAGAACGGCGCAGTGGCAGGCGCTGTCGTCACGTTCGCCGATATATCGGACAGGGTTCAGGTGGAACAGGAGATTCGCAGGCACCGCCAAAATCTGCGATATGCACAGCAACTGGCGAAACTTGGGTACTGGGAATACGATATCGATGAACAGCGTTTGATATGGGCGGACGACATGTTTGAGTTGTGGGGAATTCCTCGGGAAACTTTTGAAGGCACGCTTGAAGCGTTTTTCGAAACCCTCGTTCCTGAGGACCGATCCCGCACCGAACAGCAGGTCTTGGCCGCATTGTCTGGAACTCCGCTCGATACGGAGTACGGGATCGTTCGTCCTGATGGAAGTATCCGGTACATGCACGCGACAGGTGAGACGATCGTCGATGAACAGAGCGGGAAAAGGCGGTTCTTCGGGACGGTGCAGGATGTCACTTCGAGACGGACGTCGGAAATCGCGCTCAAAGAGTCGCAGGACCTGCTGCAGAGATCGGAAAAATTGTCCGCAGTGGGGCAACTGGCCGCCGGAGTGGCGCACGAAATCCGCAATCCGCTGACGGCCATCAAAGGCTTCATCGACTTGATGAGACAGAGTAGATTGCCTGAGGAACAGAGCTACTTTGACATCATGAAAAATGAAGTGGCTCGGATGGAATTGATCGTCGGCGAACTCTTGATGCTGGCCAAGCCGCAATCCGTGGAGTATGTTAGGGAAAGCGTCGAGTCCATCATTCAAGAAGTGGTTTCATTCATGAATTCGCACGCGATCATTCACAATGTCGAGATCGACCTTGAGATTGGCCGCGGGATTCAGCCGATCCGGTGTGAGCCCAACCAATTAAAGCAGGTGTTTATCAACGTGATCCGCAATGGCATCGAAGCCATGGCAAGCGGAGGAATCTTGCGGATTACGGTGGAGCGTGGGCAAGGGTTCGTCCATGTTTTATGCTCGGATGAAGGAACCGGCATTGGTCCGGATGAATTGGCACGTCTCGGAGAGCCTTTCTTTACGACGAAGCGCAACGGGACAGGGCTCGGCTTGATGGTCACGAAGCGAATTATCGAAGAACATGGCGGAAACATTGAGTTTGACAGTGTGCTTGGAAAAGGGACGACTGTTCGTATCGGGCTGCCTGAATCGGGGTAGCACGATGACTGGGGGCGGGTATCTTCGTCGTTGATATCTTCGGTTCATATCTCACTTGGACGCTTTGCGTTCCAGATCTGGAAGCGGCAGTCCTTGGATCACCAAGCCGACGCCTTCTTCGCAGACGCCGTAGCTTCGCCATCCGCACGATTCGCACAGTGTGGCGATATCGCCCGGTTGTGTGAACGCTCGGATGCGATCCAGGACACCCTGCCAGGGCAGGGTGTCGCCCACATGCAAACCAAGTTTGCGAAATACGGCCTTGTCCCGTGCGTCCACGCTCTCGTTTTGACAATGATAATCCCCTGAGCATGGGAACTTGGCGCACAGGTCGTCAGGTCCTTCCACCAGTTCCACAACAGTCGACCCGTCGCGATTCAATGTCACGTATACGCGCGTCATATTTTCTACGTATTCTTCGGAATACCCCATGCCGCGATACCCAAGCAGGCATAAAAGATGGTGACCTCGCAAACGAATCACGCTCATCAACCCTCCTTAGGAAACCGCGCTGTTGAACGACATCACCAAATACGTAAAACCGATGACGATCACGGCGATCAGCGTTCCACCAAGAAGCGCGGCGAGTCGAACCCAGCGTTCGTCTTTAAAGGACGCATGCAACAGCAGCGTCAGTTGCAAAATGACCTGGATGAGCGCCATGCCCAAAATGATGACAACCATCACGGAACTGGGCATGTGCAATCTCGACGTAATCAGAATCGCGAGTCCGGTCAAAGCGACACAGACGAGAAACGCGATGACGTATCGCCATGGAAATGGCAGATCCGGTGAATTGGCAGGCTGGTTCATGGGGATTCTCCTCTTTTCATATCACGTCCATAGTACCACGATTGCGTGGAAGTTGCCGCACCTTGCAGGGAAAGCTGTAGATGGGGTGATACGGATGGAACGAGAGCTTGCGATGGAAATCGTCCGCGTGACGGAATTGGCGGCGTTGCAGAGCGCCCGCTGGATGGGCGTGGGTGACAAAATGGCGGCGGATCGCGCGGCGACTGAAGCGATGCGGAAGATGTTTGACACCGTTTCGATGAGCGGGATCGTCGTCATTGGCGAAGGCGAGATGGATGAGGCGCCCATGCTCTATATTGGCGAGGAACTGGGCAACGGCGTCCCGCCCAATGTCGATGTGGCTGTGGATCCGCTCGAAGGCACCAGTGTCGTGGCAAACGGGCAAGCCAACGGTATAACCGTGGTGGCGATCGCGCCGCGAGGGACGTTGCTGCATGCGCCGGACATGTACATGGAGAAACTGGCGGTCGGGCCGAAAGCCAGAGGGAAGGTTCACCTGGAGCAATCCGTCCGTGAAAATCTGCAGGCTGTCGCGAAGGCGAATGACAAGGACATTTCACAAGTCGTCGCAGTGATTCTGGATCGGCCGCGGCATGAGGCGCTGATTGAGGAAGTGCGCAGCGCCGGAGCGCGAATTAAACTGATTGGCAGCGGCGACGTTGCAGCGGCCATCAGCACGGCGTTTCCTGATGCTGGCGTCGACGTCTTGATGGGATCCGGCGGGGCGCCTGAGGGCGTGTTGGCGGCGTGCGCGTTGAAATGCCTCGGCGGTGATTTGATGGGCAGGTTGCTGCCGGAAGACGATGCGCAGCGTCAACGGTGTTTGGATATGGGCATCACGGACCTCGAGAAGGTCATCACACTGGATCAGATGGTGATGGGAGACGACGCCATTTTCTCGGCAACCGGGGTGACAGACGGAGAGCTGCTGCACGGCGTGCGCTTTTTGGCGAATCACCGGGCGAAGACGCAATCGATCGTCATGCGCGCGCGTACAGGCACAGTCCGCTTCATCGAAGCCATTCACGATCTGCGCCGTAAAGTTGGATGGACGAGCTAACGAACCTGTTTGTTTGGATAACGTTAGGTGAAAGTTTCGGTTGCTAGCGCCTTCAAAACACATTGCGACGATTGAGAACAATGCGCGTTCCACATACACTGAAGACATCTTACGATGAATGGGGCGATGGCGAGATGGACGTCTATAAGGTGTTCGCGTATCGCACGGTGTATGAGGTTATCGCAAAAACGCCGCAAGTGTTTGTGACGCCGCCTGTGAAGGACCAGAAAGAAGCCGAGACATACGCGAAATCTCAAATGCCGGATTCGTTTTTGATTCAAGTGCATCCGTTTTTCCACAATTGATTCGTTGACATGGACGATTGGCGGTCGACGGCGCCGGGCAGGAGTGCACCTCCAGCTTGGGCGCCGTTTTTAGGCTACGGGGGACCAAAGGATGGGATGCGCCTTATGCATTCGCCCGTCGATGCTGCCGCGATCGCGCTGGCGGGCGTTCGCCTCTGTCGTCGGTGCGAATGCCAAAGACCGACGATATGAACAGCTTCAACAACGGTACCAGGATGGTGAGAACGGCACTCGCTGGCGCAAGGACGATATCGACCAGAATCCGTGCTTGCGCGCCGTTTTGAATGATGATGCTGACGATGAATACGGCCGGTACGACGAGGTACGTGAATGGTTTGAAATCGTGATCGGACCGGTTGAACAGGCAAGCCAGAGTCGCCGACAGGGCCCAGATGTGATTGGCCGCGAAGACCGTCACAAACGCCACGGAAAGAATGATGATGACGATACCGAGGCGCTCGATGACGAAACCGTGGATTCGGATCAACTGGATCACCACTTGTACTGGAAACGACAGCCGCTCGGTCGGCACCCAGCCGAGGTTCGCGACGATGGATAAGAACACGAGAATCAGCACGATACCGCCAGCGATGGCGCCCCATACAGGGTACCATTGCGATTTTTTAGGCAAGTGTTTGTAGTATGGACTCAACATCAACACCAGATCCACGCCAAGATACAGAGGAAGCAAATGAAACGTGCTCACCGCGACTGCGGTTGGATGCGTGAGGGTAATGGGAATCATGCGGTGTTCCGCTTGCAAATAAACGACGCCAAACGTGAGAATGAGCCCACCAAACGTCAGCGAGTGGACAATCGAAGCCGCCCTTCCGAGCGACTCGACGCCGCCCATCGCGCCCCGCCAACTTGCCGCCATCAGCAGTCCAATAAACACGTACTTTGGTGTGTTCGGGAAAAAGTACTTCATCAGATTGGACATGAAGTACAGACTCAGGCTGAGGAACAGGATGTATACCGGAACATAGAGGCAAACGATCAACTTGCCGACGAATTTGCCGAATAGGAGGTTCACCGAATCGGCACCAGTCATATTCGGAAATCGATCATTGAGCTTACCGTGCAGCCAATTGATTCCGATGCCGAGTACGGCGACAGCCAGCACCGCCCACTGTGCGTCCAACATGGCGTAGTGAATGGCCAACTGCGGGTATATCCAGAAGAGCACAGGAAAATAGCTCGACGACGAGAGCGCTATCACTTGCATGATGGAAAGCGTTTGTTTCGTCATATCGATCACGCTCCTCAGAGTAGGTTCCCTTTTCGGTTAATTACCGCGTTGACCTTGATGTCAAATGTGGACTCTGCGAACAACTCATTCCAGTTGTCCTCCACAAGCTGCAAGTGCTCAGGATGTCGGATACAGTACCACTTGCCAAATCCAATCGGATCGGTTTTCGTCTCTTGGAGCTGTTTCAAGAGCGCAATCATCTGTGATTCGAAGTAGGTCTCCATCACATGTTCATACCGTTGACGCTCGCGAGCCGTCAGCGGCCGCGTTCCGTGGGATTCGTCGGAGGACAAATCCGCCGAGATGCGCGTCCTGGCGTGGAGAACGGGCCGGCCGTCTCGCATGGTCACCCAGATTCGGCTTCTCGACACCTCGTCTTTCACATCGAACGACTTGTCGCCGTCGGGGATCGTGGCTGCAAACGCCCTGATGCGATGGCCGAGCATGTTGTAATACACAGTCATCTGCGGACTGATAATAGTGGCGGGGCCATATCGTGAAAAGATCAACGTGCCCCCGACTCTCAGCGTGCTCTCCACCGGTGTGACAAGTGGAATATGTGCTTCGAGTCCCACAGTCTCGGAGTCGCGCCAGAACTCCCAGAGGCGCTCGGCTGACGAAAAACCCATTTGCGGAACGGACCTGTCCCACATCGATTCCAGCACTGTGGCGGCCGGCGATGGCGTCGGAACGCTCAAAACCTCTTCGGCGCTCGTGGTTGTAGCCACCATCATCGCCATCTTGTCGATACTCTCTTCGCGCATCAATTGTTCTGTCAAGGCGAGGAATTGATCAGCGGACAAATGGGCGTTGACGACAATCGTCTCCATATTGCCAAGATAAAACGCCTTGTTGTAGTCGGTTTGGACAATGGCCAACGCGGTTTGCAGCGACGTCGCGTCCACGGTGAAATTCTTTGAAGGCAGCGTTTCGCCTCCTTGTTTGCCGCCGCCAGGCTGTTCGCTCGACGGGGAAGTCGCCTCGAGATTTGGGATCTGAAACGTAAACCGGAGTTCGTCTTGCTGTCCTTCCACAGGATCGATCCCGATCCCAACCACCTGCGCTCTGTCGTTCAACTTTCGATAATCTCCGCAGCCGGGGAGGAACAGGAGCAGCAAGGCGGTGATCGCAAGCCATGGATATGCAATCCTTTTCATTTGTGTCGTCGCCCCACCGTCCTGGTGCCGAATTGCTGTCCTTTCTCCAACTGAGGGTGCGGGGCGGGTTCGTTGTAATCGGTATTTCCCGTCCGATCCGTCGCGTGCAAGTGCTCTGCCCGTTTGTCCATGACCGTGATAGGCAACCGGACGAGACCGTCGATGAACACGTCGCGAACATGGTCGCCGCCGAACGGATCCACATATGGAACACCGAATGATTTGGTGTTGCAGATTTCATACAGAATCCACATGGTGCCAAGAACGATGCCGTAGAACCCAACGAATGTCGCGCCGATGATCATCAGCCACGCTCCCAAGCGAATGACGACGGCGAACTCGTAGCTGGGTGTGACAAAAACGCTGATTGCGGTCAATGCGACGATGATGATAAGAATGTTACTGACGATTCCGGCTTCAACCGCAGCTTGTCCGACGACGAGACCGCCGACGATGCCGATGGTCTGGCCCATCGCTTTGGGCATTCGCAAGGTCGCTTCTCGGAGAATTTCGATGACGACCTGCATGATAAATACTTCCATCACCGCAGGAAAAGGTACGCCTTGTCGAGACTGAGCGATTTGCAGGGCCATGGTCTTTGGCAGCAATTCTGGACTGAAATCCGCAAATGCCACATACAACGAGGGCAGCCAAACGGCCAAAACAAACGACACGATGCGCAGCCAGCGGACAAAGGTCGCTTCCATCCAGGAATGGACATAGTCCTCCTCGGTCTGAAAGAAATCCTGAAATGTCGCAGGAGCCAAGAGAACGGTTGGATCGCCGTCGACGATAATGGCGACCTTGCCTTGGTTCAACTCGCGTCCGACAGAATCGATTCGCTGGGTCGTGCGCGTCAAGTTGAACATGGACCATGGATGGTCGCTGATGCGTTGTTCAATCGCGGCCGATCCGCTGATGTGGTCAATATGAATCGCTTCCAGACGCTTGGCCACCGTGTCGACCAGCGTTGGATTGGCGATGTCGCGCAGATAAATGAGTGCGACTGTGCGATGGGAACGGTAGCCGATGACCCATTTGCGGATCACGAGCGTATCGGTCGCCAGCGACTGGCGAATCTGCCCTAAATTGATATCGATGTGTTCGACAAAGGACACTTGGGAGCCGCGCGACGCGGATTCGATGGTCGGCTGCTCGGGAGAGCGATGTTCCACCGCTTTGGCGCTGATCACGATAGCTGGGCTCGTACCATCCATGAGCAACACGAGTTTGCCGCTTGCGACAGCTTCGCGTATCTCGAACATGTTCCACATAAAAATTGCGTCGGCGCCTGTCAATACGCGTTCAATCATGTACTGCGCCAGGTTCTTCGGCATTCGCCGAGGAAACCGATGCGTGTGTACGGACCGCAATGTGTCTTCAATGGAACGTTTATCGCAGACGCTGGAGTAAAAGACAAGTGCCGCAGAAACACCGTTCATTTCCACAGTGCGCACGATAAAGTCGTCGCTCAAGCCGAGCGTCTGAGCGAAATACTCGAGCGCCTCGTCGAGATGGCCCGCGTAATCTGGCGCATCGCGAAAGTTCGGCGCGATAGGCGCGTTTCGCCCTTTGACTGGATTGAAGAATGGTGTTGTTTGAACAAGCCTTTTAAACCAACCCATCACGACCCGCCTCGAATTTGTCATTCAAGGATTATGTTGGTTTAAAAAGCCATATTTATACATGTTGGTACGAGGAGTGTTTCCGCGGGCCAGAAACGTCTTGACCGCGTGTGAAGCATAGCCGGCGCGCCGGGAGGAACATTACATGCATCAAGGTTTGAGAAGGAGACGGTACGATGGCTATTTCTACGATCACGCTTGAAGATGTCACGTGCGCACTCTGCGCGAACCGCGTATCCGTCGCGCTGCACGCGGTGGAAGGTATTCGGAATTTCGACGTGGACCTCGCTGAGCAAACTGCGGTCATCACATTCGACGACGACGAGATCTCCGGCGCGCGAATTCGCGACGTGATCGACGACAACAACTGCGACGTTCACTGACGCTTTACCCGTGTATGCGACAGACGACAAGCTGTCTGGCCGACAAGCTGTGTGCCCAGGGTTGGGCATACAGCTTGTATGCGTCTCTGTCGAATTTTGTTATGATAGAGTCCTCAAGTCGAGCCCGGCTCGACACCCAATTTTTTGTTCGCGCTTTCGATATCTATTTAATGAAAGTACGATACAACGATCGGGACGAATGCGAGCATCGAATCGTTTGCCCTCGATAATCTCAAGAACTGCGAGAGGATGAAGCCACGTGAGAGATCAGGTGAAATCGAAGAGCGGGAAGCGTTCTTCGATTGGGCGAAGGATTCGAAGTGCTGTTGGCTATGCCCTTGCCGGGGCCCTGCTGGTGACGGGGGGGTGGCTGGTTGGAGAGTTTCAAAATCGCTCGGACTACGTGTATGCTGATACGCCGACCAGTACGCTCACGGACCAACTGACGACCGAAAAGGTGATGGTCGTTGGCGGATCGATGGCGCACGGCTGGAAGGATCCCAATAATGATGGTTACATCAAACGCGCATTTCAGGCGTTGAACAATGCCACGAACACCAATTATGTGTACGATGACCGGACACAACCGGGGGCATCGCCCACTTGGGCTGAAGGGAAGTTTCAGTCGTGGCTGGATTCGGATCATCCGCAGATTGTCGTGATTTCGTGGGGATTGTTGAACGACGTCTACGCGAAGACGCCCATGGATGAATTTAGTCAAGCGATTCAGGACGAGATTCAGGAGTCGCTCGCTGCGAACGCCGTCGTCGTCTTCGTCACGTCGCCGGTCACCAAAGCGACCGCGACCTACAATCATGGTCCGGTCGAGCGTTATATTCACACGGAAGAAGCAATCGCGGACTCGTTTCACTCGCCCAACGTCTATTTCATTGATTTAAATCAGGATATGGCGACATATTTGAAGGCGCACGGCCAAACTTGGCAGAACTACTACGGAGATTCGTGGCACCCAGATTCGGCGGGACACGAATTGGCTGGAGAGTTGCTGTTCGACGATTGGATCCAGACGTTCGGCACGGGACCGGTTACATGGCAGTCGACGAACGCGAATTAGGATGTTCGCGCCGTCTGTCGAGGCGGCCGCCTGGCCTCGGGATCGAGCGACAGGGGCCAGAACCGGACGAGTACGGCACATAAGCGCGAAAGCGTGACAATATGCTTAAGCGTGAAATGGTTCCGCTCTGAGACCTAGCGGTTTGGAGAGGAGATGATGTCCGTGCTCCGCCAGGTGTGCAAAGGCAAGCTCCATCGTCTGCGCGTCACGCAAGCCGACCTGAATTACATGGGCAGCATTACGCTCGATCCTGCGCTGATGCGAGCCGCCAACATTCGGCCGTATGAAATGGTTCAAATTACGAATTTGCAAAACGGCGTGATTTGGCAGACATACGCCATACAAGGCGGCGAAGGCAGCGGCGTCGTCTGCCTCAATGGTCCGCCGGCTCGGCACTTCCAACCCAACGATCTCGTGATTGTCCTGTCGCTGGCCTGGTTGACCGACGATGAATGGGAGCAGTTTTCGGCTTCCGTGGTCTTTGTCGACGAACAAAACGAGATTTCGTCGATAGTCACGCAGCGGCCATACGATGGATGGCTGGATGACGTGCTATAGCGAAGAATGGTACACCCCCCGGTATTGGTCGGGCGGATTCGAACGGCGTTGACGCGCCTTCGAGTTCGCCCGATTGTTGCGATCCGCCCCAATCTCCTCGCTTGGTGATTGTGCAAATCGAGGGGTTCTGGTAAACTGAACGAAATCCGACTTTTCGGTTTGGATTAATTAGAATTGATTGGCATATGGAGAACGTTATTCGGAATCGCAGTGTCATGTGTAGCGGTCTCTGATGGGGGTGTTTGCCGGTGGTCATTGCGGCATGGGTGATCGCTTTATTTTTTGCAGCGAATATTGGAGCCAGTGGTACCGCGGCATCGATGGGCGCTGCGTTTGGCGCAGGAGCTATCACCCGCAAGTGGATCGCTTTGGTTCTGGTCGCCGTGGCGGCGTTTCTTGGGGCAGTCATCGGCGGCGGAAACGTCGTGAAAACAATCAGCAACGGACTGATTCCCTCTCATATTGTAACATTTGAGATGACCGTAATCATCTTGGCCTCAGCTTGCCTGACACTCTTTGGTTCGAACCTCATCGGCGTTCCTCTGTCGACGAGCGAGGTGACGGTTGGTGCTGTCGTCGGTGCAGGTTTGGCCTTGGGCCACCTTCATTATTCAAGGTTGTTGGTGATCATCGCGGTGTGGCTCGTCATGCCGTTTCTTGCCATGGTGATAGGCCTCGGATTGGGCGTCGTTGTTCGGCGGATCGAGCCGAAGTTGTTGAGGCGAGCGAAGCCGATTGTGCCGATGTTAATTGTCGGTTTGATTGGCGCGGGCTGCTATGAGGCGTTTTCGGCAGGTATGAACAACGTAGCCAACGCCGTTGGACCGATGGTGGCTTCTGGAATTATGACCGTTCACGCGGGGCTCTATTGGGGAGCGTTGTTTGTGTCTCTGGGGGCCATGACGCTGGGCAGCAGGGTGCTTGACACGAATGCGAAGAAAATCACCAAACTTTCGCTGATGCAGGGTATTGTCGTGTCGTTTACGAGCGCGACGCTCGTCTTAATCGCGTCGTTTTTTGGCTTGCCTGTACCGCAAACGCAGGCGACGACCATGGCCATCTTTGGCGTCGGTCAGTCTCACGTCGGCACGGACGTGTGGCGGCAAGGTGTTGTCGTGAAGATTTTGAAGACCTGGATTGTGTCTCCCGTATCTGCGCTGCTCGTCAGTTTTTTGTTCACAGAAATGCTTGTGCGAGGGGATTTCACGTCGTTGTTTGTCGTCGTTGCGTCGATTGTCGTGGCATTCTTGTATTGGAGCATGCGGCCGCGAAAACGCAAGGCGTTGACCATGCAAGAACTGGACTGAAGAAGAAAAACGCAAGCGGAGAAACGAAGAGGGAAAACAAAACATTGACAACTTCCAGCCATTCGAGTGCATCATAGTGTAGTGGTAGATTTTCCATGTCCATCATTGGATGGATGGAAAACGACTTAGGAGGTTTGCATGGCGAATGCCGTAGAGCTGAAGGGGCTGACGAAGCGGATTGGCTCGAAGACGGTCGTCGACAACTTGACGTTCGACATCCCGGAAGGCGAGGTCTTTGGATTTCTCGGTCCAAACGGTGCCGGAAAAACGACGACCATTCGCATGATGGTCGGTCTCACTTCCATCACGTCGGGCAGCGTATCGATTCGTGGACATGATGTCGTCCGCGAACACGAGCAGGCGATCCGGCAAGTCGGGGCGATTGTCGAGAATCCGGAGATGTACAAGTATCTGACAGGCTATCAAAATTTGAAACAGTACGCACGCATGCTGCCGGGCGTGAACAATCGGCGGATCGAAGAAATGGTCGAGTTTGTGGGACTTTCGGACAGCATCCATCAGCGGGTCAAAACCTATTCGCTGGGCATGCGTCAGCGCCTTGGGCTGGCGCAAGCGTTGCTCCACAACCCATCGGTGCTGATTTTGGACGAGCCTACGAATGGACTTGATCCCGCCGGTATTCGAGAACTGCGGGATCATCTGCGGACGCTTGCCAGAACGCAGGGCGTGTCGGTCATCGTATCGAGTCACTTGTTGTCCGAGATGGAATTGATGTGCGATCGCGTCGCCATCATTCAACACGGAAAGCTCGTGAACGTCGAGAGAATTGGCGATGCAGCGGGAAGCGAACGTGCACAAGCGCCGCTCAAAGTGTTTGTCGAGGTTGACGGACCGTCTCAAGCCTATGTCGCCTTGAATGGTTTTGCTGGTGTGGAACGTGTGTCCGTGGTGGATCGGGGCGTTGAGGTCGAAACGCGCCGAGAGCATGTTCCGTCGATCCATCGGCGACTCGTTGAAGCCGACATAGCGGTGTACGAACTGCGCGTGATGAATCGTTCCCTGGAGGATCGATTCCTCGAGATGACAGGAGGTGTGCCGTCGGATGCTCGGACTTCTGTTGAATGAGCACGTGAAAGTGTATCGCAGAATTCGAACCTGGGTCTTCTATGCGGTGGTCGCTGCGGCGATGATTGTGGCTGGCATCATCGTATATCACACGGCTGGGCATGACGATCATCTGCAGGAGAACGCGGTCCACTTTCTGACGGACGGCGATCAAGCCGTCAACTTGGTTGTGATTTTTGCCGCAGTGGTCGCTGGAGATATCGTGGCAAACGAATTTGCGCTGGGAACCATCAAATTTTTGTTGATTCGGCCAGTTGCTCGCTGGAAGATCCTGTTGTCTAAATATCTGACCGTGTTGTCGTTCTCCGTCTGTATGATGGTCTTTCTGATGGTGACGGCCTATGTCGTAGGCGGTCTCTTCTTTGGCTTTGGCGGTGCGGACGATCCCTATCACTACGTGCACGGAACAACCATCGTCTCTGTTCCGATGTATGTCGAAGCCTTGCGTGATTACGGATTGGCTGCGGTTACGCTGTTGATGACCGTGACTGTGTCATTCATGATCTCCACGTTGTTTCGCAGTTCATCCATGGCGATCGCGCTGTCGATCCTCCTCCTGTTTCTTGGCGCAGTTGTCACCCACCTGCTTGCGCGATACACGTGGGACAAGTTCATCCTGTTCACCAACTGGGACTTGACCCAGTACACCGAAGGTACGCCTATTGTCAAAGGGATGACCTGGCAGTTTTCGGTCGTTGTGCTGGCAGTGTATTTCATCGTCTTCATGGCGATCTCGTGGTTGTCCTTCACGAAACGCGACGTTGCCGCGTAAGGACGTACAGCCAGGTGAGAACACTGGACACCAGGACAGGCGCCGTAAGTAGAAGGGCGATGTGGTAGGGAAGAGAACCAATCAGAAAAATGCCCATCGATATGCCCATGAACACATTCATGGTCAGTTCCGAAAACGCGCCGAGGTGCAATTGGCGCAGGGCTAACAGGCCAGCGCTGATGCCGACGATAAACGAGGCGATGCCGCCGATCGTTTTGTTGTGCTCGAGCAGCTCCACCAACAGTTGTGTCGCAAAGGTCAACCTCGTCAGGGCCGTGTTGGTCAAGGATTCGGGCAAGTCCAACGCACTCGCGGGTTTCGATCTCGCTTCCATCAGCCGATACAGGAGCCATATCTCGAGGATGGCGATGGGGAGAGTCATGAACAGCATAACAGGTCACCCCTTCTAACAAACTGTATGTCCATCATCGAGGCACCATGCGGCGGGAATGTTCTGGTTGCATGGTGCATGAAAAGGACTGACTGTCGCAGCGTCTGCGACAGTCAGTCCTTTTCTCACACAAGCTCACGCGACTGTCAGTTCCACTGGTATTTGTTTGCGAATGTCTCACAAACGGTCGCGCAGTGCAGACACATGGACCGGTTGTCGGAGGACACCGGATCCGCGTAGCGACCCGACTCTTCCGTGCACAGCCGGCATACTCTTGCGCAGTACAACAATGCGGTCTTCATGATGGGGCTCTTGCGTGCAATGACGCGCGTCGTCAATAGGCATACTTCGATGCAATCTTGCAGAAGTGCCAGTTGCCGCCGCCTCATGGGCGCATCGGGTTGGCACATCAGGATATTGAGCGTTCGTTCGCAGTGGAGCATGCAGTCCTTGACATATTCGCAGATGGTCATGCATTGGTGGTATGGATGGGGCGAAAACCATACCTTTTCAATTTCGATCTTTTCTTCTTCGTACTCGACATAGCCGAAGGTTTGTTCGGATTTCGGTACGCTGTATGCTGTCGGAGCTTGCGGTGGAATCGTAGTCTTTGGAGCTGGGCTGATAAACTCGACAACGGGTGACGACTCGGGATCGAACGCGAATGACTCGGATGTTTCGGTGATACCTGAGACGTCGAGCGACTCGATTGGCTCAGGAGACGATTCTTCCGACTTGGGTTGTTTCGGCCAGTGCGGTTGTTTGGGCACGTTTCCTTCAGCGCGATCGTCCGACTGATAACCAAAGGAGTTTAGGAACTCGTTTGCCACCGGGTATACCCTCCTCATATCGATAGCGATACCCCATCAAATGCAGTGGGCGACTGTCCTGTGCGTCAAACGGGTCACTTGCTACGATTTGTGCTACACTGTTGCAGATATGGAACATGGCGATCCACCGTTCCAGCCCGTCGCACGTCGACGAGTGGTGAGTCGAACGCAGAATTTTTAAAGAGGTGATATTCTCGATGCCAATCAAAATCCCTGATCACCTGCCGGCCACTGAGATTCTTCAATCTGAACATATATTCGTGATGCCTGAGGAGCGGGCATTTGCGCAGGATATTCGACCGCTGCGAATCTTGATCTTAAACCTCATGCCCCGCAAAGAGGTCACCGAGACGCAGTTGCTTCGATTGTTGGGCAATTCTCCATTGCAGGTGGAGGTCACGCTGCTGCGGATGCGTTCGCACGTCGCAAAAAATACGTCCGAGGAACACCTGACGACGTTTTATCGGACATTCGAGGACGTTCGGCGCGACGCGTACGACGGGATGATCATCACAGGCGCGCCTGTCGAACAGATGGCTTTCGAGGAAGTGAACTATTGGCCTGAACTATGTGAAATTCTAGATTGGACGCGATCGTCCGTCACTTCGACGATGCATATTTGCTGGGCCGCGCAAGCGGCACTGTACCGCCACTACGGGCTGCAGAAGTATGCGCTCGGGGGGAAAGTCTTCGGCGTTTTTGAGCATACGGTGAATGTCCGCTGCAATTTGACACGCGGTTTCGACGATGTCTTCCTGGTGCCCCATTCGCGCCATACGGAAATACGCCGAGAAGACGTTCAAGGAATCGGTGGACTCGATATCCTGGCGGAGTCAAATGAAGCTGGTGTGTATCTGCTCGCAACGCCGGACGCGAGACAGATCTATGTAACTGGGCATCCTGAATACGATAACATTACGCTCGCTGAAGAGTATCGGCGCGACGTGGAAAAGGGTCTTGACATCTCAGTGCCGAAACACTATTTTCCGAACGACGATCCGAATCAGGAACCGGCAAACCTGTGGCGTTCGCACGCCAATCTGTTGTTTGCCAATTGGCTGAATTATTGTGTGTACCAGGAGACGCCTTACGATCTAAGTGGGCGTATTCGCGACGAAGCGCTGCACTTGTAAGAAAGTCTGGATTTTTGGCGATTCAGGAGGTGGGTTGTTACGGTTTCCTTCGTAAGAGTGACGACAGCGTTTGTATTTTCGTCGATTCTTTGGATACTGACCCGAATCGTCAGCGGCAGTCCAAAAGTTGGGATGATTTTGGCCCTCTTTCTGCTCACCTTTGGACTGCTATCGACAGTTCGCACCTATCTTATCCACCGTAGATACTTGCGATTCGACGCTTTTTGGCAATATGTTCATCCGGCCTTGGCGAGCGTAATCGTCGCCGCCATCATCCGATTCACACACCTCTAGAGTGTCGTCGACGGGATACAAGACAACCTGCGACTAGTTCGACTTGCTTCGACAAAGTTGTAACGGTTTTGTTCAAATATTCTACGGCGATAGCGGGTGATTTCGTCGTATAATGTTGACCGTTGACTTGCTTGTGTGGGGTGGGAAGATGATGACGTGCGCAAATAAGACCACCAGCCTCGTTGAATACTTGCGTAGAAAAATGGTCACGCTTGCGGAGCAGTCGGGAAATTTACTGGATGAAGAGGTTATCGTAGTCAGCCAGCGGTTAGATCGCTATCTTGTCCAAGTCCAACGCTGGACTGACCGTGGGCAACCTGACCACGGGCAACCGAGCCGCGAGGTCCGTGTCGGCCGTCTGACTCGTCAGGACAGGCTGGAGAGCTGGAGCGAGCGGCGCTGGTACTACCGAAGACAGAGAATCAAACGCGCCTCGCACAAATGGATGATTTGACTCGCTTCGTCGGACAGGGTACGCTGACTACGGAATTCGCAAATCTGCAGGAAACAGAGCGAAGGATGTGGCAGTGACTGTGCATTCGTATTGGTTTCACATCGGGGCATTCCCTGTGCGATCGTATAGTACGGTATTTGCACTGGCGTTTTTGCTGGGATTGGGCATAACGCTGTATTTCGCAAAGCTGAAAGGCAATCCAAACGACGCTGATCATTGGTGGGCACTTGCGCCGTATTGTTTGATCGGCGGTATCGTTGGCGCACGTTTCTGGCAAGTGTTTTTCTTTGATTTTGGTTACTATGCTTCGCATCCCGGACAAATCATTCAAGTATGGAACGGTGGTCTTTCCATCCAAGGCGGCATAGTGGGCGCTTTGGCCGCGTCGATGATTTACTTGTGGCGAAAGAAACAAAGTTTCTTGCATTTTGCCGACATCGCCACGCCGGGTATCCTCCTCGGTCAAAGTATTGGCCGCGATGCAGATTTCATGAACGGCAGCGCATATGGAGCCCCCACACATCAAGATTTCGGCATTCTATTTCCAACGGGAACGCTAGCGAGGGACGAGTACGGAAATCAACCGCTGTGGCCGGCTGTCATCTGGGAAGCCCAGGTCGACATCATTCTCATGGCGATCCTGTTTGTCATTTTGCAGAGAAAAAAAGGGTGGCCGCTAGGCTTCCCGTTTGTGTATTACCTCGTCGTGTACAATATCTGTCGGTTCTTTTTGGAGATGTTGCGCGGCGACTCCCCAAGAGGCGTATTCGGCTGGGATGCGGCCCAATGGACCGCGTTGGCGACAGCCTTGGTCGGACTCGTCCTTGGTGTTTGGATTTTCCTAAAAGAGCGTCGTCGTTCGCCGCTTTCCATATCGAATGGCTCTGCGTGATGGAAAAGTGAACGGTTTGTCGCCAAGTACATAAGTTCGTGTGCTTGAACATGGACTGTGCCTATGTCGATTAATAAGATCGACTAGGACAGTCCATGTTCATAATGAGGGGCAATTACTGTTCCAGAAATTTGAGATCGCATCCAAACAATTCGCGAAAATCCTCTTCAACCTGGCTGTCCGCCGATACATCCACAGTTTCACGCAGATTCCAGCCATAGCCGACATGCAGTGTTTGGCCTTCGAGACGCATGTACAGCTCGTCGGGGTTCAAACCGAGTTGAAGCGTCAGAAGTTTCGCAAGCCGCAGCAGTGTCATGAGTTGCCGAATTCGAACGTCACCTTGGCTTGAGAGTAAGCTGGCGACATCGAGAATCTCTTGAGATGTCAGTCCGTACAGGTACGATGACATGACCAGATAAGCCGAGTGTTTCGTCCACTTTTCTGTGTTGATGTAACAGCCGCATCCTTCGATTTGCGCAGTGACCCACAGGAGTTTTCGATCCCGCTCCGACATGTGATGGACTTCCTGCAGGCAGTCGAATAAGTCCAGTGAAGTCGTCGTCACGATTTCTGCGACGTTCATATTGACGTCGAACACGCGTTGAAAATTGCAGACGCTGTGTTCGAGAACGGATGATAGGACAGGCTGTTCAGCATCGTGCAACAGGGCCTCGAAGAAGATACCCTCGCGCAATCCATTGCGACTGACAATCAGCGCTGGGGGAGCGATGTTCGAAGCAATGGCGCGAACGGCGGCAAATCCAGCGACGAGAATTTCCGCGCGCGATTTGGAAATACCTTTGACCTTGCGGCGCTTTGCAACAGACATTGTCTGTAGATGAGCGAATTCATCGTCGATAAATGCCGGATCCAACACATAGCCGTGCAACCGCTCCTGTTCGCGTTGTTGCTGGGCCATGTGCAATTTTGCTACAGCTCTTGCCGTGCCGCCGAGGCCGACCATGGGCAGACCCTTCGCGTCTTTTAACCACTCGATCTCGGCCAAAGCGCGCTGAATGGTCTTGAACGCTTCTTCTGCGGCTGCCGACTCGTTCAAGTGATGGTGCATTTCTCGCAGATTCAACGCGCCGTATGGAATGCTGACGACATTGGCCAATTGTCGATTGCGAACCAACATCAATTCGCTGCTCGCTCCGCCGATATCAAACAGCAACGCGTCGGAAATGTCGAGCGTGTTGATGACGCCCAAATATCCATAGCGTCCTTCTTCTTTGCCGCTGATTACGCGAAACGGCAAGGTCGTTTCCGCCAGCAGTGTATCTAAAACTTCAGCTCGGTTGGACGCTTGCCGCACCGCTGCGGTCGCAACGGCGACCCAGCGGGAGACGCCAAGCAGTTTGCCTGTCCGAACGAACAGTTTGGTACAGGCCACCGCACGGAGGATACCATCAGCAGGGATTTTTCCCGATTTGGCGAGGTTGTGCGCGAGGCGAACATTCTGTTTCATCTCGTACACCGGGCGATACGTCCCGTCAAGGCCAATATCGTAAATAGACAAACGGCAGGAGTTAGAACCGAGATCAATGATGCCAAGGCGTTCCGCCACATTCATCTAAACAACTTCTTTACTATGGATTGGATGCGACGATGGTTGTTCATGGGAGAAGCCATCCCATTCAGCGTTGTGAAGCGGGATCGTTCAATCAACTGTTCATAATGCGTGAGCAGCGCAATCTGATAACGAATTGCGCTGTCAAGCGGATCTGGGCAGATGGCCAGATCCATGCCACTCTCCCAAAAATGCAGTTGACCGTACATGTGCATCCCCCGACGGATAAGCTCATCTGCCGGAAGGGAGAGGTACACCGCGGCGTCCGGAGATGGTGCAAATCCGTAGAGCTTTTCCAGCCACTCCAAGGAACGGCCGCGAACGAGTTGGCGGGCAATCAGGGTGTAAACGTACCGATCCGCGATCACGACCATACCGCTGCGCAATGCCGGAACAATGCCGTTTTCCAACTCGTCCGCAAAATCGGTCGCATAGAACATACCCATTGTCGTCGAGCCGAGAATGGGGTCTTCCTTCGCTTCTTCAATCGCCTCGCCCATGAGCTTGGATCGTTTGATCCCAGCCATATAGACGGCGTGGCCCTCGGCTTCGAGCCATCCTTTTAACAGTTTACACTGTTGCGTGTGACCAGAGTAGTCTGAGCCTTCAATGACCACCAATTTGCCGTCCATATTCTGTTTTTGCAAACGAATCCGCGGCGGTTTCGAAGATGGTGTCGCAGGTTGTGCAACGAATTGCGACGACACTTTGGTCTCTGAGGCGGGGGCGATGGGAGCAGGGTACTCGTAATCGGATAACACGCGTTTGACCACTTCACGGACCTTTGCCTGCTGTATGTGGATAGGCTCCGTGGCGTCGACCACGGTGAGTTCTCCTACTGCGGCCAATCGATCGTAGACATCCTTGACCATGCCTTGGAACAATCGAAAACTCTCGACCGGATCGTCGGATAATCCGAGATCGAGCCCGGCTTCGTGGTACTTCAATTCGGGGCGGCCCGACAGGATGCGCTCGACGGCCACATCGAGCGGCGTTTGGAAGTACAGCGCAAGCGAAGGCGTTGGCGCATAGGCGTATGTGTTTTTAATCCACTCCTGATCACACCCTCGCGCGCCGTCGCGAGCGAACGCGGTGTAGATGTACCGATCCGCCAATACGATTTGACCCAGCCGAAGCGCCGGCATGATCACGCGTTCCAGGCGATCATAGAAGTCTGAAGCGTGAATCAAATGAAATGTTCGGGGCGTTAGGCTCTTTTGCTTCTTCGCGCGCTTCGTCCAACTTTTGACGAGCGAGGACGAATTCCACTCGCTGGACACAACGGGATAGCCTTCGCGCTCCAGCCATGTTTTCAACAGCTGAAGTTGTGTACTCTTTCCTGAGCCATCGGTGCCTTCCACGATGATCAACCGTCCGGGCAAGGTCATAAGAGATCCACCCCTGCTTCGTTGTTATTCAGTCTGACTTATGGTAATCCTGAATGCATGATGTCATACCGAACAGGGGTTTCGATGAAAGCAAAAATTCGTGTGTCGGCGACCGCGATTGTCCTCGACGGCAGAGGTCGCTTCTTAATGGTTTGTGAGGGTCAAGGGCAAAAGGCTGGGAAGTGGAACTTTCCGACTGGCCGCGTACGGTTGGAGGAGGATGTGCTGGCTGCGGCTCATCGCGAATTGCTGGAAGAGACGGGGCTCACCGCGGAAATGGATGGAATTGTCGGCATTTATCGATATCGAAGCCCAGCGGGCCATCATGCCGTGCGGGTTGTCTACAGGGGATTGTATCAGGGCGGACAGGTGAGGTTGCCGCAATCCGAAATTCTGGACGCGGTCTGGATGAGCCATGACGATCTGCGCAAGCTGCCGGACAAGTCCATCTGGATTCCACGCGTTATCCGAACCATTGCGACTGATCTGCAGACCAACGCGTCCTTGCCTTTGACCGTCGTGACAAGTCTATACGGGAAACGCGATGCGGCCAGAGAAGGGCTTTTTGCGAATGGATGAATAGCGACCCGAAAAACGGTCACAATAGGTTTGCATCATCACACACCACAAGGAGGTAAACAACCATGGCAAACAACAACAGCAACAGCACGTTGATCCCGCAGGCGAGCAAGGCTTTGGATCAAATGAAGTACGAAATCGCTTCGGAGTTTGGTGTGAATCTCGGCGGTGAGACCACGTCTCGCCAGAACGGTTCTGTTGGTGGGGAAATCACGAAGCGCCTGGTTGCGTTTGCTGAGCAAAACCTCGCAGGTCGCGGTTAAGCAATTGTGACCGTGTGATTGGGCAAGCACTTATTATCAAGCACGGGCTGAATCCCGCATCCAATGCGGGATTCAGCCCTTTATGAGGTTCACACGTGTTCGACGAGCTGCCGCAAATCCGAAATGGTGATGTCCGGATGATAGGGAAGCGCTTCGAATGGCTTTTCTTCTCGGTTGCACCAGCAAGTCCGAAATCCAAACGCCTTCGCCCCGGCGACGTCCCACGCGTTCGACGAAACGAAGGTGATGTCGGCTTTCTCCGCGCCCAATCGCCCCATCGCGAATGCGTACGCCTTTCGAGAAGGCTTGTAACTGCGGACGGGATCGACGCTGAGAATATAATCGAAGGAAAACAAAATGCCCGCTCTGTCCGCAAGCTTCTGCAGCGCATGCAACGTGCCATTGGACAAAATGGCGGTTCTTGCGGTCAAATCACTCAGTGTTGGAATGACGTCTGGGTAGACGGCCAACTCCATGGCAGCCTGTAACAACGACTCTCGAAGTCGGGCTTGTTGATCAGACGGGAGGAGGGTTTGTCGCAAAACGATATCCAGCGATTGCGCCGCCAAGCGGTCAAAGTCCTGGTAGCGTTCCATGAGTGTCGATTGCCACGCCAACTCGAGGTGAAGCTTGCGCCATTGTTGCGCAATGTCCTGCGCGAGTTCCGGGGTTGCGCTGGTTTGTTGGGCCGCGATGGCGACCCCGCTCCAGTCAAACAGCGTGCCATAAGCGTCAAAGATCACGGTTTGCATGTTCTTTCCCCCCACATCAGGTACGACGGCCATTACACGCCGCGCGCGTCGGGATCCCAAATGATCTTGTGAATTTGCATATTGAGTTTGACATCCTTGAGGCCGGATTCCAGTATCTTGCTCACCAACCGTTCCGGAGGCATGCTTTCCCAGACGGGGGAGAAGAGAACCGTGGCGGCGGTTGGGTAACGATGGATGACGTCGACGGCTGTGTCGAAGTCGCGATCGTCCGCGATCACGAATTTCAACTCGTCCTGCGGGGACAAGACCGACAGGTGCTCGTGAACCATCTTGGCTTGTTCGCCGCTTGCAGGCAGCTTGTAATCGACGATGAACCGAACTTTCTCGCGCTGTGTGGCGGAAGCATCGCGGGTCATCGCGAACGGCCGGACGTCGATGGCGCCGTTCGTTTCGATGTGAATATCGCGAATCTGCGGCAATGCGGCGAGCGCGTCGATCAACAGTTGCGATCTGTGGCGGTGAATCAGCGGTTCTCCGCCCGTGAGGCAAATGTTTTGCCACGGATACCGCTGAACTTCCTTCACGATGTCCGCGATGGATGCTTCAAAGGCCGGTTTGGCGGGCGCGTACGAGTAAGGTGTGTCACACCATGCGCAACGCAGGTTGCAATGGAATACGCGTACGAAAATCGTCGGAAAGCCGGCGCGCGTGCCTTCGCCTTCGACGGTATCAAAAATCTCCACCATAGGAAGGCGCGTTTCCTGTTGCCAATCGGCTTGCAGCGCGTCCTCATAGTGTTTCCGCCAAGCGGGATATATGTCCACTGCGTTCATGTCGCTCATTCGCTCTCCATCCATGCGCGCTTTAACGTTGCGCTGCTTGTAGGTGTCTCGTAAAGGGTGAGTTCTTCCAGGCGAATCGCCTGCTGTGGATCGGTTTGCCCACCCAGAGCAGCATCGAGTCTCTCCCACATCCAGACAATCATGTTCTCGGCGGTCGTATTCATGTGCGGCAGGACCTCGTTGAGGTATCGGTGATCCAGCCTGTCCTCAATTTCTTCCTTATATATCCGCTTCAAGTCGCCAAAATCCAGGACAATCCCGATGTCGTTGACGAAGCCGCTGACTGTGATCACGACGCGGTACGTGTGCCCGTGCAAACTGGTGCATTTGCCGTCGTACGCGTGCAAATGATGCGCCGCATCGAATGTGAAAGATTTGGTGACCGCCACGCGCCGCCGATGGTAGGCCAATTCGTCGCGCTGGATGTCGGTTCCCAGTTGCTGCAGCTTGGTTGGAATAGGGTAATCTTTCAACGATCGTCTCTCCCTACAGAACGTGTTGAATGCTTTGGTCCACGGAACCGCCCGAAGCGGTTGATCACGGTAAAGTGGGCTGCCTCAAAGTGATTGGTCACTTCGAGACAGCCCCGAGCATGCAAACGTGAAGTTCAACCCGCGATGGACCTGCGATACGCGTCGACCAGTGCATCGACGGACAATCAACGAGTCGTATGCAATTTTTCGACGTGATTTTCAGAGCATTCTTCTGGCAGAACCCATTCGTTGCCCCAGTTTTGCACAGCCTCCATCACAGGGCGCAGGGCCTTGCCTTTAGAGGTTAATTCGTACTCAATCCGCACCGGGGTTTCCGGGTACACATGGCGGACAAGAATACCGGCTTTCTCCAGCTCTTTAAACCGTTCAGCCAGCATTCGATCGCTCATGTTCGGGATCATTTCCGAAATGTCTTTAAACCGCTTGGGTCCCTGCATCAGGACTCGAATAATGAGCCCGGTCCATCGTTTGCCTAACAGAGCGAACGCCGACTCAAATTTTGGGCAAAGTTGTTCATGGTTCCCCATGACCATCATCTCCTGGCATCATTGTATCACAACTCATCCAGTAATCAGTACCGAATGTGAGTAACTTTCGTTTCATGTCGTCAGAATATTCGACCTCGCATGGCGGATTCCTCCATACGTTGCACATGTGCACCAGTTCTGCTACATCTTAAAGTGGTTGTCCGAGTAACTGTTGTCCATGTGCGTATGGACAAACAAATCGGATAGGCGCATCCGTATGTGCAGACAGGAGGAACTCCGTCTTGATCCCGCCAGCCTTTGCATTTCCCACGCCGCGGCCGCTCGATGAACACGCCCGAGTCGCCGCACAGTCGCGTTTGAACCAACTGACGAAACCTGTCGGGAGCCTTGGCGTACTGGAACCCGTCCTGTGCGATCTCGCCGCGATTCAACGCAGGCCCATTCCCGCCTTGCGACGTCCGCATTTTCTCGTCTTTGCGGCGGATCACGGCGTTGCCACAGGCCGTTCGCTCTCGCGCTACGGACAGCATGTGACAGAGGAAATGGTTGTGAATATCGCCATGGGCACATCGGTGTCCTCGGTGATGGCCCGAACCATGGGAATCCCGGTCGACGTGTACGACGTCGGTGTCATGCGCAAGGTTCGCCATCCCAACGTGCATGTCGCAAAAGTCGCCTTGGGGACGGCCGATTTCACGCGCGGCCCGGCGATGTCCACGGCCGAATGCGTGCAGGCTCTCTCGTGTGGCATGAACGCCGCCAGGCGGGCCATTGAGCAAGACGGCGCCGACATCATCGCCATCGGCGAAATGGGGATTGGCAACACGACATCTGCGAGTGCGCTTGCGGCGTGGCTGCTGGATCTGGAACCGTCTGTCGTCGTCGGTCCTGGGACCGGGATCAGTCAGGCTGCCCACAGGCAAAAGCAGCAGGTCGTCGAAGAAGCCTTGGACGGATGGAATGAACAGTTGCGACTGGAATCCGGCAAATGGAGTACAGAGGACATGCTGGTGGCTGGATTCGCGAGGCTGGGAGGATTCGAACTGGCGGCCATGGCTGGCGCCATGATTCAAGCGGCGGCACTTGGCGTTCCGACGCTGCTCGACGGTTTGCTCGCAGGTGTATGCGCATTGTGGGCGACACGGGTGTCTCCGACCGTGTCGCCATATCTGATTGCAGGTCACCTGTCTCCGGAACCGGCGCACAAGATCATTCTCGAAGCGCTCGGCAAGAAACCGCTGATTCAACTCGGTCTGCGGGTGGGAGAGGGAACCGGCGCCATGATGGCGTGGCCGGTATTGATGAATGGCTGCGCCGTGATCGCAGAGACCGCCACGTTTGCCGATGCTCGCGTGGACAATCCATTTGAGGAAGCCCACCAGCCTGCAACGGCTGTCTCACGTTCGGCGTTCGCCGAATCGGCAAATCCGCCGACGCGAAACGACTTCAGCGAGGCGGAACGACAGGCCGTGTACAAGGTCATCGCCGCACGGCGCGACATTCGCGTCTTTCTGCCCGATCCCATCCCAAAGTCGACCCTTTGGCGGATTCTCGAAGCCGGGCATCGCGGGCCGTCCGTCGGCTACATGCAGCCGTGGAATTTCATCGTGATCGAAAATCTCGACGTCCGGCGGCAGATGGCTGACGTCGTCGAGCGCGAACGCGTCAAGGCGGGGGAGAAGTTCCCCAACGAACGCCGCGATTACTATCTCCGGCTGAAGGTCGAAGGGTTGGTCGATGCGCCGCTCGCCATCTGCGTGACAAACGATTCGACGCGCGGCGGACCGGTCGTTCTCGGACGCAACACGATTCCGGAAACGGATTTGATGTCGACGTCCTGCGCGATTGAGAATATGTGGCTCGCAGCTCGGGCCGAAGGGCTTGGCATGGGCTGGGTGTCCATCTATGAAAAGGCGGATATGCGGCGCATCCTGGGCATTCCAGATCATATCGATCCCGTCGCGGTGCTATCGCTTGGCTACACGCCGCACTTTCCCGATGTGCCTGTGCTCGAGCGGGTGGGATGGCGGGATCGACTCGATCTCAAGCAGCTTGTCTATTTGAACCGCTGGAATCACGTATGGGAGGAGGAATTCGAATGAGAATTTACACACGGGGCGGAGATCTCGGAAAGACCGCGTTGATTGGCGGCGAGCGGAGAATGAAGAGCGACCTTCGCGTCGAGGCGTACGGAACGGTTGACGAAGCTGGGGCGTTTCTTGGACTCGCGCTGAGTCAGATGCCCGCGCAAGGCTTCGACGACATGAGGGATGTCATTTTGCGTGTGCAGCAGTCGTTGTGGGATGTCGGCGCGGATTTGGCCGCTCCGCCGTCGGCGGCTGACACCTACGTCGCGCGGACGTCGGACGAAGCGGCCAGTGAACTGGAACCGCTCATTGATCAGTTTCAAAGTGAAGCCGCGAAATTGGATAAATTCGTGCTGCGCCAAGGCCATCCGGCAGGCGCGGCCCTGCATGTGGCATGTACGGTCGTCCGCCGCGCGGAGCGAGCGGCTGTTCGGTTGTCGGAAGTGGAGGCCGTGTATCCCAACACGATTCGGTATCTGAACAGACTGTCGGATCTGCTGTTTGTGATGGCTCGAGCGGCGAATGCCCGCTGTGAGGTATCGGACACGGATTACGAAAACAGCCCGTCAGTCTTTCGCTAGGATGGAATTTGGTCGAAAATTGGCGATTGACATTCGATTCTTTGGTACACTAGGATGAAAACGGATCATTAGACTACTAGGTGCTCTGCGACACAAGAAGCAGAGAGAATAGGGAAACCGGTGAGAATCCGGTGCGGTCCCGCCACTGTAAACAGGAAGTGCGCATGCAAGCCGTGTTTTGACACGTGCGCGGTGCGCGGCGCTGTCGTCCACTGCATTCAAGCGATGTGGGAAGGACACGGCGCAGTGACCTGTCAAGCCAGGAGACCTGCCTATGTAGTGTGACGAGCTAACCTTCGAGGAGAGGTTTGTTTGTGTATGGAAATTCTTCTTTCCATGACGGACAATACAGTCGATTCACATCGACGGACTCATCTTTCTCGCAAGGGACGCTCCATTCAAAGGAGGGTTCCATTTTTATGAACAGATTCCGCATGACCATGTCGCTGATCGCTTCCGTGACAGCAGCTTCCCTGCTTGCGGCGGCTTGCGGTGTCACGACCTCGAACTCGGTGGCAAACGGTCAAACAGGCAACGGGTCCAGCAACGCTGCCAGCGCTTCCCAAGCGCCGATGGCCGCATCGACGAAACCTGCTTTTCCCATCACGTTGACCGATGACGCTGGCACCAAGGTGACCGTTGACAAGCAACCCATGCATATTGTGTCGGGTACAGAGGGCACGGATGAGATTGTCGCGTCGCTGGTGCCGAAATCGCGAATCGCGCTGGTGACCAATCTCTCGAGCAATCCAGAATTCTCGGACGCGGCCGCATTGGTCAAAGGCATTCCGCAGTGGACTGGCGACGATCCCGAAAAAGCTCTCTCCGTCCACCCTGATCTGGTGTTGATTGCCTCTTACGCGCCAGCAAAAGTCATTACACAGGTGCGGGACGCGGGTGTGCCTGTGTACGAATTCAACGACTTCACGTCCGTCACCAGCATCGAACACAACATTGGCGTCGTCGGTGAGTTGGTTGGCGAGCGTGCCAAGGCGAGCGCTATTGTTCGGAACATGAATCAAAATATCCACCGCATTGAAACCGCGGTCGCCAAGCAAAAACGGCCGACGGTATTGGATTACAGTTCGTATGGTTACGCTGCGGGCAAGGAGACCACGGTCAACGACGTGATTCGGATGGCGGGCGGCACAAACGTTGCCGCCAACTTGAACGGCTGGGCGAAGATTACCGACGAGGAGATCGTGAAAATGAATCCAGACGTCATCATCGATTCCAGCGACGACGCGGCGTTCGCCAAGAAACTCGAGAGCGATCCAGGCTTGCAGTCGGTGTCGGCCATCAAAAACCACCGCGTGTACTTAATCAACAGCGCTGATCTGTCATCAGTTTCGCAATACGTCGTCAAGGCCGTGTATGACGTTGCCAAGGTCATTCACCCGAATGTTTCCATTCCGAAGGTTCAGGTTATGCAATGACGACGCGCGGGCGTTTGACGTTCGGCGTCTTAATCGCCGCGTTTCTCGTATCGAGTGCGCTCGAAATTGGGATTGGACCGATGGCAATCCCGTTTTGGCGCATCATTCCGGACACGTGGCAGTACATCCACGGTCAGCACACGACCGATGCGACGGTGATTGGCGCGCTTCGCTGGCCGCGTTTGCTGGTGGCCATCCTCGTTGGTGCGGGACTGGCGGTTTCAGGCTGCGTCCTGCAGGCGGTGTTTAAGAATCCCATGTCCGATCCCGGCGTCATCGGCGTTTCCAGCGGCGGAGCTTTGGGCGCGGTGCTGACGATTGCCTTGGGCTGGAGCGCCAAGTCGATTTGGGTGACACCGGTGGGCGCGTTCGTCTGCGGCCTGTTGGTGGTCTTCATCATCTATCGGCTCGCGACCATCGGTCGACGAACCCATCTGTACGCGTTGTTGCTGGCTGGCGTCGCCATGGGATCGCTGTGCAGCGCCATCATTACCGCCATCCTGGATCTGTCGCCGCTTGAAGCCATGCAGCAAATGATGTTTTGGCTCTTCGGCGGCCTCGACGGCAGCGACTGGCACGAAGTGATTCTGCTCGCTTGCACGGATGCCGTCGTTCTGACGGCCTTTGTCGCGTTGGCTTGGGCGCTCGACATCATGGTCACAGGCGAAGAACACGCTGAAGGCGTCGGTGTGCCGGTTCAGCGAGTGAAGCAAGTCACGCTGGCGATGTGCGCCTTGCTGGTCGGTATTTGTGTGAGCACCACTGGCGTGATTTCCTTCGTCGGCCTCATCGTCCCGCACGTGCTTCGCTACTTTGTCGGGGCGCGCCATCGCGCACTGATCCCGGCGTCGGCGCTTGGCGGCGCCATTTTGCTGTCGCTCGCGGATTTGCTTGCGAGGACCGCGCTGTCGCCGATTGAGTTGAACGTCGGTGTCGTCACGTCGTGCTTGGGCGCGCCGTTTTTTCTCTACTTGTTGTTTCGCCGCGGTCAGGTATGGGGAAGGGAGTGAAGGCGTTGCCTATGTTGCAGTTGGATTGCGTCGCGTTCGATCCCGTCTTGGCATCGGTCACGATCTCGTTTGAACCAGGCAGGCTGGTCGGCGTCATAGGTCCTAACGGCGCAGGTAAATCGACGCTCCTCAAAACCATCGCCGGACTGCTCGCGGCGACGTCTGGCCGCGTGCTGGTCGATCACGTCGACTTGCGCACGGTCTCGTCCAAACTACGGGCGCAGAAGCTCGCCTATCTGCCGCAGACGCTCGCGGAAGACATCCCGTACACCGTTCGCGAGTTCGTGGAAATGGGCAGATTCAGCCACCAGTCGATGTGGAGTGAAGTGCCAAAGACAGGCAAAGCGCGTGTCGAAGACGCTTTGGCTGAGATGGGGCTGACCACATTCGCGGACAGGCCGATGTACCAAGTGTCTGGCGGTGAGCGGCAACGCGCCGGGATCGCCCGGTGCCTTGCTCAGGAATCGCCGATCTTGCTGCTCGACGAACCGATTTCAAACCTCGACATCTTCTATCAGTTGGACATTATGGGCAAATTGTCCGAACTTGCGGCGCGCGGCCATCTGCTGTTGGTCGCCATTCACCATCTGGAATTTGCCTTGCGCTTTTGCGACGATTTGCTGGTCCTGACGAACGGCAAACTCGTCGCATTCGGCCCTGTCGAGGACGTGTTTACGGAGGACCTGATACACGAGGTATTCGGAATCGATGCGGCGATGTTCACGGATCCTATTCGTCACTATCCCCGTTTGAGTGTCGCGTTGTCAGAGCAAAAGCACGGTCCAGGGAAGGCGGCGCGCGTATGACAGTCATCTTCGTGACAGGCGGGGCCAGAAGCGGCAAGAGTCGATTTGCGGAACGGTTGGCCGCAGAGCTTGGACAGGCTTCGACCAAGCCCGTCTGTTTCGTGGCGACGGGCAAAGCGATTGACGCGGAGATGGCGGCTCGAATCGAGAAGCACCAAGCGACGCGGCCCACAGAGTGGCGCACGATTGAGGCGCCCATCGACGTCGCGTCGGTCATCGATGGGGGAGCGGCGGACGTCTACGTGATCGACTGCCTCTCGTTCCTGCTCAACAACTGGATCTACGAGTTGCGCTTGACCGAAGACGCTTTTTTCGATCACGTCGGTCGACTGGCCTCCAGCCTTGCCCGATCGGACGCCACTTGCATCGTCGTTTCGAACGAAGTGGGTCTTGGCATCGTTCCGGCAGACGCGGAAAGCCGTCGCTTTCGCGATTGGTTGGGCTGGCTGAACCAAGCCGTCGCCAGGATGGCGAGCCAAGTCTATCTGGTGACGAGCGGTATCGCCATCGACTTGAAGGCGTATCCTGGGGCCGTCTTTGATCACGGCGATCCATCGAATTGAGGAGGACCTGACGTGAAGGACGCATGGCGGGCGTTTGTGATGGCCTGGCAGTTTTTCACCATCATCCCCGCGCCGCGCATTCAGCAACCGACGGCGCGCGACATCCAGCGCGGCGCATATTTCCTGCCTTTGATTGGACTCTGCCTCGGCTTGGTGCTGTGTGCCGGGTACTGGCTGCTCAGCCGCCTGTTTCAAGCACCTGTTGCAAGTTTTCTCGCACTGCTCGCCTACAGCGCCATGAGTGGATTTCTGCATCTCGATGGATTGATGGACACAGCCGATGCCGTGGGGAGCCGCAAACGTGGAGACGAGGCTCTCTCCATTATGAAGGACAGCCGCGTCGGGGCTATGGGCGTGATCAGTGCCGTGTTTGTCCTGGGGGGAAAGTGGCTGGCCCTCATGGAGATGCCGCATGGCAGCCTCGGGACGCTCGTGACCACGCCCATGTTGGCGCGGCTTGCCGTGCTTTCGGCCATGGCGGTGTATCCGTCCGCGCGCGCCGAAGGGTTGGGCGCACTGTTCGCGAGGCAGGTTGCCTATCCGCGTGTCGCGATCGCGGCAGTCGTGGTTTGCGTCCTTTCGTACAGTGTCATGCCGCCGCGCTTGTTCACGATTCAACTCGCGATCACGGCCCTTTTGGTGTGGACCGTCGGGCGGTGGATGGTCCGTCGATTCGGCGGCATGACGGGCGATACGTATGGCGCAATCCTGGAAATCTCGGAGTGGGCGCTGTGGCTTGCGGCCGTCGCGGCCTGAGGCCGGATTAGCCGCGGCCGGAATCCCAGTATTCCTGAACA
>NZ_BCQI01000033.1 GCF_001544355.1 Alicyclobacillus acidiphilus NBRC 100859
CTATTCTCACTTTCGCCCCCTTCGCTGGCGCCGCCCAGGTGTCCCCGCCTCATGCCGCCCAGGTGTCTCGTCCCACGCCGCCCAGGTGTCTCCGCCCCATGCCGCCCAGGTGTCCCCGCCCCGCGCCACTTCACGCCCCTCGAGAATTCAACGTTCTCCATACCATTTCCATCTTTTCTTGGCCGAGTCGAGGTATTGTACAGAGTGTATGATCTCAAGCGCTGTTTGCAGAAAGAGAGGAACTCGAAAGTATGCACGATCCGTCACGCGGTCAATCGACCCAAACATTGCGGCGTATGGCAATGAAGGTTCCAGAAATCACGCTGTATTTCTGGGTTGTCAAGCTATTGACAACCGCTATGGGGGAGGCGACTTCGGACTGGCTGGTCACTCATATCGATCCGGTTGTCGCCGTCGTGTTGGGTGCTGTCGGATTTGTCGTCAGCATGGTTCTGCAATTCCGCGTTCGACGCTACATTGCCGCAGTCTACTGGCTTGTCGTGGTCATGGTCAGTATCTTTGGCACAATGGTGGCGGATGCTATCCATATCGTCCTGCACGTACCGTACTATATTTCGACGTCGGTTTTTGCGATCGCGCTCATTCTGGTGTTGGTCTATTGGCATAAGTCGGAACGCACGCTGTCGATTCACAGCATCTATACGACGAAGAGAGAGACGTTCTACTGGGCGACCGTTCTGGCAACCTTTGCCCTTGGTACGGCGGCCGGCGACATGACGGCGGTGACTTTGCATCTTGGGTATCTATCGTCTGGCATCGCATTCAGCATTTTGTTCGTGCTGCCGGGCATCTTGTATTGGGTGTTTGGATTGAATGAGATATTCGCGTTTTGGTTCGCGTACATCATGACTCGGCCAGTTGGCGCTTCGTTTGCCGACTGGTTCGGCGTGGCCCGTCACGACGGAGGGATGGGTTTTGGGCGTGGCCCCGTTGCGCTCGTCTTGACGATCGCCATTGTCGCGCTCGTTGCTTTTCTGGCCATCACGAAAAGGGATGTCCAGGAAGCGCGCAAAAGTGCGCTCCGGCGCACGAACCCGTCCTAAGCCCGCGAACCCGCCGTGATCGCGGCCCAGCCACCAACGATCAGTGCAAAATCGTCTTGCCAATCGGCTCGATGAAACTGCGGAGCAGCCACATGGGGCTGGTCAGGCTCCAACTGAGCACGAGGTTGGTGCCGACAAAGGCCACCAGCAGCATGGTGCAGAGATAAACCGTCCACTCCTTTTTGGACTTGAGTGGCGCGAGATATCGCGTTTGGAACCAGCCGACTGCAACCAGCCCCAAAATCAGAAGCAACACGTTAATCATCTGTATCACCTTCCAACGAGTCTGTTGTATTGCCTTGGCTGGATCGAATGCCGTGCTGCGGTTTGCCGTACAGCGGCGGTCCAGACTTGCCGCCTTCGATGATCTGTACGCGCGAATCGATGATGTAGTGGATGTGCGGCAGCGTCTGCCGCCACATCGGTTTGAGTTTCGGCCACAGGTACGGGTGCTGATGGTAGACGAGCTGACCGATTCCTGTCGGATCCGCGTTCATGTCCCGGTTGACCTGTTCCAGGCATTTCAACATGATGGACTCCACGTATTTGTTCAATCCGATTTGAAAGCGTTGAACCGTCTTCGGGTTATCCGCGTCGAGCCCTGTTTCGTTCTCCGTCAACATGGCTGTCCCGAGCAACACGTACTTCACCGTGACGTCGTTTCCATGAACATAGGTGTAGGCGCGCCGCCTGGCTTGCGTCAGTTCGACGCTGATCGTGCCATGCATATTGGGCACAGGGCAGGTCAGGGTGGTCCTGCGCAAGCGTTGGTTCAACCATTGGAGCGCGACAGTCTCCGGTCCTTGGACGTAGCCAATCAATTTGAGGTCGCGGAAAATCCCGGTACTGGAGAAGCGGAATATGTCGCTGTCTTCGTCCGACGTTCGCTCACTCTCTTCTTGTGGAATGAGTTCCACGGCGCTCGCCGATTGATCGATGCCTTCTCCGGCGGCTTCAATCAGGAAATCCATCAACGTTTTGTTCGATCCCGTCAGTTGCCGCTCCAATTTCCGCACAGCTTCTCCGGACAGGCTTTCGAGCGGATACGTGCTCTGCAGCAGCGGCGCCGCGTCACTGTGCTTGGCGACCAGGATGGTCGTGCGGAGGCGGTTGGGAGGGTTGCGGCCGAAGTGATCGAGCACGTCTTCCATCCCGTTCTCCGCCATTCGTTCGCCAATCAACAGAATTCGCAAGTGCGGGAGATACATTTCACGCGGAAGCTTCTGTTGGATGTGCCAATCCGCTTCACTGACGGTTCGGCCCGTCGCGCTGACGAGAAAGAAGCTTTTGCCGCTTTCGCCCTTGCCGCTCCCGCTTTGCGATCCGCCGACCTGGGAGGGCAGCGCGACTTGTACGGTTACGCGAACATGGTTGTCGTCGGTCAGATCGACGCCCTTTGCCATCACCAACGCCAATTCGTTCACTTCCCGCCGATCCCAGCACCCGCCAAGCGGCAGTGTCGCGATCACGATACAGAGAATCCGCAAGGCTCTACGCATGGACGGGCCTCTTCACGGCCGACTTGAACTTGTCGACAAGGAGCAAGCACGTCGGCAGGATGTTCTGAACCAGGGCGCCTTCGAACGGGAACGTGTAGAGCAGAAAGTTCCGCAGTTGTGCGATATTCGGGAAGAACCACATGGCGCACAGTAATGTCAAAAGCGTGACAGGGATGACCACCAGTCGATGGTCTTCCAGATCGCATAAGTAAACCACGCAAATGGACAGGACGTACAGGCAGACGGCGGTCTTGATGATCATGCCGTACATCCAGATGGAGATAATCAGGGGATCGATCCGCTCGAAAAAGTCTCCCAGGCTGATATATCGCGCTGTGATGTAATACGAATAGATAAATTTTTCAATCAGAGGTCCAGCGACCATGGTGCTCTGCAACGCGACGAGCGTCACAAAGGCCCCGAGTCCAACCAACAGCCACAGGATGGACCTGCGGACTTTGTGGACGTCTTTGATATGCGGCAGCAGAAAGCCCATCAACAGAAATTCGCCGTACCATCCGGATGGCACGATGGACGCTTGAAAGATGGTCTCCAGCCAGTGTGGGCCGAGGATGGGGCGAATGAACGATGGATGCATATTGGGCAGCAAGAAGACAAAGACAAACAGCGAGAAGCCAATGAGTATCGGAATGAGCGTTTCCGCGCAGCGCGCTAACACTTCAATGCCAGCCCACGTCGCGATGGCGCACGCGAACAGAAACAGCCCGAGCACGACGTGTTTCGGCGTTCTGGGCAATGCGAACATCGAGATGAACGTCATCGCCTCGGCGCTGACTTTTGTCGTATAAATCAGGGCTTGGCACATGAAAACGACGCCCAGCAGCTTGCCCAGCCATGGCCCGAGAATGTCCGAGCTGTACTGCACAAGGTTGCGGCCAGGATGGCGTTTGGCGAGTTCAATCATCACAAGAATGGACCAAACGCCTGTCAGCGTCGCGGGCATGGTGGCCAACCACGCCCGCTGATGGGCGAATTTCGCCGATAGATCTGTCACCGGAAGAACCTCGGTGGCGAGAATGATGGGTAGCAGCAACATCATCAGTTGCCAAGTGGAGATCGTTTGTTTCTTCGAAGTCACGTCGCACCTTGCCTCCTTCTCGACAAACGTTTCCTAGGCGGGCCGTTGCCGCGGTTCGGGCCCGGGCTTTGGCCGGATGGGATTCTGAGCGAGTTCTCGCCGGTCGTGCCATCTTGCCGCCTTTGCATCGCCCAGCGCGGAACGCGGACGAACACGTCTTTCAGGCTGCTGAACTGGGTTGGACCAACCGGCGTGAAGTAAGGCACGCCGAACGATCGCAACGCCACGAGATGGACAATGATGATGAATAGGCCAATCGCCATCCCGTAAATGCCGAATAATCCCGCAAGCAGCAACATGGGAAAGCGCAGGAGGCGGATCGAGACCCCCACGTTGTAGCGAGGAAACGTGAACGACGCGATGCCTGTGATGGAGACGACAATCACCATCGGCGCCGAGATGATCCCCGCCTCCACGGCTGCCTGCCCAATCACCAACGCCCCAACGATGCTCATCGCTTGCCCAATTTGCTTTGGCATCCGCACGCCAGCTTCGCGCAACGCCTCGAATATCAACTCCATGATCAACGCCTCAATGACTGCCGGAAACGGTGTCGCTTCGCGCGCCGCCGCGATACTCAGCAAGAGCGATGTCGGAATCATCTCCTGCTGGAATGTGGTCATGGAAACGTACAGCGACGGGAACAATAGGCTGATCATCATGAAGCTGATTCGCAGGATCCGCAAAAAGCTGGCCATGTACGTACGCTGGTAGTAGTCCTCGTTGGCGTTGAGTGCGCCCCAAAAGATGGCGGGCGCAAGCAGTACAAACGGTGTCCCATCCGTAAAGATGGCGACCTTTCCTTCCAGCAGGTTCGCGCAGACGATATCCGGGCGCTCCGTGTTTTGAAGCTGCGGAAACGGCGATCTCGGCTGGTCCTCGATAAATTCCTCGAGGAACGCGGATTCAATCACCGCGTCGATTTGGATGCGCTGGAGTCGGGACTTGACCTCTTCCACGACCGTTTTCTGCGCAATGCCCTCAATGTACGCCACACAGACATCCGTCTTGGTCAAGTCGCCGATGGTCATGTGGATCATTTTCAGCCGTGGACTGCGAATACGTCTGCGAATCATCGCCGTGTTGGTTCGCAGCGTCTCGATGAACCCTTCCCGCGGCCCGCGAATGACCGGCTCGGACGGCGGCTCTTCGATGCCGCGGCGTTCCCACCCCGGCAGGGCGGCCGCCAAGGCTGCCCGATCACCGTCCACCAGGATCACGGCAGCCCCTCGCAGCACCGAGTCGACGATTTGCGATATCTCTGTGAGCACGTCCGTCTGCGCGATGGGAAGCGTATGTTCACTGAGAAAATCGCGTATCCACAAAGCCGGCGTCAGGTCTTTCGTCGGCAGTTGCCGCAACAGCAGTGGTTCGAGAACGTTCTCGTCGAGCTGCTTGGAGTCCACCAAGCCGTCGACGTACACGACCAGCATGTGTATCGCTCGTCCGTTGCTGTCCGTACAGGTGATGGACCGGAGGACGACGTCCGAACAGTTTTCAAATTCGCGCCGAAGCTCGGCTTCGTTGACCGCCAGGTCCGTCGATAGAAACACGGTTTCCACGCTTTGCGGTTCGACGATGGGATGTTCGATCTCGACGATCGGCGCCTTCGGTATCAGGCTCTTTGGCTTTCGTATCTTCCGCATAGCTCCTCCAGTAAACCAGATCCATGTTGTTATGTTTTCCGCCTGTTCCAAATTCATGTAAGATATCCCGCCTAGTCCGTTCGGACCATCGACGAACAGTCCGTATTGACCGCTGAAAATAGGTCCTTTGTGTCTCATGGCCGATTTGGAATCCCGGTACCCTAGGGAAAGCCGGTATTCACGCAACCGCTGTGTCAACGCGCACAAAGTGCAGTGCAACGGGAAAGGTAGGCGTTTGGGAATGAAACAGGGAGTCTGGCGGCGATGGTCGGCCATCTCAATCGTTGCCACAGGGGCAATCGTCCTCACGAGTGGATGTGGATCGAAGTACTTCGTGCTGCATCCGGCCGGCCCGGTCGGAGAAAAGGAACTTCACGTCATTTTGTGGTCCGCGGTTTTGACGCTGCTCGTCATTGTTCCGGTTTTGATGTTGTTGGCGTGGATCGTCTGGCGTTATCGGGACAGGCCGAACAACAAGGCCAAGTACACGCCGGAATGGTCGGAGAGCAGACTGCTCGAGATCGTCTGGTGGGGCATTCCTATCGTCATTATTGGCATTCTTGGCGTTTACACAGGCAAAGTGACGTTTGCGCTGACGCAGCCACCTGAGAAAGACGCGAAGCCGCTCACGGTGTACGTCACATCGCTGGACTGGAAGTGGTTGTTTCAATACCCGGGACAGAAGATTGCGACGGTCAATTATCTCAACATCCCGACTGGCGTTCCTATCAATTTCGAGCTGACGTCGGACGCGCCGATGAACTCGTTTTGGGTCCCGAGCCTTGGCGGACAGGAATACACCATGCCCGGCATGGCAACGAGGCTCTGGCTGGAGGCCGACAAGCCTGGAACCTATTACGGGCACGGCGCGAACTTCACGGGTTCTGGATTCGCCGACATGTCGTTTCACGTCAAGGCCGAATCGCCAGCGCAGTTTAACGCGTGGGTCAAGTCCGTTCGGGCGAGTGCGCACCCGCTCACCACAGCAGGGTACAAGCAGTTGCGCAAACCAAGCACGGTCGGCGATCTCACGTTCTCGTCATTCCCGCCGAACTTGTTCAACAACACGGTGTGGGCGGAAGGCGGCCGCTATATGCAGAACTCGATGCCCAGCATGTCGAGCACCGTCTCCACGCTCGGAAAGAACCGCGGTTTAACCAATCATTCCAATTGATTGTTCTCTTGCAGAGGGGCAGAAAGGAGTTTATCCATGTCCGAGGCATTGAAGCACTTCGCGGATACGTACCTGATGTGGAACGAAGGGTACCTCATCTGGATCTCTGACATTTTAATCGTGTTGGCCAGCATCGGCATTGTCGCCGCCTTGACGTATTTCAAGAAATGGAAATGGCTTTGGCGGAACTGGCTGACCACCGTGGATCACAAGAAAATTGGCATCATGTATCTCCTTGCGGCGTTGCTCATGTTCTTCCGCGGCGGCGTTGACGCGCTGCTTCTGCGTACGCAATTGGCGCAACCGGGAGAGCATTTTTTGAGTGCCGAACACTACGATCAAATCTTCACGACACACGGAACCATCATGATTCTGTTCATGGCGATGCCGTTTCTATTCGCGCTCTTCAATATTGTCGTACCGTTGCAAATCGGCGCACGCGACGTCGCGTTTCCGTACCTGAACGCGATTAGTTTCTGGCTGTTCTTCTTTGGCGCGATGATCTTCAATCTATCGTTTGTCTTTGGCGGCTCGCCGGACGCAGGGTGGACGAGCTACCCGCCGCTGACGGAACTCGGGTTCGATTCCGGTCCAGGCGAAAACTACTACCTGATTGGCGTCCAGATTTCCGGTATCGGCAGTATGGCGACAGGTATCAACTTCATCGCAACCATTCTCAAGCTGCGCGCGCCTGGCATGAAACTGATGAGAATGCCGCTCTTCACATGGTCCACTTTGGCAAGCTGCATCGTGATCATCTTCGCGTTCCCAGCGCTCGCTATCGCCTTGGCCTTGTTGACGCTGGATCGAATCATTGGAACCGACTTCTTCACGATGTACCACGGCGGAGATCCGATGATGTTCATCAACCTCTTCTGGGTTTGGGGGCATCCGGAGGTGTACATCGTCGTCTTGCCAGCGTTTGGCGTCTACTCGGAAGTGGTCGCCACGTTCACGCGCAAACGCATCTTCGGCTACTCGTCCATGGTCGCTTCACTGATGCTCATCGCGGTCATCAGCTATTTCGTTTGGGCCCACCACTTCTTCACGATGGGCGCGGGTGCGGACGTGAACACATTCTTCGCGGTCGCTTCGATGATGGTCGGTATTCCGACAGGCGTCAAAGTATTCAACTGGTTGTTCACCATGTTTCGCGGCCGCATTCGAACGACGCTGCCCATGCTGTGGACTCTGGGCTTTATCCCGAACTTCGCCATCGGCGGCGCAACCGGGATCATGCTGGCTGCGGCACCCGGCGACTACCAGTACCACAACAGTTATTTCTTGATTGCCCACTTTCACCAGATGCTGATTGGCGGCGTCGTCAACGGTATGCTCGCCGGCATGTATTACTGGTGGCCGAAGATGTTCGGATTCACGCTGAACGAACGACTCGGCAAATGGGCATTCTGGATTTTCAACATCGGCTTCTACATCTGCTTCATGCCGCAGTACGCGCTTGGATTCGAGGGCATGCAGCGCCGGATGTACACGTATCCCACCGATATGGGCTGGGGATCGCTCAACTTCGTTTCGACTATCGGCGCGTATCTGATGGGGATTGGCTTTCTGTTCATCGTCTGGCAGGTGCTGTACAGCCTTCGCCACATGGAGAAGGATACGACGGGAGATCCCTGGGATGCCAGAACGCTTGAGTGGTCCCTGCCGTCTCCTGCGCCGCACTACAACTTCGCTGTCATCCCGACCATCTCGGATCGCGACGTCTGGTGGGAGGCCAAGGAACACCATCATACGAGCGACCTGCTGCCCAAGGTGGATCAGATTGAGGACGTTCATATGCCCAAAAATTCGGCACGGCCGTTCCTGCTCGGGTTATCGTTCTTCGTCGCAGGGTTCGGCGTCATCTTCAACTGGTACGTTCTCGCGTTCGTCGGTCTCGCCGGAATCGCCGCATGCCTCATCGCGCGAGCGCTCGAGGACGAGGAAGAGTATGTCTTGCCTGCTGAAGAAATCGTTGCGACCGAGCAAAGCCTAGGGAGGGTTTAACATGTCGATCACGCCGGCATCCGCATCGCACCACGGCCGCTCGCACGGTCCACTGGAGTATCGGGATCCGCATCAGGCCGTGAAGATCACGGGATTTTGGATCTTCCTCGCGACAGACATGCTGCTGTTCGGCTGCCTGTTTGCGACATACTTGGTTCTGCGCACACATACGGATGGCGGTCCAACCGCCGCCCATCTGTTTGACGTGCCTGGGTTCACCGCGGAAACGTTTGCGCTCTTGACCAGTTCTTTCACGGGCGGACTTGCGACCCTCGCCATGCGCAACGGGAACCGCAAGTGGGTCATGATTTGGATGGTTCTCACGATGCTGCTGGGTCTCACATTCATCGGGTTGGAAGTGCAGGAATTTGTCGCCGACGTCGGCCAAGGTGCGACAGCGCACCGCAGCGCGTTCCTCTCGGCGTTCTACACGCTGGTTGGCACGCACGGCACGCACGTGAGCATCGGCCTCATTTGGATGTTGTTGACGCTGATTCAGATTGCGCGCCGCGGTCTTACGGCGAAAACCGCCAGGAAGCTGTTTGTCGTCAATCTCTACTGGCACTTTCTCGACGTGGTCTGGGTGTTCATCTTCACGATTGTGTATCTCTCAGGGGTGGTGATGTAGTATGTCCGGAATGAATGGAACCGTCCAATCGCGATCCGAACGACACAGCCCGAAACTCTATATCATCGGCTACGCCGCATCGCTCGTGCTGACCGCGATCTCGTTTGTCCTTGCCCTGACGCACAGCATGCACGTCGGTCCGCTGGTCGTGCTGTTGACCGTGCTCGCCGGATTGCAAATTATCGTCCAACTCTTTTTCTTCATGCACGTCACCGAGAGTGAAGGACCGCCGTACCACGTCGTTCTGCTCACATTGGGACTCATCTTCACGTTTGCGGTCGCGCTGATGTCCGTCTGGATCATGGCGTTTGGCACGAATGTCAGCTACTAGCCGCCGTTTTGCCCATGGTTTTACCGATTGTTTTGCGGGCTGTCCTGTCCATTGACGTGATGCAAATCGAAGCTGCGGAGCATTGTCACAAAGGAGGCGAGAACATGAGTGTGGCAGAGAGAACTGCCGTTTCACCATCGGCGCGCGCTGTCCGTCTCGCGCGCGTCCGTGAGATCGCGAGCGCGTACGTGGCGTTGACGAAGCCGCGCATCATGCTGTTTCTGTTGTTTACCGCCTATAGCGCGATGATTGTCGCCCATCGGGGCCTTCCGGATATTCAATCCACCATCGTTTGTCTCATTGGTCTTGCGCTGTCGTCAGGTGGGAGTGCTGCGGTGAATATGTGGTATGATCGGGACATCGATGCAGTGATGTCCCGAACGGCTGAACGGCCGCTCCCGAGCGGACTGGTCAAACCGTGGCACGCGCTTGCGCTCGGTCTCACGCTCGGCGTGCTGTCCGTACTCGTGTTCTGGGTGTTCGACGATCCGTTGGCCGCCGTGTTCTCGGCCGTTGGTTATGTGTACTACGCCGTCGTCTACACGATGTGGCTGAAGCGCAGGACGCCGCAGAACATCGTGATTGGCGGAGGTGCCGGGGCGTTCCCGCCGCTTGTCGGTTGGGCCGCCGCGACGGGCCATCAAAGCGCCGCCGCGTGGGTGATGTTCGCCGTCATTTTTCTGTGGACGCCGCCGCATTTCTGGGCGTTGGCGTTGTACAAGAACAAAGATTACGTCCGGGCTGGCATCCCCATGATGCCTGTCGTCCGCGGAGCGGTTGTCACGAAAGTGCAAATGTTCGTATACGCCATGCTGCTGTTGGCCGCGAGTGTCTTGTTGGCTCCGTCTGTGCGCCACCCCATTGTGTTTGTGGCATCAGCGCTCGTGTTTGGATTCGTATTTCTGTCATCCACCTGGCGCTTGCTGCGCACGTCGGCTGTGGACGCGGAAGCAAAGCAGGCAAAACGCACATTTTTGCAATCGCTCATGTATCTTCCCGCCGTGTTTGGAGCGGCTGTATTATGTACACTGCTCTGAACAGATGGCCTTTGGTGTGGCTTTTTGAGGAGAAGGGAGTCTGTTATGGAAGGCGCAACCGAGGAATCCATTCGAGTCATGGTTGTCGATGATCACGAGTTGTTTCGCAACGGCGTGTGCGGTCTGCTCGCTCGCACGCCTGGGATCACGGTGGTGGCGGAAGCCGAGAACGGAGAGATCGCGTACCGACAATGCGGCATCCATCGTCCCGAGATCGTTCTGATGGATATCAATATGCCGGTGATGGACGGACTTGAAGCAACGCAGAACATCAAGCGGCAATGGCCGGAGATCAAAATCCTCATCCTCACCGTATCCGACACGGAAGAGATGTTGTTTCAGGCGGTGAAGTCTGGAGCGTCGGGCTATGTGCTGAAGAACGCTGAACCGACCGTCGTGATCGATGCGCTGAAGCGCGTTCACGCAGGAGAACCGGTGATTCCGGGCAATTTGGCGATGCAAATCATCACCGAATTGTCGCGCCCGGCGGCCGCGCCTCAGCATCGGGAGCAAGCCGGAGCACATTCGCTGACAGCGCGAGAAATTGAAGTGTTGCAGCAATTGAGCACGGGGGCGACCAATCGCGACATCGCCCAAGCGCTGTATATCAGTGAGAATACCGTCCGCAACCATGTTCGAAACATCCTCGACAAGCTGCATTTGAGCAACCGTGTCGAAGCGGCGACATACGCGTTGCGAGAAGGACTGGTCGCCGACCGCAAAGAGGACCCTTCGGATCTCTGATGTCACGCAGACTGAGTTGCTTGTGTTACGATGGCGAGAAGAGATTTCACGGAAAACCATCTCGACTCAGGAGCGAATCGGGGGATTGGTCATTTGCTACGACAGCATTTGCAAGTATTGACTTCGTTCATCAAAGACACGGAAGGACTGGATACGGTCGCGAAAGCCTTGCGCGAATTGACCGAGATCAACTATGCCTTGGACGAGGCGTTGATCATCGCCATCACGGACGTGCGAGGGACCATTACGTTCGCCAACCAACGGTTCTGCGAGATTTCCAAGTACAGCCGGAGTGAACTCATCGGTCAAAATCATCGTATCATCAATTCAGGGTACCATCCGCCAAGCTACTTCCGGGAGATGTGGCGGACGATTGCAAACGGAAAAATATGGCGAGGCGAACTCAAAAATCGTGCCAAGGACGGCACATTCTACTGGATGGACACCGTGATTGTCCCGTCCTTGAATGAAAAAGGAAAACCATATCAATACGTCTCATTTCGAAACGAAATCACGAGCAGAAAATTGGCGGAGGAACGTCTCGACACCCTCATTGCGACGATGCCCGACATCGTCATTTTCAAAGACGGGGAAGGCCGGTGGTTGAAGGCGAATAACGCCGCCATCGACTTCTTCGGGCTGTCCGACGGATGTTATCAAGGATTGACCAACGATGATTTGCTTGCCCTGCCTGACGTTCGTGGCAAGGCCCTGCTTCGGTTCGGCGGATCCGACGAGGAAGCTTGGGCGCAAGGCACGCGCATGCGCTGGGAGACGGACGCCCTGCTGGAAAACGGCGAGACGAGAACGTACGAGGTCACGAAAGTGCCCGTGTTTCACAATGACGGAAAACGAAGCGGTCTGATCGTGATCGATCAAGACATTACGGAGCGCAAACAGACGGAGCGCTTCCTGCGCCGGGCAGACACCATCTCCGCAGTGGGGGAAATGGCGTCCGGGATCGCGCACGAAGTTCGCAATCCGCTCGCTGCCATCAAGTGGTCGCTGAACGTCTTTGCCATGGACCATCCGGAACATGCGGAGGAATTTCAGGCGATGCTTGGGGAGCTGGATCGCGTCGATGGCATCCTCAGCGAACTGCTGATGCTCGCGAAGCCCCAGGAGATGAGGTTTGACTCGGTCAGACTCGAAGGTGTGCTGAACGTCGTCGCGACGCTGATGCGCAATCAGGCGAAGCGTCACGGCGTCGAGCTGGTGGTTTCGGTCCCGGACGATCTCCCGATGGTTCGCTGTGAACCGAATCAAATCAAGCAGGTGTTCATCAACTTGATTAAGAACGGGATCGAAGCGATGCCGAACGGTGGACAAGTGGCGGTTCGAGTGCGCGTTGTGGATCACGACCACCTCGAAATCACGGTCAAAGACCAAGGTGTCGGGATTCCGGCTGAGCTTTTGCCGCGGCTTGGCGAGCCGTTTCTAACCACCAAGGACGCCGGCACAGGGCTCGGGCTGATGATGTGTCACAAGATTATCAAGGACCACCATGGTCAGATGGACATTCGCAGTGTCGAGCACGAGGGCACGGAAGTGACGGTTCTTCTTCCGACCGTGGCCAATCCCGTCGTCGAACCGCCAAAGCCATGACAGGCCGAATCGCCGCCGATCCGAGAGGCTATTGCACCCGGTATGCGATCCCGTCGTCTTCGTCGACGTAATCCACGTAGAAGTCACGCCCGTCGAAATACCAAGTATCGTCCTCCTGAACGAAAAACAGCGTTCCAGCCACTTCATCTTGCAACGCGACTCGCTGCGGTGGTTCAACCGACAGGCCGATGGAGAAGCCAGGTTGAATATTCGATTGACCGCCGTAGCGAACCGTGAACCGAACCGCGTTTCCCTCTGGAACATCGAGCACCGATGTGAGCCACGCGGCTGCACGCGGATCCACATGCATCTTCATACCTATCTCTCCTCGCGTCTTAACCTCGTCGTGAGCCGATGTCAAACTGCTTTCCTGCTTTCGACTTCTTTCCTCTGTATTATGACGACAAAATCTACGCCTTGCACGTCTCGTTCGGATCATCGTCTATAGCTCGAATGGACTAGTGAACGGACTAGTCCGGAGAAGTGAGCCAGCGCGGAATTCACTAGTCCACACGGGTCGGCGAAGAATGACACTTTCGTGTCTGCTCGGGCTGGAGCGAATCCGAGATAATGAGGCCATGAACAGGAGCACAAGGTTTCAGACGCTCCGAGGAGGCGATGTACCATGGTAAAACTGTTGCGTGAGAATGTGTACGCACGGTGCATTTTGACAGCGTTGCGGATATGGATTGGTGTTGAGTGGGTTCGGGCTTCTCTTGAGAAAATTGGTTCTCCTGCGTGGACCGGGGCGCAGGCGGGCACGGGTGTCGACGGCTTTTTGAAAGGCGCCATCGCGCAAAGCACTGGGCCTCACGCGACAGTTCAAGCCTGGTACGCCACATTCGTCAAAGATTTCGCGTTGCCGCATGCCAAGTTGTTTTCCTACACCGTCAGCTTTGGCGAGTTGCTCGTCGGTATCGCGCTCGTGTTGGGCTGCCTGACCACGTTCGCCGCCCTGATGGGGATTGTCATGAATATGGCCTATCTCCTCGCCGGCACCAGCAGTACCAACCCGAACATGATTGTATGGCAGATGATTTTACTCATCGCTGGGTTTAACGCAGCGTACTTCGGACTCGACTACTTCATCATTCCTTGGCTGCGCAAATTCGTACGGCGGGTGGAAGGCAGCTTTCAGCGCAAAACGCATATGCCCCACAAACTCTCAGCGTAGACGCGAGCACAGGTGCGCCTGTCGCACAAAGCCGGGATCGACGATAGCAGTTGATGGCAGTTGTTGATAGGGATGGCAAGCGAACACGATTCATTCGGAGAGAAGGTCAAAGTGATGAACACCATTTTATTGGCAACGGATGGTTCAGATGGGGCTCGGCGCGCAGGACAGATGGCTCGTCAATTGTTGGGCGCGTTTCCGGAATCGAAATTGGTGGCGTTGCACGTTCAGCAGCCGGTTTACGCCACGGCCGGACTTGGCATGGGTTTTGTCAGCGAATTGCTGGATGACGGGGGCAAGGTGGACGAAACGATTAAGAACTACGTCGAGACGGAGTTCAGCGAGTACGCGGATCGGGTGACATTCCAGGTGATTCCCGGAACGCCCGTTACGACCATTTGCGATGCGGCGAGGGCGCTTCACGCGGATTTGATTGTCGTCGGCAGCCATGGATATGGCGTGGTGGATCGGCTCCTGCTAGGCAGTGTCAGCAGCGGCGTCGTTCACGCGGCACACGTTCCGGTACTCGTTGTGAAGTAGGGCCAAATCGAGATGGGGGATGAGCGTATGGGGATACGATTGCACGGTTCCAATATCCGCGTGACGGAGGCGCTTCGGACCTTCGCGACGGAGAACGTCAGGCAGCATTTGCAGGGAGGTGGCGTCCAGTGAAAACCATTGCTGTCTTGACGAGCGGCGGCGACGCGCCTGGCATGAACGCTGCGATTCGCGCCGTCGTCCGCACGGCGTCGGCGAACGACTGCACCGTCTTCGGCGTTCGTCACGGGTACCAGGGACTGCTCGACGACGATTTGGTGAAGCTGACGCCGGAGTCGGTCGCCGACATGATCCAGCGCGGGGGAACCATCCTCCAAACGGCGCGCTGCGAGGCGTTCAAGACGCCGGAAGGTCTGCAGCGCGGCGTCGAGGTGTTGCGAGCGCGCCACATTGAGGGCCTTGTGGTCGTGGGCGGAGATGGATCGTTTCGCGGCGCCTACTCGTTGGCCCAGCATGGGATGCAAACGGTGGGTATTCCCGGCACCATCGATAATGACATTCACGGCACGGATGAGACCATCGGTTTCGACACAGCCTTGAATACGGCTGTGGAGGCCATCGACAGGATTCGGGACACGGCGAGCTCCCATGATCGGACATATGTCGTCGAGGTCATGGGCCATCGATCCGGGGCCATCGCGCTGGCTGTCGGCATGGCCGCTGGCGCCACGTCCGTACTGGTCCCGGAAGAAGATTTGGATTTGCAGTATGTGTTGCGTCAATTGGTCAAAGGGGCTGCCCGAGGCAAGAAGCACCCCATCGTCGTCGTCGCCGAAGGCGCCGTGAGCGGCGCCGAGGTTGGAGAATTCCTCAAGCAGCATATCGCGTCGGAAGTCCGTGTTACCGTCCTTGGCCATATTCAACGCGGCGGCGCTCCATCGGCGCGGGATCGAATCCTTGGAGGATTGTTCGGCGCGGAAGCGGTGCGGCTGTTGCTCGATGGCGTGACCAACCACATGGTCGGGATGCGCTGCGGCAGAGTCGCCGCGACGAGCTTCGACGATGTGTTCTACCAGGACAGTCAACTGGATCTGAACTATCATCGCCTGATCGACACACTGGCTGTCTAACGGCGAATCCTATACAGCAAGACGGGAGAGAAGACGATGGCTGCAACGGCGAAACCGACCAGAATCGTGATCATTGGCGCAGGGGCGGTCGGCACGACAACGGCGAACACGGCGATACGGAAGTGCCTGTTTGGAGTACCGCGAATGTGGTTGGATTGCCTGTCGATCTCGCCGCGGAGACGCGCGATCGCATCGCTCGCCAGACGCGTGACGCGGCGTATGAAGTGATTCAGCTCAAAGGGTACACCAGCTACGCCATCGCACTGGCGCTTGATCGCATATGCTCAGCCATTCTGTACGATGAACGCGCGATACTCAACGTATCAACGCTGCTCGAAAACCACCACGGGGTTGCAGACGTCTACATGGGCGTACCATGCGTCGTGGGTGCCGGCGGGATCGAGCGAGTGGTCGAAGTACCTCTATCAAACCACGAACTGCGCCAGTTTCAAGAGTCCGCGAAAGAACTTCGCGTCCGCATCGAAACGGCGGTTACCACGCTTACGCGGGAGGAATCACGATGAACATGCTCATGGTGGTCAACGATGTGAACGACATCGATCAATTTTCAAATCTCAAACGATACTTCGACATCGTCGAAGACTTACGATTGACGGTACTCTATATCTCCGACATTCATGAAGGACTCTGCATCCAAGAAGGGCCCAACCCGCGCTACATTTTGCCGGACGCGGAACTGCAGTATACGGAAGCCCTGGAGGAGCATGTGACGCACGAATTTTTGCACTGGCTGGACAGGGTGCAATTTCGGCACGAAGTTGGCGAACCTATCGACGTGATCCGGCGCGTGATGCAAGACGAGCGAATCGATGTCATGGCGGTTTGCCGCAAAGACTATGATGAACATGCTTTATCGAGTCTCGAGGTTCCGCATGTAATGTTCGAAAGCGACGATCCACCGCTTCCGCTCGCAAACTGAAGGTGTGGCGGCCGGAAAACGTCATCGTCCGTCAAAGTGGCCATCCCAAGCGCAGCGATCGCCTGACAGGGACGGCCTTTTTGTGCGGTTCGAGTGAGATTCACCTGTACAACCTCGTGATTCTCTTGACAGAAGTGGTATACAGTTCCACAATTAGTATGATTGTGTTGCAAGGCAGTACGGGTAAACGAATCGACCGTGGCGACAGAGGCGAATAAGGGGGCGACAGCCGCTTATTTGTGTCGAATCTTCCGATTCGCGCCGAATAAGGGGGCGACAGCCGCTTACGTGGTTGAAATCGCCCATTCCGGGCGCAACGGAGGCAAATAAGCGTCTTTGGGCCGCCTATTTGCTTTCCATCCCGTCATTTTAACGAAATAAGCGTCTGAGAGACGCCTATTGTGCCCGTTCGAGTCCGCCACTCTCCATCAGCCACGACCGGCTTCGGCCAACCTTCGCGATCACGCCCCCGTAAGGGAACTTTTGTCCCTTGCGACGCGCAAACCGGTCGCCGCTCTTCGACATCGTTCCGCCGCAAGGGGGGTGACGTCCTGATCCATGGCGTGAAATCCCTTGTCCTGGAAGCTTTTATCCATCTGCGAAACGCTCGCTATCCGGTCTAAACACAAAAACCATCGACCGGCGAAAGATAACATTTCATAAAAAGGGTGTGCATGAGACACATGAGCGTAATGATAAAAGCGCTCTACAGGCGTGAAGTCGTGCCATTGCCGCGACGGCTTTCGGTGTGGCGAAGGATGATTAAGTCACGACTGGCGTTGTGTGGCTTGATTTGGCTCGGAATTGTCGCTTGTATTTCCATTTTTTGTCCTCTGCTTGCTCCGCTGCTTGCTCCGCTGCTTGCTCCGCTGCTTGCTCCGCTGCTTGCTCCGCATCCGTACAACGCCCATTTTCTCTCTATCTTTGCTGTCACTGGGTTACATCGTCAAATTTATGCAGGCAGGGATGAGGGAGGCCTTGCATCAGGACTATCTGCTCATTGTGAGGTCTCGCGGTATTCCTGAACGGTTGGTCATTTTGCGGCATGCGGTCCGACCTGCGGTTCTGTCCGTTCTCACGTACATGGCACCGCAATTCGCCATAGTTGTTTCGAGCACCTTTCTCATCGAAAATACGTTCTCGATTCGCGGCCTCGGTACCGTGATGACTCAGGGCGCGCTCGCGAGTGAACAATTCTACAGCAATTTGTTCAATTCAGGGGTCATGCCAGCGCCTGGCATGATTGGACTGTACGGGCCAACCTTGGCATTGCCCATTGCCATCTTGTACGTGCTGGGTTTCATGGTGATGGTGTTGAACTTCGCGGTTGACTTCCTGTACTACTGGATAGATCCCCGGATGCGGGCCGAATCCTGATGACCGGTTATGCAATCGTAGAGGCGGATACGGTTTCCGCCTCTTATTTTTGATTTCGATTTCGTTCCAAGTCGTGAAACAACTGTTCGAGACGGGAGAGTTCGCTTGTCGCCTTTTGAATCTCCTCTCTCGACTGCGTATCGTCTTGCAGAGGGAAGAGCAGAAAACGAATGGCTGACAACGAGGTCCGAACTTCGTTGACGACAGCCCATGGGAGCACTTGGTTGGCCTTCGAGGCTGCCTTTTGAAATTCGCGCAACGTCTTGTGCTTGTACCCCAAGAAAACGACGGCCAAGTAGCCTATTACCTGCAGCAGGATAGTGCCTATGTCGGTGACGAGTGACTGGCCGGCAAACAGATGGCCGGGATCAAGTACGACATTGCCGCAGAGATACAACATGGAGATACAAAGTCCGCACACAAGCCCTGATACGTAGGCAGATGCACCCGCGAACGCCAAACCGAAGATGTAGCTGGGATGATTGGAAATCGCGCCCCAGACCGCCAAGCCCACCACACCGATGGCCAACATAAAATTCCCATGCAGGCGAACGAACATCATCATCCGCTCGTCGGCTTGATTGGTCCGCGAACGGAACGAACGAACAGGTTCCCGTTTCGTCATTCGCCATACCCGCTTTCCGCATAATCGGCTGAGGCCCATGATAATAGCATGATGATGTACATTCTAGAACGCCGCGCGCGTGATCGACAGATGAAGTCGGACCAATTCGCATAGTCCATTTGGACTATGCGGCGCGACTGATGGGCGCCCAGCCGTGTTTGTCTCAAATGTGTTTTCAAGCGACGTTTGGTGATCTATGAACATACCGATTCCATCATGGCTTGGAGGAATGTACGATGTCGCAGAAACCAAACGGAATCAACCGCTCATTGATTGCACTCTGTTCGTCAGCAATTGTCAGTATCGCCGCCGCAGCTCCCTTGGTCATGGCAGGAACCGATGCGACAGTTGGCTCAGTATCCGCACACACGACCGCCATCGGACTTCCTTCGCAGGTGTCGCTTGGCCGCGTGGCATTCGTCGTGGCTCCAAATGAAGCTGCGGTCAAGAAATCGACCAAGTCGACGACGACGTCCAAGAAATTGACAACGAAGCAGAAGTACAAGGATGGTACATACAAGGGAACGGGATCGACGCGCATCGGCTCGGTGACAGTGGCCATCACGTTGAAGAAGGACAAGATCACGCGAGTGCAAATCGTCGATTTCACAACGCACTATCCCATTCAATACATCGATCCAGTGTTGCCCAATGAATTGCTGAAAACGCAGAATATCAACAAGATCGACGCCGTAAGCGGGGCGACGCTCAGCTCGGAGGACTTTTACGAAGCTGTCGTCACGGCTTTGAACGAGGCGCAGCAGGCGGAACGAGCTTAAGTCCAATCGCAAGGAGTTGAGACAACGTGACGACGCAACGTGTCAAGATGCGCCCCAAGCGGAAACGAACCAATTCGCCCAAGCCATCGCGCCTGCGGCGGTTCGTCCAAACGCCCAAGGGCCTTGTGACGGTCATCCTGAGTGTATTGGCCTTGATTGCAATCTGTGCCGAGAAAGGGTTGGATCCCGCCGCGCTAAGGAACACCATCGCCGCCGTGGCCAGCGCGCTGGTGATGGACTGGATCGTCTCGCGATTCTACTTTAAGAAACCCAGGATCTCGGACGGCGGCGCCGTGACCGGACTCATTGTGGCGATGGTCCTGGGATCGCTGACCGCCTGGTATCTTACCATCTTGACGGTGGCGGTTGCGCTTGCGTCGAAGCACCTGTTGAAAACGAAGCGCAAACCGATTTTCAACCCGGCTGCAGTGGGATTGCTTGTTTCGACGATGGCGTTCTCGACGATGCAGAGTTGGTGGGGCGGCATGTCGCTGTTGCCGCCGGAGTACTTGGCGTGTCTGTGCCTGCTTGGGTTGTGGACGGCCATTCGCGTGAAAAAACTGCCGCAAGTGCTCGCGTTCCTTGGCGCATACGCGATCGTGTCGGTCATCTTTATGGCGTTTCCAACGACGCGCATGGACGCGTTGTACGCGCTCGAAAATCCCATGCTGAACTCGGCGTTGTTTCTCGCCTTCTTCATGCTCACCGATCCGCCGACGTCTCCCGCGATCCGGCGCGACCAGGTGTGGTTTGGCGTGTTGGTCGGCACGTTGAGCGTGGTCATTTACATGGTGTTTCCCGCGGAATTGTCCTATCTCTTCATCGCATTGCTCATTGGCAACGCGACGAAGTGGCTGCAAAGTGTTTGGAAGCAGAGGCACAGGCTGGCGAGAACCGCCGAACCAGGGCCGTCTCGGCAAGTTCCGGCGGAGCGCCACGGTCTCTAAATGGGCATGGTCACCTCCACCGCTGTGCCATGCCCATTTGCGACCGGGCTCCTGATGGAGATTTTTCCTTGGTGAGCCTCGACAATCCACTTCGCGATGGCCAAGCCAAGACCGCTGCCGCTGCCGGATCGAGCCTTGTCCGACTGGTAAAAACGATTGAACACGTGCGGCAGATCGACGGGTGAGATGCCGATACCGGTGTCCGTGACCACCAATTTGACATGGTGTCCCACGGGTTCGAGGGAGACGTCGACGCGGCCGCCGGTATCGGTGAACTTCATGGCGTTGTCCAAAAGAATCGTGAGCAGTTGGGTCATGCGTTCGGGATCGACCTGCACTGTCACAGCCTGCAACGCAGCGTCCAGGTGAATGTCTTTCGTCTCGGCGAAGGGTCGAAACGATTCCACAGTGGCGGCCAGACATTCGTGGAGTTCCGTCGGTTGGCGCTGAATTTGCAATTGGTTGGAATCCGTCCGCGCAAGCGTCAGCAAGTCTGCGACGAGGCGGCGCATCCGAGACGTTTCGCGCTGGATGTTTCCGAGGTTTTCGCTCATTTCTTCAATGGTGCGACTGGGATGCCGAAACAGTCGATCCAACTGTGTTTGCGTGATGGCGAGCGGTGTGCGCAGTTCGTGTGAAGCGTCCGCGACGAATTGCTGTTGACGCAGCCACGCGTTCTGGATGGGAATCAGTGCTCGCTGCGCCAAGTAAATTCCGATAAGGAGCGACAATGCGGCGCCTATCACGGTGCCGATCTCGATCATCCGAAGCAGGTTTCGCAAAAAGGCTACATCCTCGGCCCGGTTGTACAACAGGAGGACTACGCTTGGCTGCGGTCCAGTCATGGCCGCTGATCCCGTTGGCGGGGCCAGCGACATGACGCGGAACGAAGTTCCCCCGACATCCATGGTCGTGAGTTGATTGAGCTGAGCATTTTTTCGGACAAGTTGAATGGTCTGCGTCGAGAGGCTGTTCGCTGGGTCCTGCTCCAAAACGTGTCCCTGCTTGTCCAGTAAAATGGAAATCACGTGTGTCTGTTTCACCTCTTCGGTTTCGTTCTGGTTTTTATCATGATGATTGTCATGGTCATCGTCGTGGTGATCATCGTTGCGCATGCGATCCAGATCGCCGTTGCGGATCAAACTCGCCTGAGTCGTCAACGTGGTATTCTCCTCCATCACGAAGCGATGTCGCGTGACGAAGAAAATGGAGGCGCCGAAGATCAAGAGGATGCCGAAAAAGGCGATTGAATTGAGGAGGGCCAGTTGAAACCTGGTTTTACGGAACAACAGTCAGCCCTCCTTCAACATGTATCCGACGTTGCGCACCGTTTGAATGTGCTGATCCAAACCGTAAGGATGTAACTTCTTGCGCAGGTAGTGGACGTAGAGATCCACCGCAGATTCGACGGTTTCCGTATCAATTCCCCAGACGCGGGATGATATTCGTTCGCGCGTCAAGATTTGGCCTTTATTGAGAACAAAGTATTCGAGCAAGCGAAATTCTGTTTCGGTTACGTGAAGCGGCTGTCCATCCACGGTCGCTTGTTTGGTTTCCGGAACGAGCACGAGATCCTGATAATGCAAGGTCATGTCCGTGTCGATATCGCGGTTTCTGCGCAGCAAAGCGCGAATACGGGCAAGCAGTTCTTCGATAGCAAACGGTTTGACCAGGTAGTCGTCGGCTCCGGCATTCAGACCGTCGACGCGCGACTCGACACTATCCTTGGCCGTCACGAAGATGGCTGGAGCGTAAATCGCCTGATCGCGCAGCCGTTTCATGAGTTCGATACCGTCAAGTTCAGGCATCATGATGTCGATCACGAACGCGTCGTAGACGTCGGTCTCCGCCAGGTACAACCCTTCGTCGCCATTGGCCACCTCGTCCACTTCATAAGCCGCTTCGCGCAGAACGTCAGCCATCGCCGTCCGCAATGTGTCGTCGTCCTCGATAAGCAATATCCTCACTGTTTGTCCCTCGTTTCAAACGCGGGGATGATTTCAAGGAATACTATAGTCCATAAGCTTCGAAATGGGATTAGAAGCCGTCCTGCGACGCAAAAAAGGCAGCCGATGATGGGTCATCCATTCGGCTGCCTGGGGGGCGAGATCGTCAGATTCCATTGTGACGGACACCAGCGAGCAATCATCGACGGCCGGAAATACCGTTCCACAGTTTCTTGATGAAGTTGCCCGACGTTCTGACCGTGAATCGCCCCTGTGGATAATAGCTCCGGTGCGCGTCTTCCAGCATCGCCTGGTGTACACATCTCATGACTCCGCAATTTTGTTCCATCCAGAACACCTCTTCCTTCCTCGGATGCCCTCATTATATGAGCCGCGGAATGAACCGTGGGAATCAGGAAGCGTTTCCAATATGAACATTTTTCTTTGTAAAACGCTTGCTTTGTGAACAACTTTTTTGTAACCGTTTACGCTATGATAGAGACAGGTCTATATGTCCATATTTGTTCGTCTATAGGAGGGCTTGCCAAGCATGAGTGAAGGTCAGAATACGCCATCGCTCCGCGACGTCTATCGTCCCTATTTTTCCATTGGCGCCGCGGTCAATCCCAGATCGCTCGTCTCGCACGCCGACTTGCTGCGAACGCACTTCAACAGCGTGACCGCGGAAAACGAGATGAAGTTCGAAGTGATCCACCCCGAGGAAGATGTGTATCGGTTCGATCACGCCGACGCCTTGGTCCAATTCGCCAAGGACAACGGCATGCGCGTTCGCGGCCATACACTCGTTTGGCACAATCAGACGCCCGACTGGGTCTTTGTCGACGATGCCGGACAGCCAGCTTCTGCCGACAAAGTCCGACGGCGGATGCGCGCCCACATGGAAACCGTCCTCGGCCGCTACCAGAACGACGTCTATTGTTGGGATGTCGTCAACGAAGCCATCTCCGATCACGCCGACGCCTACCTCCGTCCCAGCCGATGGATGACCGCGCTCGGCGACGGGTACATCGCCGAAGCTTTTCGGTGCGCCCACGAGATCGCCCCGTCGGCCCTGCTGTTCTACAACGACTACAACGAAACCAAACCCGACAAGCGCGATAAAATCTATCGGCTGGTTGCGGGATTGCTCGACGAAGGCGTGCCGATTCACGGCATCGGCATGCAGGGGCACTGGATGATGACAGAACCGTCTATTGAAGAAATTCGCGACGCGATCGAAAAGTACGCCTCGCTCGGCGTGCAAATCCACGTCACCGAACTCGACATCAGCGTCCACGAGTACGTCCATGAGCCCGACAAGTCCTCCGCTGCGGCGCGCGTGTTTGACGAGCGACTGGAACGGGAGCAGGCGGATCGATATGAACAGTTGCTTCAGTTGTTCCGCGAGTACAGCCGCGTCATCCGCAATGTGACATGGTGGGGAATCGCCGACGACGAGACTTGGCGCGACAACTTTCCCGTAAAAAACCGCAAGGACTGGCCGCTCATGTTCAACGAGCAGCATCAGCCGAAGGAAGCGTTTTGGCGCGCGGTGAATTTCGCGAAGTAAGAAGTCAATCGAAGTTACGCCGCACATCTCCGTCAGCGGGCAATGGCAGGGGAATACAGCGAAAAAGCGCATGCACACGCGTTCCGAGGAGAATGAAGATGATCACACACGTCGTATGGGATCTAGGGGACACCATCATCACTCCGCCGCCGGGAGGGCAGGATCTCCAACCGATTGACCTATATCCTGACATCCATTTGCGGCCCGATGTCGAGCTGACTTTGCAGACACTCACAGATTGGGGATACCAACATGCTGTCCTGAGCAATACGGCGACGAGTGACAGCGGCGCTGCCACAAGGATGTTGGAGAGGCTAGGCATCGCCCATTACTTTGAGTTCATATACGCCACACAGTCAGAATTGACGCACGACAAGCCGGAAAAGCCGAATCCGGTTGTATTTGATCTGGTGTTGGATGCGTTAGGCATTGAACCTGAACACGCTGTCATGGTCGGAAACAGTTGGGATAACGACATATTGGGGGCAAACCGCAGCCGCATTCACGCGATTTGGCTGCAGCGTGATTCCGTCTCCGTACGGCGCGACTTTACCTCACCAGTTCAATGCCCGCCGTGGATTGTCCCCGTATGGGATGTCGTCGACGTACCCAAGGCACTGACGATTCTCCAAGTCGGCTTCACGCATGAGCCTGCGGGATTGGACTAGACAGAGGAGAAAGGCTAAGGCAGCACAACGGATGAAGAGTGACGCCGTCAATTCCCGCAGTGTGGCTGCGGAACAACAAGTTTTACAAGAGACGACGAGTCACGTTGCGAAGGAAGCTGCCAATCCGTTCTAATACGGAGCCTCTTGCTTAAAATAATTCGGTTTTACGATGGTATTGTCGTAGTGGCTGTGAAAAATGTGCGTTGTGGCAGGGGATACCGGTGGAATCAGCCAAGTCCAGTCGCCCGTGACCTTCCGCCCCATGTCGCTCTCGATCCGCTCAAAATACCCAAACTGCTTCGCCGCGGTGTGGTGATCCACAATCGTCACGCCGCGTTCCTTGAACGAGTGCAGCACGGCCACATTCAGCTCAATCAATGCCTTGTCTTTCCACAGGGACGACTCGATCGCGGTATTCAACCCCATGAGAGACGCTACCTTCGGCAGCATATTGTAACGATGCGGATCGGCAAAATTGCGAGCCCCGATTTCCGTCTCCATATACCAACCATTGAACGGTGCCGCTGGGTAGCGAATGCCTCCTATCTCCAAAGCCATATCCGAAATGATCGGCACAGCGTACCACTTGAGATCGAGATCTTCGAACTCAGGGCGTTCTGGGTGGCGGATGTTCACCTCCAACACCAACTCGTCAGGAATCGGAAATACTTTCGGCGATTCTCCATGGATTTGAATCACCAACGGCAGCACGTCAAAGGCTGTACGTCGGCCCGTCCAGCCTAATTCTTCACAAACACGCGTAAACCGTACCGATTGAGGGTCTCCGACGATACCTCGCTCCGTCTCGTACCCCGCATATCGAATCAGTTGATGGTTCCAAATGCGGACTTGTTGATGAAAGATGGTAATAGCAGGTCGTATCTTCCCTGAATTGGTCGCGAATTCAATGTGATCGAAGAGGGCCTCAGCAACTTCTTCCGCCGTCCCTACATCCCTTTTGTCGAAAACGTTGAGCGTCTTCCAGAACAGCCGTCCAATGCAGCGATTGCTGTTTCTCCAAGCCATCCGGGCGCCATGCTCCAATTCTTCGTAGGTAAGCTCGCTGGTTCCATGCCGCTTGATACTTTCCGCGATCACGCCCAGCCGCTGCTCAATAGCCTCAGCACTCTTACCAAGTTCGTTGTAACACGCGACGATGAATTCTCTTTGCTCGTCATAGAGACTCACGATGATGCTTCCCCTCTTGTCGCTCCCTAGAATTCGGCCCCTGCCGCCTAGTGTACTTCATGGCATCACCAAAATGAAATCCGAGCCCGCGGGGAGTTACGGCGGCGGAGTGGGCGGCGGCGGAGTGGCGGCGGCGAGCGCGGACGGCGGAGTGGACGGCGGAGTGGCGGCGGAGAAGAATAAGCGGTCCTCAGTCGCTTAAGTGTGTCGAATCCGCAGATTTGCGGCGAATAGGCGGCCCTGGGCCGCTTAACCGGCTGAGATCGTCGAGTTTTGGGCGTAGGGAAGGCAATTAGGCGGTCTGTGGCCGCCTATTTGCCTTCCATTTGATTGTCTCGGGGAAATAAGCCTCTGAGAGACGCTTATTTGGCTAGTCACTTTCGCCACCCCTCCCGCCCCCGCCGCGATCGCGCCGCCGTAACGGTAGTTTTGTCCTCTATCGCTGCCTAGGTGCCCTGCGCCCCCCGCGCTCATTCGACAGATTCCGGTGATTTTCGATCGTCAGCAACTCTAGCGCATGTTACCATAGAAGTATCTGAAAAATGAGTAGAATCGCCGCAAAGTGATTGGAGGGCCTTCAATGAAACTGGAAGGAAGAGCGGCATTTCGCGTCGGGGCTGTGTCGTGTGTGTTGGTGGGCCTGACGTGGTCGGCCTTTCCGACGATGCCGTACGCGTCTTCCACCATCGATAAAGCTCAGTTTTTGCAGTTGTTTTGTCAAAGTGTTCAGTTGAAGCCGGATGCCACGGGCAAATCGTCGTACACGGATGTGCCTGTGACGTCGCCGTACTGGGGGTATGTGCATCGAGCTATCGAGCTTGGCCTGGTCAAGGCGGATTCGGCGAAGCTGTTCGGCGCGAGTGATTCGGTGTCGACGGCTTTTGCGGCGCAGATCGTGACGAAGTATGAGAACATGGCCTTGGGTGGACTGACGCCAACGCAGTGGGCGGAACGGCAGGGGTTGGTAACCGCTTCGACGGCTCCTTGGACGCCCGAGCAGGCGCAGCAATTTCTGGCTGGCTTGAAGAGTCTTGCGGCGTCCCACAAGGCTTTGCCCGGTTCTTGGATGCTGACGACGCCTCAGGTCAGCGAGTTCACCAAGGCGTTGGCGGCATTGGATCAGGCCTCGTTCTATCAAATCTCTTCCGTCATGACAGACGGCTTCTCGTACCAGTTGACGGCGGCGGGCAAGAAGAATACGAAGATCGCGAATGCCTTGCAGAAGCAGGCGAACGATTCGAAGAGTGAACTTGATGCGGCGAGATCGGTCGGTGTCGTGGGTGGAACCAGTGTGTCGGTCAACCAGTCGATGCTGACGTCCGTCAATGCCAAGACTGGCGCCAAATCTACGCAGACGATTCAAGACGTTTCGTTCGGCAACACGCTGTACACCAAACAGGGGAATGCGACTCAGTGGTCGTCGAAGACGGCACAGGTCAACAATACGGTTGAGTTTATTCCCATGTTTGGATCGGGATCGTTCACCAACATCACCATCGCTCAGGGAACGGGCAGGGATGTGTTCACGGCGAATTTGACGCCGGCGGCGCAGAATGGCTTTTTCGCGTCGTATCTCAGCGGGCTGGCTGGGGTTCATGCGAATGGCAGCGCGAATTTGATTTCGACGATGGAAAAAGGGATGACCAGCACGGTGAAAATTTACGTCAACACGTCGGGGAGGACACCGACGGTGACGGAGGAAGATCTGACGACGAACATCAAGATGACGCCGACGACGTTCGCGCAATTGGCGGGCGAAGGGTCGCAGGCGAAGACCATCGCGACCTATGTCTCCAATGTCACGGTGTCGATCTCGGCGAAGGCCCAGATTTCCTACAACCAGACGGTTCCGGTGCTGCCGAGCGGACTTTCCATAGCCGGTTGGTCTTCAGGAGATGGAGCACCGACGAACGCGACGGGTGCTAGCGCGAATGGCACCGGCACGAACAGCGCCAACTCCATCGATGCTTCTGGGAATGGGGCGGCTGGCGGATCGAACACCCTGGATATCGGTACGAATCTGTTCAACTGAGTATAGATTCAGGTATAGGCAACAAAGATAGGACAAAAACGTTGGAGGAGGGTCTGCCGATGCATATCCGCGCGAAAGCGAACGGTTTTGAGGCCGTGGATGACCGGGGTCAGGTCATTGGCCGCATCGATTGTTCGGAAGTGAGGGAGGGTGTCGTCTCCATCGATCACACCATCGTCGCGCCTGAGCATCAGGGGCAGGGCATCGCCGCGCAGTTGGTCGAGCAGGTGGTCAAGCAGGCGCGCGCCGAACACAAGCGGATCCGCCCCGTCTGTTCCTACGCGTACGCCGTGTTTCGCCGCAACGCCGAGTACCGCGAGGTAATTGATCCCGATTACGACCTGTAACTCACCCGTTTGTGGAGGACATGGCTGTCACGGTTCGTGGAACGAGCGACCGCCCTTCATCGCTGGTCGGGGAAGGGCGGTGGTCGGTCGTTGAAAGTCGTTCGTCGCAGAAGGTCGTTCCTCGCCAAACGGCGTTGCCAGCGGTCAGCTTATGGTTGGAGATCCAGCGCGATTTCCCGCGCCCCGTCGCCGATTTCGGTGATGTAGAAACTCGGAGCGATGCCAAGCCGGGCTTCGTAGGCTGCGGCAACCGACGCCACGAACTCGTCGATGGCGTTCTCGCGCACCAACGAGACTGTGCAGCCTCCGAATCCAGCGCCCGTCATCCGCGAACCGATGCAGCCTGGAGCGGCCCAGGCCGCTTCAGCCAAGGCGTCGAGCGCGTCGCCTGTGACTTCGTAATCGTCCCGCAAGGACTGGTGGGACGCGTTCATCGACTCGCCGAACGCTTCGAGCTGGCCGTTTGCCAGAAGCGTCGGGGCTTCTTTGGCGCGGGCGTTTTCGAACACCACGTGTCTTGCGCGTCGAATCAGGATGTCCGCAGCGGTGTCGTCGAGCTTATCTGCCGCTGCACGCAGCCGCGCCTGTGCGTCTGGCCACATCTCGGGTGTGACGTCCGCCAAGGCGTCGAGATCCGGCCAAGTGTCTCGGAGGATCGCCAGGGCCTTGTCGCACTCGCTTCGGCGCTCGTTGTATTTCGATCCGGCCAAGGTACGCTGCACATTCGTATTGGCGATGACGAGCCGGCAGCCATCCGCGTGCATCGGTACCACTTCGTAGGCGAGCGTCGAGCAATGGAGCGACAGCGCCGAATCTCGTTTCCCCATCGCGACCGCGAACTGATCCATAATGCCGCTGTTGACGCCGACAAACTGATTTTCCGCGCGTTGCGCAAGGATCGCGATTTGCTCTCCAGACCACGCCGTGTCTGTCAAGGCACAGATCGCCGTGGCCGTCGCGACCTCGACCGACGCTGACGAGGAGAGTCCGGCGCCGATCGGGAGATTGCCGTGAAAGAAAAAGTCCGCGCCTGGCAGATGGATGTCTTCCCGGGCGAACATGTCGATCACGCCAAGCGGATAATTCGCGAAATCTTGCTCCGGGCGATAGGCGATGTCGTCCGCCCGAACCGCGATCACGCCGTCCGCGAAGGTTGAGCCGAAGCGGAACAGGCCGTCTGTCCGGGATCGCACGAACAGCCAGGTTCCCAGGGACAACGCGGCAGGCAAGACATACCCTCCGTTGTAATCCGTGTGTTCGCCAATCAAATTGACGCGGCCCGGTGCGAAGAATAGACGCACATCCGAGATCGGCCCCGGCGAAAAAGCCTCCCACTGGTTCAGCGCGTACTGCCACTCGTGATTCATTCCTCTGTTCCTGCCTTTCTCGATTCAATCGCTGCTCGGAGCAGCGGCGCCGTGGCCTCCACCGCCGTCGGATTGCACGGGGCCCAGGCTCCCGATTCGGACGACGCCAGGAACTTCAACCGATCCTTGGTCTGCAAGGGCGGATAAAACTCGATGTGAAAATGGTAGTACTCGTTGACGTCGGGACCGTTCACCGGCCGTTGATGGATCACCATCATGTACGGAAACGATCGGTCGAACAAGGCGTCCATCCCTGCCGTGACTTGTTTGAGAATCCGGGCGAGATCTGTCCGTTCCGCGTCGGTGAAATCGGTGATGCCGCTGACATGCCGTTTGCTGGAAATAAACGCCCCATACGGATAGTCCGTGAAGAACGGGATATAGGACACGAATGACTCCGTTTCCGTGAGCATACGGAGCCCAACGCGAACTTCGTCGGCGTTGATGTCGCACATGAGGCAACGTCCCGTCTCGTCGTGATGATGACGGCACGACTCCAGTTCGACCCGCAGCTTTTGCGGGATGTATGGATACGCGTAGATCTGGCCATGCGGGTGCGGCATCGTCACGCCGACTTCAGGGCCGCGGTTTTCAAAGATGAACACGTACTTGTGGTTCGGATTGGCGGACAACGACTCAAATCGTTCCACCCACAAATCCACCAGCTTGCGAATGTGGGCGACGGACAATTCAGGCAGACTCGTCGTGTGGTCCGGCGAATAGAGGATGACCTCGCATTTGCCGTAGGCTGGCGCGACCTGGTACAAGCTCGTCGCGACCGGATCGGGATCGGGCGGCGTCGGCGACAGCGCAGGAAAATCGTTGTTGTACGCATACACGTCATACGTGTCAGGCACCTTGCCTGACCCAGGACAGAACGGGCAGTCGCCTTTTGGCAAATTCGGCCGCTTTTGCCTGTTGGAAGCGACCATCGTCCAGTCGCGCAGGAGTGGGTTGAAGCGAAGTTCCGTCATAGGATCACCTCGTGTCCATCTTGGTTGGCTTGGGATACTCGTCGTCATTCCTCGCGTCGATGCCGTCGGCGCAGATCACGTCCACGCCGTGCGAAGCGAGCGTGCGCTCTGCGAATGCGCCGGGCAAGGCATCCGTCACGAGGACGTCGATCTCGTCCAATCCGCCGAAACGGCACATCGCTTCGCCGTTCCATTTCGTTCGATCCGCCAGCAGCACCACCTTGTCCGTCCGCTCCATCAGCGCCCGGTTGATGGACGCTTCGAGCAGGTTGGGGGTGGATAGGCCGTGATCGACATGCAGCCCGTTGGCGCCGACAAACAGGATATCGGTGTGGAACTGCCGCGCGGCCATTTCGGCAATGGGCCCGACCAACGCGTCCGACGGCGTACGGAACACGCCGCCGGTGATGTGGATATCCGTCCAACCGATGGCGCGCAAATCCGTCGCGATGTTCACAGAGTTGGTGACGAACGTCAATTCGGAAAAACCGACGAGATGCTTCGCAGTCACCCAAGTCGTGGTGCCCGCCGCAAAGCCGATGGTCATTCCGTTTTCCACCAAACGTCGTGCCGCCGCAGCGATGGCCTCCTTTTCACGAATTTGCATGATCTGCTTGCTCGTGTAGGGAAGTTCCATCGCCGCCCGGGAAACCTGCGCGCCGCCGAAAGCTTTTTCAACGAGCCCTTGTTCACGCAGAATTTTCATGTCGCGGCGAATCGTAATTTCCGATACCTGCAATTTCTCCGCCAATTCCTGATAGGAGAGAAATCCCTCCTTCGCGAGCAGGGACAACAGCAGCGACTGTCGTTCTTTCGGATACATGGCCCGCCTCCCTTCCCATGCGGATTTCGCTACGCGGATAGCTTCATGCGGTCTCCTGGATGCGACTGTATTCACGTGGCGTCCTCGGCCTTTGGCGTGCTGGCCATGATGATGATCATGATTTGATTTAAGAATATCATATTTAGATCAAATTGTGATCATCATTTGATGAATCGAGCATGGTTCAAACCTTCACCATGACTTCGCATGAATTTTCATTGATAGGGGAATATATCCAACGTATCAGACCATTTTTTGTGGAGGTATTTGAATGCAACAGCAACAGCAGCAACAGCAACCGAACGCACAGTACGGCGCACACGAAGTGCTTGGTATGAGCGAAGCGCTGACCACGAAGGCTGCCAATGTCGAGTTGTTTTCGTTTTTAAGCAATCAAGTTCAGGACATGCAGTTGCGCAACATGCTGGAGAATCAGGCTCGCATCATTGAGCAGCACTACATCCAGGGTGTGCAAATCCTGCAGGGAACGGGCCAGGCTTCTCAGTCGCCGACACAATACGCGGGCAACATGAACGCGCAGCCGAAACTCGGTCTTCGCCAGCCCAGCCACCCAGCCCCGAACATGAACCCACAGACGCTTTCGGACCGCACCGTGTGTACCATTGCGCTGAATGTGCATAAATTTGGCGCGATCGGCTGGACCACATTCGCGTTGGAATGCACGAATCCGCAGTTCCGGACCTACTTGATGACCGGGGCGAGCGTGTGCGATCGAATGGCGTACGACATCTGGGCGTACATGAATCAAAAGGGTTGGTACCAGGTCCCAACGCTTCAGCAAAACACGACCCAAACCATGATGCAGTCCTATCAAGTGCCGCAACAAGGCCAAGCGCAAAACATGCAGCATTTCCAATGATGGCTTGACGGATCGAACGCGCTCGCGCGTTCGGTTCCGCCCATTCCATATCGCGATCTGGCCAGGGCTGTCCCAAACGCGGTGAATCCGCAGGCGGGGCAGCCCTTTTGGCGTACGGTTTGCGCGCGGCGTGTGTTCGACGGGGGCAGCTTCTCATGAAGAAGATTTTGTTCACCGGCGGCGGATCCGCCGGGAACGCCCAGGTGAAGCCCGCGTTCAATGTGTTTTCGAGACAGGCTCGCTATGCTTAATCCTGTAGGAAGCGAATCGTGCTCACCGTAGACGTGCTCATCACAATCGAAGCGAGGGTCCGCTCATATGGAGAATTTGACGCACCTGGCTGACCCGTGGCACATGGAACAAGCGATGATTGCATACTGCTACGGGCATCCGAAGACACTTGCAGACGGAACGAATCACTTCGACGAAACCATCGCAGAGTTGCGCCAAGATGGTCACGAGCTGTGGCACTATGGGCAGACTTGTGGCTTGGTCGATCGCGACGGCCACTGGTACGTATGGATTAAGCTGTATCGCGAAGACGGCATCATGGAGGGCAAGGTACACGAGTTCCTCCAAGTTGAGACAGCGATTCAACATATCTTCGACGAACTTCCATCGCTCGACTCGAACGAGCGAATCCGCCTGGTACGAAGCGTGTTTGCCCGCAAGCACGTTACATAACGGGGCAGCGGGGCGGCAGTGGGCGGCCGGCTGAGGAGCGGGACGAGCGCGATCTCGGGCGGCCGGCTGAGGAGCGGCGGAGAATAAGCGGCCCCGGGCCGCTTAAGTGTGTCGAATCGGCTGAATGGCGCCGAATAAGCGGTCGTGAGCCGCTTAACCGGCTGAAACCATCCGGATTTTGGCGGAGGGAAGGCAAATAGGCGGTCTGAGGCAGCCTATTTGCCCTCCATTTGGCCATTTCGGAGAAATAAGCGTCTGTGAGACGCTT
>NZ_BCQI01000034.1 GCF_001544355.1 Alicyclobacillus acidiphilus NBRC 100859
CTCAGAGACGCTTATTTTCCCCATTTTGTCTGTTTTTGTTCGAATAAGCGGCCCACGGCCGCCTATTCGTCCCGCTCCATTCGATCTGCTCCATGTGCGGCGAGTCGGAAGCCGCGCGAGGTGACAAAGTGGCATCGGGACGGCATGGGCAGGCGCGATCGGGCGGATCGCGGGGGCGGCCCGGGTCGTGGGCGGCTCGCAGTGTGGCGTGTGGCGTGTGGTGTGTGACGCGGCAAATAAGCAGCCGTGGGCCGCTTATTTGTGTCGAATCGTCTGATCTGCGATGGACAAGCGGCCCAGGGCCGCTTAAATCGCTCCCAAGGGCCACGCTCCACCCGATTTCGGAGAAATAAGCGTCTCTGAGACGCTTATTTTCCCCATTTTGTCTGTTTTTGTTCGAATAAGCGGCCCACGGCCGCTTATCCGCCGCTCTTATCCGCCGCTCTTATCCGCCGCACCATCCGCCCCACACCATTCGCCGCGCACCATTCGCCCCACACCATTCGCCCCACACCATTCGCCGCACACTCCATCCCGCAGCCCTCAGCGGCTCATCCGTCCAGTTCGGCTTGTAACCGCTCCAAGGCCATGGCCGCCTCTTCCCAATTTTGCAGAGCTTCCTCCTGCGCGGTGTGCAGTTGTTCCAATTCCTTCTCCAGCGCGTAAATGCGCTCGACGTCCTGGGCTTGCGCGGCATCGCTGAGGGCTTGGGCCGTTTCGGCTATCTGGGTTTCGATCTCGGCGGATCGGGTCTCCCATGTTTCGACTGTCGCTTCGAGTTTGCGAAGCTCACTGGAGCGGATCCGGCGCCGCCCGCTTGTTGCGGATGCCTCGCTGGGACCGGCGGTTGGTGGATTGCCGATGGGGGTCTGGCCCGCAAGACCAGTTGACTCACCCGCAGCCCCGGCCGTCGGGGCCGCTCGCCTTGTGGGCTGCCTGCTGGGCTGGCTCTGTCTACCGCGAGCCGCCTCTTCGTCGCTGCCTTCGCCGACCTCGTCCTCGATATTCGCCATGCGCTCGTTTTCCGCGACTTTGTCGCGGTAGTCGGAGTAGTTGCCGATGTACCAGTCGAGGCCATCTTCGTTCAGGACGGCGACGTGTGTGGCGATCGCGTCGATAAAATAGCGATCGTGCGAGATAAAGAGCAGGGTTCCTTCGTAGCCGCGCAGTGCCCGTTCGAGCGATTCCTTGGAGGGAATGTCGAGGTGGTTGGTCGGCTCGTCCATAAAAAGCGTGTTCGCCCGCTGCAGCATGAGACGGCACAGGTTCAGGCGGCTGCGTTCGCCGCCGCTGAGACCGGCGACAGGTTTGTCGACGTCCTCGCCGCGAAAGAGAAATTGGGCGAGTGCGCTGCGAACCGTTGTCCGATCCAGGCGGGGATATTCGTCCCAGACTTGAGCGAGGACCGTTTTTGATTCGTCGAGATCGGACTGCTCCTGGTCGTAGTAGCCAATTTGGACGTGTTGTCCGAACTCAATCGTGCCAGCGAGCGCGGGAAGTTGGCCGAGCAAAGTCTTGAGCAGGGTACTTTTGCCGATCCCGTTGGGGCCCAGGATGGCCAGGCGCATTCCGCGTTCGAGGCGGAACGAGATGTGGGAGGCCAACCGTTTGGTGCCGTAGCCGACGGCGAGATCGCGCACCTGCAGCACGTCTCGGCCCGATGGCCGAGTGGGTTCAAACTGCACATGCACTTGGGCCGAGTCTCCGAGCGGCCGTTCGATGCGTTCCATGCGCTCCAGCATATTGCGCCGACTCTGGGCGCGTTTGGTCGTCGACGCCCGCGCCAAGTTCTTTGCCACAAACTCTTCGAGTTTCGCAATTTCCTCCTGTTGCTGGGCGTACTTTTTCGCCTGCTGAATCCGATCCATCATCTTTCTATCGATATAGGCAGCGTAATTGCCGGGGTAGTGGCGGGTGATCCCGCGTTCGAGTTCCACGGTCTGGTTCGTGATTTCGTCTAGAAAATAACGATCGTGGGAGACCACGAGGATGCTGCCGCTGTAGCCTTTCAGGAACGACTCCAACCAGGTGAGCGTCTCCGTGTCCAGATAGTTTGTGGGTTCATCCAACACGAGCAGTGTTGGTTTCGCAGCCAGCAGGCGGGCCAAAGACAGCCGGGTCTTTTGGCCGCCGCTCAACGACGACACTTGCTGTCCATGCATGGCGACAGGGAACTGCAGGCCTGAGAGGACCCGCCGAATGTCGGTCTGCCAAGCGTAGCCGCCGGCATCCTCGAACGCTCTGGACAACTTGTCGTACGCGGTGCTGACCTCTTCGAACTTGATTGGATTTTCATATATTTCTGGCGACGCCATCTGCGCTTCCAGTTTGCGCAGCCGAGCTTCCATGTCGCGCAATTCGCGCTGAGCTTCGGCGACGAATTCATAGACAGTCAGATGATCGTCGACGTCGACGAATTGCGACACATAGCCGATGGTGACGTCCTCGCGCTTCGTGATGAGACCATCGTCCGCTGCCTCTTCGCCTGTGATGATGCGGATGAGCGTCGATTTGCCAGCTCCGTTTCCGCCGACCAACCCCACCTTGTCGCCGTCGCGGACGATAAGGGACGCGTCGTACAGGACATCAACGGTGTCGTAACTCTTTTTGATATGGCTTGCCTGTAAAACAATCATATGCGATCCCCTTTGTCCATACACTCTAGCAACGCCTCTGACATTTCCACAAGGAGGACTTGCGATGTCCATTCCGTCGTTTCCGTTGCCAAATGGTTTTGGTTGGCAATATCACTTTATCCTATGGATTCAATCATTTCACACGCCACTGTTGGATAAACTAGCGACTTGGCTGTCCTGGTTAGGCACTGAGTCTGCCTATTTGATTGTACTGCCCATTCTCTTCCTCGCAGTCAATCGAACGCTCGGCATGAGATTGGCTTATGTGTTCGTCACCAGCATGTTCGTCAATGCCTGGTTGAAGGACGCGCTCCAAATTGCTCGACCCATCGGGGTTCCAGGTATTCGTTCTGGTTATATCAGTTCCGCAACCGGTTTGTCGATGCCAAGCGGCCATGCGCAAGGCACGATGACCTTCTTCGCAGGTATATCCAAATGGACCAAGCGCAGGTTCGTGATGTGGCTTGGGATTGTGCTGGTCGCGGGCATTGGCCTTTCACGAATCTATCTCGGTCTGCATTGGCCGCTCGACGTGTTGGTTGGATGGGGTGTCGGGCTGGTTATCGGTGTCGCGGGCTGGCAGATCGGGCGATGGTGGTCATACAGGCAAGTTCCTTTTGCTTACGCCGTGGCGTTCGCCGTCCTCTTTCCGGGCCTGCTGTTGACCGTGGACCATCAGGGGGCCGCGGGGCAATACGCCTTGTTCTTGCTGGTCATGGGCTTGGGGAGCGTCTTTGAGCGTCGCTATCTGAACACGCGGATCGACGGTGTGTTTTGGAAGCGGATCTGCGTGGCCGTGATCGCGCTGGGTGGGATCGTTGCGATACAATTAGGACTAAAGGTGAAATTGGAAGACGTGCCGTGGCTCTGGATCCGCGACGGACTGATTGCGCTGTGGGCCACCTTCGGCGCACCGTGGGTATTTTTGAAGCTCGATCTCTATCGAAGAGAGGAAACAGAACCGTTTGGCAGTTGACAAGACCCAATTGCGAGATCACTTTCGACAAGTTAGGATGAAACTCATAGAAACGGAGCGGCACGAGCGGACGCGGCGGATCGAAAGGGCTGCGTTTGCATGGCTCGCCGCCCATCTGCGCGAACAGGCCAGGGAGCCTGGGCGTGATCGGATCGTGGCAGGACTGTACGCTCCGATGCCTGGAGAAGTCGATTTGCTTGGATTCGCGGCACGCCTTCGCGATGAAGGGGTGGCGATTGCGTTTCCGAGAATCCTTCCGGGGCGGCAGATGGTGTTTTGCCTCGTCGATCGGTACGAGTCGATGCTCCCCGGGCCGTATGGTATCCTGGCGCCGACGGACGAACATCCTGTGCTGCCAAAACAAGCGATTTCGGCGATCTTTGTCCCGGGACTGGCGTTTACGCGAGCCGGCGTCCGACTCGGGTATGGCGGTGGTTACTACGATCGGTATTTTGCTGGCATCGGCGAACCGCCGTGGCGCATCGGGGTCTGTTATGAAGATCAAGTCGCAAACGAATTGCCGGAGTCGCCGCACGACGTCCGCATGCACTGGCTGTTGACGGATGGAGGGATGGTTCGCTGTCAAACACGTGTCTGACAATCGTTCTCGCCGGTGGCCAAAGTCGCCGGATGGCCGAACTGGGTGACAAACTCCTGCTGCCGAGAGACGGCTCTGGACAGCCAATCCTCGCGCACGTCGCACGAGAGGCCGCAGGTACCGGAGCGGAAGTGGTGATTGCGTACGGGCGTGAGGAGGTTCGCCAAGCCGTCGCGCCGTTTGTTCCATCGCAAACGAGATGGCTGAAAGACGTCGTTGCCTGGCAAGGCCCTCTCGTCGCAATTGCCAATGTCTTTCGACAATTTGAGGAAATGTCCGCAGACGCGGAGGATGTCGCGGAATGCTTCCATGTTGTCGCGGGTGATCTGCCGGGGTTGCAGTCGGCGATGCTTCGCCGACTGTCCCATCGATTGCGATCCGGATCGTCGGACGTCGCGGCGTACGTTCGCGACGGGCGGCTGCAACCGCTGATTGCGGCCTACCGCTGGCACGTTGGACGACGTTTCATCGATGCGGTAGAGCGGGGAGAGACGCGGATTTTGCGCGTCCTGGACGACGTTGCCGTCGATCCTGTGGCGGTATCGGCGGCCGAGGCGTGGCGTCTGGAACCGGTCCACACGCCAATCGACTACCGAAATTGGGAGATAAGGAGGAGCGCGCGTGAAACGCCTTGAGGTTCGGGTGGAGGATGCAATCGGGCTTCAACTGGCACACGATATGACCAGAATCGTTCCTGGTTCGTTCAAAGGTGCCCAGTTCAAGCGAGGCCATGTGATTCGCGAAGAGGACATTCAGACGCTGCTGGACATGGGGAAGCGCCACATCTACGTCCTGGAATTGGATGACGGCGAACTTCACGAAGACGACGCTGCGCAAATCATGGCCAAAGCCATAGCCGGCCCCGGCGTCACACTCTCGGATGTCGAGGAAGGCAAAGTGGTACTGAAAGCCAAGACGGACGGCATGCTGTGGGTTGACGCGCGGCGGGTGACCGCGATGAATGGCATTGACGAGATCGCCATCTCCACACGGCGGCCGTTTGCCCACGTGAAGGCCGGCACGAGCGTCGCTTCCGTCAGGCCGATTCCGCTCGTGATCTCCCGGCACAAGGTGACGGCCATCGAGGTCCTGGCCCAACGCGCGCCATCCGGGAAGCCGCTCGTCGACGTGCTGCCGTACGAGCCGCAAAAGGTCGGTCTCGTCACGACAGGCAGCGAAGTGTTGACAGGGCGGGTGACGGATCGGTTTGGCCCAGTTTTGCGGGAAAAACTCGCGGTATACGGCATTGAGGATTTCGATCAGGTTTTGGTCGGCGACGAACAAGCCGAAATCGAGCGGGAAATCGTCCGCTTTTGCGACAACGGCGCCACGCTGGTGCTCGTTTCGGGCGGCATGTCGGTCGATCCCGACGATCGTTCGCCAAGCGCCATCCGCGCCGTCGCCACCGAGGTCGTTTCCCACGGCACACCGATGATTCCCGGCTCCATGCTGATGTTGGCGTATCGCGACAATACCGCCATCTTCGGCCTGCCCGGCGCTGTCATTCACGATCCCGTCACGTCGTTCGATCTCCTGCTGCCCCGCGTGCTCGCAGGCGTTCGCGTGCGCAAGAAGGATATTGCCGCACTTGGCGTCGGCGGTTGGCTGAACGAATGACGCGGGATGGAGCGGGAACGGGGCCCGGTGCGGGAAAGGAAGCGGGAGCCGGTACGGGAGCGCCTGCGCGCGGCGGCCGAGACGGAAGCGACGGCCGCATGGAAGGCCCGCGGGTGATTGGCATCATTGGCTACCAGGATGCCGGGAAGACGACGGTGGCCGAGGCCCTCATTCGCATGGCTTCCGCGCGGGGGCTGCGCGTGGCGTTGATCAAGCACGACGGGCATGCGGACGACGGGCGCACGCCCTCCTGGGAGAAGCCGGGATCGGATACGGAGCGAGCCGCGGCAGCGGGCGCGCGGTGGACGATGATCGCCAGCCGCGGCGGCTGGCTGTTGCACGATTGGACGGCGTCTGAGCAAGATGCCGAGCAGTGGCTCGGCGTGTTGCGTCGATCCGTGGGGCATGCGTGGGCCGAGATCGACCTGATTGTCGTGGAAGGCGCGAAACGGAGCCCCTTCCCGAAGGTGGCCGTGGTGCGCAATGACGCCGAATGGACCCGCTTGGCAGCCGCCTCGCGCGGCGTGGTGGCGATCGTGACGAGTGAAGACACCCGCGATTGCAGCGGATCCGGCGGGCGGCAGGCAGTCGGTGAGCGGCAGGCAGTCGGCGAGCGGCAGGCAGTCGGTGAGCGGCAGGCAGTCGGTGAGCGGCAGGCAGTCGGTGAGCGGCAGGCAGTCGGCGTGCCTGTGTTGCGGCCCCACGAGGTCCAGGAACTGCTGAATCTCGTTCTTGCCTCGGCTGTCACCGTGGTAAGAGATTGACGTTCGCGATCGACTCCGCCGTCTTGGAGGCTTTCCATCGGCTCGCGGCTAGATAAGCGGCTCAAGCAGGCTTATTTGCGTCGAATGGGCGGACTTGAGGAAAATAAGCGGCCAAGGAACGCTTATTCGCCCTGAAAGGTCCGGAACGGACCGGTTCCAAGCCAAATAAGCGGCCGAGGGCCGCTTATTTCGCCGCGGATGTTTGGATTCGACACATTTAAGCGGCCGAGGGCCGCTTATTTCGCCACCTTCGATCCGTCGTCGTGGCTCTACGACCTGGACTTCGCCACTGGGACTCCGCCGTCTTGGGGGCTTTCCATCGGCTCGCGGCTAGATAAGCGGCTCAAGCAGGCTTATTTGCGTCGAATGGGCGGACTTGAGGAAAATAAGCGGCCAAGGAACGCTTATTCGCCCTGAAAGGTCCGGAACGGACCGGTTCCAAGCCAGATAAGCGGCCGAGGGCCGCTTATTTCGCCGCGGATGTTTGGATTCGACACATTTAAGCGGCTGAGGGCCGCTTATTTCGCCACCTTCGATCCTCCGTCGCCTTCGATCCGCCACCTTGGCCCCACACCTCCCCCGGCCACCCCACGCGAACTCTAAAGTTGAAAATCTTTTCTACAACGTGTTGCACTCTTTGAATCGAGAGATTATTATAGACCTTGGTGTTAGCACTCGTTGACGTTGAGTGCTAACAAATGAAGAATTTCAAACCATCAGGGAGGTTGTTCACATGCTGAAGCCGCTCGCTGATCGCGTTGTGGTGCGCCCAGTAGAACGTGAAGAGAAAACTGCTAGTGGCATTTTCCTTCCGGACAACGCCAAGGAAAAGCCGCAAGAAGGCGAAGTTATCGCTGTTGGACCTGGTAAGGTGGAAGACGGCAAGCGCGTGGATCTCGAAGTGAAGGTCGGGGATCGCGTGATCTATTCCAAGTATGCTGGCACAGAAATCAAAGTGAACAACGAAGAAGTATTGGTTTTGCGTGAAAGCGACATCTTGGCAATCGTTGAGAAGTAAGTCGACTACATAAAACATCAGGGAGGTATCACGGATGGCAAAGGAAATCCGCTTTGGAGAAGAAGCTCGCCGTGCGATGCTGCGCGGTGTCGACGCACTGGCTGACGCGGTCAAAGTCACCCTTGGACCAAAAGGCCGCAACGTCGTTCTCGAGAAGAAGTTTGGTTCGCCGCTCATCACCAACGACGGTGTGACCATCGCGAAGGAAATTGAGCTCGAAGACGCGTACGAGAACATGGGTGCGCAACTCGTGAAGGAAGTCGCAACCAAGACCAACGACGTCGCTGGTGACGGAACCACGACTGCTACGGTATTGGCTCAAGCGATGATCCGCGAGGGTCTGAAGAACGTCGCTGCCGGCGCAAACCCGATGGTTCTCCGTCGTGGTATCGAAAAGGCTGTTGCAGCTGCTGTTGAAGAGATCCAAAAGATTGCGAAGCCGGTTGAGGGCCGCGAGAATATCGCGCAAGTCGCAGCTATCTCCGCTGGTGCGGAAGAGATCGGTGTGCTGATTGCGGACGCGATGGAGAAGGTTGGCAACGACGGTGTCATCACTGTCGAAGAGTCCAAAGGTATCCAAACCGAGCTCGAAGTCGTCGAAGGTATGCAATTTGACCGTGGTTACACCTCGGCGTACATGGTTACCGATACGGACAAGATGGAAGCCGTGCTCGACGAGCCTTACATCCTCATCACCGACAAGAAGATCAGCAACATCCAGGAAATCCTGCCGGTTCTGGAACGTGTTGTGCAATCCGGCCGTCCGCTCCTGTTGATCGCTGAAGACGTCGAAGGTGAAGCGCTGGCGACCTTGATTGTGAACAAGATTCGCGGAACGTTCAACGCTGTTGCTGTGAAGGCGCCTGGCTTTGGAGATCGCCGCAAGGCTATGCTGCAAGACATCGCAGCCCTGACGGGTGGCCAAGTCATCAGCGAAGAACTCGGTCTGGAACTCAAGAACACGAATATCGATCAACTTGGTCGCGCACGTCAAGTTCGCGTCAGCAAAGAGAACACCATCATTGTCGACGGCAGCGGCGACAAGGCTGACATCCAAGCTCGCATCAATCAGATTAAGGCTCAAATCGAAGAAACGACTTCTGATTTCGATCGCGAGAAGCTCCAAGAACGTCTTGCCAAGTTGTCCGGCGGCGTAGCTGTCATCAAGGTTGGCGCAGCGACGGAAACGGAACTCAAAGAGAAGAAGCTCCGCATCGAAGACGCGCTCAACTCGACGCGCGCAGCTGTCGAAGAGGGTATCGTTCCTGGCGGCGGTACGGCATTGGTCAACGTCGTCAAAGCGCTTGACAGCGTGACGGCAGAAGGCGACGAACTCACTGGTGTGAACCTGGTCCGCAAGGCCCTCGAAGCACCTGTTCGCCAAATTGCTGAGAACGCTGGCATTGAAGGCTCCATCATCGTTGAACGCTTGAAGAGGGAAGCTGTCGGCTTCGGCTTCAACGCTGCGACGGGCGAATGGACCGACATGCTGAAGGCTGGTATCGTCGATCCGGCCAAGGTAACGCGTTCCGCACTCCAGAACGCTGCGAGCGTCGCTGCTTCCTTCCTGACGACCGAGGCAGCCATCGCCGACAAGCCGGAGAAGGAAAAGGCAGCTTCGGCGCCAGGCGGTATGGGCGGAATGGACGGAATGATGTAATCTGCTCCACACATTGGCGACGAGATCGCGATCTCGCCGCCAATCGTCCGGGGGCTGCCATTGGTGAGCGTTGCTGCCGCCGATGGCAGCCTTTTTCGCTGGAACGGACAGAGCCGAGATCGAAGGGCAGGCGGGCTTGATGATCTCGACTGATCAATTCGATGTTTTTCACTTTAGATTTGTTAGTTGCAACAAAAAATTCACTAATTGCAATTGCGTATCACTCTAACGCCATGGTATGGTTAAGATGGTCTTTCGAGTGTGGAAATACTCATTACTCATCACCCGCGCAAACTACCCCTTCACAATAGAATATTTAGAGACAAAGGAGAGAAAACCACATATGCAAACCAGAGCAAATTCGACGGCTGAGGTGCGCGTTGCTCCGGTCTTCGGTGTCATGTTGGCGGGTGCGTTCGTCGCATTTTTGAACCAAACCTTGATCAATGTCGCGTTGCCGCAGATTATGGATCGACTGCATATTTCAGCGACGACAGGCGATTGGCTGACCACGATTTTCCTGTTGGTCAACGGTATTGTCATCCCTATCACCGCGTTTCTCATTCAACGCTTTACCACTCGCCAACTTTATCTGACTGCGCTTGGCCTCTTTACGCTCGGTACAATCGTGTGCGGAATCAGTCCTACATTCGGCGTGCTTCTTGTAGGGCGTGTCATTCAGGCAACTGGTTCAGGCGTTCTCATGCCAGTCATGATGAATACCATCTTCCGGCTGTTTCCAGCGGAACGGCGCGGTATGGCGATGGGTATTTTCGGAATCGCGCTCAACTTTGCGCCGGCTGTCGGTCCTACCTTGTCCGGGTGGATCGTGCAAACCTATTCGTGGCGAATCCTGTTCTTCATCATCGTGCCGATCGCGCTGATCGACTTCATTCTTGCCATCTTTCTGATGCGCAATGTCACGGTCACCAGTCGACCGAAACTGGACGTGTTTGGCGTGGTGCTCTCGACGTTGGGCTTCGGTGGACTGCTGTACGGCTTCAGTGAAGCGGGAACGGTTGGTTGGAGCGGGATCGACGTGATCGCAAGCTTGTGCATCGGGGCGGTGAGTCTGATTGGGTTGGTACTGTGGCAATTGCGCACGGACACACCAATCATGGAATTCCGGATTTTCCGCTATCCGATGTACGCATTGACGACCGCCATCAACGTCATTCTGTCTGTGGCGCTGTATTCCGGCATGATTTTGATGCCAATTTACATGCAAAACGTTCGAGGGTTTTCGCCGCTTCTGTCAGGTTTGATGCTGTTGCCAGGCGGTATTTTGATGGGTGTGATGTCGCCGATCACCGGGCGTTTGTTTGACAAGATCGGCGCGCGCTGGCTCTCTGTTGTCGGCCTCGCGATCACGATTGTCACCACGTTCGCCTTGACCCGGCTGCACACGGATACGACGTTCCTGTATTGCACCGTCGTGTACACGCTGCGGATGTTTGGCATGTCCATCATGATGATGCCGCTCATGACCGCAGGCTTGAACGAATTGCCGCTGCGTCTGAATCCATATGGCACATCGATGCTCAACACGCTGCGTATGGTCTCTGGCGCCGTCGGTATGGCGCTATTGGTCACGGTCATGACGGATCGGGCAAAGACACATGTGAAAGACATTATCGTTTCGCAGCACATATTGCCAACCGATAAACTCGCCATGGCGCACGCCACGGCGCAGGGTACGGTCATGGGCATCAACGACGCGTTCACGGTCGCGGTCTTCACGACCATCGCCGCCTTCTTGATGGCGTTCTTCATTCGCAAGACATCGCCAGCAGAGGATTTTTTGGCGAAGAACGATGCGCCGCGGCAACCGGCCCCGCCAACCGCCGCCCCTGCCGTAGCCAGGGACTGAGCGGACGGGGCTGGCGGGCAGCCATCGCGATCGCGCCGACCGGATGTGCCGGTGCTGGCGTGATCGCGGGCGCCGGAGGAGCCGGAGAGCCGGAGAGCCGGAGAGCCGGAGAGCCGGAGAGCCGGAGAGCCGGAGAGCCGGAGGAGAACAAGCCGCCGTCAGCCGCTTAAACGTGTCGAATCATCTTATTGGCGCCGAATAAGCGGCCCACAGCCGCTTAAGCCGCTGAAATCGCTCGGTTTCGGTGGCGCGGAGTCAAATAAGGGGCCCAGAGCCGCCTATTTGCCTTCGACTCGGCCAGTTCGCGGAAATAAGCGGCCCTCGGCCGCTTATTTGCCCCTCCACCGTCACCCACCTTCGCGATCGCGTTGCTTAGCCGGCCCGTGCCCCGGGCCGCCCCCGCGATCGCGCTGTCCAGCCCGCCCTCAACTTGCGAAAAAGGATGTCAGTTTGGCCAAACGGCCAACCTGACATCCTTTTCCTGTACATCCAGCCGCATCCCCAGCTCGCCACGGCCCCATCCGTTCCCGGCCGCGTTCGTGTCCCCAGCCCCGGCCCTATCATGCCGAATTTATGATTCCACTTGCGAATTCGCGCCGTCCTGACTGCCATCCAACAACAGCTTTGGTGCGGTCGGCGGGGCGGACATCGATGCTTCTAGGCTATCGACCTGCAGTGATACACGGTTCCAATCCTTCTCGATCTTCAACCGCTCTTGAAGGGCTTTCAGCCGTTTGCGATACTCGCGCGTCTCTTCGAAGGTGACGCCGTACGACTTGAGGCTCAGCACGTGTTTCATCCGCTTCTTCGCGGCGCGGTATGCCGCGCGCTGCAACTCGTACGGGGCTGCTTCTTGGTGGGTGGAGATGGCGAGATCGATACTATCGAAACAGAGTTTGGCCATCATCGAAAATTCGAATTGGCACATCATGCAAAAACGCAATTCGGATGGCATCCGGCAGCGTTTGCACTTTTTCGCGCTCTTTGGAAAAGGTTGACCTCCGTAAAGCGGTTGCGGCGTTTCTTTGCCGATGGACAGTTGCAGCAAATCTGAAGAGGTCTTCTCCATGGCGGCGATTCCTCCAAAACAGTTAGGACTTATCTTGCGGGGCGAGCCCCTATGCACAAGATATACGAGTTATCTCAAAATCTGGCGGTTTATTCAGGAAGACGACAAACCGACACAGCGATTGGAATGAAGTGTTGTTCGCGAATGCGGTCCAAGATTGTCTTTTCCATTGTGATAGTAGCAAATTGAGAGCTGTTTTGCGAAAGGGGTTTTTTCCATGACTTCCAGAGATCTCGAACGAGGTGTACGGCCGTCCCAAGCAGGTCAGAAAGAAGCTCAATAAAATTACTCCTTCCATATTCGCTTTGATTGCCATGGATTGGCCATCTTGCCGACCAACACCGATGACGTCGTTGACTGGCGCGAGAACGAGTACTCAAGGTCACTATATTCCTTCGGTGTCGCTAGATATGATTCCTGCGCCGTGCGGGAAGCCGCGGCCAAAAAGGATCGAGTGTATTGTAAGTTTGATGTGATTTTCCATAGCCTTACAAAAAGCGTTTTGATAGTATGGTAATTGAGATGATATCAGGATGGGAGCACCGATGTGACTGACGCACGTTCGCACGTTTTATTCGATCGCGTACATGAAGAGTTGGATCCGGTTATCCGGAACATCCAGCAGGTGATTGTTGGCAAGGATTCCGTCATTCGCTTGGTTCTCATCGCCTTGCTGGCCGATGGGCACTGTTTGATTGAAGATGTCCCCGGCGTCGGGAAGACGATGCTCGTCCGGGCCGTGGCGGTGACGCTTGGCTGTCAATTTCAGCGTATACAATTTACACCCGATCTGCTGCCGTCAGATGTAACGGGTGTATCGATATACAATCAGAAGTCCGGGGTGTTCGAATTCCGCAAAGGGCCTATCTTCGGTCAGATTGTCCTAGCCGACGAATTAAACAGGACCTCTCCGAAGACTCAGTCCGCTCTGCTTCAGGCGCTGGAGGAGCACGCTGTGACAGTGGATGGGGAAACGCACGCGCTGCCGAATCCATTTTTCGTGCTGGCGACGGAAAATCCGATTGATTTTGAAGGGACGTTCGCGTTGCCGGAGGCACAGCTTGATCGGTTCTTGCTCAAGTTCTCCATCGGGTACCCGAGCCCTCAGGACGAATTGCACATGTTGGCCGCGCAACAACGGAGCCATCCCATTGAGACGTTGCAGCCGGTGACTGACCCGGACGCCATCTTGCGTTGGCGTCAGCGGGTTCGGGAAGTGCGAGTCGATCCGGCGCTGCTCAGCTACATCGTGGATATTGTGGGGCGGACGAGATCGCATCGGGACATCGCCCTTGGCGCGAGCCCGCGGGCGAGTCTCGCGCTGCTTCGGACGGCTCGCGCGGCAGCTTTCCTCGCCGGGAGGTCGTACGTGGTGCCGGACGATGTGAAATTTGCGGCTCCGTACGTGTTGGCCCATCGGCTCCGCCTGACGGCGGACGCGCGGTTTTCCGGCGCCGATGCCGCCCATGTTCTCGACAGCATTCTTCAGCAAGTCCCGATTCCCGCATCCGCGGGAGCGTGGTCGTGATGCGGCTGCGGCAAGTTGCGCTCGCACTGTTGTTGGCGTGTTGCGCCGTTGGCTTGTACGTGTTTGGCCGCGTGACCGGCGGATTTCTTGCGTGGTTCTTGTTCTATGTGTTCATCACCGGGATCGCGTATGAATGGGCCACCGCTGTCCTGACGTTTTGGGGCGTGTCTGTTGAAATCGAGGCGCCGCGGCAGGCGTTGGCGGGCGATCACGTCACATTTTCGATTGTCGTTCGCTTCGCCAACATCTGGCCAGTCTTCTGGCTGCGCGCGTATGAAGTGGTTCCTGTGAAATGGCGGCTGCACATGGAGAACAGTGCGCCGACGGTGGTTCCGTTGTGGCGGCGAGAGGTCACCCTGCGCTACGTTGTCAAAGATGTGCCGCGCGGCGTATTCCGTGTCGGCAACGGCCTGATTGAGTCGGGCGATTTGTTTGGACTGAGTCGCGTCCGCCGCAAGGTGCCGGAAGGACCGATGGTGATCGTCTTGCCCAAAGCGGTGCCTGTTCGTGGATGGAATATCTCGGCGGCGCACGGCGGAGGTGAACGCCGGTCCCTGCAACACAGTCCGGACGATATTCACCAGGTGATCGGCGCGCGTCCGTATGAACACGGCGACAGACTAAGCCGGATTCACTGGCCAGTCAGCGCGAGGTTGGGCGCGTTGCAGGTCAAGGAGTTTCAGGGCCACCTGAGCTCGGATGTCGTGGTGGTTCCGGACTGTTCGGCGGGATCGTACGCCAAGTTGAGCGGGGCGTCGGGCGTCTTCGAACTTGCGATGCAAACCGCCGCCTCGCTGCTGCGGCACGCGTACGGATCTGGGCGGCGATGCGGCTTGGTTGCCGCGGCGGATCCGTACGTCGAGGTGTCTCCCGCCAACACCATGGACACGCTCGAACGCTGTATGTACACCTTGGCCGCGATGGAGCCGGTCCACCCAGGCCACGTTGTCGAACTGCTCGAACGCGTCCGGCAGATGAACTTGCGCCATGCCGTGTTGGTCGTGGTGTCGCCGAGGATCGACAGGGACGTCGCGATCGCGCTGACCAATCTGCAGAGCCAGCACGCTGTACAAGTATTCGTGCCGCTCGGCTCAAATGTCGGGATCGAGTCTGCGCGTCTCGAGCGGAACCGCCTGCAGGCGATGGGCATCGACGTGCATCTGATCCGCAGCGCCGCCGATCTGTCGCGGCTTTCGGGAGAGGGGGGAAGGTATGGTTCGACTTCGATCTAGCAGATTCATCACGTTGGCGGCACGGGCGTGGCTTACCGCGTTGTGGGTGTATCTGCTGATTGTGCCCATGGCTTCCCTCGGACTCGTCTCTGGTCCGCGCACGTTCATGGTGCCTTTGGCCATCTTCGCCCTCAGCGCGTCGCTGCCATGGTTTTGGTTGAGAGCTGTCGTCGCCGTGATCGTGCCCTTGGGCTATGTGGACGTCTACTGGCGCGAGGCGCCAAGCGTGTGGACGGGTGTCTGGCCCGTCTCCAAGACGGTTTGGAGCCAAGGTGTGGGCCTGCTTCACGGCCTGCCGATGCAGGATCCGCTGCAGACGTTCCTGTTTCTATGGCTGTTGCTGTTTGTCTACTGGCTCGTTGTGTTTGCGAGTCGGCACACCGCGCTGTGGGTGTTTTACAACATGCTGTCTGTGGCCGGGCTGTCCGTGCTGGACGCGAACACGTCTATCCACCCAAACATCCCCCTCGTCGTCATGATGGTTCTGTTCTTGCTGGTGCTCGGCATCAATCACTTCGATGTCATTGCGACGCCCTCGTCCGGTCGAACGGCGGTTCGATTTTTCACGCCATTGCTCGCGCTGCTGGGCGTGATGCTGGGTATCGCCGTCGCTTTGCCGAAAAGCCAGTCGACCTGGGCGAATCCGCTTCTGACCGGCCCTGGCGGCAGCGATTCGACCGCGGTTCGGATGGTCGGCTACCAGCTCAACGACGAGCGGTTGGGCGGATCGTTCGTCGGCAACGACACGCCGGTTCTCACGTTGACCAGTCCGCAGCCGACATATCTTCGCGGACAGACGCTTTCGACATACACGGGGAAGGGCTGGGTATCCGCTTCGCTGACCGCTGCCGACGTGCAGCAGCAGCGGGTTGGCCAACCGATTTCGAAGTTTTCGATCTCGGCCTTCCACCAACTGCCGACACAGACATTTCAGCAGACCGTCACGCTGGAGTCGAACGCCGTCAACACGACACGCCTGCTCGGCGGCTACGCCATCTCGAAAGTCGTTCGGTTGCCCGGCCTCTACGGCGGACAGTTCGTCGAGGACCTGGTGCAGGCGAACATTCGCGCGCCGCAGTTGTCGGCGCACCAGAGCTACTCCGTCGTGACCAAGGAACTCGAGAGTCCCTACAGCGTCCTCGCCAACGACGAGACGCCGTTTCGTGCGGAGGCGGCCAAGATTCCTGCGGCCGTCCGAGCCAATGATTTGCAACTGCCCGCGACGCTGCCGAAGCGCGTTGCCGCATTGGCGAAACAGATCACCGCGTCCGCCCATGCCACGTCTGAATACGACATGGTCGACAGCCTGGTTTCGTATCTGCAATCGCACGAAGTGTATCAGACTACCGACATTCCTGTGCCAGGCCCGAATGAGGATTACGTGGATCAGTTTTTGTTTCAGACGCATCGTGGCTATTGCAACAACTTCTCCAGCGCCTTGGCGGTGATGCTCCGAACGCTCGGCGTTCCGACGCGCTGGGTCACGGGCTACGCGGTCAGCGCCGGCACGGAGACAGCGCCCGGACACAGCGACGAGTACATGGTGACGAACGACGACGCCCATGCCTGGGTCGAAGTCTATTTTCCGGACTACGGATGGATACCGTTCGATCCGACTCCGAATTTTCAAATCCCGTTCGCAGCCGCGTCCGCCTCGACGAGTCCGATCCCGGGCACGACCTCGCAGCCGCCGGCCAACGCGACCAAGCCGGCCACGACGCCTGGCGGCGCCAAGACGCCTTCAGGCGCGAGTGGGGCAAACCCTCCAGGCAGCGACACATCGGGGCATACGCCGGGCCTGCGCGGGGGGTGGCTGATGTTGGTCGCCGTGGTGACGGCCCTCGTTCTCGCCGGCGCCATCGTGGTGTACTATCGATTCTACCGAAGGGGTTTTGGCCTCCGTCGATTGGCGTCCAGGCCTGGCAAAGAGCCGCAGTGGGCGGTGAGGGAGGTGTGCGAGTTCTTGCTGTCCCAGATGCGGCGCAGATACCGCTTGGGCCGCGGTACGACATTGCGCGAATTGTGGCCAGCCTTGCGCCAATGCGATGTGAAGCTGGAGGAATTCGAAACTTGGTTGAAGACGGTCGAGGGCGTCCTGTACGGTGGCGCGGGACTGGACGAGAACGCGTCCGAGTTCGTGCGGGAAAAGGCTCTGGATTGGCTTCAGAGAGCCTCGCGCTCAGGCCGCCGACAGGATTCTCCGATTGACGACATAGAAACGAATCTATAGAATGAGTGCGTGATTCAGACTCCTCGTATAATGTCGGGAATACGGCCCGACAGTCTCTACAAGGCAACCGTAAATTGCCTGGCTACGAGGTCGGATGAAGTACGTCAGTCACAGACTTCGACTCCCAACGCCTGATTGTGGACCGAGTATTCGCGCATCCTAGCGATATCGGCCCACGCGGGCGGTGGGATCGTTTTGTTCCGACTGTCGAGCCGACCTTCGTGCCCGTATCTTGGGGGTAGAGGTCGGTATTTTTGTTTCGCTGGACAACCCCCACTAAAGGATGTGCCAACATGCAGGACCATGAGGTCGTCGCCGTACTCGATTTCGGCGGCCAGTACAATCAATTGATTGCGCGAAGAATTCGCGAGTTAGGCGTATTTTCCGAGTTGCTGCCGTTCGATGTGCCGCTTGCCGAACTGCGTCAAAAGCCCCTCAAAGGCATCATCTTCTCCGGGGGCCCCAACAGCGTCTTCGCGGAAGGCGCGCCAACCGTGGATCCGGCAATTTTCGATCTCGGCGTGCCGATTCTCGGCATCTGTTACGGCATGCAGTTGATTGCCAAGTTGTTTGACGCCGAAGTATCCCGCGGCGCCGTGCGGGAATACGGCCGGGCTCACATGCGGATCGAAGCGGGCGGAACCGCGTTGTTCGCGGGGCAGCCGGAGACGCAAAACGTCTGGATGAGCCACAGCGACGTCGTGACGCGCGTTCCAAGCCGCTTTCAGTTGGACGCGGTGACGGACTCCGGCACGATTGCCGCCATGAGCTGCCCAGAGCAAGGCATCTTCGCCGTCCAATACCACCCAGAGGTCCATCACAGCGATCACGGCACGGCTCTGCTGCGCAACTATCTATTCGAGATCTGTCGCTGCCGCGGCGACTGGACAATGCAGGGGCTGATTGAAGAGTCCGTCGCCAGCATCCGCGCCCAAGTCGGGAATGCCCGCGTGCTCTGCGCGCTGTCCGGCGGCGTGGATTCGTCGGTCGCGGCGGCTTTGGTGCATCGCGCCATCGGATCGCAGCTCACCGCGGTGTTTGTCGATCACGGCTTGCTCCGCAAAGGCGAGAGTGACGCCGTGATGCAGAACCTCGGCGGTCAGCTTGGCATCGACGTCGTCCGCGTCGACGCCCGCAATCGCTTCCTTGGCAAATTGGCAGGCGTCTCCGATCCCGAGCGCAAACGCAAGATCATCGGTGAAGAATTTATCCGGGTGTTCGAGGCGGAGTCCGAACGTCTGGGACCTTTCGACTACCTTGTGCAAGGAACCTTGTACACGGACATCGTCGAAAGCGGCACAAAGACGGCCGCAACCATCAAGTCGCATCACAATGTCGGCGGTTTGCCCGAAGATGTCCAGTTTCAGATCATCGAACCGCTGCGCGAACTGTTTAAGGACGAGGTGCGCAAGCTCGGCGAAGAACTGGGGCTGCCGAGCGAACTCGTCTGGCGGCAGCCGTTCCCTGGCCCAGGTCTGGCGATTCGCGTCATGGGCGACGTGACGGAGGAAAAGCTCGCTGTCGTCCGCGAATCGGACGCGATTTTGCGCGAGGAAATCGCGAAGGCGTCGCTCGATCGCGAGATTTGGCAGTACTTCACGGTCTTGACGAGCAACCGCACGGTCGGCGTCATGGGCGACGAACGGACGTACGCGCACACGTTGGCCATTCGGGCGGTCCACTCCCAGGAGGGAATGACGGCCGACTTCGCCCGCATTCCGTGGGACGTGCTGGCGCGGATCTCGACGCGCATCGTCAACGAAATCCCGGAGGTCAACCGCGTGGTGTACGACATTACGTCGAAGCCGCCTGCGACCATCGAGTGGGAATAGATGCAGGCCGACAGCCTGGCCGTTGTGAATGGTTCCGAACATTTTTGTTGAATTCGATAAAAATGTTCGGAACCAGGGCTGGTTCGTGTTACGATAGAGAGAGAAACAGGGGAAAACCCTCAACGAGCAGGAGATAGGAGGACGTGGCGTGATCGATAGATATAGCCGTCCGGAGATGGCCAAGTTGTGGACGTTGGAAGCGCGGATGAAATGGTGGCTTGAGGTCGAAATCCTCGCGGTGGAAGCGTGGGCCGAACTCGGGGAGATTCCCGTCGAGGACGCCAAGAAGATCCGCGAGAACGCCAAGTTTGATGTCAATCGGGTGCTGGAAATTGAACAAGAGACACGACACGACGTCGTCGCTTTCACGCGGGCGGTGTCAGAATCGCTGGGTGAGGAGAAGAAGTGGGTGCACTATGGACTCACTTCGACCGATGTCGTCGACACCGCGCTGTCCGCTCAACTTCTGGAACCGATGGAAATCATTCGCAAGGATCTGCAGAGTTTGTTGGCCACCCTTGAGGATTTGGCGAAGGCGCACAAGTACACCATGATGATGGGGCGTACGCACGGTGTCCACGCGGAACCGACGACCTTCGGCCTGAAGGCGGCTCTGTGGTACGCCGAGATCGAGCGCGATCTCGAGCGGTTCGACGCGGCCTGCGAACGTCTGCGCTACGGCAAAATCTCGGGCGCTGTCGGAACGTACGCGAATGTCGATCCGAGGATCGAAGAATCGGTTTGCACGCGCCTGGGGCTCAAACCGGCGCCAATCAGCACGCAGACACTGCAGCGAGATCGGCATGCGGAATTTATCTTTACACTCTCTTTGATTGGCACGACGCTCGATAAGATCGCCACGGAAATCCGCGGCCTGCAAAAATCGGAAATTCGCGAATTGGAAGAACCGTTCTACAAGGGGCAGAAGGGCTCATCTGCCATGCCGCACAAGCGCAACCCGGTTTCGTGCGAGCAGATTTCCGGGCTCTCCCGGGTGTTGCGCGGCTATGTCATTCCGGCGCTCGAAGACGTTCCGCTGTGGCATGAACGAGACATCAGCCACTCGTCCGTGGAGCGCGTGATCCTTCCCGATGCGACCATCCTGGTCGACTACCTCTTACATCGTATGAACCGCATTTTGACCGATTTGAACGTATATCCAGAGAACATGCGCAAAAACATGGAGCGCACGCACGGTTTGGTCTTTTCGCAGCGGGTCCTGACCATGCTTATCGATAAGGGATTGTCGCGCGAAACGGCGTACGACACCGTACAGCCGCTGGCGATGCAGGCGTGGGAAGAGGCGAGATCGTTCAAGGAACTCGTTCAGGCTTCCGAAACCATCTCAGAGACGCTCAGCCCGGAGGAGATCGACGCGTGCTTTGATCCGTCCTGGCACCTCAAACATGTGGACACCATTTTTCAGCGGTTCGGCTGGTGATAAGGAGTGGATATCGTGAGCGATACGCTGCTGTATGAGGGGAAAGCGAAGAAGGTGTTTGCCACGGCGGATCCCGGCGTCGTGCGGGTTGCCTACAAAGACGACGCAACGGCGTTCAACGGCTTGAAAAGGGGGCAGATCCAAGGGAAAGGCGCCATCAACAACCAGATGAGCAACCTCCTGTTTGCCTATCTGCAGGAACACGGCGTTCCCACGCACTTCATCGAACAGGTGTCGGAACGCGAGACGCTCGTTCGTAAGGTGCGGATCATTCCGGTCGAAGTCGTCGTGCGCAATCTGGCCGCAGGGAGCTTTTCCAAACGGCTCGGCGTCGCGGAGGGCACGGATTTGCCGCAGGCGCTCGTCGAATTTTACTACAAGAACGACGAATTGGGCGATCCGCTGATCACGGATGATCACGCCGTCATTCTCGGCCTGGCCGAACGCGAGGAACTGGAGCAGCTTCGCTCTTTGGCGCTGCGCATCGATCACCTGCTCGTCAGCAAATTCTCCGACTGCGGTCTGCTGCTGGTCGACTTCAAAGTGGAGTTCGGCCGCACGCCGGACGGCGAGATCGTGCTGGCAGACGAAATTTCCCCGGACACGTGCCGGTTGTGGGATAGCGAGACGAGAAAGAAACTCGACAAGGACCGCTTTCGCCAGGACTTGGGAGATGTCGAAGACGCGTACCAAGAGGTGTTCGCGCGCGTCAAGCTGGCCTGCGCGCAGTTGCCGAGGGAGGGACGATCCGTTTGAAGACGTACGATGTGGAAGTTCGTGTTTGGTTGAAACCATCCGTGTTTGATCCGCAGGGCCACGCTGTCGAACAAGCTTTGCATACGCTTGGCTTCGAGGGTACAAGCGAGGTTCGCGTCGGCAAATACATGCATTTGAGCATCGGGGCCGCGGACGAATCCGCCGCTCGCAAGGCCGTCGAGGAGATGTGCGAGCGCGTCCTTTCGAACCCTGTCATGGAGACGTACGCGTACGAGCTGAAGGAGACGGTTCGATGAAGTGGGCTGTGGTTGTGTTTCCGGGATCGAACTGCGATCACGACGCCGCTCAAGCCGTCCGCGACGTCACAGGCGACATGGTGGATCTGGTGTGGCACGATGTGACTGATCTCGCGGCCTACGACGCCATCATTCTGCCTGGCGGATTCTCCTACGGCGATTATCTGCGCAGCGGCGCGATCGCTCGTTTTTCGCCGGCGGTGGACGCCGTCGCCAAGGAAGCCGCCGCAGGCAAACTTGTTCTCGGCATTTGCAACGGATTTCAAGTGCTCACCGAGTCGCACCTGTTGCCTGGGGCATTACTCCGCAACGATCACCTGCAGTTTCGCTGCGAAACGGTCGAATTGATCGTCGAAAACCACACCAGTCCGTTTACCTGCGCCTACCGTCCTGGCGAGCGCATTCGCATTCCCATCGCGCACGGCGAAGGCCGCTACTACGCGGACGAGACGCTGCGGCAACGGTTGGCTGCGGATGGGCGCATCGCCTTTCGGTACGCGGACAACCCCAACGGATCGGTCGACGCCATTGCCGGCGTCCTCAATGACAGGGGCAACGTGCTTGGATTGATGCCGCATCCCGAGCGGGCTGTCGCGGCGTGGATGACGTCGCAGGACGGCAGGCTGTTGTTTGAGTCGATGCACCGTTTTGTCGAGGAGGGATCGTATGCGCGAGCCAACGCCTGAGCAAATCCGCGACGAACAGATCTATCGTTCGCTCGGTCTGACCGACAGCGAGTACGCGTTGGTCGTCGAAAAACTCGGTCGACACCCGAACTACGTCGAAGCGGGCATCTTTGGCGTCCTCTGGTCGGAACACTGTTCGTACAAGAGTTCGAAAGCGCACCTTCGCCGTTTTCCGACGAACGGTCGGCAGGTCTTGCAGGGCCCTGGCGAAAATGCGGGCGTTGTCGACATCGGCGATGGGATGGCTGTCGCGTTCAAGATGGAGAGCCACAACCACCCGTCCGCCGTCGAACCGTACCAAGGCGCCGCCACTGGCGTCGGCGGCATTCTTCGCGACATCTTCACCATGGGCGCCCGCCCTGTCGCGTTTCTGGATTCATTGCGCTTCGGTCCTCTCGACGACGTCCGGACGCGGTATTTGTTTGAGCAGGTGGTTGCCGGCATTGGCGGCTACGGCAACTGCGTCGGCATTCCGACCGTCGGCGGCGAGGTCCAATTCAGTCCCACCTATCGCGGCAATCCATTGGTCAATGCGATGTGCGTCGGCATTCTGCCGGCGGACGGCATGATGCGCGGCACTGCCACCGGCGTCGGCAATCCCGTCTTTGTCGTCGGCGCGAGAACGGGTCGTGACGGCATTCACGGCGCCACCTTCGCGTCGGCGGAGGACCCTGAGGAGAAGGAGCGATCCGCCGTACAGGTTGGCGATCCGTTCCTCGGCAAGCTGCTCATGGAAGCGTGTCTGGAACTGATTGCCTCAGGGGCTGTCGTCGGTATTCAAGACATGGGCGCTGCCGGTTTGACATCTTCTTCTGCAGAGATGGCGAGTCGCGCGGGCGGGGGCATTGAGATGGTGCTGGATCATGTCCCGGTTCGCGAAGACGGCATGACGCCGTACGAAATGATGTTGTCTGAGTCGCAGGAACGGATGCTGGTCGTCCTGGAGCGCGGGCGCGAGGACATCGCGTTTGAGATCTTCCGGCGTTACGGGCTCGAAGTGGCGGACGTCGGCCGCGTGACGGACGATGGCCGCTTGCGACTCTGCTGGCACGGCGAAGTGGTCGCGGATATTCCGGTGACCGCGCTGGTTGACGAGGCGCCAGTCTACGAACGGCCGATAGCGCCGTGGGCGGGGCCGCAGTTGGAAGACATTCCAACCACCCTCTCCATTCGCGACGCGTGGCTGCAATTGCTCGCGCATCCGAGTGTTGCGGACAAGCGTTGGGTGTACCGTCAGTACGACACGATGGTGCGCGCGGCCACCGTGGAAGGGCCAGGCGCAGACGCGGCATTGGTGAAAGTGCCCGGCTTGGACAAAGCCATCGCGATGGCGACGGACGGCAATTCCCGCTACGTCGCGTTGAATCCCAAACGGGGCGGCCAAATCGCAGTCGCGGAGGCGGTGCGCAATTTGGCGACTGTGGGCGCGAAGCCGCTCGCCATCACGAACTGCTTGAACTTCGGGAATCCCGAGAAGCCGGACGTGATGCGGCAACTGAGCGATGCCATCGACGGCATGGCGGAAGCGTGTCTGGCTCTGGACACGCCGGTCGTCAGCGGCAATGTTTCCTTATATAACGAATCGCGCGGTGTCGATATTCAACCGACGCCGGTCGTCGGCGCCATTGGCGTCCTCGAAGGCATCCAGCGGCGAATCCCATCGACCCCGCCCAAGGCGCTCATCGAGGAACATTGGAGCGATTGGGCGTTGTGGATCCTGGGCCGCGAGGACGATTGCCTGGATGGCACCTTGTACGGTGAACTCGCCGTCGGAAGGCCCGTTGGCGATGCGCCATACGTCAACTTGGCCGAAGAGCGCAGAGTACACGACTTGCTGCAGACCTTGTCGGCGAAATCGATGGTTGTCGCCGCGCACGATGTCAGCGAGGGCGGCCTTGCCGTGACGGTGGCCGAGATGCTGATGGGTGTCGACGCGGGCGGCGAGATCGAATGCGCGGACGGGTTCAATCTGCACGGCTGGCTGTTTTCCGAGGCGCAGGGGCGCGTCGTCGTCGTCGTGGATCGCGCGCGGGCCGAGGCTTTGGGCGCCATCGCGGAAGCTGCAGGTGTGCCGGCTCGGCCACTCGGCAGTCTGGCCGAGCACAAGCAGATCGTGGTCAAGCTGGCGGGGCAGTCTGTTATGACACTTGGTATCGCGGAACTTCGCCAAGCGTACGAGGAAGCCATTCCTGCGGCGATGGCGGCGCATATCCAAGGCGTTGCGGAAGCGGGAGACTGAACGGTTGTCCGAATTGAGCGGTTGTCGATATCGAAGTGATTGGCCGGAGGCCCGGCCGCAGAGATAGGTGCGTAGCCTCGCGCTGCGCATCAAAAGGAGTGAGACGGCGTGGGTGAGTTGCGTGAACACCATGACACATTCGATCTCGACGCGGATAGACCACACGAGGAATGCGGCGTCTTTGGCATCTATGGCCATCAACAAGCAGCTGCGCTCACGTACTATGGATTGGTCGCCCTGCAGCATCGGGGGCAGGAAGCGGCGGGCATCGCGTCGATCGACGGCGATCACATGTACAGCCACAAAGGACTCGGCTTGTTGACGGACGTCTTTCGGGACGGACAGCTGGAGCAGTTGCATGGGTACGGCGCCATTGGCCACGTTCGCTATTCGACGGCTGGAGCAAACACCATCCAGAACGCGCAACCGATCACGCTGAGCACATACGCCCGCAATTTCGCGATTGCGCACAACGGGAATTTGGTCAATGCCAAATGGCTGCGCATCCAACTGGAGCAAGACGGCTCGCTGTTTCAGACCACGGCGGATACCGAAGTCATCGCGCACCTTGTCGCCAAAGCTGGCGGCGGCAATCTGGCCGACGCGGTCGCGCAGGCCGCGAAGCGCATCGAGGGCGGGTTCGCGTTTCTGCTCCTCGGCGACGACGAGTTGATTGCCCTTCGCGATCCGCTGGGCCTGCGCCCGATGGTCCTGGGCAAGCTCGGCGACGCGTACGTCGTGGCTTCCGAATCGTGCGCGCTCGAGACAGTCGGCGCAACCTTGCTGCGCGATGTCGAGCCTGGAGAATTGATCCGCGTGACGAAAGCGGGACTTATGTCGAGCCGTTTCGCCGAGCGTCGGCAGCGGCGCATGTGCACGTTTGAGCACGTGTACTTCGCACGTCCGGACAGCGACGTCGACGGCTGGAACGTGCACAGCGTGCGCAAGGGGCTGGGCAAGATGCTCGCCGAGAAATACCCCGTGGACGCGGACATCGTGATCGGCGTGCCTGATTCGAGCGTGTCTGCGGCAGCCGGGTACGCCGAAGCCAGCCGTCTCCCGTTGGAGATGGGACTGGTCAAGAACAAATACATCGCCCGCACCTTCATTCAACCTTCCCAAGATCTGCGGGACACTGGCGTTCGGCTCAAGCTCAACGCGGTGCGCTCCATCTGCGAGGGAAAGCGCGTCGTGTTGATCGACGATTCCATTGTCAGAGGAACCACCTCCCGCCGCATCGTCCGTCTCCTGCGCGACGCCGGCGCCACCGAGGTTCACGTGCGCATTTCGAGTCCGCCGTACGTCAGCCCATGTCACTATGGAATTGATACCGCGACGGCGGACGAGTTGATCGCGGCGCAGATGACGGTCGAGGAGATCCGCGACACCATCGAGGCGGACAGCCTGGCGTTTTTGACGGTCGACGAACTGATGGAAGGCTTCGGGTTTCCCGCAGAGACGCCGGTACCGTTCTGCAACGCGTGTTTTACCCGCAGCTATCCGACGGAGTTGGTGGACCAGGACATGAAGCAAGGAAAATCAAACCATCTAGTGCATGCGGGGAGTTGACGTGGATGGACGCATATAAGCAGGCTGGCGTCGATATCGAAGCGGGGAATCAGGCGGCCCTGCGCTACAAGGCGTTGGCGAAGCGCACCGGGCGGCCGGAAGTGCTCGGTCAAATCGGCGGTTTTGCGAGCGGATTTGCGCTGGATCTCGCCAAGTATCCGAACCCTGTCCTCGTCTCTGGAACAGATGGCGTCGGCACCAAACTGAAAATCGCGTTCGCCGCAGGGCGGCACGACACCATCGGGATCGACTGCGTCGCCATGTGCGTCAACGACATTCTGACCGTCGGGGCGGAGCCCTTGTACTTTCTCGATTATCTCGCGACTGGACACCTGGAGGTCGACGTTGCGGAAGCGGTCGTCGCCGGCATTGCCGCGGGCTGTTTGGAAGCCGGCGCCGCCTTGGTTGGCGGCGAAACCGCCGAAATGCCAGGGATGTACGCGGCAGGCGAATACGATGTCGCCGGCTTCGCGGTCGGGGTCGTGAATCGCGACCAGATGATCACGGGCGACGAGACACAGGCTGGCGATGTCGTGCTGGGGCTGGCCTCGAGCGGCATCCACTCCAACGGCTATTCGCTGGTCCGCAAGCTGGTGGACGACGCTGGACTTCGCCTGGATCAAACGTTTCCCGGCGAATCAGCGACCGTGGCCGACGTGCTCCTTCGGCCGACGCGGATCTATGTGAAGCCGATTCAATCTTTGCTCGCTCTTCGGTTACCTGTGCGGGCAATGGCTCACATTACAGGTGGCGGGATCGTCGAGAACGTGCCGCGCGTACTGCCGGAAGGGCTGGGATTGGAGCTTGCGCGAAGCGCCTGGGAGCTTCCCAACGTGTTCCAATGGCTGCTGCGGCAGAGCGGCATGGCCTTCGAAGAGGCGGCCCGCGTCTGGAACCTAGGCGTCGGGTTCGTCATCATCACCACCGAAGCGGCTGCGAACGACGTCGCGGAGCATCTCGCGGCCTCTGGCGAGACCGTGTACCGTCTGGGCAGGGTCCGGCAGGGGACGTCCGGTGTGCGCTGGGTCTGACGCGGCGGGATCGACACATGAGACAAACATCTCGAGGAGTGGATGACGTGGCAAAATTGGCTTTGGTCAGCGTCTTTGACAAGACGGGGATTGTTCCATTTTGTGAAGGATTGAAACGGCTCGGTTACGACATTCTCTCGACCGGCAACACCGCGAAGCATCTCGCGGAACACGGGATTGAGGTCGCGACCGTCGACGCGCACACCGGTTTTCCAGAGATCCTGGACGGTCGGGTCAAGACGCTGCATCCGAAGATTCACGGAGGATTGCTGGCGCGCCGCGACAACCCAGAGCATCTTCAGGCTCTGGAGGCCAACGGGATCGATCTCATCGATCTCGTCGTCGTCAACCTGTATCCGTTTCAGTCGACGATTGCGCGCCCGGATGTGACGGATGAGGCGGCGATTGAGATGATCGACATCGGTGGACCGTCCATGCTGCGCAGTGCCGCCAAGAATCACGCGTTCTGTCTGCCTGTGATGGATCCGGCGGATTACGATCGCGTCCTTCAAGCCTTGGAACAAGGCGACCTGTCCGCCGAATTCCGACGCGAATTGGCCGTCAAAGTCTTTGCCGCAACCGCCCGATATGACGCCTTGGTGGCCGACTATTTGGCCGGCCGCGTCCAATCCACTGCGGAAGAACTCTCCGAGGCTGGCACGTTCCAAGGTCAGGCGGACGCGTCTGCATCCGTCGATTGGCCTGGTTTGTTACATATTACAGGAATCTCCAAAATGAAGCTGCGGTACGGCGAAAATCCGCATCAGGCCGCCCATTTCTACATGGAGCCGGGCGCGTCCGACGCAACGATTGCGCGCGCTGTCCAGTGGCAGGGCAAGGAGCTGTCGTACAACAACATCCAAGACGCCGACGCAGCCTTGAACATCCTGCGGGCGTTCGACGATTTCGGGGAACCTGTCGCGGTTGCGGTCAAGCATATGAATCCATGCGGCATCGGCCGCGGGGAAACCATCGATGAGGCGTTTGCGCGGGCGAACGAAGCGGATCCCGTCTCCATCTTTGGCGGCATCGTCGCGCTGAATCGTCCAGTCGGGGAGGCATTGGCGGAACGTCTGGCCAAGCTGTTTTTGGAGATCGTCATTGCGCCAGCGTTTTCGGAGGAAGCGCAGCGTGTGTTTCACAAGAAGAAAAACCTGCGGCTGCTGACGGTCGACATGGCGCAGCCGTTGTGGCAGCCCAACGCGACGACGTGGAAGCGCGTGTCCGGCGGCTTTTTGGTGCAATCTGTCGACGTTGCGGGAGGCGAGTCGACAAACGAGTGGCAGGTGGTCACGAAGCGGGCACCTTCGCCAGAAGAGCACGAGGCGCTCCGCTTTGCGTGGCGAACCGTCCAATTCGTGAAATCGAACGCCATCGTGTTGGCCTCCGCCACCATGACACTCGGCATCGGCGCCGGGCAAATGAATCGCGTCGGCGCGGCGAAAATCGCCATCGAGCAGGCTGGCCGCCGGGCCAAAGGCAGCGCCATGGGATCGGACGCGTTCTTCCCGATGCGCGACACGGTCGATCTCGCCGCAAAAGCCGGCATCACCGCAATCGCGCAACCTGGCGGATCGATCCGCGACGAAGAGAGCATCCAGGCTGCCGACGAAGCCGGGATCGCGATGGTCTTCACGGGGAGACGCCACTTCTTGCACTGAACCATAGGTGGATTGGGAGGATTTCGATGGCACTGGAAACACGGCATCCGCGCGTCGCGGTGATTGGCCAAGGCGCCCGCGAGCACGCCTTGGTTTGGAAACTGGCGCAAAGCCCGCTTGAACCTGAACTCTACGCGGTTCCAGGCAATCCAGGCATGTGGCAGCTCGCCAAGCGGGTGGACATCGCTTCCTCGGATATGGAGAGGATCGTCGTGTGGGCGCGGGAGGCCGGGATCGATCTCGTCGTCGTCGGCCCCGAAGGCCCTCTGGCGGACGGCCTCGTCGACGCCTTGACGGACGCAGGCATCCCGGCGTTTGGCCCATCCCGAGAAGCTGCCCAACTGGAAGCGTCGAAGGCGTTCTCCAAAGCGCTCATGCGCGACGCGAACGTTCCGACCGCTCGTTTCGGCGTGTTCACCGAGGTGGACAAAGCCCTCGGTTTCATGCGCACGCTCGGCATTCCGGTCGTGGTCAAAGCCGACGGCCTCGCTGCCGGCAAGGGCGTGGTCGTGGCGCAGTCCTGGGCAGATGCGGAGGCAGCGGTGCGGGACATGCTGGAGGGAAACCGCTTTGGCCTTTCCGGGAGCCGCGTCGTGATTGAAGAATATTTGAGCGGAATGGAAGTTTCGTGCATGTACTTCGTGGACGCGTCGGCAGTCGTTCCGATGCTGCCAGCCCGCGATTTCAAGCGTGCGTACGATGGGGACGAAGGACCGAACACTGGAGGCATGGGCGCGTTTGCGCCGGTGCCGAGCGTGACGGACGCCGTGATCGATCGCGTGACAAAGACCATCGTCCAGCCTGTGGTGAAGGCCTTGCGGGACCGGGGCATCACGTATCGAGGCGTGTTGTACGCGGGGCTGATGATCACGGACGACGGTCCCAAAGTGATCGAGTTCAACGCGCGTTTCGGCGATCCGGAGACAGAGGTCGTACTCCCGCTGCTCGCCACGGATCTGCTGCAAATCGCCTGGGCCGTCGCGCATGACGAGTTGTCGACGCTGGCCATTGAATGGCGATCCGACGCCGCCGTCTGCGTGGTCGTAGCAGGGGGCGATTATCCGGCGGGATCCGACCACGGCACGCCCATCGCGTTGCCTACAGAGGCCGCGGCCGGGCATGTGGCGGGCCGGGACGGCGAAGTGGTGTTCCACGCAGGCACCGCGCTTCGCGACGACGGCCAGTTGGTGACGGCGGGCGGACGAGTGCTGACGATCAGCGCGATCGCGACCGACATTCCCGCCGCCATCGCCGCAGCCTACTCGGCAGCGGAGACGGTCCAATTCGAGCGCATGCACTACCGCCGCGACATCGCGCACAACTGGCGAGTGTAGACCGAGGCGGACGCGGTGAGGGCTGGCTCTTGCGTTTGCGCCTCACCGCTTTAACGTGCTCCTGTGGTCTTTCAAATTCGATTTGGGTATCATACTTCCTGGCGCTCTGGCAGAGCTGCCAAGAGGAGGATACCCCGTGGCCATTTACATTTTGCTCATGCTCATCGCATCCAGCGCGTATGGACTGGTTTCACCGATCCTTCGCGATGCCTATCAAGCGGGCCTCGACGTCAATACAGCGACCGACGTGCAGTATGTGTTAGCCGTCGTCGTGCTCTGGATTGTCGTCTTGTTCCGCCGTCGCGGCAAGCCTGTCCAAGGTGCGCAATGGCTGCTCATTCTCGGCGTGGGTCTGGCCAACGCCGTGTTTTGCTACGCATACTACCAAGCGCTGACCGTGTTGCCGGCCTCCATCGGCATCGTCTTCATGTTCCAGTTCGTTTGGATGACCATGGTCATCGATATTATCGTGAAACGCCGGCTTCCCGAGTGGCCGAAGTGGATAGGGCTGATTCTGATTCTCGCGGGCACCGTGCTGTCCGTCGGGATCGAACCTGGCGCTTGGCACGCCATACCGTGGTGGGCGGCTGGCCTAGGCTTGCTCGCGGCCTTGTCCTACGCATGTACGCTCTATCTGTCCGGTTACTACGATCCCGACGTGTCCTCGGAACTCCGATCCGCCCTCGTCATGACGGTCGCGACCGTTTTCATCTTTTTTGTCTTCCCACCGTCCGACATGATGCGCAGTTTCGTCGCCCATCCCGCCCGAACCGTCTACTGGGGCGGCTGGATTGCCTTGCTCAGCCAGGTTCTACCTACGCTACTCGTCCTGGCTGCTATCCCGCATATCGGCGGGCGGATGGCTGGCGTTCTCGGCACCCTCGAGCTCCCGGTCGCCGTCTTCGGCGCCTGGCTGATGAATGGCGATCACGTCACTTGGTCCCGCTGGATCGGCGTCGTATTGATTCTTTGTGGGATCGTCATCAGCGAGGCCATAAGGTCTCGTCGCCAGGCATTCCGCACGTCCAACGACGCGCGCAAGCCACCCTCTTATGCGTCTGGATCGCGTTCGAAATGAAGCGACTGGCGCGAGGGGGCGGTGGATCCCTTAACGGCTAACGGCAGTGAAGGACGCGGGCGCACCAGGTACGATCAGGTACGATCTGGGACAAAAGGTCCGTTCGAGGCAGTGGACGTGTAGGTGGAACAAACCGGATTTGTAGGGATTTTGGGGATGACGTTCGGTTACAGTTAGGGTTGAATTGTATTCAGTGATCAAATGAATTTGTACTTTCAAACCTGATACCTTGTGCCGCGATCGGGCAGAAATACGCAGTAGCAATCATATTCAACAATTTAGCAGTTTGACAACCGTGATTGTGGTGCCGAGGAGAAGTGGCAGTAGTGCTATGGCTGAACGAAAACGACATTTCGAAATGCTTGAATGAGAAGAGCTTAATTTGCTCTGTAAAGCGTGGTTTTCAGGTACTTGATCCTGGTTCGATAGAACCCAAACGAATTAAAGTGGACTTAGGATTGATACATGATGCTCCAAAAGATGCCCAAGCAATGATTTTGGTTCCGGGGGCAGTGCCAGGAATCCCTGCTTATACAGTTAAAGTACATGCTAAGTATCCAAACAACCCATCCTTTGGGCTTCCCGCAATCCAAGGAGTCATTCAGCTTTTTGATTCAAAGACGGGTAAACTGTTAGCTCTCCTCGACTCTCCGGTGGTTACGGCTCACAGAACAGCGGCGGCTGGAGCTGTCGCTGTGGATGTTTTAGCAAAGGACAACGCTACTACTGTTGCGATGATTGGGGCGGGGGTTCAAGGCGAAGTTCATTTTAGATATCTACAACATATACGGAACGTCAATATGGTTAACGTGTATGACCTAAAAGAATCTACAGCAATCGGATACGCTCAACGAAGAAGACAAGAAGGAATCACATGCAATGTTTGCTCGTCGGTGGAAGAAGCAGTCAGAGACGTTGACATCATCATTTGTGCTACGTGGGCGAAAGAACCACTCATATTTTTAGATATGGTGAAACCTGGGGTACACATTACTACGTTAGGTCCCGATACGGCTGGAAAAGTTGAAGTAGCTGAAGATGTGATTTTGAACAGCACGTTTGTATGTGACCATCAACAGATGGCATTTACGATGGGAGCTCTTAGCACCTTTCATCCGGATGTACACTGTCAGCGTGTATCTACTTTGACGGAAGTGTTAAATGGCAGGGCAAAAGGACGAGAGAGCAACGTTGACCTTACTGTGTTCGGAGCAGTCGGATTGCCGTTTCAAGACTTGATCGCCGCTTGGGATATCTATAATACTGCAACTTCACTTGGAATCGGTCAGCGGTTACCTGATTGAGTTTGATTCAGAACCTGAAGTTCTGGCGTTAGCGGGCGCATTAGCAACGCAAGGATATTTTCGAAACGGTACATTGAACGGATAACTCAGTAGACAAGAACTTGAAGTATGCAACATGATTTCGCACGATCACGCCCCACCTCGTGAGCCAAGGGCCAAAACTTCCCCTAGCCGGTGCGGTTTCGGGGGCGGGCTCTCCAACGATGCGCCGTGTTGAATACCTGTTCATGAATATTGGATAGATATTGGTCGGATACTATTGCTCACACTTGGTCTGCAGACACTTCATGACGCAGGTGCGTTTCAACACACGTAAAAATCTCGCTGAAGAGGTGTTGACATCGAATTTGAGCGGTGATATAGTACTCGTTGCCGCTGTTCCGGCGGCCGCCCAATATACCCCGTCATCTCGGGCTTCATCATCTCCTTTCACCCGATCATCTCGCGTGAACATCCGATGAAAAAAGTACCAGGTGACAACACATTATCGTCTGTGGTATATTGG
>NZ_BCQI01000035.1 GCF_001544355.1 Alicyclobacillus acidiphilus NBRC 100859
CGGATTCAGGTGCTTCTCTATGTATTTTTAATTGTAGCAGGCATCGTTTCCATCTACCCCATCTACTGGATCTATGTCGCATCTTCCTTGACCGATGGTCAAATTTTTCACTATCCACCTTCGAATCTCTTTCATGGCCACTTCATCAGCAACTTTAAGCAATTGTCAGCATCCATGCCTGTTTTGCGCGACTTGTTCAACAGCGTATTCGTTTCTGGAGTCACGACCATCAGTGTGGTGCTCTTTTCCGCATTGGTGGGTTTCACGTTCGCCAAATACCGCTTTTGGGGCAAGTCGTTTCTGTTTTTTCTCGTCATGTTGACCATCATGATTCCTGTCCAGACGACGCTCATTCCTCTGTTTATTATCGTAACGAAACTGCATTGGGAAAACTCGTATGCCGCCTTAATTGTGCCATTTCTCGTAAATGGCTTTGGGGTATTCTTTATGAGACAGCAGATGCAAGCGTTTCCTGATGAGTTATTGGAGTCTGCGAGAATCGACGGATCCCATGAACTGCGTACGTTTTTTTCCATTGTACTGCCCAATGTGCTGCCTTCGTTGGCTGCGCTCGGGATTTTGACGTTCTTGCAACAGTGGAGCAACTTCCTCTGGCCGCTCATCGTCATCAACGCGAAGCAGATGTTCACTGTGCCATTGATGTTGCAACAGTTGGATCAACCAGGTGACGTCATTCACTACAACATGATCTTTGCGGGCGCCGCTATCGGCCTTGTGCCGTTGATTATTATTTTCATCGCGCTTCAACGGTATTTTATCTCTGGCATGTATAGCGGTTCTCTCAAAGGGTAAAAGTCCACACATTTTAGAGGAGGTCGTTTCTCTTGAAGCAAGTGTCTATCGAAGGTCTTGACCGTGGAGTAACTCAGTTGATCATGGGGTCCGACTATTTTCACCCAGACAGGATGGAGCAAGTCGACGAGATCCTGGAGGCCTACGTCGCAAGCGGCGGGAACACCATTGATACCGCGTTTGTCTATTCGGGAGGCAACAGCGAGAAGGCGATAGGGCTATGGCTGCAGTCGCGAGGCCGCCGTGATCAGGTGAATATTTGGACCAAAGGAGCCCATCACGATGACAAAGGTCCGCGCGTGAACAAAGAAGCCATTGCCAGCGATCTCGAAACCAGTCTCGAGCGTCTGCAAACCGATTATGTCGACTTGTACGCGTTGCATCGGGACGATTCGAACGTCGCCGTCGGCGCGATCGTCGAGTGGCTCAATGAACACGTCGAGGCGGGCCGCATCCGCGCGTTCGGCGGCTCCAACTGGACGACAGAGCGGCTGGAAGAAGCCAACGCGTACGCTCGTGAACACGGCTTGAAAGGATTCGCGTTCAGCAGTCCGAATCTGAGCCTGGCGAAGGCGAAGGAACCGTATTGGCCGGGCTGTGTCTCTGTCGATCACGCCGCGATCCGTTGGCACGAGCAGACTCAGATGCCGCTGTTCTCGTGGTCCTCTCAGGCAAGAGGTTTTTTCACCGGAAGGTACACGCCAGATGACCTGAGCAACCCAGATCTCGTTCGCGTCTTTTACAATGACGACAATTGGGAAAGGTACCGCAGGGCGGAACAGCTTGCCAAAGAGAAAGGGTTGACGACGATTCAAATCGCGTTGGCCTACGTCCTGAATCAGCAGTTTCCAACCGCAGCGATCATCGGCCCTCAAAATCCAGAGGAAATGCGTTCATGTCGGGAGGCCGCAGACGTGTCGTTGACACCCGAAGAAGTGGCATGGTTGGATTTAAGCGCAGACGCCTAAACAGGTTGGTCCACGAGGTTTCATCATCCAATTCATCGATCCCTGTCCGCTTGGCAGGGATCGATGGTTGTGTCAGCCCCCATTACATCCACAACACTTACAGCCACTTATGCGCCCACGCATCGAGCGCGCTCAGTGCATCCCCTAGTTCTTTGCCCTTTTCCGTAAGCGCGTACTCGGTCCGAATCGGCCTGTCCGTGATCACGTTGCGGACGATCACGCCGCAGCTTTCCAACTCCTTCAGGCGTTCATTCAACATTCGGTTGCTCACTTCGGAGATGAATGCTTGAATTTCGCCAAACCGCATCGGACCGTTCGTGAGCGCATGAATGATGGGACCCGTCCATCGTTTTCCGATGATCTCGTATGTGTGCAAAACCTTGTCACACAGCGTCGGATTTGGCTTAACGTTCTCCACGTACTTCACTCTTCCCGAATGATATGGCCTTCTTGACTTCATAATTGTAATAAAGTATCTTTTTGAGTGCAAGTTATCAAAAATAACTTCGGTGAAATTGAAGACGTTCGGGAATGGTCTTGGGGAACGGAAGAAAGGTGATTGCAATGGAGAAATATCGAATCGATCCCGCCAAGGGACTTGAGTTTGGCATCTATACACTCGGCGACCATCTGCCCAATCCGATAACTGGTGAGCGGATTTCGGCCCAGCAACGCATTCACGAAATTATCGAGTACGCCAAGATGGCGGACGAGGCTGGTCTCGATTTCTTCAGCGTCGGTGAAAGCCACCAAAGGTACTTTGCCACACAAGCGCATTCCGTCGTCCTGGCAGCCATTGCCCAAGCGACGAAACGCATCAAAATCGGCAGTTCATCCACGATTATCAGCACGTCCGATCCCGTCCGCGTTTACGAGGATTTCGCGACAATCGACTTGATTTCAAACGGTCGCGCCGAAATCATCGCGGGCCGCGCATCCAGGGTCGGCCTGTTTGATTTGCTGGGCTACGATCTCCGCGACTATGAAGAACTGTATGAAGAAAAGTTCGATCTTCTGCTCAAAATCAATGAGGAGGAAGTTGTCAATTGGTCCGGAAAGTTCCGAGCTCCTTTGAAGAACGCGGAAGTGCTGCCGCGGCCCGTGAACGGATCGCTTCCAATCTGGCGCGCGGTTGGCGGCTCTCCGGCCAGCGCCATCAAGGCGGGGTACGCTGGTGTTCCGATGTTTCTCGCCCACTTGGGCGGTCCAGCCATCGCGTTCAAGCGATCCATTGACGCATACCGCGAGGCAGCGCGCCGCGGAGGGTTCGATCCATCTCAACTGCCCGTTGCCACAGCGGGCTTCTTTTACGCTGCAGAGACGTCTCAGCAGGCCTTGCAGGACATGTATCCGCATATTAACGAAGGAATGAAGAAGACCAATGGTCAGGGATTCCCGAGACATCACTTTGCGCATGGTGTCGATCCCCATGACATCATGAACATCGGCAGTCCGCAGCAGATCATCGAGAAAATTCTCTACCAGCACGAACTCTTCGGGCATCAACGGTACATTGCGCAGATCGACTTTGGCGGTGTGCCATTCGAGCGATTGCAAAAGAACATCGAGATCATCGGGGCTGAGATTTTGCCTGCGATTCGAAAATACACGGCGAAGAAGTGAGGGACAACCCATGAAGATTGTTGGGATATCCGGTTCCAGGGTAGGGTCAAAGACGAGAATTGCGATGGATCACACGTTTACGACGTTGGCTGACAAGTACCCAGACGTCGAACGGGTCTTGATCGATCTGGCGGATTACGATGTCCAGTTCAGTGATGGTCGCAACTATCTCGATTATGAAGGCGATACGAAATATGTCGCCCAAACCATCATGGAAGCGGACGCGCTGCTGATTGGCACACCGATTTTTCAGGCGTCGATACCCGCCACGCTGAAGAATGTCTTCGATCTGCTTCCACAAGACGCATTCATGGACAAAGTGGTCGGCATGCTCGCGACAGCGGGATCGCCAAAGCACTTTCTGGTCTTGGAACAGCAGCTCAAACCAATCTTGTCTTACATGAAAGCCCAAATTGTTCCAACGTACGTGTTTATTGAGGAACAGGATTTTTATCGAAAGCAGATTGTCAATGACGACGTGTTGTATCGGATCGAACGCTTGGTCGAAGACACCTACGTGTTAACAGACGTCTATACCCACATTCGTGAAGCGCGCAACGCGGCGTATGGATTTTAACGCCGGGCGGGCGTTGGGCGTCGTTTCATGTATATGCGATCACGATGAGCTACATCGGTTCAGCGCTTCTCTTGCCGTCGACACTTGGACCCAGCACTTGGTCCCTGACGAAAGGAGATGTTGGTGAGCAGTGAGCGCGCTGAACCGGGATCGTGACGATGCAATTCCGCCGTCCAGCCCGTCCACGGTTTGTGTCACACGCGCAAATGAGGTAACATAATATTGAACCAAACAAACACGCTGAATTCCTTCTCTAGGAAGCGGGGGAACCATTTCTGGGGTGAAACGATTTATCGTGGGGCGCCTTTCAGTCCTAACCCGTCAGCTAACCTCGTAGGCGTATTGAAAGGAGATGCTTCATATGCACAAACCTCTAGAAACACTTTCACAGCTCCTGCCTCCAAGCTCCTGCTCCGTGTTCTAACCAGTTGATTGTCTCTGGCCGTATACCCAAACCTCGACGGATCGACAAGCTGCTGTGATGCAGGTCTGTTCAGATTCGCCCGTGTACACAACCGAATCGTTCACACATGTAAGCCCGATCAGATTGACTCGACGTGCAGCGTTGCTTTTATCACGATCCCTTTCTTTTGGATCATTTTGTATTTTCGAGTGAACGTCGAGCCCTTATTTAGGTATGCCTAGCTTGTCTATGAAGAATTTCGCTAGGCGAAATGAAAGGAGTAACAAATGGCGGAGAGAACGAAAAACTTGGTTGAAGACGCGAAGTTTAGCCCGTTTCACATGAAATTGACGATTTATTCGTCGGGAGGACCGTTTCTCGACGGCTACATCTTGAGTATCATCGCCATCGCGCTGACACAGATCACGCCTCAGTTGCATTTGAACGCGACGTGGAGCGGATTGGTCGGTGCGTCTGCGTTGATGGGCATATTCATTGGCGGATTCTTCGGATATGTTACTGATAAATTTGGCAGGCAACTGATGTACACCATCGATTTCATTCTCTTGATTGTTGCCTCCATACTGCAGTTTTGGATTCAGACCGGTTGGGAATTGTTTATCATTCGACTGATTTTGGGTATCTCCATTGGTGCGGATTACCCAATTGCAACATCACTCTTGACAGAGTTTTCACCCAAAAAACATCGCGGCACCATGCTTGGTGTCACGCTTATCGCATACTATGTGGGATCGACGGTGGCCTATATCGTGGGTCAGCTCATGTTGGCGATTGGACCGGACGCTTGGCGTTGGATGCTGGCAAGCAGTGCTGTCCCGGCTGTGATCCTTGTGCTCTTGAGAATGGGAACACCTGAATCCCCGCGTTGGTTGTTGCAGAAGGGCAGAAGAGACGAGGCTGAAGAAGTCCTGAAGGAAGTTTACGGACCGGAGGCGTCGTTACAAGACATCGTGGTCTCCGGCGGGCCGAAAAGGACCAGCTACCTCAAGTTGTTTTCGCGTGGTTACTTAAAGCGGACGCTGTATGTCGGGCTGTTTTACATGGCTGCTGTCGCACCCCTGTTTGCCATGTTGACGTTCGGACCGGAAATGCTGACCGCCTATCACCTGTTTGACGGAGCGAGCGGTTACGGTGCGGCCATCATCAGCGCTTTGTTCCTCATCGGCTGTATCCCGGCGCTGTTCTTGGTGAACAAATTGGGCCGACGCATGATGATTATTGTCTCGTTTGCAGGAATGACTGTCGGTATTCTCTTACTGGGGATTTTCCCGCACGCTCCGATTGGCGTGATCTTGCTCGGATTTGTCGTGTACGCCATTTTCTCTGGCGGCCCCAATGTGATGGAGTGGTTGGCTCCGAATGAACTGTTTCCTACAGAAGTTCGCGGAACCGCTGTTGGAATCACAACGTGTATCAGTCGCTTTGGCGCGGTGCTTGGCACCTACCTGTTTCCGTGGGGCATGCAGAGCTTTGGAATTGGTGCCACGATGCTGGTTGGAGCCGCAGTCACCTTTGGCGGACTGATCGTTTGTATAGCGCTCGCACCGGAAACGACCAACAAGTCCCTCAATGCTGCGAGCAGTGTGAAATCGAAATCGCATGCGAGAGAAGGAGCTTCCGGGAAGAACTGGGTGCATTCCTAAACGCAGTACGTACACGCCAGTTGGGCAGAACTTTATATTTTCTATATGTCATCAGCGCAAGGCTGCCTCGCACGGGGGCAGCCTTGTTCTTTCGATCCCGTGGCATCCAGTCTTCATGAGATGGTTTCATGTGCACGGAAGAAAATCTCACTCGATATGCAGCGTATCGTACGTTCACGTACATTCTCTCACTTGCCATTTTGAATTTTCAGCATATAATACAGTTTATAATTTATTCGGCGAAAGAATTAAATAAACTCATCTGCGATGAAGTGCGTAGAGGACGATTAGAGCAATACGAATGGGGTATTTTCTGTTCTCATTTTACCTGCAAGGAAGGTCGTTTGCGATGAATTTTGATGCCTTATATTATCCCTATCCGTCGAGAAGAATGACGGTGTTTGGCCGTAAGGGAATGGTCGCTGCGACACAGCCATTGGCGGCCCAGGTTGGATTGGACATCTTGAAACAGGGGGGCAACGCCGTCGACGCAGCCATAGCGACCGCGGCGTGTTTGACGGTCGTTGAGCCAAACTCGAATAGTATTGGCGGGGACACGTTCGCGATCGTTTGGATGAACAAAGAGATGCACGGACTGAATGCGAGCGGACCGAGTCCACAATCCATTTCTATTGAAGCTGTTCAGGAGGCTGGATTTCAGAGCATTCCCGCCCACGGCATGATCCCTGTGACTGTACCTGGAACGCCTGCCGCTTGGGCCGCTCTGTCGGAGCGGTTTGGACGCTTGCCTCTGACGACGGTGCTACGGCCAGCAATTGATTACGCAGAATACGGTTATCCCGTATCGCCTACTATCAGCAGATACTGGGAGGATGCGACCAGACAATTTCAGTCGATGGGATCATCCGAGTTCGAACCTTGGTTGAACACGTTTGCCCCGAATGGCCGAGCACCAAGGGCTGGTGAGATGTGGAGGTCGAAGGCGCACGCCAACACTCTCGCATCGATTGCCGAGACAAACTCTGAATCATTTTATCGGGGGCATTTGGCGGATCAGATAGATGCCCACTTTCGGAAATATGGTGGATTTCTCCGCAAAGAAGATCTGATGTCGTACACCCCGGAGTGGGTAGAGCCCGTCCATATTCATTACAAGGGATACGAGGTTTGGGAGATCCCGCCGAACGGGCAGGGTCTGATCGTGTTGATGGCCTTGAACATCCTCAAAGATATGGACATCGGCTCGAAGGACGAGGTCGATACCTATCACAAGCAAATTGAAGCTGTAAAGTTGGCTTTTGTAGATGGTCTGCGATACATCACCGATCCCGCACGCATGTCTGTAACGGTGGATCAATTACTGTCGAGCGACTATGCAAAGACGAGAAGGGAATCCATTTCCGAGACCGCGTTGTATCCCGAAGCCGGTGAACCTTCCCCTGGCGACACAGTCTATCTGGCGACAGCGGACGCGGATGGCAATATGGTTTCGCTTATTCAGAGTCACGCCGGGGATTTTGGTGCTGGAATCGTGATTCCGGAAACCGGAATCTGCATGCAAAACCGGGGCAGCGGGTTTTCGCTGGATCCGCATCATGCGAACGCGTTGGCTCCAGGAAAGAAGACGTATCACACGATTATTCCAGGATTCCTGACGAAAGATGGGCAGGCCATAGGGCCATTTGGTGTCATGTGCGGCATGATTCAGCCTCAAGCGCATGTTCAGGTCGTGATGAATCTCATCGATTTTATGTTGAATCCTCAAACGGCCTTGGATGCGCCCAGATGGCGATGGATAAAAGAAAGGATCATCGAGGTCGAGCCAGGATTTCCGGATCACATTGCGCAAGCATTGGCAAGAAGAGGTCACATCGTTCAACGCGCACTTGACTCAGGAATGTTCGGGAGGGGACAAATCATTCTTCGCGATCCCGACACCGGTGTCTTGATAGGTGGCACCGAGCCTCGTGCGGACAGCGAAATCGCGGTGTGGTGATCTGGTCCAATCGCCTCATAGTTGAACCAGTCTGAATCACCAAAAACGAGATCACGGAAATCAACCATAGGGAAAGCCACTGCTGTGATTGTGTGAATTTATATGACATACCCGAATCGGAACTCTTAACTGTAATCGGTTTCAACTATACTTAAAATGGAAATATACAAAAGATATTCATATTATCGAGATAGATTGTTGACAGGGTTGAACTTGGAAAGTAGTATTCTTCACATGGAATTAATTTTTCGAAAAAAATAATAATGCAGGAAGGGAGTGATGGGTTCTTCTGCACGCCGTGATCGTTGCCCGTTGTTGTACCAAGAGACACACATAACTCGAACACACGTCCTTGCGAAGCAAATACGCAATGGCAATGCAAAAGAGGGGGAACGTATAAAATGAAAAGGAATTGGGCCCGTTTGGCGTTATTGTCGTCTGTTGTCACTGTCGCGACTGGCGTTTTCAGTGTCTCTCAGGCATACGCGGCCAGTAATCCACCGTTGACGATCGACGCTCAAACGACCTCAAGTTGGAGCGATAATTTTAATCCATTCGTGATTGGCAACGTGCAAATGCCGAATGGCTACATTTACGAAAGTCTATTTTATTTCAGCACAACTGGGCCTCAGTACAATATGCTTGGCACGAAGATGGCCTGGAGCAACGCCAACAAGACGTTGACCGTGACAGTGCGCAGCGGTGTCAAGTGGAATGATGGTCAACCGTTTACCGCAAAGGATGTCGCTTTCACCTACAATCTGCTGAAGAAGTACCCGGATCTTGATAGTAATCTGATTTGGCAATCTCTTTCCTCTGTCAAGGCTATCGGGAATACGAAGGTGCAGTTCCAATTCAAAACTCAGAATGTACCGTTTGCTCAAACGATATTGAGTCAAGTTCCCATCGTTCCGCAGCACATTTGGAGCCAAGTCAAAGGAGATCCTTCCAAGTGGGCAGATCCCAAACCAGTTGGCACTGGCCCGTTTGTACTTGGCACTTTCACACCTCAGAATTATACGTTAAAAGCGAACCCGCATTACTGGGGCGGCAATCCGCCTGTTCCGGAATTGATTTTTCCTGCTTTGAGCGGCAACGACAGCGCTGATCTCGAATTGACGAGCGGAAAACTAGGTTGGGCGACACTTTTCATCCAGAATGTCGACAAAACGTATATTAAGGCTGATCCCAAAGACAATCACTACTTCTTCCCTGCGGTTGCCGATTTGAGTATTTTTCCGAATCTGAAGAATCCGATTCTTAAGAACCTCGTCGTTCGTGAGGCCATTAGTGACGCCATCAACCGTCCTCAGCTCGACAACATCGGCGAATATGGATATGAGCCGCCTTCAAATCCGACAGGACTCATTCTGCCGAACCAAAAGCAATGGTTGAAACCTGGTCTGAACACGAAATTCACGTACAGTGTGAGCGCTGCGAACGCTCTGTTGGACAAGGCCGGATACAAGATGGGATCGGATGGGGTACGCGTTTCTCCAACCGGTCAGAAACTTGAGTTCAACCTGATTGCGCCAAACGGCTGGACGGACTGGAATGAGGATGAATCGCTGATTGCGCAGGATCTGAAGCAGATTGGTATCCAAATTAACGTTCAAGAGCCTCAACAAGCGGATTGGACCAATGACTTGGTAACGCACAAGTTCGATTTGGCATTGGAGTCCTCTTCCTACACGCAAGTGGGTAGCACACCATTCCAAGGGCTTAAGAGCTACTTCTATCCAGGAGCGAGTGCCAACTACGAGCAGTACAACGATCCCGCGACAACCAAAGCTCTGGATACATTCCAGCACACCACGAATTTGACTCAACAAAAGCAGGCCATGTATACCGTGGAGACGCAATTTGAAAAGAATCTTCCGGTCATTCCGCTGCTCTACGCCGTAAACTACGACGAATATTCTACGGCCAACTACACCAATTGGCCGAACGCATCAAATAACTACGTAGATTCTTCACCTGCTATCAGCTTTGCGGACGCTATTGTTGTGATGCACCTGAAACCTTCTAAGTAACAAGCAATTTGACTCAGGAGGGCTTTGGCCCTCCTGACATCAAACAGAAGGAAGGACTGCGATGTACTACGTCAAGAAGCTTGCGAATTTTATTGTACTCGTATGGGTAGCCATCACCTTGAACTTTCTAATGCCGCATCTCATGCCGGGCAATCCGATGGAAGCATTGGTGGCCAAGTCCAAGGGACTCATTAGTCCGACCGCAATGAAAGCGTTGGAACTTCAATTTGGAATCAACAACAAACCCCTTTGGCAGAAATATTTCGATTATCTGAATCAGTTGATCCATGGCAATCTCGGCGTTTCTATCGCGAACTATCCGGTAAGCGTAAAGACGATTATTGCCGAATCGCTGCCTTGGACCCTTGTATTGGTTGGTGTCACAACGATTCTTGCATTCATGATCGGTACGCTGATTGGAATGGTATCGGCATGGCGGCGCAACAAGTTATTTGATTCCATCATGGGACCACTTTGGATGTTCCTTGGTTCTGTACCTCCGTTTTGGCTGGCGCTCTTGCTGTTGTATTACTTTGCCGTTCAATGGGGATGGTTTCCACAGATTCACGCGTACAACGTCGGTGATTCCCCCTCATGGACGTTTAAGTTCATCGGTGACGCCATCGATCACGCCGTTCTCCCAGCGTTGTCCCTTCTTATCACAGGTATCGGCAGTTGGATGCTTGCCATGCGCAACAACATGATACAGGTGGTGAAAGACGACTACGTGTCCTTTGCGACCGCGCGAGGTCTTCCGACTCGGAAAGTCATGATGACGTACGCGGCTCGCAACGCCATTCTGCCCAATGTGACGCAATTTGCCATCACGCTGGGTTGGGCGGTAGGGGGGCAAATTCTCATTGAACAAATCTTCTCTTACCCCGGAATCGGATATCAATTGGCACAGGCGGTGACAAGTCAGGACTATCCGCTCATGCAGGGCATTTTTCTCATCATTTCCGTCGTCATGCTGGCTGCCAATTTTATTGTGGATATGCTTTACGTTCGTTTGGATCCTCGCGCGCGTGCAGAAGGGGTGGGCGTATGAGCCAACAGCCGGTGATAGCTGCCGAAGCCGCGTCAGACAGGAAGGGAAACGTCGCTCCGCCAAAGCCGGATCGATTTCAAACCGTAAAGCTGCTCCTGAGGGAGCCAAAAGCGGTCGTTGGGTTTGCGATTTTTGGATTTTTTCTCGCCATAGCCATCTTTGCTCCTTTGTTAGTGACCCACGATCCCACCCAACAGGGGATCGGGATGCCCGGCCAGCCTCCGAGTAAAACCTACTGGTTTGGGACGAACGGTTTTGGATCTGACGTGTACAGTCAATGGGTCTACGGAACTCGAACCAGTATGTCCATCGCGCTGCAGGTCGGTGTCATTGGCACCGTCATCTCTGTCATCTTTGGCATCTATGGTGGTTACAAAGGTGGCAAAGTGGATGCCGTCTTGAATTGGATCACGCAGGTGATGCTCGTACTGCCGAGCTACCCGCTCATTATTATGATTTCCTCCTACGTCCCCAACGCTGGCGCGCAGATGATTGTCTGGGTCCTTGGGTTGACCAGTTGGCCGGCAGCCGCCCGGATGAAACGATCACAGGCGATGACGTACCGGTCACGCGACTTCGTCTTGGCCGCGAAGTTAGGCGGGCTTTCAGACTTTCGGATCATGGCGACAGAGATCTTTCCGAATATGTTGTCTCTCGTCTTTAACACGTTTATCTCCATGACCTCATGGGGCATTTTCGGCGAGGCGTTTCTGCGCTTCTTGGGCATCGGCAGCACGCTTACGCCAAGTTGGGGCAACATGCTCAACGGCGCGCAAAATGGACAAGCCTTGCTTCAGGGCATGTGGTGGTGGTTTATTCCGCCCGGTTTGTCGATCACGCTCGTCATTCTCAGCCTGACCCTCATCAACTATGGGCTGGACGCAGTCAGCAATCCGCGGTTGCAGCCGCCGCCAAAACTGCCGAAAGCGTTGCGCAGCCAACTGCGCGAATCGGGTGGACAGGAGGGACTGGCATGAATGGGAAACCTGTTCTCGAAGTGGAGAATCTGTCTGTCTGTTATGCCACCCGCAGGGGATTGGCGACAGCGGTGGATCGAGTCAGTTTTACCATATACGAAAACGAGGTCGTTGGACTTGTCGGGGAATCCGGATGCGGCAAGTCGACCATGGCGAATGCCATCATGCGTCTTCTCGGCGATGGCGCATACGTGACGGGCGGTTCCATTCGCGTCATGGGCCAAGACGTGTACAGGCTCAAAGGGGATGCGTTGCGACAGTTTCGCTGGACGCAAATGGCGATGGTGTTTCAAGGGGCGATGAACGTTCTCAATCCCGTTAAAACAGTCGAAAGCCAAATTGTCGACACACTGTTGGCGCACCGCCCCGGTATGAGCAAGCAACAGGCGCGGGCGCGGGCCGAAGAGCTGTTTCGGTTGGTGCGAATCGATCCGAAGCGGCTGCAGAGCTTTCCCCACGAATTGTCGGGCGGTATGCGTCAGAGGGTGGTCATCGCCATAGCCGTCGCGCTAGAGCCGAAGTTCATTATCATGGACGAGCCGACGACGGCGCTCGACGTGATCGTACAAAAGTCGATTTTGGAGCAAATCATGGAACTGCGCGATCGACTCGGTTTTTCCATACTCTTCATCAGTCACGACTTCAATTTGGTGCAGGAGATATCCAATCGCGTAGGTGTCATGTACGCTGGAAGACTTGTGGAAATGTCCAAGTCGGCTTCTGACCTAGCGTTGACTCCCCGTCATCCATATACACAGGGACTCATTCGAGCGATTCCGAAATTGACCTCGGATGACGAAGACATTCAAGGGATTCCTGGATCGCCCCCAAGCGCTAGCAACAGGCCATCTGGATGCGCCTTTCATCCGCGCTGCCCATACGCGAAACCGATATGCCGCACTGTGGAACCGGGCATGACGACTGTGGCGGGAAATCTTATCGAATGCCATTTGAGTGAAGACGAATTGAGGAGTATGACCTATGCCGAGCGATAAGCCCTCCCTCAAAGTCGATGATTTGGTCGTCCGTTTTCCCATCCGTCAACGAGGAGAGCAGCGTTATATCACACCCGTGGATCACGTGAGTTTCGAGATTAAGCCGGGAGAAGTGCTCTCGCTGGTCGGCGAGTCCGGCAGCGGGAAGTCCACCTTGGGTAGAGCGCTTGTCCGACTCATTGAGCCCAGCAAGGGCAGCATTTGCATTGGAAACAACGACGTAACCCACATCCGAAGGTCCACGGAGTTGCGCGGACTGCGCAAGAATATTCAGATGGTCTTCCAGGATCCGTTTGCCTCGTTGAACCCGGTGCGAACGATTGGCCAGCACTTAAAAATATTGGTTCGCAAACATCAAGGACTGCGCGGACGCCAACTGGAGCAGCGGGTGATTCAACTCCTGGACACGGTTGGCCTGTACCCTGGCCAGGAGGTGATGGTGAAGTATCCGCACGAGATGTCCGGCGGACAGCGCCAGCGCGTTGCCATCGCCAGGGCGCTGACCGTGAATCCAAGCTTTCTTGTCGCCGACGAACCCATCTCGATGTTGGACGTCTCTATTCGGGCCGATATTCTGAAATTATTGAAGCGGCTCAAATCAGATTTCGACCTGGGTTATCTGTACATCACGCACGATCTCGCATCAGCCAAGTATTTCGGAGATAAGATCATGGTGATGTATGGAGGTCAAGTGATGGAAACCGGCACGTCGAAAGAGATCGTCGATAACGCTGTTCACCCCTACACAAGGCTGCTGCTCGCGTCGACAGCCGGAAGTCCACGAAGAGAGCGCGTCGGGGAGACAAGTCTGGAAGCGCCCGATCTGTTCGAGGGACGCCGCGGTTGCCCATTCGCCCATCGCTGTCCGTTCGTCAGCGATGTCTGTCGCACAGAGAAACCTCCGCTCGTGGAACAAGTTCATGGTCATGCTGTCGCGTGTCACCATCCGGTGTTGGGGGGCGGCAACCGACGTCATGACGAAGAGTGATCGATGGAAGGAGATGGGGACAATAGCCTCTCGGGACACCACGATTGTTGTTGGAGGCGGTATGATCGGCTGTTCCGTCGCTTTTGAGTTGCTGAAGGCTGGCAAGCAAGTGACGCTCGTTGAGCGCGGGACCCTCTTTTCGGAGGCTTCGAGCGCTTCGGCTGGGATGCTGTGTCCCCAGGCGGAAATGCTGGCCGCGAAAACGGAAACGATACGGAATTTCTACCGCGTAAGCGGTCGTATCCATCGGGAATGGACGAGATCGGTAGAAGAAGTAAGCGGTCGGCCAGTGGATTATCGTCAGGACGGGATGATACGCGTTTTTCTCGATCACGACCTTGCCGACTCACAATTTCAGTCCATTGAGGACGCGCACCTTCTATCGGAACTTACAAAATTAAGTCCTGACGAAGTGCGGAGCTTGGAACCTAGTATCACCGAAGAAACTGTAGGTGGGATTCTGTTTTCCGGAGACGGCCAATTGCATCCACTGCGATTGGCCATCTCTCTAAAATCTGCGCTCGCGCGGCTCGGTTGCAGGATACTTGAACATACCGTCGCCCATGAATTGTTACATTCGGGCCATGACGTGATCGGCGTGCGAACGAGCGAAGGAGATCTCTTTGCAGACACGACGGTTGTGGCCGGAGGCGCTTGGAGTTCCGCCCTCTTGAAAACGCTGGAGCTGGATGTGCCCGTCGTCCCGGTCAAGGGACAGATGTATGCGGTGAGGTCTTCAAACGTCAAACTGACTCACGTCATCCAAGGTTTCGGCACCGTCGTGCTTCCGAGACTCGATGGGAGTTTCACGGTCGGCGTGACACACGAGATGGCGGGATATGACAAACGCGTCACGGTGGCGGCCATCGCCGATGTCCACAAGCAGCTTTGCCGCGGCATTCCAGAGATGAAGCACGCAGAGTTCGCCGCTTCCTGGGCCGGACTGCGACCCGGCACGCCGGACGGACTTCCGTACATCGGGCACGTGGATGGATGGGATGGCTTGATTGCCGCCGCGGGTCATTATACCACGGGTATTCTGCTGGGGCCGATTACGGGCGTCGCCGTCCGGCAATTGGTTTTAGGAGAGGAACCGCTGGTGCCACTTGACGAGTTCCGGCCCCTTCGTGCCATGCAAATGGCTTAGAGCGACAAGTAATTGAAAGGGTTTCAGAAGAGAAGGTCGACAGAGCCAGTGGTCTACGACGATTCAGGTCCCACAATGTATGGAATGGTACTGCGGGATCTTCAGTGCCCTATCCCCGTGAATCCCAACATTCGCGGCGGAATCGGGTGGCACGAGTACCTACCTGAATGGACACTCGTGCTGCCCACCCCACATTCGTCGCAAATCGGCCGATTCAATACACTTCAACCTCCCGTAGTCTCTCATTCACTTGCGTCGCACGAGGGCCAATACGTGCGAAGCAATTCGTTTATTCATGTAATTCTGTAAACTCTTCAATCAAACCAAAGGTCGAATTCTACGCACACGACAATTAGTAAAGGGGTCTGAAAACGCTATCCAAATTTTTAGTAATAATTGACTTGGTTACAAGTATACATGTATACTAGTCGCACTAGCATGATTGGACAAATCATATCGGGGTCACTGTGTGAAAGCCCTTACACAAACAGTATGGGCGACCATCTACAAATCCAGAGGGGGATTGTATTTTGAAGAAAGCGATTACATTGATGGCTGCCGGAGGAGCTGCGATTGGCACTTTAGTGTCAGGCATCGGGGGAACTGCTCAAGCGGCTACGACTTCGGTGACCATCAGCGAACCAGCGATGACCACGTTGGATCCAGGCAATTACTCCAGTCAGATTTTGATTGACGAAGGCACAATCATGGAAGGTCTGTATGGTTACAATCAAAAAAATCAGATTGTTCCAAAGCTTGCGACCGGTTACAAGTTGTCAAATCACAATCTGACGTGGACCTTCACAATTCGAAAGGGAGCCAGATGGTCCAATGGAGATCCGGTTACAGCGAAGGATTTTTATTACTCGTACATGCATCAGTTGGATCCGTCAAATACTGGCGCCGCATTGTGGGCCGGTGTCTTAAATGACGTCGCGAACTCCTATTCTTATCATGCGGGTACGATTCCGTTGTCTCAACTGGGCTTGAAGCTCATCAATGACTACACTTTGCAAATTACTACCACCACGCCAGTGGATCTGCTTCCCTATTTAGTTGAAGCGGGTTCCATGCCTTTGGATCAGAAAATCGTACAGGCTCATTCGGATTGGGCGACCTCTGCGAACTTTCCAAGTGACGGTCCGTACAAGGTTGCGTCCTTCAAGCCGAATGGACAGATTACGCTTGTAAGAAATCCTTATTACGTTGGGGCTCCTGGGCAATTCAATGTGGGTAATGTCGACCAAATTATCATTTTGCCGTCTACCACTGTTCCGGTCGAAGACTTCATGGCTCACAAGGTCGATGTGACGATGCTTACAAACACATCGGATGTGAAGTATGCAAAGACCCACAGCAATCTGTCCGGCGAGTTACACTCGCAGCCGACGGATACGATGTATTCCTTTAGGTACGACAAATCTGTGGTTTCATCCCCCTTGCTGACGAGTCAGAAGCTTCGTCAAGCTATCGCGGAAGCAATTGATAGGGCTCCCATCGCCAACAATGTGCTCAATGGAATGGTTGGTGAGGCGGACACCTTTGCAACCCCAGGGTGGCCAACCGCCAAGTTAGAACATGGATTGCCGTACAATGTGCAGCAGGCCAAGAAATTGTTGGCTGAGGCCGGATATCCGAATGGCAAGGGTCTTCCAACTTTTGATTTGTACTGTGAAGTTCAGTCGTCCGATCCACTCCAGGTTCCAGCGGCGGAAGCACTAGCTCAGGAGCTTAAGGAGGAACTTGGGATAAACTTTAAAATTGTCACTCTTGCCGCCACACAATATGGTGACCTCAGTAGCAATGGCATGATTAAAGGTATACAACCTGGATATTTCATCGGCAATCAGGGCGTTCTGAGAATGGTGCCTGGTCAGCTGGTGATGCAGCAAAATATTGGTCCAGGAACTGTCGCGACTTACGGCTATCCCGAGAGTTTGAACAAGCAAATCTATACTTGGGAAACAACAGCGTACAATCCGGCTGAGGTGAAGCGGTACGGAAATCCGACCAACAAGAATTTGGGAGTCAAATGGAGTGACTGGAAGCTTCTGAATGCTGACGCAGCCAAGGATATCGCGTACTTAAATCACTACTACACCACATTGCCGGCGCAGTACCGCGCGTCTGTTCAACCTTTGGTTCCACTAAAGACGCAGTGGCAAACCGTTCAGAACGCTTGGAAAACGGCGAAGACGGCGAGTGCTAAGCATGCGGCTTGGGTGACCGCTTGGGAGACGCTTGGTTCTCACGAAACGGCAGTCGGGCAGGCCAATCCTCTGGGCTGGAATGAGCAGGTGATTCTTGACAAGGAAACGCCAAAGAGCATTCTCAAAATCCTCGAGGAACAGCAGGCCTACTACGACAACACAAGTCTGCAAAAGGCTGCTCCAGGTGCGGCAAAAATAGCGGACTTGTTGATGGATGAAGGGTGGACTGAGCCTCTCTTCTACACCAACTCAATCTTCCTGGCAAACTCGAACGTCACGGGCGTTGTGTCAAACCCGTTTAACTTGGGTTATTTCCGGAGTCTGCAGTACATGAAGGTGAAATAAGCCTGGTCGATGATATTCGTCGCGAGGCATCCGATAGCTTCTGGTGAGCTTTCGGATGCCTCCCATGAATGATCTTGCCGCACCTCTCCGTCGCCACGATGCATGAAAATGGACGAAATATTAGGCGGGGATGCCTATAGGATTCGAAGTCCGGCAAAGGAGGATGGTTCATCGGATGAGGATAGCGATATTTTTGGTGAAACGATTTGTAGCAATGGTAATTACCGTCGCATCGGTTATTGCCATAGGCTATATTATGATGTTTTACAGCCCAGGGGGATTCTTCAGTGCTTCTGGTGTTGAAAATGCCCTTAGTTCCGTGGCTAGTGAAAATCCACAGTTGTACCAACAAATTATCAATGAATTCAATGCTCGATATGGGTTGAACCTCCCGCTATGGCGACAGATTCTTCTCTATGTTTGGCATTCTCTTACTTTCAACTTTGGATATTCCATGCAAAACCCCAGTGTAAAAATCATCAGCACGTTAAAGTCGTCATTTCCCGTCAGTGCTGAATTGGCGTTTGGTTCTGTCTTGCTCGCGCTTGTAATTGGAATTCCGCTTGGTGTGGTTGCTGCGCTCAAGCAGAATACCTGGATTGATTATGTGATATCGGGCGCGTCGCTCTACGGGCAAGCAGTTCCAGCATTCGTCACGGCGGTGTTATTGGTCTTGCTGTTCGGTGTCGTATGGCAAAATATTCTACCTATCAATGGGTGGGGGCATTTCAATAATGCTATCTTACCCGTGATCGCGCTCGGGATAGGCGCGATAGGGACAGTCACCAAATACATGCGCGTGAGTCTGATTGAAGCCATGCGGCAGGACTATATTCGGACCGCCTATGCCAAAGGGGTCGCATTCCGGCGCATCGTTCTTCGGCACGGCGTTAGAAACGCTCTCACCGCTTTGATTACGGTGGCCGGGCCGATGTTCGCCTTTACGGTGGTCAATACCATTTTTGTTGAGAATGTTTTTGGCATTCCCGGACTCGGGAGTCAGCTTAACACGGCATTTACGAACGACGACTTTCCTTTGGCCATCACCTCGATTTTCATTCTAGGGTCCATGGTTCTCATATCAAATTTGATTGTAGACATCCTGTATTCCGTTTTGGACCCTCGCGTGCGACTTGAATAGGCTCAATTTTATACGGAAAGTTGGGGAGCAGATTGACAACCGTGTCATCCATTGTACAAGGAGCACAGGTTCGGAGAAGGCCGAATTCGCAATCGAAACAGGCATGGAATCGGTTTAAGAAGAACTATTTTGCGGTGTTTGGCCTAGCGTGGGTTGTTCTATTCATCATTGTCGGCATTATCGGTCCTTGGGTTGCGCCATACAGTTATTCCGCGACGGACTTTCTTAATGTTAATCAACCACCTTCGGCTCTCCATATTATGGGGACCGATCAGCTGGGCCACGACTTGTTCAGCGAGATTCTGTACAGTATTCGCTACGCCTTGGAAATCGCGTTCGGGGCCACTTTGGTGAGCTTTTTTATCGGCGTTGCACTAGGTTTGTGGGCTGGCATGAAGGGTGGAATTATCGACACAATCATTATGCGGTTGGTGGATTTCATGATGGCCTTTCCGGCATTCTTTTTTGACCTCATCTTAGTTGTGAAATTTGGACGCGGCATGGGACCGATTCTGTTGGCCATCGGCGTGGTTGGTTGGTCAGGCTATGCGAGATTGATTCGAAGTTTGGTATTGGGTCTTCGACAAGGCGATATGGTCGAGGCGGCCACTTGTCTAGGCGCTTCTCCCCTTAGAGTTGCACGCCTCTATTTGTTGCCCAATGTATTGAGTAGCATGTTAGTTTCTTTAGCTTTTGGCATTCCGAATGATTTGATCGCACAGGCGGGGCTGAGCGTGGTCGGTATGGGGCTGGCTCCGCCGATGCCGAGTTTTGGAAATCTTGTGGCACAGGCTGGTTCAATGGTGCTTGGATATCCTTGGATGATGTACTTTCCAGCAGGGGTATTTGCCCTAACCTTGTTATCCTTCTTATTCGTGGCTGATGGCATGAACGACGCCCTCAATCCAAAGGGAGGATACTAAAGTTGAAAAGGACACAATCTTCGGATGCATTGCTGGAAGTTCAAAATCTTGCCGTGGAGTTTCGTCGCAGCGAGGATATCGTGCACGCTGTGAATGGGATCAGCTTCTCCGTCGAAAGAGGAAAGGTGCTTGGAATCGTCGGTGAGAGCGGTTCCGGGAAGTCCGTCGCCATGATGTCCGTGATTGGGCTTTTGCGCAGCAACGGTACCATCAAGTCAGGCTCCGCTTTATTCGAGGGTAAGGACTTGCTTAGGATGAGTCAGCGACAGCTGCGTCATATTCGTGGTCGTCAAATCGGCGTCATATTTCAGGATCCAATGACCAGTCTCAATCCCTACATGAGGGTTGGCGACCAAATCATGGAGGTCATGTTGGAGCATCACTACGGTACCACGAAACAGGCGTTTGATCGAACGATATCTCTATTGACTGAGTTGGGGATCTCCGAACCCCGCAAGAGGTTTCGCAACTATCCGCATGAATTTTCCGGCGGCATGAGGCAGAGGATCATGATCGCCATGGCGATGGCATGTGAACCTGATTTAATCATTGCGGATGAACCGACTACGGCGTTGGATGCAACCGTGCAGATGCAAATTTTGGATCTCCTGAAGAGAGTGCAGAAACAGAGGAATATGAGTATCGTCATGATTACGCACGATTTTGGCGTGGCCACGAACTTTTGCCATAAGATCTTGGTCCTTTACGCTGGGCAAGTTATGGAAGTGGCAGATACGAGGACGTTCATCAGCAATCCGGCCCATCCATATACGCGCGGGTTGCGCAATTCTGTAATTGAACTGGGTCAGCGTGGAAGAAAGTTGGAGGCAATTCCAGGCATGACGCCAACGCTCACGTCGCCCCCCACCAGTTGCTCCTTCGCGGATCGGTGTCCACTTGTGTCGGATCAGTGTCGGGTGGAGCTGCCGAAACTTCGAGAAATAGGCGAAGGGCACCTGGTGAGTTGCCATCGCGCAGAGGAGGTCATCTCACATGGCTACTGAACTGCTTCAGGTAGAGGATGTCTCAAAGCGATTTCGAGTGCGGGGGCGAACGCTTCATGCCGTGGAGAAAGTATCGTTCAAACTATCCCCTGGAAAGACTCTGGGTCTAGTAGGCGAGAGCGGATCGGGCAAATCAACCTTGGGACGTTTGGCGTTGCGCCTCCTAGGCGTGGACGAAGGTCGAGTGCTCTTTCAGGGAAGAGATATCACGCAGTTGTCCAATAAACAATTGCGCCCTTTGCGCAAAGACATGCAGATGATATTTCAGGACCCTCAAGCCTCGTTGAATGCCCGTATGACGGTGGGTCGAGCCATCGAGGAAGGCTTGATTATCCATGGTATCGGCTCCAAATCGGACCGGAAGGAACGTGTCTACCGGGTGTTGGAGAGAGTGGGACTTCCGTTTGAAGCAAGTTACGCCTACCCGCATGAACTCTCGGGAGGACAGTTGCAGCGCGTAGGGATTGCCCGTGCCTTAGCCGTCGGCCCGAAGTTGGTTGTCTGTGATGAACCAGTCAGTGCGTTGGATGTGTCGATCCAAATCCAGGTGATCAATTTGCTTCAGGAACTGCAACAAGAATTGGGGCTTGCTTATATTTTCATTGCTCACAACTTAGCCGTCGTTGAATACCTGAGTGACGAGATCGCGGTGCTGTATCTCGGGAATGTCGTGGAACAGGCTCCTGCTGAGGAACTGTTTAAGAAGCCGTCTCACCCGTATACCCAGACACTGATGAAATCCGTTCTGAAAATTCCGGAGCCAGGAAGTGAGGAACAGAGCCTGTCTCATATTCAAGGGGAGATTCCGTCGCCATTTTCGCCGCCATCGGGATGTTCATTTCATCCAAGATGCCCGTTTGCTGAAGATATCTGCAAACGGAAGAAGCCGGAACCCCACATGGTTGGCACGGGACATTTGGTGGCTTGTCACTTGGCGAACTAAGTGATCCACATGCGCCGTCACGCTGGAATGGTAAAACGCGACTATGGTTGGTCCAGCGAGGCGACGCGTGATACCGCGATCTGGGAATTGGAGCGTACAGTGACGTTACGTTCTGTCCGCTCTTGACAGATGAACTCACGGATTATCTTGTCCTTATACGAAATGGATGACCATCCGGATGAGTGAGTCAAGTATGCATTGGGGGCCAGTTGACCATGAACACAAAAGTACGATTCAACGATGGCTGGGTATTTGCCAAAAGCGGCCTGGACACGACGGACGTCTCCGGGCTCGCCTTTGAACCTGTAGACATTCCCCACGATTGGCTGATCTACGATACCCTGAACCTTTATGAAAATAGCATCGGTTGGTATCGAAAGAAATTCTCCGCTCCCCGTGAATGCAGACGGCTCTTCCTCTGTTTTGACGGTGTCTATATGGATTCTTCCATCTATGTGAATCAACGTCTGGTCGGAGAATGGAAGTACGGTTATTCCTCGTTCGAATTGGAAATCACGGACGCGATCGTGGACGGGGAAAACGAAATTCTGGTGAAAGTAGTGTATCAGTCACCGAACAGCAGATGGTATTCCGGGGCGGGCATATACCGGAACGTATGGTTGTGCGCAAGAGACGACAGCTACATCGTCACGAACGGCATCTATATTTCGACCGAGCAGAAGCATGATGGGTGGAAAGTTGAGATCGACACCGACATGGTTCTCTGTGAAGCGGTCGAGGTCACACATACACTGACGTATGACGGCGGAATTGTGGCGACGGCTGCTGATCGAATCACAACATCTGGCGAGTGCACGAATCGGCAGACGCTGTTTGTACCGTCTCCTTTATCTTGGAGTCCTGATGCTCCGAACCTGTATCGGCTTGAGACCAAACTGGTTCGATCGCGACACGAGCATGGAGAATCCACGAGCGAAGAATTCGAGAGGGTGTGTCACCGCATTGGTTTTCGGAATATTTTCTTTGATTCTCAACAGGGACTCATCGTCAATGGAAAGAAGACGAAGCTCAATGGTGTTTGTGAACATCACGATTTAGGGGCTTTGGGTTCCGCGTTTAACAAGGAAGCGTTGAGAAGGCGTTTTGAAATCTTGAAGGAAATGGGAGTCAACGCGATCCGCACTGCCCACAACATGCCAGCGGTTGAACTTATGGATTTGGCGGACGAGATGGGGCTGTTTGTTGTCTCGGAAGCGTTTGACATGTGGGAGAGATCAAAGACCCCATATGATTACGGCAGATTCTTTCGAGAATGGGCCGAGATCGATATCAAGAGCTGGGTGACGCGGGATCGAAATCATCCAAGTCTATTGATGTGGAGCATTGGAAATGAAATCTATGATACACATGCCGACGAGCGTGGCCAGGAAATCACGAAAATGTTGATGGACTGCGTGCGCCGATACGATCCCAAGAAAAACGCGGCGGTGACCCTTGCGTCCAATTACATGCCGTGGGAGAATGCACAACGATGTGCCGATATCGTGGAGGTTGTTGGGTACAATTATGCGGAAAAATACTATCGACAGCATCATGAAGAACATCCAAATTGGGTGATTTATGGGAGCGAAACGGGAGCGATTGTTCAGAGCAGAGGAATCTACCATTTCCCTTATGATCAACCCATACTAGCCGATGATGATGAGCAATGCTCCGCGCTGGGCAACAGTCCGACAAGTTGGGGCGCAAGGTCATCCGAAGCTTGCATTCTGGCTGAGCGCGACACGCCGTTCTCGCTCGGGCAGTTCATATGGTCTGGCTTTGATTATCTCGGAGAACCAACACCTTATCATACAAAAAATTCTTATTTTGGCCAGATAGACACGGCAACGTTTAAGAAAGACTCGTACTACATCTACCAAAGCGCGTGGACAGATTATAAGACGAATCCAATGGTACATATTTTTCCGTATTGGGATTTCAACCCCGGACAGATCGTTGATGTTCGAGTGTACTCCAACGCGCCCAAGATCGAGCTTCAATTGAACGGTCGCGTGATAGGAAGCCAAGAGATCGACCATCTCCATGGCACCCAATTGGTCGGCTGGTGGAAGGTGCCCTACGAACCTGGCGAATTGCGGGCCTTGGCCTACGACGAGTCCGGTGACTTGATTGCGACGGATGTTCGGAAATCATTTGGCGACGCGCAAATGATAGACCTAAACTTTCATAAGAAGGAAATATTGGCGAATGGTCTCGATCTCGCCTTTTTAGAGATTTCGATGCTGGATGAATGCGGAAATCCGGTCGAGAATGCATGCAATCGGGTGCGTGTCGATGTTCAGGGACCAGGTCGTCTGATTGGTCTCGATAACGGTGATAGTACGGACTATGACCAATACAAGGGGCTGAGCAGGCGGTTATTCGGAGGCAAGTTGATGGCTGTCATCGGATCGACATTGGAACCGGGGAAAGTTCGGGTGACGGTGTCCTCCATCGGGATGAAGAGCCAAATTGCCGAACTGGTGTCTCTGCCTGTCGAACCTTCAGCGGTAGTAGGTGTTTCTGCGCAAACCAGAAATCAGGAAACGAAGTGCGTGCTTGGAAACAGCGGAGAGATCCCGGTACGTAAAATTGAAATCACAAGTCCATCGGGGCAGGTGTTCGGCCCTTTACAGAGGGAGAGGATGGCCGTCGCACGCTTGTATCCCGAGAACGCTTCCTATCAGGATGTCGAATGGTCTGTTGTCAACGATACCGGTGTCACCACGCATCTCGCCAAAGTTGAACCGATGGGACTAACAGCGAAAGTGATCGCGTTGGGGGACGGGAAGTTTCGTCTACGTTGCATGAGTAAGAATGGTTCCAATAAACCAAGGTTGATATCCGAATTGGAATTTCGGGCGGAGGGTCTCGGGACGCTCTATAAAGATCCGTATCGCTTTATCTCCGCCAGTTTGTACGATTTCAGCCGGGGAGAGGTGACCAGCGGCAACGAGCGTGGTATCGCGACGAGTCGCGACGGTGAGACTCAGGTCGGTTTTCGCGATCTCGATTTTGGCCCGTATGGTTCCGACACGATTACGATCCCGATTTTCGCGTTGTCAAGCGATCCCTACCCCATCGAAATATGGGAAGGCATGCCGGGACACGATGGAAGCCAGTTGCTGGCGGAAGTCGTCTATCAGAAGAAGTCGATTTGGAACGTGTATCAAGAAGAAACTTATAGATTGCCAAGACGACTCACCGGCATTACATCCATTTGCTTCGTCCTTCGTCAGAAGGTGCACATCAAGGGATTCTCATTTGCGAAGCAGAATAGAGCCTTCCAGCGGAATCCTGCCGCGGAATGCGACCGGATCTATGGAGACGCGTTCAAAATCGCCGATGATCGCGTGGAGGGCATCGGAAATAATGTGTCACTCGAGTTCGACTGCATGGATTTTACGGACGATGGCGCGACGAAGCTGGTTATTTGCGGACGCTCTCCGATTGAGAAAAACACAATCCATATTCGTTTTGAAGGAGACGGTGCCGACATTCGCCAGCTTGCAGAATTTGCACAGTCCGCAGGCTATGTCGAACGGAAATTCGAACTGAACAGGGTAGCCGGATTGAAAAAGGTGACTTTTATCTTCCTGCCTGGGAGCAATTTTGATTTTGCCTGGTTTCGTTTCGAAAGATAGCCGCGTGAAGATGAATTGCCTGAGCCCATTCAACAAGATTCGATTGAAGCGCACGCGTTTGGTTCGATTCACCCGGACAGGTGTCCGTGACGGACTGGGCATAGAGTACCGACAAAAATTTGCGGCTGTTCGTGGGTACCAGCAACAGAAAGCCTTTGCCTTGTGAATTCACGCCATAGGTCAGTTTTATCCGCAAAATTTGTATGTAAGGAATTTTTACGCAACTTATTGTCAAAGAAAAATGTGTGATTTATGATTATTTCTAATATTCTTGGTCGACCGTCGACCTTGAAGGTGAACATTGGTTGCGTTAGAAGTCATCGACTTCGTGGATAAACGGACGCGGAGAGGGGGAGCCAGTCTGAAACCAATCGAAAGAGCCGCCTTGCTCGTCTTTCAGGTATACGACTATTTGAAGGATGCTATATTGACTGGCAAGCTAGCGCCAGGAGAGCGGGTTGTGGAGCGGAAATTGGCAGAGCAATTGCAGGTGAGTCGAAGTCCGGTGCGCGAGGCAATTCGCCTGCTGATCACGGAACACTTGCTCGTGGAGCGCGATGGGGTTGCCGTGTTCCAACCGACGTTGGAAGATTTCAACGAAATTTACGAACTGCGTTTAGCCATTGAACCAATGGCTGCCCGGAATGCGGCGAAGAGTATTACGCCAGCGACGATTCAGGTCCTGCAAATGAACTGGGAAGATACCAAACGTAGGCTCGAGGTTGGGGACACAAGCCGCATTGTGGATTTGAACCAGGAATTTCACAGGACTATCTGGAGTTGTTCGAAGAACAGCAGATTTTGTCGAATCATGGACACCGTGTCCGCAGTGACCCAGTATTATTGGATTCGTGTTCTGAATATTGTTCAAACTCAGACAAATATTGTGCAGGAGCACGCTGACATCCTGTCGGCCATCGTGCAGGGGGATGAGAGCCGTGCGTACGATGCAATGTTTCATCACATTTCGAGAGATATGACGGTGATCAACGAGTTGAGAGAGGTGCCTAGCGTACTAACAGACCACATCGCGGCGGATAGCCGTGATGGACGAAGCAGGGGGAGAGACACATGAAAAGAACCAGTCCAACACTGGCATTGGCAGCAGCATTCGTAGCAATAGGTACTCTGGGTGTTCTTGGAACGACATCGACTCCATTTGGCAATACGACAGGCCACAATACGGCGACATCGACGGAAGCTGCGTCCGTATCCGGAAGTTCCACATTGACCGTTGGTTTACAGGCTGATCCGGTGACGCTGGATCCATCTTTGTCGACAGCGTTGGTGGATCGTCAAGTGATGATGAACATCTATGACACACTGTTCGCCATTACGCCAAAGGGTCAAATTGTGCCTGATCTGGTTAAGTCGTATACAATTTCGAAAGACAAACTGACGTACACATTCGTCCTCCACACAGGTATCAAGTTTCAAGACGGGACACCGTTCAATGCCGAGGCCGTGAAATTTAATTTGGATCGCGATATGGCGAAGGTTTCTGCTCGCTCGTCGGAGTTGAGCTCAGTGAAATCGGTGTCGGTTTTGAATTCCGACACAGTCGTGATTCACTTGAAGCAGCCGTATGCTCCGTTACTGGGCGTCTTGACCGATCGCGCTGGCATGATGGTTTCACCAACGGCGGTTAAAAAGGAAGGTTCTAATTATCAAAATCACCCGGTTGGCACTGGCCCCTACGCGTTTCAGAGTCAAGTCGTAGGAGATTATATTACGCTAGTTTCCAATAAGTCTTATTGGAAGGGAAGGCCGAAAATTCAGACGGTAACCTTCAAAGCGTTTACGGATCCAAATGTTGAATTGACAAACTTGGAGAATGGTTCTATTCAACTGTCGGACCAGGTTCCGGCGCAACAGCTGTCGTCGCTTGAGCACAATTCGAACTACGTCGTATCCAATACGCCTGGACTCGGTTATCAAGGTTTCTATTTGAATACCACAAAGGCGCCTTTCAACAACAGGTACCTCCGTGAGGCGGTGGATGCAGCCATCAATCGCAGCACGATTGTAAATGTGGCATTTAATGGGGAGGCCTCTCCATCATGGGGACCGTTCAGCCCTGAATCGCCGGTATACAACAAGCAACTGGATACGCCGCCGCCGCCAAATCCGACACTTGTTAAGAAACTGCTCAAGGAGGGAGGAAAGCCGAACGGATTCTCATTCACCTTCCAGACAACGAATTCTCCGATCACTGCTGAAGTTGCGCAAATGATTCAAAGCATGTTGGCTCCTTTCCATATCACTATGAAGATTCAGCAGTTGGAATTCGGCACACTTCTGTCGAACAACACAAATCATGCATTCCAAGCGTCGGCACTCGGCTGGTCCGGACGCATCGATCCGGACGGTAACGTGTACTCGTTCTGGTATACGGGGGCACCGAATAACGGCTCGAACTTCAGCGATCCGGTGGTAGACAAATTGTTGAACCAAGCCCGTGTCATACCGAGCATGTCCGCGCGCGCGAAGGTTTACGACGAATTCATGACCGAGATGCACAAACAAGATCCGTATATATTCCTGTATTTTCCGAATAACACGTACGCCTACACGAAGAACTTGCGTGGATTTCAATCGTACCCGGACGGTGTCTTCCGCATCTACCAAATGTCACTCTCTTAAGCCACAGCCATCTCACGAAGGTTGCCACACCGCGTCCAAAGCGGGTGTGGCAACCGATCCCCGTTCTCAGTCAAGCAAGGAGGATACAGCATGGCGTATATTCTTAAGCGATTGTTGACGATGATTCCCGTGCTCTTGTTCCTCAGCATCATGGTGTTCAGCTTCATTCACCTCATTCCAGGCGATCCCGCCGAAATCATTCTCGGTCAAGATGCGACCCCCGCGGCACTAGCGGCTTTGCGCGCCCAATTGGGGCTCAATCTCCCGCTGGACGTGCAATATATACACTGGATGGCACGCTTGTTGCATGGAAATCTTGGTACGTCTTTGGTTAATCACGAACCAGTTTCCTTGTTAATTATGCAGCGCCTTCCGGTCACGGTCGAACTGGCGATTGGCACTATCATTATTGCTTTACTAATTGCATTTCCAATGGGTGTTCTTGCAGTTGTTTATAAAGGAAAGTTTGCTGATTTCGCCGCTCTGTTCACGTCCACCATCGGACTCTCCGTCCCGCCGTTCTGGGTTGGAATCATTTTTCTGCTGCTGTTCACCGTGAAGATTCACCTCTTTCCATCGTCCAGTTATGTTCCGATCTGGCAAAATCCGTTGCAAAACTTGTCAGCAATGATCCTTCCCATGGTTGCCACCGGGCTCCGAGAAGCCGCCGTTCTTCTGAGGATGCTCAGGTCCACCATGCTGGAGGTCGTCGCTCAAGACTTTATCCGAACGGCGCGAGCGAAAGGTCTTCGAGCAGGACTCGTGATATTGAAACACGCGTTGCCCAACGCATTGATTCCAGTCATCACAACAGGAGGTTTGCAGATCGCGGGGTTACTTGGAGGACTCGTCATCACGGAGCAAATTTTCTCATTGCCCGGCTTCGGTCAACTCCTCGTGCAGAGTGTGTTCAGCCGCGATTATACCACCGTCCAAGGAGCCGCCATGGTCGCCGCGCTGATCGTCGTCGTTGTCAACTTACTAGTCGATCTTGTCTACGGTCTCGCGGACCCGCGCATTAGAGTTGAGGGGGGAAGAACCTAATGGCCGTTGCACCAATCATGCACAACACCTCGGGATCGGTTGAGTCCACGGCGGCCAAGCGGCCCTTTCGTTTCCGGAACCGCGCATTATGGATAGGCGGGTTTATCGTTGGCATTGTCATCTTCGTCGCTCTCTTTGCACCCTGGCTTTGTCCGTATGATCCGAACGGCACCGACTTCAGCAGCACTCTTCAACCCCCAACGTGGCACCACCTGTTCGGCACAGACCAACTCGGGCGCGATCAACTCTCCCGGACAATGATTGGTGCCCGTACTTCGATGGAAGTTTCGGTCGGCGCCCTAGTGGTCAGCCTCGTCATCGGCGTGCCGATTGGCCTTGTCTCAGGCTATTACCGCGGCATTGTCGATGACTGGTTTATCATGCGTATCATCGACGCGCTGCAGGCCTTTCCGTTTTTGATTTTAGCCTTGGTCCTCGCAGCGATGCTGGGTCCAGGGGCCAGAAATTCGATGATTGCGATAGGAATTGGCTTCATTCCGACTTTCGTTCGAACAGTTCGCGGCCAAGTGATCGCTGAACTGGAGAAGGAGTACGTCGTGTCCGCGCGTGCTATCGGTGCAAGGGATTGGCGCATTATGTGGGACCACATTCTCCCCAATACGGTAACGCCGCTCATCGTGCAAGCTACGATGGTGATGGCGTCCGGCATCGTTGCGGAGGCCAGTCTCAGCTACCTCGGTCTCAGTGTACAGCCGCCAGTTGCGAGTTGGGGGACGATGTTGGAAGACGCTCAGGGATATATGAGCATGGCCCCTTGGTTGGCCGTCGTACCCGGCGTTGCGATCGCGATCGCCGTCCTCGGCTTCAACCTTCTCGGTGACGGTTTGCAACGTTGGTTCGATCCTCGGAGTCGAACCACCAGTTGACAGTGACGGAGGTGTAATGATAATGAGACTCTGTTTGTTGATATGCAGAAACCATCAACAGTGGAGCTTGGTCAAGGATACAAAATGTTCTGGAGTGTTGGTTGAGTGATTGCTGAGTGATTGCGCGCGGCCAGATAGCCTGCCAACAGAAGAGAGCAACCATCTCATAAGGAATGGTTGCTCTTGATTTTGGTGCGCCCAGGAGGACTTGAACCTCCGACCTCACGATTATCAGTCGTGCGCTCTAGCCAGCTGAGCTATGGGCGCTTATAGTGGCGGAACTGACGGGATTCGAACCCGCGGTCTCCTGCGTGACAGGCAGGCATGTTAGGCCTCTACACCACAGTTCCTCATGGCGGAGTGAGAGGGATTCGAACCCTCGATACGGCTTTTGACCGTATACTCGCTTAGCAGGCGAGCGCCTTCGACCTACTCGGCCATCACTCCACAATATGGATGGTGACCCTAAGGGGATTCGAACCCCTATTACCGCCGTGAGAGGGCGGCGTCCTAACCATTAGACGATAGGGCCGGGCTGCCGAAGGGACCGCTCGCCAAGCGATCCCGACAGAATGGTGCGACCGACAGGAATTGAACCTGTGACCCCCACCGTGTCAAGGTGGTGCTCTCCCCCTGAGCTACGATCGCATGATGGAGCGGGTGAAGGGAATCGAACCCTCGCTCTCAGCTTGGGAAGCTGACGTTCTGCCATTAAACTACACCCGCACAAAGGGCGTGTAGCTTTCGCATGCGGGGTTCAACGCCCTGTTCAAGCGAGACCCCATGTATCATGCGAATCTGGAGCGGAAGACGGGATTCGAACCCGCGACCCTCGCCTTGGCAAGGCGATGCTCTACCCCTGAGCCACTTCCGCACGAAGATGCTTAACCATACTACAAGCTATCATGCCACACTGTCAAGTGGGAAAAATAGCTGGTGACCCCAGCGGGATTCGAACCCGCGTTACCGCCGTGAAAGGGCGGTGTCTTAACCGCTTGACCATGGGGCCAATGGAGCTCCCAACCAGGCTTGAACTGGTGACCTCATCCTTACCATGGATGCGCTCTGCCAACTGAGCTATGGGAGCGGACAAAGTAAATGGCCAACAGGACTTGTCCAGTCGCGTGACCATGTAATTCCTTGCTATGGCTCCCCGAGTAGGATTCGAACCTACGACCCTCCGGTTAACAGCCGGATGCTCTACCGCTGAGCTATCGAGGAACGGTGGTGGAGGTAGACGGATTCGAACCGACGACCCCCTGCTTGCAAGGCAGGTGCTCTCCCAGCTGAGCTATACCCCCACGATGGTCCCGGAGGCCGGACTCGAACCGGCACGGTTTCCCGCACGATTTTGAGTCGTGTGCGTCTGCCAATTCCGCCACTCCGGGACATGTTGAACAAGGTGTTGCTGGTCGGAGCAGCGGGATTCGAACCCACGACCTCCTGCTCCCAAGGCAGGCGCGCTACCAAGCTGCGCTATGCTCCGTTAGAAAACTGGCGTGCCCTGAGAGATTCGAACTCCCGACCTTTTGATTCGTAGTCAAACGCTCTATCCAGCTGAGCTAAGGGCACTTAGATGGCTGGGGAAGAAGGATTCGAACCTTCGCATGACGGTACCAAAAACCGTTGCCTTACCGCTTGGCTATTCCCCAACAAGACACCCGACGAGACTCACTGGTCCGCCGAAGCCATCTTATGGAGCCACCTGTCGGATTCGAACCGACGACCTGCTCATTACGAGTGAGCCGCTCTACCCCTGAGCCAAGGTGGCAGATGGTGAGCCATGCTGGATTCGAACCAGCGACACCCTGATTAAAAGTCAGGTGCTCTACCGACTGAGCTAATGGCTCATGCTCGCCCTTCAACAATGGGCATTCGATAATCTAACATGGTGGAGACACTAAGTCAAGTGTCACCTCGCCTAAATCACATCCGCTTTCGGCGGTTGAAGAAACACTTCAACTAATAGGTGGATAACATGCCCATGTATCGCTTTCGCTGTATTGGTTCAACAGATGTCGATCACGATGTCCCCTGTCCTCCAGAACCATGGTACTCAGATCTCTGGAATGTCGCCCTTACTTGAAAAAGATACGCAGACGCTCTGTCTTTTGTACGATCACCTGTGAGGAACGGACGCGATTCGGTGGAGCAACGATAAATCATCATGAGTCATCTTCTTCAGTCAAGATGAATCGATTCAAGCTTCAACCGAAGCGGAGCATAGTAAGACATGCCCTCAGGGCTTCTGGCGATCAAACGAAAAAGATTGGGTAGCGAAAATTTCTCGAAAAAATACATTGACGGAGATTCAAACCCGTGATATTCTGTAACACGTCGCCTCGACGGCAACGTCCTTTACGGACGCTCCCGAGTCTTGAATAAGACTACGAGAGGTTGAGGTTGATGATAAGTTGAATCAGCAGTCAAAACTTTGACAAAGAGTCGCGAGGAGTTCAAGGCGCGAGTTGGAGCGGCGAATGGAGCGTACACAGAGTACGTGACTGAGTCGCGACGACGAAGCAACGCAGAAGGCCGAAGCGAATCTGCGGTCAAAGATGGTTCCTTGAAAACTAAACACACACCACGCCAGAGATACCAGTCTTGCGAAAGCGAGACGATGTTCGAGAGAACACATTGATTGAGAGTTTGATCCTGGCTCAGGACGAACGCTGGCGGCGTGCCTAATACATGCAAGTCGAGCGAACCCTTCGGGGTGAGCGGCGGACGGGTGAGTAACACGTGGGCAATCTGCCTATCAGACTGGAATAACACTCGGAAACGGGTGCTAATGCCGGATAGTTCAAGGGGA